>NZ_WFKN01000006.1:0-546121 GCF_011007405.1 Sphingobacterium sp. xlx-130
AGTCTTCGTTCTGCCCAAGGCCTGCCTTTGTCCGGCCTTGATTCTTTCAAAACACGGTCGATCCCCGATGGATCCCCGATGAATCCCCGGTCACCATCGGGGCGCGATCGGAGAACGATCGGAAGTTCATCGGGGAAAAGTGGTATTTGCCCAGGTTCTGGCAGGTACCCAGTAGGAACTTTGTTTACTTATTTATCAGCTTTTGCTCGTTATTTCGTTGCCTCCGAGGCAAAGGATAGGCAAACAATAGACAAAGAACAGGCCAAGCGCCAACAAAGCCCAGAGAAAGAGCCGCAGATAGGTAATGCTTTTGCAGGCGGCAACGAGGTGTCCGACAGGAGAGAGGTAGTGACTTTGTTCGCACCTTGTTCGCCCCTTGTTCGCCCCTTGTTCGGCAAATGTCTACCTATTCTCTACAGATTCTCTACAGATTGTCTACTGTTTCTCTATGTATTCTGTAGAGAAACAGTAGACAAACATAGGACAGAAGGTAGAGCGGTTCCGAAGCGGTTGCGAAGCAGTTCCGAACAAGGTATGGACAGGGCACCTGCAAAATGCAGATCAGGCAAGGATGAAGTGCTGGCAAAATACTTAAAAAAGGCTTCATCGCTACTGTACAGCGCTTCGGATTCTGTCGCTAAATCCATCGCTAGGGCTTCGGGATTGGGCCGTACCTGCGTGCAGAGCTGTTCGACTGTTGTTCGGCCGTTGTTCGAGTCCTGTTCGACAGCGAGTCGAAGCCCAGTCGAAGCCGGGTCGAACAGCACCCGAAGGAGTGTCGAAGCAGTCTCGAACCCGTCCCGAAGCGCTGTCGAAGAACAGTCGAAGGGCACTCGAAGCCTTGTCGAAGCGGAGGGTGCGCGAACGAAGGTTGAACGAGGGATGATACCAGAACGACCTGCTGGAAGAGAGATCGGTTGCTTCGTTGTCGTTCCTCCCACTCGCACGGACATCAACCCCATAGATGACCTATATGTGGACCGATTGATTTCAAGGGGTTTTCGAGCGCGCTGTAGGGCTTTCGGGAGCAAAGTGGAGTCTATGATCGTCGGTAGTAAAATAATGCGGGAGAGGAGCTTAAAATGGCTTAAACAAAGAACGTATGGCCGAGGGCCTATGGCAAGTGGGGTATCTGCAAAGACAAAGCTGGTGCCAGTAGGCGAGCGACCTCTCCACTACGGCCGAGGGGACGAAAAAAGAGGGGTGTGGCTCCCGGGAGCTATCAGCCATAAGCTATCCGCTTGTTTAATAATATTTTGTGTTGTGTTTAGTAGTCCCGCCACAAGCGGGGCGGTCGCTCAGACGCAGCCGGGGTCGGTACTCCAAGGTGAGGTACGCTCGGCTGCCGATGGGTCGATCATCGAAGGGGCGACGGTCACGAACGGCAAAAATACCGTACATACAGATGCAAAAGGCGGCACGTTCTAGCCTTTTGTCGTTAATGTGTTCTTGTAGGCTTTGCTGGTGTAGCTTTTACCTTTTAGTCCCATCCTGCTCTATATTGTATCATTACTTTATATTTTCAGTAATAAGATTCTAGTTTAGTGTTGATATCACGAAATAGTTTACATAGAGGCGATGGTTTATCCATTTTTAGAAAGTCAAAAAAACGAAAGATTTTTAAAAGAAATTACAAGGGCTTATTCACGAAAAGTAAGAAGTGTAATCGGCTCGTGCTGGCGTAACGCGGATTATCTCCTCCGGAGTGATTGGGATTCTATATCCGTGTTGATAAATTTTGTTATGTTAAATAGAGGGTCTTGGAAATGTTTCGGCCCGTTATTGCATTTTTAAGTAGTATTGTGCTTTTTTACGGTATTGGAGCAACTGGGAGAGCGGTTTTAAACCGTTGATCTTTATTTGTAACGATGAAGAGAGGATATCATGCCGAAAGACTAACGGTAATGCTATTACCAAAGCCGGATAGAGGAGTCGTCACTTTGAGGGGAATCAACAATTATCAATTTTTAAACAGGGGACTATTCACTGCTCCACAGGATGTACAATGCCTTAATGTTTAAAGCAGCAGATGTCGTGCAAGGGAGGAATCAAATTTGAGTTTTAAAGTTGGGGTAAGAGAGCGGAGTGGCTAGATAAAATTAGTGGAAATAGTCATTTTTTGCCATTGCGAATTTTGCAATAGTTTAAATTCTGTTATTTCTTTAAAGTAAAACAACGTTATTAATCAGTGTTATTATTGATTTTATATGATGTTTTAGTATAAGTTAAGTAATACTTTATATACGGTCTTGACTTAAGCTTCCGCTGACCCACTCCGCTCTTGTTTTTGCGACAGAAGAAGTGGGAAGTTATGCTAGTGAATTAAGAGATGTCGTATAACTTATTCTCTCAAATGAAATCAAGTGTTTTGAAGTCTCTGCCCAGTATATCTGGGGCGCTGCTGTTTAACCATTTATCTAAGATGGTCGCATATACATTTTTAAAGTCTACGCTGTACTGAAGGTCACCACTGCTCAGGTTGGATAGGTCGGGCAACGCATTGATAATTCCTTTTTGTCGTAGTGCGCCGCTGATGAAAAACATATTGTTTGCTGTCCCGTGGTCAGTGCCTGCGCTTGCATTTTGGGCGACGCGACGACCGAACTCGGAGAAGGTCATAATGAGTGTGTCTTTGAAGCGATTTTCCTTTTTTAAATCCTTGATAAACACTTCTAATCCGGCATTCAGTTCTTTGAAAAGTTCAGTTTGTCTACCGACTTGTCGTACGTGGGTATCAAAGCTACCCAATGAAACGTAATACACGCTGGTATTGATATCACTTCGGATCAATGAAGCGATATGTTTGAGATTATTGCCAAATGCGGTCGAGGGATAGTCTGCCGTACTGGGGTTTGTTCTTGATTTTTCTAAGATATAGTTGGTGCTATTGATCGTGTCTCCCAATATTTTGTACAGATAGTCGGCCATCTCGTGTTCATGATGGTGTACCTGCCCGACATTTTTGTAGAACTGTTCCTGCGATTTTGTATATAGTTTTCGTGGATCTCGAAAGGTGATACCTTGGTACTGTTCTCCTTTAAGCGCCAGGCTTAAAATGTCGTCGGTCTCGATAAGCTGAACAGGCAGGTCGCAGTCTTTGCATTGATGGTCCAGATAGCGACCTAGCCAACCTGTTGACAGGTATTCGTCGGGGTTGCTGGCTGTATGCCAGATATCCATACTCCTGAAGTGCGAACGGTTGGGCTCGGGATAGCCAACATTGTTGAGCACAGCCAGACACCCTTCGTCATGTAATGTCTTCAATATCGGGAGATGGGGATTGAGCCCCGCATCATCGTTTATCCGTAAAGCCTGATTTTTGCCGATAGCTATCGCTGGCCTACTGCTATAGTAAAGGTCATTGGTATAGGGTATAAGGGTGTTTAATCCATCATTACCTCCGGTCAGCTGTATGACTATCAATACTTTTTGCCTGCCATCAGGTAGGGTGTTTCCTGCCATGGCATTCAAAAATTTGGGGAGAAATAAGCTTGCTGAGGCAAGTGCTGTCGTTTGTAAAAACGTTCTTCTTTTGATTAACATGATGCTTGAGGTTTAACAGAGTTGATATTCGGGTAGATTCATCAGGGCCTGTGCATATTCATTTTTATCACCGCCACTTTTGCGCTGTAACAACGATCGGGTCTCCTGCGGGATTGCTGCCGCACTGATGGATGTGGTAATGGTGGATTCATTTTGCTGGGACAACCAGAGATTCCACGCGGGGTTGGAGACAATCCTGCCACGCTGCTGAAGACGTACGATATCATCTGGATTGGATAGACCCATATTGGTATCGTCGTCACTTTTGGTTCTTAAATTGGCTGTTACTGCCCCTGCGATAATCTGTGGTAGCTGCAACCGTACCATTAGCGTGCTGCTGTCCAACCAGTTTTTGCCGGATGGCCAGCCAGCAATACTGGGCGGATTAAATAAAACCTGACCCAACTGCTTTTGGGTCCGATACTGTAATTGTTCTTCTATGGCGGCAACAGGGGATAATCGCTGCATACCGACCAATAACTCGATCGGGGATTTTACCCGGTTGCCTGTATATTGCGATGCATAAAACCACTCGCTATCAAAGATACTATCCAATAACTGCCGGATATTATAGTCTTTGCGAAATGCTGCAGCCAACACTTGGACTCTATGCTGGTCTACCGTCTCACTGACAAAATAGCGGTATACCTTTGTGACAATAAAAACCGGAGTCTGGGGATGGTCTAGGATGATGTCGATTACATCATCGCCATTGAAGCGGCCTGTCTTACCAAGTATCTGCTTAATACCGTCATCATGCAATCTGCGATGGAATGCAAATCTTCCATCTTTGCCAACTCCCCAACCTGTAAACGCTCGGGCCGCTTCCTTGATGTCTTGCTCGGTGTAGTGGCCGATCCCCATGGTAAAAAGTTCCATGATCTCGCGTGCAAAATTTTCATTGGGTGAGCTTTTTCGATTCTGTTGGTTATTGAGCGAGAGTACCATGGCGCCTGATTTGCTTACTTCGCTTAAAAGATCACGGAAATTGCCTAAAGCGTGGCGCCTGATACTATTGACGGCGTCCTGTTGTAGAAAACTATTCGGGTGGCGTATAGCAAAGTGATGATGCCAGAAGAAGCTTACTTTTTCGCCAAGTTGATTGGTGCTGTTTACCATTGAACGTATCCATTGCTGATTAAATTCTTTGATATCCTTGGCGCTTTGTTGCCTTATCTTTCTGTTCCACGCCTCTTTTTCTGCTTTGCTAAGATCTGCGCCTGCACTCTTGTCGTAATTATCCTGGACGAAGGAACTGGAGGGGCTGATATCGGGTAGGACTGTCAAACTATTGCTTTTTATGTTTTGCCATAATTGTCTAGTAGTCAGTTTGTCTAATTTCTGAATATCTGAAAGAGCTGGGCCAAAGCCACTACGCCATAGTAGGTGCAGGTTTTTACTTTTCTCCATGATAAGGCCTATTTAAAGTAAGATAATTGCGTGTTACGATTCTTTAGATATAAATAACAGTAAAAGGTTCAATCTGTTCTAATTTTTTTTACCCAGAACATTGAAAGTTCCCAGGAAGGTCGGGGTAAACTGGTAATGGAGGAAAACTGCAAAAATCGCTTTTAAAATACCACATAATTATATTGCGCGTAAAGGCTAATTTATGTAGGTTTGATACCGATCACTTATATACACCAAATACAAACCATATAAACAAACAGAACACGATGACAACTTTCAGAATTGAACATGATTTCTTGGGGGAAAAGGAAATTAGCAACGACTGCTACTATGGGGTGCAGACGATGCGCGCCAAAGAGAATTTTGATATTACAGGAATACCGATCGGTAGTGAACCGCTTTTTATTAAAGCCTTTGGTTATGTCAAGAAGGCCGCAGCCTTGGCCAATAGAGATTTGGGTATCCTGGATCTGAAGAAAGCTGAAGCAATTGCTTATGCCTGTGACCGTCTGATTGCGGGTGAATTTGCCGATCAGTTTGTGAGCGATCTTATTCAGGGGGGTGCCGGCACCTCTACGAATATGAATGCAAATGAGGTGATCGCCAACCTAGGGCTCGAATACTTAGGCCATAAAAAGGGAGAGTACCAATACCTCCACCCCAATAACGATGTCAATCTATCCCAAAGTACGAATGACGCCTATCCCTCCGCTTTTCGAATTGCGGTCTATCTTAAGATAGCTTCATTTTCGCAGGCGCTGGAAGAGCTTCAGATGGCATTCTATTCGAAAGGAAAGGAATTTGAAGGGGTCTTGAAGATGGGGCGTACCCAATTGCAGGATGCCGTACCGATGACACTGGGACAGGAATTTAACGCCTTTGCGACGACTTTGGGTGAGGACGTGTTGCGTATACGGGAGGCTTCTCTTTTGATCACGGAGGTGAATATGGGGGCTACGGCGATCGGTACAGGAGTGAATGCCCCTGAAGGGTACGCACAACTATGTATCAACTACCTGGCAGAGATCAGTCAGGTGCCGGTGACGCTCGCGGCAGATCTTATCGAAGCGACTTATGATACAGGAGCTCTGGTACAGCTGAGTGGTACGTTAAAGCGGAATGCTATAAAACTAAGTAAGATATGTAATGATCTGCGGTTGCTGAGCAGTGGGCCAAGGTGCGGTCTTAATGAAATTAATCTGCCTGCTATGCAGCCGGGATCGTCGATCATGCCGGGCAAAGTGAATCCGGTCATCCCTGAATTAATGAATCAGACCTGTTATTACGTAATCGGTGCTGATCTGACAGTGACTATGGCTGCGGAGGCCGGACAACTGCAGCTTAATGTTATGGAGCCTGTCATGGGGATGGCACTATTCACCTCTTTACAGTACCTGACCAAGGCATGCCGCACACTAAAAGATAAGTGTGTAGTGGGGATCACTGCTAATGTGGAGCATAGCAAAAATATGGTAATGCAAAGTATCGGTATCGTGACGCAACTGAACCCGATATTGGGGTATGAGGAGTGTTCGTCTATCGCTAAGGAGGCTCTTAGCTCGGGCAAGTCTATATACGAAATAGTCGTGATCGAACGGAAATTAATAAGTCAGGCGAAGTGGGAAGAGATCTATTCGATTGAAAACCTGATCCATCCCAAATTTATTGCCCGATGATATTTGTGCAGTTAGCAATCTTACTGGGGATGATATTGATCGGATCCCGGATGAAAGGAATAGGTCTGGGGGTGATGGGGATGGTCGGTCTATTGATTTTTGTGTTTGTATTTGGTATGACTCCTGCTGAGCCTCCGATCGCGGTACTATTGATTATTCTGGCTATAGTGACTACGGCCGCTACTTTGCAGGCTGCAGGTGGACTGGATTATCTGGTTAGTATCGCCGAACGTATCATCCGTAAAAATCCAAGCCGAATAACGTTTATTGCGCCGTTTACGACTTATTTTTTATGTCTATTTGCAGGCACCGCCCATATCGTGTATTCGCTGCTGCCTATTATTTCGGAGGTGGCTGCCAAACAGCGTGTGAGACCCGAGAGGCCACTTTCTGTATCGGTAATAGCATCGCATTTAGCGATCACCGGAAGCCCTATGAGTGCGGCCAGCGCATCTTTGGCTTCTATACTGGCGTATTCATCTGCATCTATTCATATCATGATGATCTGTATACCGGCCGCGATCTGTGGAATATTGGCCAGTATATTAGCGGTATGGAAGAAAGGGGTAGAACTGGATAGGGATCCCGTATTTTTGGAAAAAATGAAAGATCCTGAGTTTGCGCGCTCAATGGATCCGATGGAAGTTGATGAAGGAAAGAAGGTGCATTATGAACCGAAGCCGGGAGCAAAGACAGCGGTAGCTATCTTTGCCTTCGCTATTCTTCTGATTGTGATTTTTGGTGCTTTTCCGGGGTTGGTACCTCATGTGGGCGGTAATCCTAGTTTTAGCGTAAATGCAAACGGTAATATCAACCTTACCACACTGATCATGATCATCACGCTATCGGCGTCGGCGATGATCATGTTGGTCACCAAGACTTCGACTGCCGAGGTAGCGAAGATGAGCCTATTTACATCGATGGCGACAGCTGTCGTATCGATACTCGGGGTGGTGTGGATGAGTGCTACGTTTATGTTGGCCAATGAGGCGGCGATCGAACATACTTTTAAGGGTATCGTCACAGCGCAGCCTTGGACATTTGCGATAGCATTATTTCTGATGGGTGCGTTGACATTCAGCCAAGCAGCCACCACACGTACAATCATGCCTATGGGCGTAGCGCTAGGAATCACTAATCCGCACCTACTGGCCATGTTTCCAGCTGTAAATGGTGACTTTCTACTCCCGGGCTATCCGACTCTGCTGGCAGCCATAGATTTTGATCGAACGGGAACAACCAAAATCGGAAAGTTTGTCGTAAATCATAGCTTTATGCTGCCTGGTATAGTGGCCATCGTCGTGACCATACTGGTCGGCTTTGCATTAACGGGGATATTGCTTTAAGTAGAAAGACCTGCACACCTGCAGGTCTTTCTATTACTTGGCCGATTCTCCATTTAAAAACGAGCGAACGAACTCGTCATCCTGGAGATCGGGATAGTCGCGGTGTACGCGGTCAATCTCTTGCATTTCACTTGCACCAGTATTACGGAAAAAATCACTACGATCAATCTCCTAAGTCGGTGAACCTAGTTTTATCCTTAAGCAAAGCTGAACGATTGTCGATGTCCAATATTTCGTAAATAGCTTTTAGATGATACTTAACCGTATTTTCGGATATAAATAACTCTGTCCCAATTTCTTTATTGGTCTTGCCTTGTCTAACGAGTTCAATTACTTCAATTTGTCTGGCCTTTAATTTAGTGTTCTTTAGTTTTTTGCTTATATCGTCTTTTACTTCTTCCGAAGTACGGTTGATATATTGTTCTAGTCTAATGCGCATCTGATCCATTTCTTTTTCCATCAGGATTCGACGGTGCTTGTTTGATTGATAGAGTTTGAACAGCACAAAAATAAGAGTACATAGAAGAATAATAATACAGGAAAATAGCCACATAAGATTTTTCCGGTTTACGATTTCTATCTCATTGCGTTGTTGTAATAGCTCTTTTTCAAGTAGGTTAAGTTTACCACTTCTATTGGCAGCATCGTATTGACGACGGGCCTCGCTAACGGTTTTTTGCGCCAGATAGGCTTTTTCATACTCTTTATTGGACGTATAATAATAGATGATGGTCTCGTACATCATGATTTTATAAATGTCGATATCATACATGTTTGCATATTCAAGTCCCTTTTCAAATGCCGCTAAAGCCTCCTTTTTAAGGCCCATATTGTTATAAAGCTCTACTTTGACTTTATAGATAATAGGAAGGTGTTTGGGGGATTCTTTCTCCAAAAGCTGGATACAGTCATCGAAGTGTTGATCAGCCTCTTTATAGTTGCCTTTGTGAAGTTCGAGGTGGCCAAGGATACACTGATAGAATGCGCGGGTCTCTTTTTTGACATATTGAAGATTTTCGGGCTTTACTTGTTTTAGCAGTTCTAGGTACTCCTTTTCATTCTTAAGGTCAAAATGAATGAGTATGCGCTCAATAATGACCCGGATGTTTAGCTGATCTTCTTTGTCTGTATTTTTAATTTCCTGAGCGGCCAGCTCTAGATTCTTTAAGGCACCAGAGTAATTATACAGCTGTTTGTAGGTTAGTGATTTTTCTAAGTATGCATAATAACGGTCATAAACGGTAGAACGGGGATCACTTATGATTTTTTCTAAAATAAGGATAGACTTTTCGTTTTGATTGTTATCATTTAAGGCTGAAATCTCTTCATGCAACTGAAGGGGGTCAATCTGTTGGCAATATGATGTGACGGTAAGAAATAATATTTGTGCTAATAAGAAGATGAATTTTGAATTTGTAAACATAACTTTCGTCTGCAAATATTGCGTGTAAATGTAATAATCGAATCGTTTGGCCTGCGCAAAATGAATACAAAGGTACGTTTTTTTTATCCTAAGAAGTACTCCGGTGTGTTTCTTTTGGGGAATCAAGGTTTCCAAATTCATGTCGGCGATTAGGAGATTATCGGTATATAGACCTTCTTTGGATGTAAAAGTCTCACCGATATACTTGATATATAAGGTTTCTTAATTGTTTATAATGCCTTTTCGAGAACCAACACCTTGACGTCAAAAAAAACCTATTATAGCTGTGATAGCCTTTTTTTCCGATGTCGATTACAAAGAATACGTATGGAGCTGCCCTTGACAAAAGAAACTCTAGAGGTGCTAAAGTAAAAACAACTGAAAAAGGTATGTTTTTTCTTTCCGGCTTAGTTTCATATGGTTGATAATCAGATTTTTTTGACTTCTTTATTGTAAAACAAGAAGGATGTGGTGTTGAAAAAAAATTAGCGACAAGGAAATATAGGGTTTCTTTAATCGGTAATAAATTGCTATTTTAGTTTTGTTTTTTAAGCCTGAGTATCTCAGATAGGACTTGAAAATTTGCATAAACTCACCTTTGAAACTGGGACTATGTGAAAGAAAACTGATTCGGAACTGAATAATAGCGTGAATTGTAATCTGGAAAATATGTGACGCAGGAAGGAGGAATATCTTGGAAATAGATGAAAATAGTAGCGGTGCTCTTCGTAGGCTCAAAAGAGTCCCAAATAGAGGAGCTTATGAAGTGAAAAGTTGTTTAGATAGAAAACATATATCACCATATGGGCGCATCTTGTATGTAAATAAAGCCGCGCGCGATGGAAATGGCTCGGGTAAGAATTGGGAAAATGCCATAGTTGAACTCGCTGATGCATTGAGATGGGCTTATGAAAATAAAGATAAAGGCCTATGGTCGGAGGCCGAACCATTGCAGATATGGGTAGCTGAGGGAACTTATCGGCCGATGTACAGCCCTGAAGATGGTAAGCACTTTAGTACCCCCATTAAGGAGCCGAGAGATCGTAGTTTTTTGCTGGTCAAGAATGTGCAATTGTATGGTGGTTTTCCGATGTCGGGTAATCCAGGGATGTCTGACCGCCTGTTAAAACTTAGGGGTGGTAGTGCAACTATTCTGAGTGGAGACTATAAGGGAGATGATAGTATTGTCGGCAAAGGAAAGGGGCTAAAAATGACAGATAGAACGGATAAAGCTTTTCATGTGGTGTTATTGGCCGGGGATATGGGCGAAAAGTGTAGGCTGGATGGATTTTCTATAGTGGGAGGTGGAAGCGACAACCAAGGATCATCAATTCGGGTGGCTGGGCATCGTTTTTGCAGGGCTTATGGTGGAGGGATATATAATATGGTGACGGCTGGATCTCCAACGTTTAAAAATCTGGAAATCTGTGATAATATGGCTTCTTCTACTTCTGCATATGCTTACGGAGGTGGTGTTTATACGGAATATAGTGGTGAAGGTGTAATGACTTGGCACAACAACAACATCCATAACAATACTGTTTTGTCATCATCGGTCGCTTCGGCTGCTTTTGGAGGAGCTGTTTATAACTGGAACTATGGTAAGGGGACAATGATATGGACGAATAATTATTTCAGTGATAATGCCGCCACATCAACATCATTGACTTATGGTGGAGCTATCTATAATGCGAATGAAGGTGTCATGACATGGACCAATACGGTCGTAAAAGATAATCATGCTACTTCGAGTTCATTAGCTTATGGTGGCGGAATATTTAATAGTAATAGTGGCGCTATAGCATGGATTAATAACCAAATTGTCGGAAATAGGGTCTGTTCTTCTCATTCTTCGGCTTATGGAGGCGGTGTTTATAATAAAAATACAGAATCTGGCACGATGACTTGGATCAATAGTAGTATCGTAGGGAATACTATTGTCGGAAATCCTAATTCGGTAACAGCGGGGATGTATAATAAATCAGGTACACGCATCAAAGTCTATAACAGTGTAGTTTATGGCAATGAAGGTGTGAGAAGTCTAGATGAGGACGCTAGCTTGGCAGTTCCGTTTTCAATTGATTTTTACTATACCAACTTTTTCATCGAAATCGACAGCGAACGTATGTAATGCGGGGAATTGCCATGCTGGAAGAGGTTAATCAATCCATTGCGGATATACGTTTTGGAAGCGGTCCACTACTTCTCGTCAAATAGTTCTTGAAAGGTTTTTCCGGTACGTGATAGGATAATGGAATCTGCAAATTGATTATATACTGCATAGTGTTGGTTGGGGATGTCAATATTATTTATCAACAAAATATTGTGTTCGCGTAAACGGTTAAATAGACGAGAGGGGGCTGCAGCGATCCCGAAATAATAATATTTGAGACTATCTTTGTCTAGATCGGATTCTGCGACCATAAAAACAGAGTCTCGTAGGGTGAGACCACCTGCATACGTTGCTTTACCACCTATAGGTGCTGAAGAATTACAGGAATAGGTGGATATAGCTAAACCTATAATAAATAATATATTGTTTTTCATATTTAGTTAGAATTGGTAAGCTTTGCTAAAAAGAGCAAGATAACAAGATAAAGTAAAGATACCAAAAAAATAAAAGAGCTAACTTAAGAGATAATACGTGATTTACGCTGTTTTTGCTTTTCGAATCCAACCAATGATCAACAAAGTGAAACTTAGGATAAACAATGTCCATGTGATCCATGGTAAACCCAAAAGTGCGGGCTGTTGGGTATCTGCCAGCAAGCAGGCACCAAGGAATGTAGCACAGGCAAGATATAGATGTCTGTTGACACTGTGATCTTTGCGTTGTTGTCGCTGAAATGTTTCGAGATCTTTGCTGTCCAACCGTATTTTTAGTTCGCCCTGTTCGACTTTATGGAGTAAATCTGTCATGGATTGGGGGGCTGTTGTCAGTGTACCTTGCAGTTGCTGTAGGGATTGCAGTATATTCTCGATGACATATGGAGGGGATAGTCGTTTGGCCATAATTTTAGCAACATAGGGTTTTACTTTGTCTATAATGTTTAAATCGGGTAGAAGGGATCTTCCTATTCCCTCGATAAGTACGATGCCACGAACCAAAAGATAAATATAATCTGGCATGAGGATGTCATTTTTATTGAGAATATTGGAGAATCTGGAAAATATGTCTTTGATATCGAGTTCTTTTAGGGTCTGTGAATCAATCATTGTAAACAATTGCTGGAGATCACGCACAAGGATCTTTTCGTTTGTGATATTGATACGTATTGACATCTTTTTGATGGATCGTATCAGGTTGTCGATATCTTTGTTTACAAAGTAGAGAATAAAGTTTTCGAGATATTCTTTGTCTTTGGGGAGTAGCTTGGCCATAGCGCCCAGGTCGATAAAGGCAATCTGACCGGAGGGTGTGACCAAGAGATTGCCCGGATGGGGGTCTGCATGAAAGAAACCATGCTCTAACACTTGAGTAAGATAAAGATCAAGTCCTGTGTCTACAATGTGCTCGGTGTCTAGCTGTTGCAACCGCAGTGCCTCAATATCTGTAATACGTACGCCGTCAATCCAGGAAATGCAGAGCAGATTGTCGGACGAGAGGTTTGCGTATACCTGCATGCGTTTGATTCGACGCTCCTCAGAAAAATTACGTGCAAACTGCTGGATATTTTTGAGCTCGTTGAGAAAAGAAAGCTCTTCCATAATATTCTTTTCGAATGCTTCGAAAACCTGGGGTAGATTGATCTCTCGTATGAGTGGATAATAGCTCATTAATACGTTGATTATATCTTTGATTAGGAGCAGATCGGCCGTGACCATTTCGCGTATTGCGGTTCTTTTTACTTTAAGGATTACGGTGTCGCCGTTGGCCAACGTAGCTTTATAGACCTGGGCAATGGAGGCTGAGGCAAAAGGCTCTTTTTCGATATGAAGGAATGTTTCCGTTATGTCTATTGGTAATTCGCTTTCTAACCATTCATGGATATTGATGTTTTCGGGGGCTACATTGTCTTGAAGCTTCTTTAATTCGAGAATGAGTTCGGCAGGTAATAAGTCTTCACGTGTAGATAGGGCTTGGCCAAACTTGACATAGGTGGGGCCGAGTTCTTCAATCACCTTGCGTATCCGCTCATAAAAGAGGGGCTGGTGATTGGAGGTTTCTGTCGGATTATTGGAATTGCTAGCTGTGTTACTGATCTTTGATTTAAGGTCTTCAAAGCCATATTTTCCCAATATACTGATAAGCTTGGCAGCTCTCTTTAGCTTGTTTTTTTGCTTAACTATAGGATTTTCCATGGATTATGGGGTTATCGTTAGACATTGTACAAGATAGTGTTTTTTTGTGAGGGAAGTTTTTTTACGGATACTTTCCTTCTGCAGGTCAAAACAGAAGGAAAGTTAAATAGGATTCGCCAAAGGACTAGAGTTCCTTACGTAATCGGGCAACCGGAATATTAAGTGCCTCACGGTATTTGGCTACTGTTCTTCTAGCGATGGTGTAACCTTTTTCTTTTAAAATATCGGTAAGTTTCTCGTCTGCTAGCGGTTTACGCTTATCTTCGTTGGCGATACATTCTTCGAGTATTTTTTTTACTTCTTTATTCGATACTTCTTCACCAGAATCTGTTTGAATAGCCTCAGAAAAGAATGATTTTAATAAAAATGTCCCAAACTCTGTCTGTACATATTTGGAATTGGCGACACGGGAGACGGTGGATATATCCATTTCGATCTCTTCGGCGATATCTTTTAGGATCATGGGTTTGAGCATACGGTCATCCCCGGTCAGGAAATAATCATACTGAAACTCCATAATTGCATTCATTGTCTTAAGCAGGGTCTGCTGGCGTTGTTTGATGGCATCAATAAACCATTTGGCCGAATCCAATTTTTGTTTGACAAACTGTACGGCCTCTTTCATTTTTTTGTCGCCTTTCTCTGCTTTTTCATAGTGTTCGAACATATCTTGATACGAACGGGATACACGTAGCTCGGGGGCATTTCGGCCATTGAGTGTGAGATGTAAGACGCCATCATCATTACTGATGTGAAAATCGGGGATGATCTGCAACTGCTTGCCGGCTACTGCAGCAGAATCTCCAGGTTTGGGGTTTAATTTTAATATCTCATTAACAATATCCTTCAGCTGCTCAGAGTTGACGTCAAGTTGCTTTTCGATTTTATCATAATGCTTTTTTGTAAACTCCTCAAGATAGTTTTGGACGACACGTATTGCCTGTCGAACGGTAGGGTTATTCTGGTCTTTTTTCTTGAGTTGGATCAAAAGACATTCCTGTAAGTCACGTGCGCCGATGCCCGCAGGCTCAAAGGACTGGATGACATGAAGCATCTCTTCGACTTCTGCCTCTTCTGTGATTACATTCTGTGAAAATGCAAGATCGTCGATAAGCGAAAGTATCTGCCGTCTTAAGTATCCATCGTCATCAAGACTTCCTATTATTTGATTTCCAATTAGATATTGCTTATCACTTAAAGCTAGTAAATCGAGCTGGCTCTGTAACTTTTCAAAAAAGGAATCTTGAATAGCAATCGGGATTTCCTTTTGCTCGTCCTCATCATCGCTAGAATAGTTACTGCCGTAGTCTTTGTAATCGTCTTCTTGTATATAGTCTTCTACACTGAATTCTTCGTCGAAAGAATCTTCACCGTTTTCATATTCTTCGGGGTCTTTGTCCGGGTATTCTTCTACAGGGTCATTCATATTGGCCAAACTGCCATCCTCTAATGCAGGGTTTTCTTCCAGCTCTTCTTTGATTCGTGTATCTAGAGATGCTGTAGGTACCTGCAACAGTTTTATAAACTGAATCTGTTGCGGAGAAAGTTTTTGTAATAATTTTTGCTGTAATGTCTGTTTTAGCATATCTAAGTTAATTACATGGGTAAAAATAATGATTTAAACCGATATTAGATATTGGATCTCATTTTAATTAAAACGGATGAACATATTTTAATAGAAAATACGGTAGTTAAAATATCGTGTTTCAGTAGATTATTAGAGTTTGTTAAAATTCGTTAATTTTATTGTGCGTAGTTTATTTTTGTTTTGTAAAATATCAGATTTCAAAACATTTTATTCATATTTACCGCATGTTTAGACGTGTTAAAAATAGATTTTTACGATATATACTTATTGTCATTTATAGTATCATATTGTTTACCTGTGCCGTACAACTTAATTTTTTAGGTCTATTTGGCTATTCGCCTACAAAAAAGGATATTGTGATGCCAACTTTGAACGTCGCATCTGAGCTGTATACAGCGGATTCAGTCCTTATTGGACGTTATTTTGAAGAAGATCGTGATCCGGTTCCTTTTGATAGTATTTCTAAACATGTACTCGATGCGCTGATCGCGACGGAGGATATCCGTTTTTATAAACATAATGGCGTTGACTTCTTGGGATTGGTTTCTGGAGCTGTATCTACCTTGAAAGGCGATCCAAGAGGAGCCAGTACCATCACGCAACAATTGGCTAAGAATCTTTTCAAAACACGATATGCGCATGCCCAAGGCTATCTCAACAAGATACCAGGCATAAATATTCTGGTGACTAAGTTCAAAGAATGGATGACCGCGTACAAGCTGGAAAATAAGTATAGTAAGAACGAGATCATTACGATGTACTTGAATACGGTGTCTTTTAGCAATAATGCTTACGGTATCAAATCCGCCTCATTGCGCTATTTTAATAAGCAACCTAGTAAACTGGATATCAAAGAAAGTGCTCTCTTGGTGGGTATGCTCAAAGGGACGACAATTTATAATCCAATACGTAATCCGAAAAATGCTATGCAACGCCGTAATGTGGTGTTGGTTCAAATGGAAAAGTCGGGTTATCTAACGCAGGCTCAGGTGACTGATTTTTCAAAAGATTCGTTGAACTTAAATTTGAATTATAAAGATTCTATTGATGGTAATGACTCTTATATCCGTTCGGCAGTAGCTAGATGGCTGGATAAATGGAGTCAGGACAACGAAATTGATATTAACAAGGCTGGGTTAAAGATCTACACAACGATCGACTCGAGGATGCAGAAAATTGCAGAAAAGGTAGTCGCTGATCGAATGGAGGAATTGCAACGCCGCCTAAAGAATACCTGGGGCAGTGAAGAGCCTTGGCGGGATAAAGAAGGTAATGTGATTCCTGAATTTTTGGAAAATCATGCGCGTAAACTACCTTCCTATGCAGGGTTAATGCAAAAGTACAAGAACAATGAGGACAGTGTGTTTGTAGCGATGAAGGAAAAGCGGGAGATGGAGGTTTTTACCTGGAAAGGAATGGAAAAAGTAAACTATTCCACAATGGATTCATTAAAACACTATCTCATGATGCTGAATACAGGTATGATGGCCATGGATCCGTATAACGGTGAAATTAAAGTGTGGGTAGGTGGTATCAATCACAATTATTATAAATTTGATCACGTCAATCAAGCAAAGCGTCAGGCTGGATCTACTTTTAAGCCTTTCGCCTATATGGCGGCTCTGGAGTCTGGAATGACTCCCTGCGATAAATTTACGGATAAACCTGTGAAGATAGAATTCATCAATAAGAAGGGGGAGAATGAAGTATGGGAACCGAAAAATGCAGATTGGAGCGTGTCTTATCAGGAAATGTCACTCCGTTGGGCGATGGCGAGATCGCTTAATACAATAACAGCTCAGGTGACTGAGGCTGTTGGTTGGGATAAAGTAGTCGATGTAGCACATCAGTGTGGTATAGAAAGTAAGTTGGAGTCTGTACCTTCTGTGGGATTGGGATCGAACGATGTATCGGTGTTTGAGATGGTTCGTGCTTATGGTACCTTTATGAATGGAGGAAAGAAGACTGACCCTGTATTGGTGTCTAAGATTGTAGACATGGACGGTAATACAATCGCTACCTTTAAATCTGAGCAGAAGAAAGTGATCGATCCAGAAAACGCTTGGTTGATGACTTATATGCTAAGAGGTACTGTAGAGGAACCTCGAGGCACTTCACAGGCGTTATGGGAGTGGGACTTGTTTAGAGACGGTAATGAAATTGGGGGAAAAACAGGTACATCTTCGGATTATGTAGATGGATGGTACATGGGGGTGACAAAGGATCTTGTAGCGGGGGTGTGGGTCGGCTGCGACGAACAAAGTATACACTTTAAGAATTCTGCTACAGGCGAAGGATCCAAAACGGCACTGCCTATTTATGCACTGTTCATGGAAGAATTGTATAAACATCCTGAACTGGGGGTAACATTTGGAAAGTTTCCTGAATCTACAGTAGAGATAAAAAAAGAATATAGGTGTCCAAGCCCGCGTATTCGGGTGGAGCAACCTAGTGACAGTACGGATACAACAACAGATACTGAAAATTTAGAGGAGTTGGTACTACCAGAACTAGAGGAGTTGGGGCCAACTGGAGCAGGACAGGGCAACGTGAACTAATTGATGAAACGGTGCTATGATTATGAGTTTTTTACGCTAATTATTGATAGATTTATTGAATTATAAATTACGACAATTATGACTAACGGAATGATCCAGTGGGTGACTAAAATAGCTTTAGCTTTTTTATTTTTGATAGTATTGGGCGAGGCTGCACAAGCGCAATACTTTGGGCAGAATAAAATGCGCTATAAGAAGTTGGATTTTAGGGTGTATGACACACCTCATTTTAACCTTTACTATTATTCAAAAAATGATAGTTTGGTCCGTTGGCTTGCCAAAGAGTCTGAGGTGTGGTATGAGCTACATCAACAGGTCTTTCAAGATACATTCTCCCGAAAAAATCCCATAATCGTCTATAATAACCATCCCGAGTTTCAACAGACTACTGCAATATCAGGAGAGATCAGTGTGGGGACCGGTGGTGTGACCGAGGCCTTCAAACAACGGGTAGTGATGCCTATTATGCAGATCAACCAACAGACGCGACATGTATTGGGGCACGAGCTGGTACACGCATTCCAGTACAGGGTGATCATGGAGGGAGGTGATTCTACTCGTCTGGAAAATCTGGGAAACATCCCTCTTTGGATGGTGGAAGGGATGGCCGAGTATTTTTCGATCGGCAAGAAGGATGCTTTTACATCGATGTGGATGCGGGATGCGTATGTAAATAATGATATCCCTTCACTAAAGCAGATGACGGAGCAGTCCTATAACTACTTTCCTTATCGATACGGACAGGCGTTCTGGTCTTATATCGGCTCTACATATGGTGATACCGTGATTATGCCATTATTTATAGAGACGGCGAAATATGGATATGATTACGCTATGCGAAGGGTATTTGGCTATGATTCGCAGACTGTCTCTACACTATGGAAGAATAGTATGGAAAGTATGTATCGTGGATTGGGAAAGGATACAGCATCACGACCAATTGGTGTATCGTTAATTAACCCCTCGAATGGAGGAAGTATGAATGTGTCTCCTACGATATCTCCCGATGGTAAATATGTGGCTTATCTGTCGGAAAAGGATATGTTCAGTATTGATCTGTATCTCGCAGACGCCTATACAGGAAAGATGATCCGTAAGTTAGGAAGTAAATTGACGAATAAAGATATTGACGAGTTTAGTTTTTTAGAGTCTGCGGGTTCATTTTCTCCAGATAGTAAGAAATTTGCATTTTCTGTGTTTAGTGAGGGAAAAAGCAAGTTGATGACAGTGGACGTGGAGACAGGCAAGACTCTATCTGTGCAATCGATGGGGGATATTGTGGAGTTTGCGAATATAACCTGGGCTCCGGATGGTGAAACACTGGCTTTTTCTGGATTGAGCAATGGACATTCGGATCTGTATACCTACAACTTGAAAACGAACAAAGTGACACAGTTGACGAATGATGTGTATTCGGATTTTCAACCAAGCTATTCGAAAGATGGCAAGTATATTGTGTTTAGTACAGATAGATTGGCGTTGCAAAGTGACAACAGAGAGGTGGATATTCCGATGAACTTAGCGGTATTGACAGTGTCTACGGGAGAGATTCGGAATATTAATGTCTTTCCTGGAGCGAATAACTTAAATCCACACTTTTCCTCCAATGGACAGGAAATCTATTTCTTGTCGAATGGAGACGGCTACCGTAATATGTACCGGTATTTGATTGCTTCAGGTACGGTAGAACGCTTGACGGACTATTTCACAGGAATATCAGGCATTACAGAGTATTCTCCAGCGATGAGCATTTCCAATAACGACGAAATAGTGTACTCTTATTTTAAAAAAAATAAATATAATGTCTATAAAGCGAAAAGTTCTGAATTTGAAGCGGTGGTCGTAGACGGAAGTAAAAGTGACTTTACAGCGGCAATGTTGCCTCCATTGATGAGCAGAGGAGTTAACGTGGTCAATACTAACCTGCGTAATTTTAATGTATTCGGTCGTATCGGTGATGAACAGATTAATAATATCGCCTACACGCCAAAATTTAAATTGGACTACCTAGCCAATAGTGGTATTGGGATGTCTGTAGGTTCGCGATATGGTGCGGGGATCTCGAGTGGTGTGCAGGGTATGTTTTCGGATATCTTAGGTTATAATCAGATTTTTGCTGCCTTGAATATTAATGGAGAGATTTACGATTTCGGTGGACAACTGGCTTACATTAACCAACGTAGTCGTATCAACTGGGGAGGAGCGCTGTCTCATATTCCGTATATGTCGGGATATAATATGTATGAGACAGAGGATTTTGGTAACGGGCCGGAGTTGTCGTTGAATACTTATCTGATTCGTACTTTTCAAACGCAGGCGGAAGGATTTGTAGCTTTTCCATTTAACCGTCATCATCGTGTCGAAGCCGGTGCGGCAATATCGCGCTATAGTTATCGCGTGGATAAATGGCGTCAAAGCTATTATTGGGGATATGGTGATCGGCAAAAGATATCGAATGAGGAGGCAGAAGAGGTGCTAGGAATTAGAAGTATGAAGCCTTTTACGCTGCAGCAGGTGAATGCCGGTTTTGTTGGTGACAATGCGGTATTTGGTATAGCAGCGCCACTGCAGGGGTACAGATACCGATTCGGTGTAGAGCAATATTTTGGAGATTATAGTTTTACCGCGCTGAATGTAGACTTGAGAAAATACCACAGGCTTAAACCTGTGACGATAGCAGGGCGTGTATATTCGTATATGCGTACCGGAAAAGATGAGAAAGCTCTAAACCCGTTGTACATCGGGTATCCGTACCTGATAAGAGGTTACGAAACGGGAAATTTTGACGCACAGGGTAAAGTGAATTTTTCGGATCTGATCGGAACACGTATGGCTATAGCGAACCTTGAGGTACGTATTCCATTTACGGGGCCTGAGAAGCTTGCTGTAGTTAAGTCTGGTTTTTTATTTTCGGATCTGAACTTTTTTATTGATGGAGGTCTGGCATGGCGCGGCGGCGATCAGATTAAATGGGACAAAACGGATGCAGATAAGGTACCTGCAGTTGATGGACAGGGAAAACCTATTATAGATCCAGAAACCAATCAGCAGGTGATGGAATACAGTGAAAATGTCAGAGTGCCAATATTTAGCGCAGGGGTATCATTGCGTGTCAATCTTTTTGGCGCAATGATATTGGAGCCGTATTACGCTATCCCATTTCAAAAGACCCGTTCAAAATTTGGTGCTTTTGGATTAAACTTTACGCCGGGATGGTAGTCTATACCTAAAACATATGCGATATATGTTGAGGTTGTTAAGGGTCGTTGTTTAGACTAAGGTTTAAACAACGACTTTTTTTATGAATATTATAATGTCCTTAAATAGAATTGAGGACTTTTTTATACAACTTATTCTAGTATATCACAACGGAATCAAATTGGCTTAGTAAGCGGACACAAGAGTCTGTGAAAGATGTATTGTTGCGGGGTTGGTCATACCAGCGTTTAACGATGTTATATTTAGCCAATTCGGATTGTGTCTTCTGATTAATCGTTCTTTCTGCATGCGTGTAAAGCGGGTCAGTTCTATCAGACGTTTTTGTGCGATATCAAAAGACGAAAATTCTTCTACGTGTACAATACGATTAAATTTAGGTGACCTACCTGAGCTGTGGATAGAGTGGAATTGCAGATCGGATGATTGTGTCATTAAATCTTGTGTATATCCAGCTTCAACAGATACTCTGTTAGGGTCTGTAGCGATGTAAATTAGGTGTTTTTTCATGTGATATACTAAATTATTTGGTTGTAGTTTTATTTTTTACTAATTTTATTGGCACAATGTTACTAATAAAATTAGTTTTTGAAAAATATATTTTAAAATAATTTATGTCAAACATAGCATCAAACCTGAAGTTCTTAAGAAAAAGGGCTAAACTAACACAGCAACAATTTGCTGATTTAATGGATATTAAGCGTGCATCGGTAGGAGCGTACGAAGAAGATCGTGCTGAGCCTAAATATAGTTTGCTAAAAAAAATAGCTTCTTATTATGATCTATCAATGGACGAATTGGCAAATGATCATATTGACGAGAATTGGAAGCCCGTGCCAAAGAGTAATGCCTCTAACTTACGGGTGCTGAGTGTTACTGTGGATGGGGAAGATCGTGAAAATATAGAATTGGTGCCTACTAAGGCCAGCGCCGGTTATTTAAATGGTTATGGGGATCCTGAGTTCGTGAAGGATCTTCCAAGGTTTTCTCTGCCGATATTTAGACAAGGGACCTATCGGGCTTTTGAGATTAAAGGTGATTCGATGTTGCCAATGCCAAGCGGTACTATAGTGGTAGGCGAGTATGTGGAAAATTGGCACGATATAAAACCTGGACAGACTTATATCGTAGTCTCTAATAATGAAGGTGTCGTTTATAAGCGTATTGCATTTAAATATAAAGACGAAAAAGGGCTGAAGCTACTTTCGGATAATAAAGTGTATGAACCCTATTGGGTTCCTGCAGAGGAAATTCTTGAAGTATGGAAAGCTAAAGCTTATATTTCGACGGAGTTTCCGGAACCGAATGTGGAGCCTACTATGGAATCCTTGACATCCATGATGGCACAGATGCAAAAAACAATAAATGCTGTAGTGGATACAAAAAAGATTTCCTAGTAAGGTTTGTAATGAAAGGGATGTTTTTTGTTTCCAAAATCAATAGTATAAATGGAAATGAATAGCTTCTGTAAAAATATATGCTTATGGGTTGTTTTTTTGAAAAAAAACACCTACTTTTGTAATATCTGAAAGGAAGGGGGCATGGTTTGCCCCCTTTTTTAATTGAATTTTTAATAAGCTTATGCAGGTTGAACAACGTGTTAAAGAATTGGTAGAGGAAAAGATTGCGGATCGAGCAGATCTTTTTATCGTTTCTATAAAGATGTTAAAAAATGGAGTTCTGGAAATTCTATTGGACGGAGATAATGGAATCTCAATTGAAGATTGCGTAGGGGTAAGTAAGCATGTTGGTTTTCATCTAGAGGAGGAAAACGTTATTGAGAATGCGTATCGCCTTGAAGTGTCCTCTCCTGGAATAGACGGCGGCCTAATGTCACTTAGGCAATACGCTAAAAATATAGGGCGGAATGTTCGTGTTAAACTGGTTGATGGAGTTAAGCACGAGGGTAAGCTGTTAAAGGCGTCGGAGTCCGAGATAGTCATAGCAGAGACAACAAAAGAAAAAGGGAAAAAGGCTGAAGTAAAAGAAGTCATGCTTCCAATGGATCAAATAAAAGAAACAAAGGTGTTAATTTCATTTAGTTAAAAATGAGCAGCAATATTAATTTAATTGACTCTTTTCAGGAGTTTAAAGAGTTCAAAAATATCGACCGTCCGACGGTAATAACCGTATTAGAAGAAGTGTTCCGTAGCATGATTCGTAAACGTTTTGGTACAGACGAAAATGTTGACGTTATTGTGAATCCGGATAATGGGGATTTGGAAATGTGGAGAACGCGTGTTGTGATGGAAGATGGGTTTTCGGAAGACGATGATTTGGAGATTGAATTAGCTGAAGCACATCAGTTTGATCCTGATTTAGAAGTCGGAGACGACTATATCGAACAGATTACTTTGGAAAGTTTTGGCCGTCGTGCTATTCTGGCTGCACGCCAGACTTTGGTTTCTAAAGTGTTGGAATTGGAAAAAGATGAGGTCTTTAAAAAATATAAAGATCGTGAAGGTGAACTTGTGATCGGTGAAGTTTATCAAATATGGAAAAAGGAGATTCTTGTGCTTGATGAGGATGGCAATGAATTGATTTTGCCAAAAACAGAACAGATTCCTGCCGATTACTTTAAAAAGGGTGATAGTATCCGTGCCGTAGTATACAAGGTGGATATGATGAATAGTAATCCTAAGATTATTATTTCTCGTACTGCACCGGAATTTTTACAGCGTTTGTTTGAATTGGAGGTTCCTGAGATTTTTGATGGTTTAATTACGATTAAGAAGATTGTACGCGAACCCGGAGAGCGCGCTAAAGTAGCGGTTGAGTCTTACGACGATCGTATCGATCCAGTAGGAGCATGTGTGGGTATGAAAGGATCCCGTATCCACGGTATCGTACGGGAGTTGCGTAATGAGAATATTGACGTGATTAATTTCACAACGAATCATTCTTTATATATCACGCGTGCACTGAGCCCTGCTCGTATCTCCTCAATAAAAATTGATGAGGACGAGAAGACGGCTGCTGTTTATTTAAAACCAGATCAGGTATCATTAGCTATCGGCCGTGGAGGACACAATATTAAGTTGGCAGGCAAATTGACCGGATACGAGATTGATGTATATAGAGAGAATGATGAGGTAGAGGAGGATGTGGATATTGAAGAATTCGCAGATGAAATCGACAGCTGGATCATCGATGAGTTAAAACGCGTTGGTCTGGATAGTGCGAAGTCTGTGTTGTCATTGTCATTAGAAGAATTGACACGACGTACAGATTTAGAAGAAGATACTATTCAAGAGATAGTACGCATTTTGCAGTCGGAGTTTGAATAAGCTTCGATTGCCCCTACGGATATTGCATATTAAATGTAAATATTTGTTAATTGCGAGTAAAAAAAACATATTTTTGTAGTAATAGATTTTTAGAGGTTAATAAATAGATGACAGAAGGTAAAAGCATAAACTTACTCAAAGCAGCAAAGGAACTTAATATTGGTATAGGTACTGCAGTGGAATTTTTAAGTAAAAAAGGTTTTGACGTAGAAGCAAAGCCTACAACAAAATTAACTGGAGATATGTATGGTGTTCTTTCGCGCGAATTTCAAGGTGATAAAATCGCAAAGGATGAAGCTAAGCAAATTGTTATTGGTAAAATCCGCCGTGATGAATCTCCTTTGGGCGGGAATGCAACCGTGCCTCAAGATTCTACGACCTCTAAAAGAGATGAACATAATGATGATACAGATGGTCTTTTGATTAAGAATGTATCAACATCTGCTCCTGTAGAAAAGGAAGCTCCTGCTAAACAAGAAAAAGAAGAGGAGCCTGCTGCAGGAGGACACCTTAAGGTTATTGGTAAGATAGATCTTGATAGCCTGAATAAGGGTAAGTTTAAAAAGAAAGAAGAAGCGGTTGAAAAACCAGAGGTTAAAGCAGAGCCTAGGATTGAGGTGAAGGCAGAACCAGTTGTAGCGCCTATAAAGGAAGAACCTAAAACTGTAGAAACGCCTAAACCTGTAGAAACATCAAAGCCTGTTAAAGAAGAACCTAAAGCGGCAGAGCCAGTAAAACCTGAAGTAAAGGTAGAAGCTGCTCCTATTGAGAAGCCAGCTGTAGTCAAACCTGTAGAAGAGGTAAAACCTGTGGTAGAAAAACCTGAACAAAAAGTTGAAGTTAAAAAGGAAGAAATTAAGGTGGAGAATAAACCTGTTGTAGAATCTAAACCAGTAGAGGAACAGAACGAAGTGATTCGTGCGCGCTCCGAAAAACTGGAAGGGCCAAAAGTAATTGGTAAAATTGAATTGCCAACTTTCAAGCCTAAAGATAAGCCTGTCGCTTCATCATCTAACGCAAATCAAGATAATAAGCGCAAACGTAAACGTACAAATAAACCTGGTACACCTATTTCTCCGAATGCACAGGGAGGACAACAAGGGGGAACTCAAGGACAGCATAGACCAGGCGGTTTCCAACAAGGAGGAGGCCAAGGTCAAGGCCAAGGTCAAAATAGACCAGGAGGCTTCCAACACGGAGGAGGCCCTAGAGGTAACAATAATAACCGTCCAGGTGGAAATGCACCTGCAGGAAGAGGTAAGTTTGATCCTAGAAATAGAGGTCCGAGACAAGATGCCGCTCCTAAAGGAGAGTTGTCAGAAAAGGAAATCCAAGATCAGATTAAAGCAACTTTAGCTCGTTTGAGTGGTGCTGGTAAGTCCGGTAAGTTTGCTCAACGTGCCAAATTGCGTAGACAGAAGCGTGATGATGTAGCTTTATCGGCAGAAGAGGCTGCATTGGAACAAGAAATGATGTCCAAAGTATTGCGTGTTACAGAATTTGTAACAGCAAATGAGTTAGCGAACTTAATGGATGTTCCTGTTACGAAAGTTATCGGTACATGTATGAGCTTGGGAATGTTTGTCTCGATCAACCAACGTCTTGACGCTGAAACCTTAGCTATTGTAGCGGATGAATTTGATTACAAAATCGAATTTATAAAACCGGAAGATGAGGAAACTACAGAACTAGAAGAAGCTGACAACGAAGATAACTTGATACCTCGTGCTCCGATTGTTACTGTAATGGGACACGTCGATCACGGTAAAACATCTTTATTGGATTATGTCCGTAAAGCAAATGTAACTAAAGGTGAAGCAGGTGGTATTACGCAGCACATAGGTGCATACGCAGTAACGCTTGACGGAGGTCGGAAGATAACTTTCTTGGATACTCCTGGTCACGAAGCATTTACAGCGATGCGTGCCCGTGGTGCGAAGGTAACGGATATCGTTATTATCGTAATCGCTGCGGACGACGCCGTGATGCCGCAAACAAAAGAAGCAATTAATCATGCTCAGGCTGCTGGCGCACCTATTGTATTCGCTTTCACGAAAGTGGACAAACCAGGCGCTAATGCAGACAGAATCCGTGAACAGTTGTCTGCGATGAATATTCTTGTAGAAGACTGGGGCGGAAAATTCCAAGCGCAAGAAATTTCAGCAAAAACAGGTGAAAATGTGGAGTTGCTATTAGAGAAAGTATTGTTGGAGGCTGAGATGCTTGAGCTTAAGGCTGATCCTACAAAACGTGCTGTAGGTTCGGTAATCGAAGCTGCTTTGGATAAAGGACGTGGTATTGTAACTACGGTGATGGTACAAGGTGGAACTCTACGTGTTGGAGATGCTATTTTAGCAGGTTCGCACTCTGGTAAAGTGAAGGCGTTGACTAATGAACGCGGTGAGCGTGTGAAAGAGGCAGGTCCTTCGGTACCGGTTCAGATTCTTGGTATGTCGGGTGCACCTACCGCGGGAGATAAACTGTACGTGATGGAGAGCGAATCGGAAGCTCGTATAGTTGCGAATAAACGTTTGCAATTGCAACGTGAACAAGGTATGCGTGCTACGAAACACATTACACTCGATGAGATAGGTCGTCGTTTGGCAATTGGTAACTTTAAAGAACTTAACATCATTGTTAAAGGGGATGTGGATGGATCTATCGAAGCTTTATCCGACTCTTTATTGAAGTTATCTACGGATGAGATTCAGGTTAATATCATTCACAAATCGGTGGGCGCTATCTCGGAGTCTGACGTGTTGTTAGCATCTGCATCGGATGCTGTGATCATCGGTTTCCAAGTAAGACCTACTCAAAATGCACGTAAGCTAGCTGAGGCTGAACAAATTGATATCCGTTTATATTCTATCATCTACGATGCTATCGAAGAGCTTAAATCGGCGATGGAAGGTATGTTGGAACCTAAGTTTGAAGAGAAGATTGTTGCAGAGGTTGAAATCCGTGAGACATTCAAAATCACGAAAGTGGGTACAATTGCTGGATGTATGGTCACTACAGGTAAAATCACTAGAAACAACGATATCCGCATAATCCGCGATGGTGTCGTAGTTCATACCGGTAGACTAGCTTCATTGAAACGTTTCAAAGATGACGTAAAAGAGGTTACTCATGGTTATGAATGTGGTCTTCAAATTGATAAATACAACGATATACAGGTAGGTGACATCGTGGAAGCCTACGAGCAAGTAGAAGTAAAACGTAAATTGTAATTTACCGTATTTAATATATTTAATCCCAACCAATGCGGTTGGGATTTTTTTGCTTTAAACGGTTTAAGTTTTCTATCTTTAGCTCTATGTATAAGTTTAGAATCTCGGATATAATAAAGCACCCAAATCATAATATTTCTATTCGTTTTGAGGATTTGTCGGGAAATTTTCCCACCTATAAAGCTGGACAATTTTTAACACTATGCTTCGAGTTTGCTGAACGCGAAGTAAGGAGATCGTATTCGTTTAGTAGCTCGCCAGATGTGGAAGAACCCTATGAGGTAACTGTAAAGCGCGTAGACAACGGAGAGATTTCTAGACTATTGCATCATAGTACTTCTGTCGGCGATGTTATTGAAGTGATGGATCCCCAAGGATTATTTATATATGAACCCGTTAAGGAGGTTCGTAGAACTGTTTTTCTCTTTGGAGCAGGAGTAGGTATCACTCCACTGTTTTCTATTCTTAAGACCGCACTAACCCGAGAGGACAACAGTAAAGTGATCCTCGTTTATAGCAATAGTAGCAAGGAAAATACGTTGTTTTATAAAGAGTTGCTTCATTGGAAAGAAATGTATCCCGAACGACTGAAAATAGAATTTATCTGGTCTAATACGAAGAATCTTTTGAAAGCCAGATTGAATCGGGAGTATCTTATTGAATTAGTCAAAGACAACTTGGAAGAAGGAACGAAAAGTATATTTTATACCTGCGGACCTTTGTTCTATATGGATTTGTGCCGTTTTACGCTCTTGGGGATGGGCTTTCCGGATGAAGATATAAGAAGGGAAACTTTTCATTTTCCGGAAGAGGAGGAGGATGAAGATGAGAAGGAAGAAGAACCGGTAGACAAAACTTCTTACGACATCACGCTGAAATTTGATGGTCGGCAATACTTATTGACGATTCCTTACAATAAAAGTGTGTTGGATGTAGGGTTGGAACATAAGATAAAGTTGCCCTATTCCTGCAAATCCGGTATGTGTAGTACTTGTATATCTCAAGTACAAGAAGGCGCAGTACGGATGGATTATAATGAAGTATTAACGGATAAAGAGGTTACTAATGGAAAATGTTTGATATGTACCTCGCACCCAATTGAAAACGGAACTGTAATTGAAGTATTGTAAATAGAATAATTATGAAGAAAATAGTCTGGATAATCCTATGTCAGTTGTATGTGATGATAGGTATGGGACAGGATGTATATAAGATAACCTATCACTATTTTAGGGATGGCGCTATAACGAAGCAAGACCCGGTAATTGTATACGCTTCCAAAAATAAGACCATAATAACGAAACAGAGTGTGATAGGCGGAAACGTTAGATATCCTTATGAGGAGTCTTACGTAGATTTCGGGGAAAAGACAATGATTAAGCAATCAGCATTATCTTCGGATAAGAAGATCGCGACACTGGATGAACAGGCGTTTGTACGCTATAGTTATACTATTGCTGACGATAGGAAGAAAGTTCTGGATCGGGAGGTGCGCAAAGCAACAACTTCGGTGAACTCGAATGCGATAGAACTTTGGTATAATAAAGATCTTGGAATAAACGCATCCCCGAATGATATGGGACTTGATCTGGGCTTGGTAATGGAGTATCGGCGTAACGGCAATTCGGGTCTTGTTGCGACGCATGTGGAGCTGGTAAAATCTTTACCTAGCCTGTTGAAATTTCCAGATAAAAATTTGTTGTTAGATGGATTGACCTATAAGGATATTTTATGGAAAAGTCGATTTATACAAGTTCCTATCTTCAAAAACGAACAAATATGCTTTCAACCGGGAATCAAATCGGATTCCATAATGAGATTTGCAGAAGGTACAGTGATAATGAAGCGAATCCGCATACCGGAGGTATCAGAAAATAGCCAGGCTTTTATCGAGTTGGTCGAGAAATCTAACGGAGATGCTTATGATAGAACGGGATCGGTATTTATGATTGCAGAAGATCAAAACCTGAGCTTTCTGGACGGTATGAGAAAGGGTATGAAGACATTGCCTGCTTACGAAAATGGGGATGGACAATCTTATCTGGGAATGGTACGTACTGCAGGATATTCGCCGATTTTTGAACTGATGCGTTTCTTTACGCCTTTTGGTGTCTCGCATTTTAATGGACGATTGTCACTTAAGGATAAAACCTGGCAGGACAGTGTAGTATATAGACAGGATATTTCTGAGTTTTTGAAGGTAATGGCCGGGAAGAATGTTTATATTGGCACTTATATAGGAAACTACGATAAGGGAGGACATAAAGTGAGTTTGGAGTTGACAATACACCCGGGAGGCTCAAACTATGCTAAAAGTGTAGATATGCTCGCTTTATTCAATACGACGAACGTAATGGAGATGGGAGGGCAAGGGTATCCTACATTATTTGGTCAAGAAAAGGGTCTTGAATTTGAGTTTGTTCTGGATAAGGATGTTAAGAATGCAAAATTACGTTATATAACGACTGGCCATGGTGGATGGGGTAATGGAGATGAGTTTGTCCCTAAAACAAACAGGGTGTACTTGGACGGACAGTCGATGTTTCAGTTTACTCCGTGGCGTGTTGATTGTGGGAGCTATAGACTGTATAATCCTGTGTCAGGAAATTTTGAAAATGGATTGTCTTCTTCTGATCTAAGTAGATCTAATTGGTGCCCCGGTACCATTACCTATCCTATCTTTATTGATTTCGGGGATCTCAAAGCAGGTAAACACAAACTTCGTGTGCAAATACCACAGGGGCCGAAAGAGGGAGATAGTATGAGTTTTTGGAATGTAAGTGGAGCTCTGGTATTTGATAAAGAATAAATGTAATAATGTGGATAACATATGTCTGGTTGACAGCTTTTTTGCTTGTATTTAGTGCAAGTATTACTGTAGCTCAGGATCCTGTAATAATTGGTAATTTGCGTAGTTCTGCGCTCACCGAAGTGTCTGGGATTACGGCTTCAGCCTATGGTAGTAAAGTATTCTGGGTACACAATGATAGTGGTGATCGGTCTGCTATTTACGCAATCGGTAATGAAGCTGGGCTGATAGCTACTCTCGAACTAGGGGGAGTCACATTGGTAGATGCGGAGGATATTGCCGCCCTGAGCATAGGTGGTATATCCTATCTGCTATTAGCTGATATGGGCAACAATCTACGGGACAGGGATACATTGTCTCTGTTTTTATTCAAAGAGCCTATCCTAGAACCAGGTCGTGATAACTACCGCATTGAAGCAGATGAAATCCGGGAAATCAAATTTAGATATAAGGATAAAAGACGGGATGCTGAGGCATTATTTGTAGATCCGATAGATAACAGGATATATATCGTCTCAAAGAGAGACTTTAAGTCTACCGTATTTAGCTTATCACTCTCTGCCTTTCAAGAGGAGAGCGTGTACGAATTAGAACCTCAGATGCAATTGCCTTTTACTTTTGTAACGGCAGCTGATATACGGCAAGATGGTAAATTCATCCTTATTAAAAATTTGAATTCAGTATTCCTGTGGGAACGTAAAAAGGGACAAGACATAATTTCTACCTTGAAAGGAGACTTTAAAAACATACCTTACAAAATAGAACCTCAAGGGGAAGCTATTTGTTTTGATCGGGATGATCGTTTCTTTTATACAATTTCTGAACGACCTTTTGGTCTAGATGCTTATCTTTATAAATATGATTATTGATACTATGCGTTATTTTTTACTTACGACATTATTCTTTTTGGGCCTTCAGTTAAAGGCCGCTCAGGTCGATACTGTTGAAGTTTTTTCCGAAAGTATGGGAAAGAAGATTAAAACGGTTGTAATTTTTCCGGAAAACCAAAGTAAGCCGGTTCCTACTTTATATTTATTGCATGGTTACTCCGGAAACTATTCTAATTGGGTAAATAAAGTGCCTTATATTAAGACACTGGTAGATAGGTACAATTATGCTGTTGTGTGCCCAGATGGTGGTTACGGTAGCTGGTACTGGGATGTGAAAAATGACAAGAATAATCAGTATGAAACGTTTGTTTCGAAAGAACTTGTCGCTTATATCGAAAAAGAATATGTGGTGTGTACGACTAGAGAAGGAAGGGGGATTTCCGGATTAAGTATGGGAGGACATGGTGCTATGTATTTAGGAATAAGACATCAAAACGTCTATGGTGCTATTGGTAGTACGGCAGGAGGGGTTGACTTTAGGCCTTTTCCGAACAACTGGGAAATAATCCAAAGATTAGGCACTTATGCTGAAAATAAGGAAATATGGGACAGTCATGTGGTTATGGAAATGCTACATTTAATAAAACCCAATAGCTTGAAGTTTTTTATCGACTGTGGCACAGAAGATTTTTTTTATACGGTTAATAAAAAGTTGCACGAGAGGATGACATACCTGAACATACCTCACACTTTTGTATCCATGCCCGGTAAGCATAACTGGGATTATTGGGCGCAATCGGTGCAACTGCAAATGGCTTTTTTTGATCAGTTTTTCAGAAATTAATCTACCTATCCCTAATTCATTATATGCGTATACTTGTCTTTGTATTTTTAAGCGTATTTACATTTGTTACCGCTATCGCACAAGAGAAAAAAACGATAAGTGGGTACGTGAAGGACGCTTCTTCGGGGGAGCTTTTGATCGGTGCTGTTGTGCAGGTGAAAAATCAGAACCTAACCGCATCGACCAATAGTTATGGCTATTTTTCTATAGATGTAGCAGAAAGGCAGGCTGAGATAATTGTCTCCTTTGTAGGTTATAAACCAATAGTTGTTAAAGTTAGTGTCTCGGAAGGCAAACGGTTATCTTTTGAACTCGATCCTGTAGAGAATGTATTGGAAGAAGTCGTTATTTCTGGTAGGAAGAGAAACGATAATGTAACCAATGCCCAAATGGGGGCACTGAATTTCACGATGGAAGAAGTGAAAAATGTTCCGGTGTTATTTGGGGAACGAGATATCTTAAAGACAATACAGATGCTTCCAGGTGTAGCTAAAGGAGGAGAGGGCTCCTCTAACTTTTACGTGAGGGGTGGTGGTGGTGACCAGAATTTAATTCTCTTGGACGAAGCTACTGTATATAATGCATCGCATCTAATGGGGTTTTTCTCTACATTTAATTCAGATGCTATTAAAGACATCGCCTTGTATAAAGGAGGGATACCTGCTCAGTATGGAGGAAGAGCTTCTTCGGTGTTGGACATACGTATGCTCGATGGTAATAATAAAAAATTCGCTGCTGAGGGAGGTTTGGGATTGATTGCTTCGCGCTTGAAACTAGAGGGACCAATCGTCAAAGATAAAAGTTCATTTATGATCTCTGGTAGACGTACCTATGCCGATTTGTTTCTGAAGTTATCAAATGATGAGACGGTAAATAAGAGTAAGCTATACTTTTATGACCTGAATGCGAAAATGAATTATAGGTTTGATGATAAAAACACGCTGTATCTATCGGGATATTTTGGAAAAGATGATATGGGATATGGTGATTTGTTTAGTTTTGACTGGGGAAATGCTACTGCTACCGCAAGGTGGAATCATGTTTTTAACGAAAAGCTATTCAGTAATACTACCTTAATCTATAGTGATTTTACTTATAATGTAAACGTGTCGAATGATGATAGTGACTTTGAAATCGCTTCGAAAATAGAGAATGTTAATCTTAAACAGGACTTTTCGTATTACCGGAATAATCTTAATACATTTCGTTTTGGGGTAAATGTATTACGCCAGAAAATATCACCAGCAAGTCTAAATGCGACTAATAGCTCGTCTGTGAACTCGCTTGATATTGAAAAAAGAAATGGCATAGAACTAGCTGCTTATGGTTCTCATGAATGGAAGCCTTTAAATTGGTTGTCCGTGATTTATGGCGTCAGACTAACCGATTTCTTGGTAAAAGGACCTGGGACATTCTATACATTTGATGAAGATGGTCAGGCCAGTGATAGCCAGGTGTATGGCAGCACTGTAATAAAGCATCATTTTAATATTGAGCCTCGACTGTCCATGTCCTTGATTTTGAACGCCCGAAATAGTATCAAAGCATCATTTAACCGCGTCACGCAAAATCTGCATCAACTTACAAATACCACATCTTCGCTACCTACAGACCAGTTTGTATTGAGCAGTGTGAATATTAAACCGCAGTATGCTGACCAAGTAGCCTTAGGTTATTTTAGAAATTTTGCGGATAATAGTTTTGAACTGTCCGTAGAATCCTACTACAAATTCATGGGCAATCAGATAGACTTTAGAAACGGTGCCGACTTGCAGGCTAATAAATTCTTGGAAGGAGAATTGTTGTTTGGGAAGGGAAGGTCTTATGGAGTGGAATGGTTATTACGGAAGACGAAAGGTCGTTTCAATGGCTGGATAGGCTATACGCTAGGAAAAAGTGAAAGACAATTTGACCAAATCAATGATGGAAATTGGTTTAATGCGCGTCAGGATAGAACGCATGACGTTTCAGTTGTTGCCATGTATGAATTAACTAAAAAATGGAGTTTGGGGGCTAATTTCGTGTATTACACGGGAAATGCCATCACCTTTCCAAGTGGCAAATATAGCGTAAACGGTAATACGATGTTTTATTATACTGAACGGAATGGCTACCGTATGCCTGACTATCATCGATTAGATATTTCGGCTACATATGAGCCTAAACCACTACACAAACGTTTTCGCTCAAGTTGGTCATTTGGTCTCTACAATGTTTATAACCGAAAGAATGCCTATATCATTGATTTTAGAGAGAATGAAAATAATGCAAACATTACCGAGGCTTACCGCATAGCTTTGTTTGGAGCTATTCCATCGGTTACCTGGAACTTTAAATTTTAAAGATGAGACTATTTAGATTTAATATATTAATTGTCTTGATCCTTACGCTTGTATCATGTGAGGACTTGGTCGATATAGATTTGAATAAAGCAAACCCGAAGATTGTGATTGAAGCAGACTTGAATAACCTGAGCTCTGATCAAGTGATTTGGTTGACCCAAACTGTGGCTTTTGATTCGCCTGTGGCTAACCAGCCTGTTACCGGTGCGACAGTAGTCGTGAAAGATAGCGAGGGAAGAGAATTTGTTTTTGAAGACCAAGGGAATGGTGCCTATCGACGTAAAAACTTTAAACCCAAGGAGGAGTTAAGATATGATTTGACAGTGAATGTCAAAGGACAAGTATTTCTATCTTCAACCAAGATGATGCCTTTTGTGCCGATAGACTCATTGGCCATAAAGGAGGAGATTATTTTTGATGAGACTTACTATTCAGTGGTGCTAAAATTTGAAGATCAAAAAAATATAGCCAATTACTATAAATATAATATTTCTGTAAACGGATCTTCTTTTAAATTTGCAAGTACTTTTAGTGATAAGTTTAATGATGGTCTTTACGTGTCTCACGGTGTGACAGATAAAGATAACTCATTAGCTTTGGGAGATTCTGTTATCGTACGTAGACAGTGTGTAACGAAAGAGGTCTATACATATTGGAATCAAATCCAGATGTTGAACCCCGGTAGTGCAGCTCCGGCAAATCCAACGTCGAATATTTCGAACGGGGCATTGGGATTTTTCAGTGTCTGTAGTGCGAAAGATTACGGTGTTAGAATAGTATCAATCACCGATTAAAGAATATCGAAAGTATAACCTAACTGGGAGAAATGTTGGATCATTTTGGGGAGAGCATATTGAACACGCGGAATAGCTTTTAAGTTGTCGTGAAAGACGACGATGGATCCATTCTTTGTGTGTTTTAGAACGTTATGGTAGCATGCTTCTGGACTAAGGTTGGTGTCAAAATCTCCCGATAGAACATCCCAATAGATCAATTCAAAATCTTTACGTAATAATTTGATCTGAGATCTTTTGGCCCGAGCATAAGGTGGCCTAAAAAGATTGGACAATGTATGTTGCTGGCATAATCTGATATTCTCCATATATACGGCATCTGAAGTATCCCAGCCTTTTAGGTGGCTAAAAGTATGGTTGCCTAAACGATGACCTTCATGGAGAAGTCTCTGAAAGATCTCTGGATACTTGATTATGTTTTCTCCGACACAGAAAAATGTTGCCTGGATTTTGTGTTGCTTTAAAGTATCCAAAATCCAAGGTGTAATTTCTGGAATAGGGCCGTCGTCAAAGGTAAGATATATCTTTTTATCCATTCGTGACCTGTTCCAAGTCACGTCAGGGTACATCCAACGAAGAAAAAAAGGCGCATTGATGAAATACATTTCAAAATTCCGTATTAATTTCCCAAATTTAAGTAAACATTGTTAACCTGCGGGTCTAAAATATAAAAAGAGATCTATTTATGATAATCTTATGAAAAGACTTTTTAGTTATTTTGAACTGTCTTTGGCCGAACAAAGAGGGTTTATTACGCTCAGCCTCATAGTTTTGTTTTTGTTATCTATACCATATTTGTATGACGCTATACGAAAGGATGAATCGTTGGAACATGAAGTGATTCTATTCAATGATTTGAAAAGTGACAGTGTGTATTTTAATAGATTGACGGGCAGTAGGCCCCGGTTTTTGCAGTCAAAGGAGGTAGATTTGGATGAATTCGATCCCAATGGGCTATCTATAGAGCGGTGGACGAACTTAGGCTTGTCGGTTAAGCAGGCGCAAGTGATTAAAAATTTTGAGTCAAAAGGTGGGCGTTTCCGGAAGAAAGAAGATTTATCTCGGATCTACGCTATTTCGGAAGAAGATTATAAACGATTATTACCTTATATCAAGATTAACTCAATAGCGGATATTGGACATACTAGTTACGAACAAGGGACAGACTTTAAGAAAAAGGATAATGTTGTGTATCCGACCAAAGAAAGAAAAGAAGTCTTGGTTGATATCGGGAATGCCGATAGTACGGCGTGGGTGTTATTGAAGGGGATAGGTCCGGTTTTGGCGAAAAGGATTATCAAGTATAGGGAAGCATTAGGTGGTTTTCACGATGTCAATCAAATCGCTGAAGTCTATGGCCTGCCTTCAGAAACTTTCGCATTGATCAAAGATAAGCTCTATCTTCCTGAAGAACCAGTCAAGAAAATAAAAATTAATAAGACGTCCCTAAATGAATTGGCAAAGCATCCTTACATATCGTGGAAACAGGCCCAGTGGATTATAAATTATAGAGAGCAGCATGGCTTTTATGAAGACTTGAAAAGTTTGGAATCTATTCGACTATTGAATCAGGATTTTTTCCGTAAAATTGAGCCTTACTTAGAGTTTTAAAATTAATATGATAGAATCAAAGTTAAAAGCTATTGTTCGGGATATACCGGATTTTCCGAGTCCAGGTGTTTTGTTTAAGGATATAACTCCAATTTTAAAAGACGCAAAGCTCTGCTCTGAGATTGTTGAAGAGTTTGTGAAAAGGTTGAATGGATTGGATATTGACGTAATTGCTGGTGTAGAAAGCAGAGGGTTTCTCTTTGGACTAATGCTCGCCAATAGGTTGGGGATTCCTTTTGTTCCCATACGGAAGCAGGGACGACTACCTTATAAAACCGTGTCAGAGTCTTACAAACTGGAGTACGGGCAAGCCACCATCGAGGCCCATGAGGATGCTTTCGAAAGCGGAGCGAAAGTGTTGATACACGATGACCTATTGGCTACTGGTGGTACTGTAGTGGCAACGGCCAAATTGATTGAAAGGCTAGGTGGCGAAGTTGTCGGGTTCTCTTTTATAATAAGTTTAGATTTTCTGAAAGGAGAGGGGCGACTGTCACGCTTTAGTGATCATATAATTTCTTTGGTCAGGTATTAGGATTATTCGTTCTATTTTATATTTTTACGTCTTAAAATTATACTTTATATATGGAATGGATTACTGATCCCCAAATTTGGATTTCGTTTTTGACATTGACGGTATTGGAAATTGTCCTAGGGATAGACAATATCGTTTTTATTTCGATTCAAAGTGCTAAGCTGCCGTTGGAACAACAGAAAAAAGCAAGGCAAATAGGTCTTTTACTTGCTTTGGTAATGCGTGTATTACTGCTTTTTTCTATCAAATGGGTGATGGGGTTGACTGCTCCTCTTATCAACTTTGCTGAATGGTTTAATATAACTAATGAGAAATATGCACGTTATCTTGTGTTATCTGGACGTGATTTAATCCTTTTTATAGGTGGTTTGTTCTTGATCTATAAAAGTACAACTGAGATTCACCATAAAGTAGAGGGCCATGCCGAAACGTCAACCGCGGGTAAAAAAGTAGTTTCTTTTGCATCTATAATTATGCAGATACTTATCCTCGATTTAGTATTCTCCCTGGATTCGGTAATCACCGCTGTGGGGATGGTCGATCAGATTGGTGTGATGATCGCTTCAGTTATTGTAGCAATAGGAATTATGCTGGTATCAGCGGAATCAATAAGCCGGTTTGTGAATGATCATCCATCCGTAAAAATGCTAGCTTTAGCTTTCTTACTTTTGATTGGTGTTTCACTGACGGCAGAAGCGTTTGATCAACATATCCCTAAAGGATACATCTATTTTGCAATGGCTTTCTCTGTTCTTGTGGAGTATCTTAATCTGAGAGCGCAGAAGAAGGCTGCTGCTCGACATAAGTAAAATGTTTCATAATGCAAAAAAGGCATCCTCAGCTGAAATGAGGATGCCTTTTTTGCTTCGTGAAAATCCTATTTAAAAAGGTTTACCGATTTGTTCTTCGATTCTGCCTTTTATCTGATAGTGATGACTTCCTAGGGCTTTAACAACTTGCGTTTTGTCAACGCTATAACTCTTTCCTTTGATGTATTCTAAATTTTCCTCTGTGTCATAGAGAAGATTTTTTGTGACTTTTTTAATTGTAAAAATAGAAGGAATACCATTATCATATACAATTTTTAAAGATGATAGATCTAGAGCAGAATCCTTGAAACTGTAAGTTACCGTATTGCCAATACTGTCTTTGTGATAGCTACCGCGATAGGCAGCTTTGTTAATATCAATAGAAGTGAAATTGGCGAGTTCTTTTTGCCAATCGGAGACAGTTAGCTGTTTGGTTTCTGATATACTGTCTTTTTTTACAGTCTTTGTAACTGTAGGTCTCTTTGAATTCAACAATGCAATCTCATTTTGAAAAAAAGAAGGTATATCAATCTCTAGGTCATTTGAATTATGTGCATTATTAGAAGCAGAAGTACAGGATGAAGTAAAAGCAGTAATGCATAGTATGCTTACTGCTTTTGTAATTCTTATCATGCGGGATAGTTTGCTAGTATACCAAAACATCTCCGGTCATTTCTTTAGGGATAGTCAACCCCATGATTTTAAGTATTGTTGGAGCAATATCACCTAATTTGCCATCTTTGATATGCTTATAATCTTCATCAATCAATATACATGGCACTAAATTAGTCGTATGCGCTGTATTTGGAGAGCCGTCCGCATTGCGCATAAATTCAGAATTGCCATGGTCTGCTAAGATAATGAAAGAATATCCATATGATAAACCAACCTCTACAACTTGTTGTGTACACCGATCTACCGTTTCAACAGCTTTGACTACAGCATCAAATACACCTGTATGTCCTACCATATCCGGATTAGCAAAATTAAGGCAGATAAAATCAGGTTGATTTTCTCTAATATCATCTGTAATTGCCTGGGTAATGGCAACAGCACTCATTTCAGGTTGCAGATCATATGTCGCGACTTTTGGTGAAGGAATTAAAAGTCGTCTTTCATTTTCAAACTCAGCTTCTTGGCCACCCGAAAAGAAAAAAGTCACATGAGGATATTTTTCGGTTTCGGCTATTCGTACTTGACTTTTTCCCTGTAAAGCTAATGCCTCGCCCAATGTTTTAGAAAGGTTGTCTTTTTGAAATACTACGTTGATATTTTTGAATGTTTCATCATAGGCTGTCAAAGTAACATAATGTAAATTTAGAGGATGCATACCATATTCTGGAAAAGCCTCTTGGGTGAGTGCAATGGTGATCTCCCGACCTCGGTCTGTCCGGAAATTAAAACAGATGACAACATCCCCATCAGCGACTGTAGCTATTGGGGTATTTGTCTCGTCTACAATAACAATAGGTTTTATGAATTCATCGGTAATACCGTCATCATAGGAAGCCTGTACGCTAGCGACTACATCTGTTGAATGTGTTCCTATACCTTTAGTTAATAAATTGTAAGCTTGCTGAACGCGCTCCCAACGATTATCCCGATCCATCGCATAGTATCTACCTATAGCGGAAGCTATTTTTCCACAGGAATGTACTAGATGATTTTTAAGATCTTGCAAGTAAGGAACTCCTCCATTAGGATCAGTGTCTCTGCCATCCATAAAGGCATGTATGAAAACTTGATCATCCCGCAGTCCAAAAAATTGTGCGGCGTCGCATAAAGCTTTTAAATGATCGATATGTGCGTGCACGCCACCGTCAGATAACAAACCTATGAAGTGTACCTTCTTCTGGTTTATCTGTGCGTAACTAAATGCATTTTGAATCGTTTGATCACGATTGAACTCTCCGTCGCGAGCAGCCTTATTAATACGGCCTAACTCTTGATATACTACCCTGCCTGCACCTAAGTTCATATGGCCGACCTCAGAATTTCCCATCTGTCCTTGCGGAAGTCCCACCGATTCGCCTGATGCTTCTAACTTAGAGTTAGGATAGCCTGCCAATAGCTTATCAAGAAAGGGCTTTTGAGCGGCTAAGACTGCGTTTGAACTATCTTCTTTGCCATACCCTAATCCATCCAGGATAAGTAGGGCTACTTTTTTTTGATTTAAATTGTCCACACACAAATATAATGATTTTAAAAGATAATGTTTTCACTATGCTTGGTTTAAAAAGCACATTTGTGGCATACTTTTAGCTTGCTATTTGCCATTTTAAGCTTATTATGCTTCGTTACCTATTGTATCTTATGATGACTAAAAACTTGATTTTCCTTGCTATTCCGTCTATAATTTTACTATGCTCATTTCAAATTATTAATTTAAATAACAATATAATCCAAGGACTAAAAGCGAATAATGCCAAGGCAGTTGCCAAATATTTCTCATCCTCTATTAGTCTCTCTATTGATAAAGAAGAACAAGTCGTAACCCGGTTTCAGGGCGAATTGCTTCTTGCTGATTTTTTTAGACAGCATAAAGTGACAGAAGTCAAAAGGGTTACTGCCTCTGGTGGTAACCAATCAAACCGCTATTTTATCTATAATGTCAAGACTGCAAATAGAAATTTTCGCGTTCTAGTGAAAGTCATTGAATTGAAGGGAGCTGCATCAATATCTGAGCTCCGGATAGATTGATTTTTGAAGAGTTAATAAACAATAATTTTTTAGAATAAATTTATTTTATTCATCTTAGCTTATTATTTGAAACAAATTAAATGGATCGAGAGTATAAGAAAGAGCTTAGTTTTTTTGTACAACAGGCTTTGAGGGAGGATGTTAGGGACGGAGATCATACCTCTTTAGCAGCTTTGCCCGAAGATAAAATGGGGGAAGCTAAACTGCTAGTGAAAGAAAATGGTATTGTAGCAGGAGTTGACGTAGGAGTTGAAATATTGAAAGAAGTAGATCCTACGCTACAAATTGAAGTTTTTATTAAGGACGGTGATAAAGTGAATGTGGGAGATATCGTGTTGACTACAAAAGGTAGGATTCATTCTATTCTTAAAGCAGAACGCTTAGTACTTAATGTCATGCAGAGGATGTCAGGGATAGCTAGTAGAACAGCGCAGTATGTCAAGGAATTAAGTGGCACAAAGGCTAGAGTATTGGACACAAGAAAGACCACGCCTTTACTTCGATTTTTAGAAAAGAGAGCTGTTGTTGTCGGAGGAGGGGTGAATCACCGTTTTGGCCTGTACGACATGATTTTGATTAAGGATAACCATGTTGATTATGCGGGAAGTGTTTTTCAAGCGGTGTCTAATGCGTTAAAGTACAAGATAGAAAAGGGAATCGATATACCGATAGAAGTAGAGGTGCGTAATTTTCAGGAACTTGAAGAATTGATGGGCTGCAATGGTGTTGAGCGCGTGATGTTTGATAATTTCACACCGGAAAATGTAAAAAGAGCCGTAGAATTGGTAAATGGTAAGATGATGACAGAGGCTTCGGGCGGAATTACATTAGAGACAATACGTAGCTATGCCGTGACTGGTGTAGATTTTATATCAGTAGGAGCGTTGACCCATTCGGTAAAAAGTCTAGATTTAAGTCTTAAAGCCAAACTTATTTAATTGGAATTGATGATTTCTATTTACTTAGTAAGTATCGTAATTCTAGCCTATATATTTGGATCAATACCGACTGCTGTTTGGTTTGGACAAGCATTTTATGGTGTGGATGTTAGGGAATATGGAAGTGGGAATGCTGGTGCCACCAATACCTTTCGTGTGTTGGGTAAAAAAGCGGGTGCAATCGTGATGTTTGTTGATATATTTAAGGGATGGACGGCCACTAACCTACCGTACCTATTGGATTCATCCATAGTTGGCGATTATCGATCACCGCATTTTGTGAATTTTCAGCTCGCGTTAGGAGTTATCGCTGTTTTGGGGCATTTGTTTCCGCTTTTCGCAGGATTCAGAGGAGGAAAGGGCGTTGCGACTTTGTTTGGGATGGTGTTGGCTATTCACTGGCCTGCCGCGCTATGCTGTGTATCTGTATTTATTTTATGTTTGTTGATTACCCACTATGTATCGTTGAGTTCAATCTCTGCCGGGTTTACCTTTCCGATAACATTAGCTCTAATATTTAAGACAACAGTACCCTCGATCATGCTTTACGCTATTGCAATATGCGCGTTAATATTGATTACACATCAGAAAAATATAGAACGTTTACTGAAGGGGCACGAGTCCAAAATTTATCTATTTAAAAAAAGACGAAACGATTAGTTTTTTAGGCATAGGAATTGTTAATTATTTCTTGTATTTGGCTTAGCCATCGCAGATAAAAAATATTTTGATGAAAAAGTTATTTAAATACACAGCTATAGTATTGATGGCGGGAGTGGTCGCCGGCTGTGCAACCTCAGCTATCACAGGTCGAAAGTATCTTAAATTGGTCGATAGTAGCGCTATTAATGAACAAGCCGCGTTGGCGTACAAAGAGTTTCTGTCAAATTCTAGTACAAGAGTGGTTACCGGTACCGCTAATGCCACAGCAGTAAAGCGTGTTGGAAATAACATCGCGGCTGCAACTATGAGATTTCTTAAGGAAAGAGGTATTGCCGATCGATATAATTTTAATTGGGAATTTAATTTAATTGAAAATGATGAAGTAAACGCTTGGTGCATGCCGGGTGGTAAGGTCGCTGTTTTTACGGGTATTTTACCGTTTACGGGCACGGATGCTGGACTGGCTACAATAATGGGGCATGAGATCGCACATGCTATTGAAGAACATTCAGTAGCACAGGTGTCAAACAAGATCGCTGCTCAAGGGTTAGGTCAGATCATCGGTGTTGCTTCGCAAACCACTGATAATAAATGGATCGATGCGCTTAATCTAACTTACGGCATCGGTGCTCCTATCGGTATGTTGAAATTTTCGCGAGAGGACGAACTAGCTGCCGATAAGGCTGGGCTTATCATAATGGCAATGGCTGGATATGACCCTAATGCTGCAATTAAATTTTGGGAGCGCATGGCCAGTGCTAAGTCCGGCAATCAACCGGCAGAATGGTTGAGTACTCACCCTAATGATGCTAGAAGAATAACGCAATTGCAGAGTTTGATACCCGAAGCTATGAAGTATTATAAAAAATAGGGTTTTGGAAACTCCTAGGTATATATACGAAAACAGCAGCCATTTGGTTGCTGTTTTATTTTTATAGAAATAGTATCTTTGCGCATTGTAGTTAAAAATACATTTTATGTCGACAAAACAAGAAAAGATAGCAAATTTTGATCCATCCCAACCGGGGTTGGCAGATGCAAGTATTTATGGATTGCCGTTTTCTGCGGATGAGAGTGAAGTTATTATTGTCTCTGTACCATGGGAGGTGACAGTGAGTTATGGAGCAGGAGCATCGGACGGGCCTGGGGCCATATTTGATGCGTCTTTTCAAGTTGACTTATTGCATCAGGAGTTTCCTGAGTTATGGAAACTAGGTATTTATTTGGATGAAGGGCCAGCACATTGGAAACCCAATAGTGACTTATATAAAGCAATGGCACAGCCAATCATCGAGGCGCTTGAAAATGGACAGAATATCGAAGACTTCCCAGCATTAAAAACTGATTTGGATAAAATAAATGAAGCTTCGAAGGTATTAAATCGCGAATTAAAGGAACGGGTATCGTCTTGGATAAAGAAGGGTAAAAAAGTGATCCTATTGGGAGGAGACCATTCTACCCCTTATGGTTATTATGAGGCGTTGGCAGCAAGCTATGGTACTTTTGGGATACTTCATTTCGATGCACATATGGATCTACGTATCGCTTATGAAGGATTTACATTTTCACATGCTTCAATTATGTATAATGCCATCCAGCTTCCTGAAGTAACAAAGTTAGTTCAAATTGGAATCCGTGATTTCTGTGAGCAGGAGGTAGAAGTTGTCAGAGTTTCTGAAAAAGTAAAAGTCTTTACAGATGCTGATTTAAAGAAAGAACAATTTGAAGGCAAGACCTGGAAAGAGCAGGTCGATGAGGCCATTGCTTTACTGCCTGCCAATGTTGCTGTGAGCTTTGATATAGATGCTTTATATCAATGGTATTGTCCAAATACAGGCACACCGGTACCTGGAGGGGTATCCTATGAGCAAGCCGTATATGCTTTAAGTCGTCTAGCAGAATCTGACAGGAAAATAATAGGTATGGATCTTGTAGAGGTCGCTCCGGGGGAGGATGAATGGGATGGGAATGTTGGTGCGCGCCTATTATACCATATGTGTGGCGTCATAGCCAAGAACAATGGCTTGAAGGTTGGAGATAAAGTCATATTTTAGGCTTTTATGGGGATTTACCCTTTGATTTTGTTATCTTTAGACGAATTTTAACGATATAATCAACTATTGTTAATATTCAGGATCTTAAATCGAAAAAATTATAATATTTCAACAGAAACTATGTCTTCTAAGATTATTTACACTAAAACAGACGAGGCGCCATTATTGGCTACTTATTCATTTTTACCGATTGTACAAGCATTTGCAAAAACGGCTGATATTGACGTTGAATTGAGAGATATTTCGTTAGCGGGACGTATCCTTGCTAATTTCAATTCCTATTTGACACCTGAACAACAAACAACTGATACGTTGGCTGAATTGGGACAACTGGCAACTACACCTGACGCAAATATTATTAAATTACCAAATATTTCGGCTTCGATACCTCAATTGAAAGCGGCTATCGCCGAATTACAGCTTGCAGGTTATGCGGTGCCTAATTACCCAGATAACCCTTCTAATGATGAGGAAGAGAAAATCAAAGCCGGTTATGCAAAGGTATTAGGCTCTGCTGTGAATCCAGTATTGCGAGAAGGAAACTCGGATCGCAGAGCACCTAAAGCTGTGAAGAACTATGCAAAGACAAATCCACATAGAATGGGCGCTTGGGCAGCAGATAGCAAAACTAAGGTTGCCTCTATGACGGAGGGCGATTTTTATGCTACCGAGCAATCTGTGACTATTGAAGAAGAATCTCAGTTTAAAATAGAATTTGTCGCTGAAGACGGTTCTGTAAAAGAATTGAAAGGTTTAGCTCCGCTAAAAGCCGGTGAAGTCATTGATTCTTCCGTCATGAATGTTGCTAAACTAAAAGACTTTGTTGCAGCTACTATTGCGGAAACGAAAGAAGCTGGAGTTTTGTTGTCAGCACACTTAAAAGCTACCATGATGAAGGTCTCAGACCCTATTATCTTTGGTGCTATCGTTGAAGTATATTTTAAAGAAGTATTTGCCAAGTATGGTGAATTGTTCGCTTCTTTAGGTATCAATAAGAATAATGGCTTGGGCGAGGTACTTGCTAAAATAGCTGGTAATGAAAAAGAAGGCGAAGTTAAAGCGGCTATTGAGTCTGCTATTGCTAATGGTCCTGATTTGGCTATGGTTAATTCGGATAAAGGAATTACCAACCTACATGTACCTTCTGATGTGATTGTCGATGCTTCTATGCCAGCGATGATACGTATAGGTGGTAAAATGTGGGATAAAACAGGTGCAGAACGTGATACTATTGCGATGATCCCTGATCGTTCGTATGCAGGTGTCTACGAAGCTATGATCGAAGACTGTAAAGAAAATGGTGCCTTAGACCCAAAAACAATGGGTTCGGTACCAAACGTAGGTTTGATGGCGCAGAAAGCAGAGGAATACGGTTCTCATGACAAGACTTTCCAAGCAACAGCTAAAGGAACAATTCGTGTTGTCGGTGCAAATGGCGATGTATATATGAGTCAAGCTGTAGAAGCGGGCGATATCTTCCGTATGTGTCAGACAAAAGATGCTCCTATTCAAGACTGGGTTAAGTTAGCTGTTAATCGTGCTCGTCTATCGGCAACACCTGCAGTATTCTGGTTGGATGAGGCGCGTGCACACGATAGAGAGATTATCAAGAAAGTAGAGAAATACCTAGGTGATTTTGATACAAATGGTTTGGATATCTTTGTAATGTCTCCAGTAGAGGCTACAAAATTTTCATTGGACCGTATTCGTGAAGGTGAAGATACTATTTCCGTAACGGGGAATGTTTTACGCGATTACCTTACCGATTTATTCCCAATCTTAGAGGTTGGTACTTCAGCTAAGATGCTGTCTATAGTTCCTTTAATGAACGGAGGAGGTCTATTCGAAACAGGTGCAGGTGGTTCTGCTCCAAAACACGTTGAGCAGTTCTTAGAAGAAGGCTATTTGCGTTGGGATTCCTTAGGTGAGTTCCTTGCTTTACAAGCTTCTTTCGAGCATTTAGCACAAACACAGAACAATAGCAAGGCTCAGGTTTTGGCAGATGCTCTAGATGAGGCAAATGCATTGTTCTTGGCCAATGATAAATCTCCAGCACGTAAAGTAGGTCAGATAGACAACCGTGGCTCACATTTTTACCTGACTTTATACTGGGCGCAAGAATTAGCAAAACAAACTAAAGATGCTGATTTAGCAGCTAAGTTTGCCGCATTGGCACAAACGCTGACAGCCAATGAAGCTAAGATTAACGAAGAATTAATTGCTGCACAAGGTAAAGCGCAGGATATTGGTGGATATTACTTCCCTAATGATGCGCTTGCTTCTACAGCGATGCGTCCTTCAGCAACATTGAATGCTGCAATTGCGGGCTTTTAAGCAATTCTTAACTTATAAAAAAACGCCCTATACCGAATGGTTAGGGCGTTTTTGATAGAAACTATAAAAAATTAATTAAAATTGATGACGAAGTCTTCTGGTTTTGTTCTCACTTTTTTCAGGTTGACCAACCAATCATTTGACTCATCTCTGTAACCTAGTGCCAGTATCGTGACCGATTTCAGTCCCAATTTATCCAGGCCTAAAAGTTCATCCAGTTGTACATTCGTAAACCCTTCCATCGGCGTAGCATCCACACGTTGCTCTGCGGCGGCGGCTATAGCCATTCCGAAGCCGATGTAGGCTTGTCGGGCAGCATGTGCAAAGTGTTGCTCCTTGGTTTGTTGTGCAAACATCCCAAACAATGTATTCTTATAATCGTCTGAAGTTCCTAGCGGTAATTCCCGTTCTATTTCCTGCTGCGCGAATACGGCATCTACACGTTCTTTTGTATATTCGTCATAAGCCGCAAAAATCAATAGATGAGAAGAGTCTACAATTTGTGTTTGCCCGAATGCAATAGGTTGAATTTTAGCCTTAAGCTCGTGATTGCTTATCTGTATAACTTTAAACGGTTGTAATCCGGACGAGGTAGGAGCCATTCTGGCCGCTTCGATAATATAGTCTACTTTTTCTTGTGCTACCGGAGTGCCGTTCATCTTTTTTGTGGCGTATCTCCAGGATAGATCTTGTAATAAGCTCATTGTTTATTTGTTGTTTTTTAATGTAAATATAAAACCTTCAACGGCGTCTATTAGTGTTGCTGTAGGTGCTGAGGGAATATTGTCCTCTGATAATAGCGCAATCGCTACAAAACCATGAAGTGTAGACCAGAAGGTTTTGAGCTTCAGATGCTTATCTGCGGTGTTGTTTGCCGAGTCAGTTAAGATTTGTTCAATAGCATTATACATATAGTTTGAAGTACGTTGCATTTCTTTCGAGCTATTGATAGTCTCGCAGGGGGGGATTCCTAATCCAAACATGATTCTATAATGTTGTACGTAAGAAGATGCGAATCTCCAGTATGTATAGGCGATATCACGTAAGCGCTCGCTGGAATCCATTTTGTATTCAGGAATCAAACTCATCTCGTGCGATAGGATGCTGAACCCTTCTTTTGAGAAATACTCGATAATTGCTTCTTTACTTTCAAAGTGTTTATAGATTACAGGTGCACTATACTCGATGGCATCCGCAATTCTTCGGATAGAAAGGGCCTGCCAGCCATCCTCCATTATTATCTTCCACGATTGGGTGATAATTTTATTGCGTAGTTCCTCAATTTCACGTTCTCTTCTGCTTGCTGTACTCATGTGTTTAAACATTTAGTTAACACTGTTAGCAAAAGTAGCACCTGTTTTTGTTTTTTGCAAATATGACCAGTTTTTTAGACTTTCCGTTGACAAAAATAAATTTATCTTTTTTTTCATAACTTTAATCAAAACTGTATACAATGCAAAAACAGAAGGTATCTTTGATTTTAGGAAGTGGGGGAGCGCGGGGTATTTCTCAAATAGGTGCTATACAATGGCTCCTCGAGCAAGGAGTCGAAATAGATGAAGTAGTAGGGTGTTCCATAGGTTCCCTAGTCGGGGCTGCTTTTGCCGGAGGAAAAATAGGAGAGCTGGGAGAATGGATGAGCAAGCTGACAAAGCGAGAAGTATTTCGCTTAATGGATTTTTCGGATCCTAGATTTGGGATATTAAAAGGACAAAAGGTGATGCGTACTTTACAGGAGGTTTTCGAAGATATTGATATTGAAAATTTACCCATAAGATATACTGCGGTAGCAACAGATCTCGCTAGCGAAAAGGAAGTTATTTTTCGCAGTGGCAGTATTTATTCCGCCATTCGAGCTTCTATAGCTATACCGGCTGTTTTCCAGGGAATACACCTTAAAAATCAATTTCTCGTAGATGGAGGGGTGTTAAATCCCGTTCCAGTAAATCATGTGCAAAATACCGATAATATAAAAATCGCCATCAATTTAGATGGATCTCCATGTTCAGCGAATCCAAAGGTCTATAGTAAACTTAATGCCATCGGGATACTACAGGAATCTTATATGGCTATGCGTCGACGACTTAGTATGCTTAGTATGCAGCTTTATAAGCCAGATTATATTGTTAACGTACCTTGCGATATTTCTGGAATATGGGATTTCGACAGGTCAGCCGATTTAATAAAAGCAGGTTACCAACTGGCTAAAGAGACGCTTTCTGATCCTATAAAAACCATTAAAGAGAGCCAAATAGAAATTTCTGGCTCTCTTTAATAAGTTATAGTGATGCTTTACGTATAGTGACCGCATTTTTGTGAGCGTGCAACCCTTCCAGTTCAGCCAGTATTTCTACAACGGAACCGATCTGTTCTAGACCTTGTTCATTTATTTGTTGAAAGGTAATTTTTTTGATAAAGGAATCTGTAGAAACCCCCGAATAAGATCGAGCGTATCCAGAAGTAGGCAATGTATGGTTCGTTCCTGAAGCATAGTCACCTGCACTTTCAGGAGTTAAGTGTCCTAAAAAAACAGATCCAGCATTGAGTATAAGAGAGGTGATAGACTGCCACGAATCCGTTTCTAGTATGAGGTGTTCTGGGGCGTATTGATTCGAAAAACTCATGGCTTTTCTTAAATCAGGAGTTAGTATAGCATATGAATTGGCCAGTGCTGCACTCGCGGTCTCCTTGCGAGGTAGCAGCTGAACCTGAGAGGCCAATTCTCTATTTACTTCTTCAATAAGATTAGCTGATGTCGACACTAGAACTGCTTGACTATCGGCCCCATGCTCTGCTTGTGCTAATAAATCGGCAGCAACATAACTAGGATTTGCTGTTTCATCTGCGATAATAAGAACTTCAGATGGTCCTGCCGGCATATCAATACTAACGTTAGTTTGAGCTTGTATTATACTTTTAGCCTTAGTAACAAACTGATTACCTGGTCCAAATATTTTATCAACTTTAGGGATGGTTTCGGTTCCAAACGCCATTGAAGCAATAGCTTGAGCTCCACCGACTAAGTATACACGATCTATTTTTAAAAGAGTAAGGCAGAATGCAATGAAACCGTTGATTTTACCCGACTTTTGAGGTGGAGAACAAACCACAATCTCTTTACAACCTGCTATTCTTGCCGGAACTCCTAACATGAGAAGAGTAGAAGGTAGAACTGCTGAGCCTCCAGGTATATACAAACCCACTCGTTCAATAGGGCGGATCTCTCGCCAGCATCTGACCCCAGGCATAGTTTCTGTTACTCTTTCTCTTTTCAATTGTGTACTATGAAATCGGTGTATGTTTTGAAAAGCAATTTCCAAAGCACGTTGCTGATCCCGGGAAATGGTAAGCGCTAGTTCTTCTATCTCATCTTTTTCGAGGTATATGTGTTCTAAGTTGACTTTATCAAACTTGGACGTATAGGCTTTCAACGCAATATCTCCATCTTTTTTGACCTGATCAATTATACTGTTGACCGTCTCTTGAATGGTATTATTTGGATCGGTGTTTCGCAAGGTTAAACGTTGTACCTCAGTCGGTAGTAGGTTTTCGTAATTGTATACTTTAAGCATTATAAAATAATTTTTTCGATTGGCATAACCACTATCCCTTGTGCTCCAGCCGATTTTAACTTATTAATTTTCCCCCAAAAGTCGTCTTCCGAAATCACCGTATGCACAGCAAACCAACCTTCCTCTGCCAAAGGAACAACAGTAGGGCTCTTTACTCCATGAAGAAGTTTAGTCACTTTTGGGAGATTTATTTTTTCAACATTTAACACGACATATTTAGTCTCTTTAGCACGAAGTACTGATCGTATACGCTGCAGTAATTCGCATAACACCTCGTTCTCTTCCAAACCTTCACGACCTATTAGTATAGCTTCGGACTTTCGAACATCAGCAAATGGTTTTAAACCATTGCTCTTCAATGTTCCTCCTGTAGACACTATATCACAGATCGCGTCACTCAAACCTAAACCCGGAGCTATTTCGACAGAACCTGATATCGTCTGTATATCAGCGGTGATCTTATATTCCTGAAGAAAATTCCTTAAAATAACAGGGTATGAAGTAGCAATAGACTTTCCGTTCAGATCTTTAAGATCGGTGATTGTCGAATCTCTTGGAATAGCCAACTTTAGCATGCATTTTCCGAATCCCAACCTTTGCAGATAAGTAACGCTGGATTCCGTCTCATCGATTACATTTTCACCGACGATACCGATATCTGCTATACCTTCTTCCACGTAGCCCGGGATGTCATCATCACGGAGGAATAGAATCTCTAGATTGAAGTTAGAAACAGTAGTAATTAGCGAGCTTTTGTAATTTTCGAAATCAAGACCACAGTTTTTTAAGAGTTGAACTGACTTTTCGTTTAATCTACCCGATTTTTGGATAGCTATCTTTAAATTTTTCAAAATGAATTGCTTAGTTGAAATTAAACTATTATTAATATTAAAATGAAATCGGAGGGGGATGCTTCACGTAGAAACACATAACATTACATATCGCCAAACTGGCGATGATGCATATGAATGTGATGTGATAGCGATGTTATCATTTATTAATAATAATTAGTCAAATTTATAGTTTTGTTAGAGAATGTGCAAGCTTTTTTTTCTTAAGATAAAAATTAAACAATCGTTTGCAATAAGATTCTACTCCTCATATTTGCATTGTCACTTTTTTGTTGCGTTCTTTTGAATCTATTATCTCTTATTTTAGATATTCTTATGAAGTAACAATTATGAAAAAAATTCTATGTACAGCACTTGCTTTAAATCTACTGACAGTAGGTTTGGACGCGCAGACCACATCTGATCTCAAGACGATCAATAGCAGCTTGTCTATTTTTAATGATCCTGTCGCTACAGCTCTAAAAACTGGTGTTAATACCAAGGAGGTTAATAATATATTAGATCCTGTTATTAAAGGTGTGGCTTTACAGATGTTGAAAGGAACTTATGATAATAGTTTCAAAATTAACACCTACAATGCTTTGCTTTCCCCCACAACATTAGGAAAAGAACTTAGTATCGGAAACGGGTACAGTAAATACGAGAATATAACGGGCGTCTATTTACCATTAGGCAGACATGTTGTCTTGGTAGAAGGAATTGATAAGGATAAGAAAGTGAACTTGGTGATTCCAAACTGGGAGCGCAAAGCGCCAAACCCTGAGGAGCCAACTAAGGATCCGAAAGGATGGGGAATAGAGAAGCAGACATTCGAACTGCAAAACGGAACCAATGTGATTGAATTGAAAGAATATGGAAGTTTGGCATATATCGACTATTTCTCGGATACCCCTTCAAAAGAAAAGCCTATCAAAGTCCACTTTATCACTGGCAAGACTAATGGATATTTCGATATCAAAAGACATAATAATACGGATTGGAATAAGTTAGTTGATAATGCGGTATTCCCGATACTGGATGGTATTGGAGAGCATATACAGATCGCTTATCCCGTTGAGGCGATCAAAAAGTATGCTTACGGAAAAGGAGTGGAGTTGATTAGTAATTACGACTCTCTTGTTTATCGACAACATCGGATATTGGGATTGATTAAGCATGGGAGGGTACCTCAAAATAAAATTTTATCACGGGTAAATTATAATTATTATATGTTTAGAGACGGTGATGGAGTAGCATACATGGGAGACAAAAAAGGCTATGCAATGAATCTTGTGGTAGATCCTAATCGAGTCGTAAAAGGTGATCCGTGTTGGGGATTCAGCCATGAAGTCGGTCATGTGCATCAGACACGACCTATGTTTAATTGGGGAGGCCTAGGGGAGGTGAGTAATAATTTGTTTTCATTGTATGTAACACGTTCTTTCGGTAACCCCACAAGAATATCCGAACAAGGAAATTATAAGACGGCAAAAGAAAAGATAATTGACGGTAAAATATCATTTCTACAGGATCCGGATGTCTTCAATAGATTAGTTCCATTTTGGCAGCTACAGTTATATTTTGAGGGAGCTGGAGCAAATCCCGATTTTTATCCAGATTTGTTCCAAACGTTTCGTGATCAAGCAAACAATAAGGATAGCTCTAATCAGGTGAAAAATACGAATTGGGCACAGGAACGTATGCAAGGCGAGCGAAATCCTGCAATTCACCAACTGAATTTTGTAAAAACAGCTTGTGAAGTTGCTAAAGTGGATTTAAGTGAGTTCTTCGATAAATACGGATTTTTCTATATTGGAGAGTTTGAGATGGATGATTACGGAAAGTATAGATATAAGATGACAGCAGATATGGTGGACGTTTGCAAAAATGAAATAAAGAAAATGGGATTGAAAAAGCCTGTATTGGATATCACATTGTTAAGGGATTAATATACCTGCTACAATTCTATATAAACCCAAACACCTCATAAGTGTTTGGGTTTATATTTACCCTAAAAGGTCGCAGTTTGTTATCATTTTATATTTAACATAATGCAAATTATTAAACTTTTGTGCTTTTCAAAGAAGGTGTTGATCTTAAATATGCCATTTATGGATTCCATAGCCGAAATTTATTTGCTTACTTTGCATAAATATCTTAAACATGTCAAAAGCAGATAAAGCAGAAAAAACAATTTATTTTAGTATTTTAGGTAGTTTAGGTTTAGCTTTGATAAAATGGTTCGCCGGATTCTTTGGGAATTCATTCGCTCTAATTGCAGACGCCATAGAATCTTCAACAGATATTTTTTCTTCAATCTTAGTATTATTAGGGATCAAATATTCCAAACGTCCAGCTGATAAGACTCATCCATACGGTCACGGGCGCATCGAGCCTTTAATAACATTTATAGTCGTGTTGTTCTTAGTTATGTCAGCAACCGTAATCGCGCATCAAAGTGTGATAAATCTACGGACGCCACATGAACCTCCAGCTGCTTGGACACTTATTGTGTTAGGAGGAATTATTTTATGGAAAGAAACAAGCTATCAAATTGTTAACAGACGTGCAAAAGCGTTAAATAGCAGTTCTTTGAAGGCCGATGCGTGGCATCATCGTAGCGATGCTTTAACTTCAATAGCTGCATTTATAGGTGTTTCTATAGCAATATGTCTTGGTGAAGGGTATGAATATGCCGATGATTGGGCTGCTTTATTAGCTGCCGGTTTTATTTTATATAATTGTTATCGTATTTTCCGTCCTGCTTTAGGAGAAATTATGGATGAAAATATCTTTGAAGATTTGGTCGATCAGGTCAAAGAAATGGCATTGCTAGTTGATGGTGTTCTTGCCACGGATAAGTGTTTTGTTCGTAAAGTTGGGATGTTTTATATCATTGACCTTCATGCTGTTGTGGATTCAGATTTGACAGTCAAACAGGGACACGATATAGCTCATGCATTAAAGGATTATCTCATGGATAATATGTCCGACATCTCCAATGTTTTTGTGCATATTGAACCCTTTAATCCAGCTATGAAATGTGATTAATTATCCACAGAACTAATTTTTCAGAAGGAATTCGTTAATTATTATAAAGATTCCCACAAAAAAAATTAGAAATCCTAGTATTTTTTTTAATTGATTCCCAGTGAAGAATCGTAATAAATAGAATCCAATAAGCATTCCCAGTATCAAAGCACTTGTATACTGTAATACTAAATTCCAATCAAATACAGTGAATTTTTCTAAATCTCCAACAAGTCCGAATAGGGAATTAATGGCAATAATAGCTAATGACGTAGATACGGCCCTTGTCATCGGCATTTTGTAAAAATTAATCAAAGCAGGTATAATTAAGAAGCCTCCTCCCGCCCCTACTACACCAGTTATAAAACCAACGCCTATACCCTGTCCTATTGTTGTCCCTTTGGAATATTTTTTTTCTATCTTCCAGTTCTGTTCGATTTTCCTGTTTATCATAGAGAAGGCAGAAAGAATCATAATACAGGCAAAGAAAATCATTAATACCGTATTTTGATGGATGCTCCAAGGGCCGATATTAAATACCTTCGGCACCAAAGGAAGAATAAATTGCCTTGTTAGGAAAACGGTAATTATGGAAGGAAGCCCAAAATCCAATACTTTCCGAAATTCTATCGTGCCTTTGGTGAAATTAATCACAGAGCCTATAAATGAAGATACACCAATAGCGAAGAGGGAATAAGTCGTTGATAAATTAGGGTCTACATGCAAAATATAGACAAGTACAGGAACAGTTAGAATAGACCCTCCACTCCCCATCATCCCAAGAGTGATACCTATTACAACTGCCAATAGAGAACCGAAAATTTCCATGCCTAAACACGGTAAATCTAATCAATTTTAGTATATGTAAGTACTTATTCAGCATAAAAAGTCTGCTTTTATAAAAATTAGTTATTAGGTAGGTTTAATTAGTAAACTTAATTTGTATTTCGTTTTTTATATTTTATTAAAGTAATTTGATTAAAATTGTTAAATTTGAAAACATCGAAATGTAATATTTATAATAATAATGCTAAACCTTAAGAATTTTATAAAACACGTAAAAGATCGGAATCCAAACGAGCCGGAGTTTTTACAAGCTGTAGTTGAAGTGGTTGAGGATCTTATACCGTATATTAACGAACATCATCCCGAGTTCGAAGAATTGAAAATTTTGGAACGTTTAACTGAACCCGAACGAGTTGTATCTTTTCGGGTAGCTTGGCTAGATGATGCAAACCAGATTCAAGTTAATAGAGGTTATAGAGTTCAGATGAATAGCGCTATAGGGCCGTACAAGGGAGGTTTGCGTTTTGCTCCAAATGTTAATTTAAGTATCCTTAAGTTTTTAGCGTTTGAGCAGGTATTCAAAAATTCACTTACAGGTCTACCAATTGGTGGTGGTAAAGGTGGTTCCGACTTTGATCCTAAGGGTAAGTCCGATAATGAAATCATGAGATTTTGTCAGTCTTTTATGACAGAGCTATATCGCCATATTGGGGCTGAGACAGATGTTCCCGCTGGAGATATCGGCGTTGGCTCTAGAGAAATCGGATATCTTTTTGGTCAATATAAGCGGATACAGAATAATTTTACTGGAGTTCTTACCGGTAAAGGTGTTCATTGGGGTGGCTCATATATTCGACCAGAGGCCACGGGTTATGGACTTTTATATTTTGTAGAATGTATATATGATTTTATAAATGAAGATATTGAAGGCAAGATTATCACTATTTCTGGAGCTGGGAATGTAGCCCATTTCGCTGCTGAGAAAGCAATCGCTTTAGGTGCAAAGGTAATCACCTTATCAAATAGCTCTGGTACTTTGTATGATAAAGAAGGCTTCACTTTAGAGAAATTGTCCTACATTGGTAGTTTAGGACGAGAATTGCACAAATATACAAAGAGATATAAAGTAGCAACATTTCATCCTGGAGAGAAGCCTTGGCAATTTAAATGTGATATTGCCCTCCCCTGCGCCACACAGAATGAACTGAACGAAGATGATGCCAAGAGGCTTATTAAAAATGGGTGCAAATGCGTGGCCGAAGGAGCCAATATGCCATCTACTGCGGAGGCTGTCAAAGTGTTCTTAAAAGCTAAAGTATTCTTCGCTCCAGGTAAGGCTGCCAATGCAGGTGGTGTAGCCGTTTCAGGCCTGGAGATGTCACAAAATTCTATCGGACAGCAATGGCCTTCAAGTAAAGTTGATGGCAGATTGAAGGCAATTATGGAAAATATTCATAAAGCATGTGTTCGTTATGGAAAAGAAGAAGGAGGCTATATTAACTATTTAAAAGGTGCAAATATCGGTGGGTTTATAAAAGTTGCGGAATCAATGAAGTCTCAAGGAGTTTTATAGATTGTAATCGACTTTAATATTTAGGCATTTAAAAGGATTTTCCTTACTTTGCGAGCTTATACAAATCAAAATAAAATGAGGGTATTAGCAGAGCTACCACATCCAGACTGTAAAATTTCGATCTTCGGCATGAATCAGAAATTTATAATAAAATTTGAACAAGGAAATCTAGAACAGTCCTATAAGATAGCAGAAGCAGATGTTTTAAACGGGGTCAATGGTATATTTGAAATTTTAGATGAGCGTTTTATAAATAAAGTTCTTGAAAACTTCTCTACGATGAGATTGAGTTTTAACGAAACTTATAATAGATATTATTAACATATTAATTTGTGTGTCAATAGAATAAAGGGGGGCATCGGCTCTCCTTTATTATTTATAAAAAGAATTTTTTTTTCCGAAATTTGTAACTATTCGGGGTAGGGCTACAGATGCTTTCTCTTCAAAAAAACACATGTTTTTCCGATTTCTATTTATTGGGGGTATATGCGGATCAACAACAATGATTTGGCAATCCGAGTCCGCTTCATAAACTAAATTGGCAGCTGGATAAACTTGCAGGGAAGTTCCTATAACCAATAATATATCAGCTTTTTTAACCAATCTGTTTGCATCAGTCATTTTAGGAACGGGCTCACCAAACCATACTACATGAGGACGTAACTGAGAACCAAATTCACATTTTTCTCCCATAGTGATACTATCTCCGAGAATGTCGTATAGTATTGAAGGGTCTAGACATGACTGAGATTTTCGAATTTCTCCATGTAAGTGTACAATACTTTTACTACCAGCCCTCTCGTGTAAGTCATCTATGTTTTGTGTTATTATAGATACATCAGCATACTTCTCCAACTCTACCAATGCAAAATGTGCAGCATTGGGGTGAGCCTCAATACATTTTTTTCTTCTTTCGTTATAGAATCGTTGCACCAGCTCAGGATTCATTCTCCATGCTTCAGGCGTAGCTACTTCTTCGATATGATACCCTTCCCAAAGTCCGTCATTTCCTCTGAATGTTTGTAGGCCACTTTCTGCTGAGATACCTGCACCAGTTAAGACAACTACATTTTTAAGTTTCATAGGTTACAAAGATAAAAAAACAATAAAATATGTAGTTTGATTTTATTGCACTACTAATGTTATTTGACGAAATAGCGATGCTCTATGACCGTTACTTTGTCTTCTTCGTTAGTGATTTTATCAATAGCCGTTTTAATGGTACAATGTCCCGTAATCCCTCGATACATCAGCGCACCTCCGAGTGAGATCCCGGTAAAGGCTGCAAGAGGCCGTTTAATAATCTGTCTTATCCCTATCCCTAGTATAAATCCGCCCGCTACGACAGATAGTATCCTTTCGGAAGTCCCCAGATTTCTGTCTATACAATCCTCGTCAACTTTTTGTTTTATCTTCTCCAACGCATAGTTCAATAGCATATTCTTATCGTTTTAGTTTCGTTTATACAACAATCTATTTGATAATATGTTTTTTAGGACAGGTAATAAATTGTATATTGAAAAGGTATTTTTAATCGTAAATCAGGTAATGCAAGTAAAGAAACATTCAGGCGAACTCGTCCCCTTTAAACCGGAAAGCTTAAGATATTCTTTGTCACGATCGGGCGCTAGTCCAGAAGAAGTTGAAGGTGTATTTAATAGTATTCGAAGCAAACTTTACGACGGTATCTCTACGCGGGAGCTGTATGAATTAGCCTTTGATTACTTAAAGGCCTGTAGAGACACTTATGCGGCCCGCTACAGCTTAAAGAAAGCTCTTCGTGATTTAGGGCCTGAAGGATTCTATTTTGAAAAGTGGATCGCCAGGATATTTCAAGAAGAGGGGTATCAAGCTATAACGGGTCAAACTATACAAGGGCATGCTGTCAGCCATGAAATCGATGTGGTCGCCTGTAAAGGGGATGACCTTTTAGCAATTGAATGTAAGTTCCGGAATGATGTAGACGCAAAGATATCTGTTACGACACCGATGTACTTTATGTCTAGGGTAAAGGATATATCCGATATTATCTATACTTTTTTCAATAAATCGTTAAAAATATCCGGAGGATGGCTTGTCACCAATGCTTACTTAACAACAGATTCGATAAAGTTTGGCGAGTATCACGGTATGAATCTGTTGTCTTGGGATTACCCGAAAAGTAATAGCCTAAAGTCAAGAGTAGATAGCAATGGCGAGTATCCTATTACTTGTTTGACTTCACTAAATGAACAGGACAAAGCGAGGTTGTTAAAAGCACAGTGTATTCTCGTTAAAGATATTATTAGGGACCCTAAGTTTTTGCAGATTATAACTATAGGACAAAAGAGAGAAAAACAGGTCTTAGAAGAGGCTGAAAGCTTAGTAAATAGTCCTTTGGGACATTAGGGTACTAATAAAATAGGCCATTTAACCATTTTGGTAAAGCAAACTCTGTCAATAAATGGGCAAGTTTATAGTTTTTGTAATTTAATTTGGATAGCCAAGCAATCTCCTCTATTTCGTTGTAGGGATAGAGAGTTTGGGAAATTGACGTTCTCAGGAGAAAAATATGCCCCTCTACAGAAGTGTTTGCTTCATTAGCCGCAATAGTTTTATGCATCCCTAAGAACTCAAAATTAGCCGCGGTCAGTGTAAGGTTAAGTTCTTCTTTTAACTCTCTTGTCAGCGCCTGAAGAGGAGTTTCTCCTGAGGCTATTTTCCCTCCCGGAAGTGTAAAATATGGAGCGCTTTTTTTTCGAAGAGCTAAAAGATCTCCTTTTTGGTCGATCACAATAGCTAACGCTACAGTTATAGTCCTATGCATGATAAACCGATTAATTAGGTGTAATATTAGTTAATTTTTAAAACATATTTAACCCCACCTACAATGTGCTTTTGAAAGTTTGGGGAATCAAAAGATTCTTCTGTATGGCCTAGTCCTGTGTAAAAGGATCGGCCTCCGTCAAACTCCTGAAACCAGGCAATAGGATGAAATTTTCCCATTTTTCCTCCCTTGTAGGAATCTTCGTCCAGTGTCATTAGTATATTTAATCCCTTTTTGACATTTTTAAAGTCGTACCATTCGTCTTTATGAAACCATACGCTTTGTAGATGTGCCGTTGAAGGGTGCTTCTGATTCTTAACATCAATCTTAGCTTCTTGTACATTTGGGTGGCTTGAAAAATATCCGCCCACAAGTTGACCGTACCAAGGCCAGTTGAACTCTGTATCTGAGGCAGCGTGTATTCCCACGTAGCCTTTTCCAGCTCGTATAAAGTTTTGAAAGGCATTTTTTTGCTCCTCCGTGAAAATATCGCCAGTGGTACTCAAGAATAGTACAGCATCATAATTGTGTAGACTATCTGGACAAAAAAAAGCAGCATCCTCGGTATGAAAAGATTTAATTCCTTGATCTGCCAAAAGACCAGTCACTACACGTACCCCTTTAGGGATACTACTATGTCTAAATCCTGTTGTTTTGCTGAAAATTAGTACTTTTTTAGCTTGTTGAGCAAAAGAGTCGACCTTTGTCAAAACGAGAAGAATAACAAGAAAGAAGCTTAAGTTTTTCAAATTCTTTTATTTACTAATACTCAAATAGTAATCTAGAGCTAATTTGATATCATCTTCAGTTACAAATACATTATAGGTAGCGCTACCTATCTTTTCTAACAGCGCAAAGCCTATTTTACCATCTTCATTCTTCTTGTCATTTTTCATCAACACCATCAGTTCGGTGTAAATACTCTTGTCAAAGGAATAAGGCGTATATCGGCGAAGAAATTCCTGCGTTATATCCTTCAAGTCCACCTCTGACAATCCACTGTACCTTTTCGATAGCCAAGCTTCACAGATCATACCGATCGCGATAGCTTCACCATGTAGTAAGGGATTGTTGTCATGAAGTAATGAATAACCTTCTATAGCGTGACCGATGGTGTGTCCAAAATTTAGAATTTTACGAAGCCCCTGTTCTTTCGGGTCTTCAATGATAACATTGTTCTTAATTTCAACCGACCGGTGGATAACTTCTGGACCTATTTTTGAAATATCCATTAGTTTGCATTTTTCATATAAGTCACGGTCTTGGATTAACCCATGTTTTATCACCTCTGCAAAGCCTGAAATCAACTGTCTTTGATCCAATGTCTCTAAGAATCTGGGATTAATAAATACTGCCTTCGGTTGGGTAAAAGTACCAATAATATTTTTTACGTTATCCATATCGATACCCGTTTTGCCACCTACAGAGGCATCCACTTGTGCTAATAGCGTGGTTGGAATATGAACAAAATCAATACCTCTTTTATAAGTAGAAGCCGCGAACCCGCCCATATCAGTAACAACACCTCCACCTAGATTTATCATTAAGGCCTTGCGATCTGCCCCGAAATCAAGCATAGTTTTCCATACACCGATGCAAAAATCAATGTTTTTGTTCTCTTCGCCAGGGTCAATTTCAATAATATCATAATCAACAAGATCTGGCAACAGAGATTGCAATAAAGGGAGACAATGATCATTTGTATTTCTATCTACAAAAATTAAAACCTGTGAATAAGCTCCCTGTGAAATAAAAGATTCTAATGTCTTTAAATTCTCTTCAAAATAAACTTTATATCCTAAACTATCGATGGTTTGCATGCTCTTTGAAATCAAGTAGTAAATATACGTATTTTAAACAACTTGGGCCTTTAAATCCTCAAATTCGATGACATCTCCTTTGCGTACTTTAAGTCTTTTTCTTAAGTCTACTACGCCGTTATATTTTACAAGCCCTTCCTCTACCACACGTTGTGCCATGCCCCCATGTTCGACCCAGTTTAAGGCTTTTAATAATTGAATCATTGGAATAAATTCTCCCTCTAATGTGAATGTTTGCATATGCAAAAGTAATTTAATATCGGCTAAAATAATCTTTTTGCAAAAAAAGTAATCATTAATTACTTACTTTTGTAAAGAAAAAATAAAATAAAATGATTACACAAGAAAGCTCAACTATATTGAATTTCGATAACACAGAGATTGCGTTTCGTAACAAGACAGATAAAGATCTTGAAAGAGCCTATTGGTTATTTAAAATGGTTGCGTCAAGTACGCTTATTAAGATCGGAACCCCAATTACTAATTTTTCGCTCAGTATAGGGTTGCCTATTCAAGGTATCATACGTAATACAATTTATAAGCAATTTTGCGGAGGTGAAACGATAAAGGGATGTTCTAAAGCTATAGAAGACCTAGGTAAACGGAACGTAACTACTATCTTAGATTATTCCGTAGAAGGTGAAGATTCCGAAGAAAGCTTTGATGCCTGTCGGGATGAGGTTTTGGCTACTGTAGAGTTTGCCAAAACTAATAAATTAATCTCCTTCTGTGTTTTTAAGCCTACTGGTGTTGGGCGATTTGATTTGTTGGCGAAAGTGGACGCCAAAGAAAAGCTAAGTCCGGAAGAAACACAGGAGTTTGCCCGTCTTGTGGATCGTTTTGACGAAATCTGTAAAGCCTGTTATGAAGCTGATATCAGGGTTCTTATCGATGCTGAACATTCTTGGATCCAAGACACAATAGACGATATCGCCCGAGAAATGATGGAGAAGTATAACAAACAAAAACCTATTGTTTACAATACCTATCAATTGTACCGACATGATAAGCTAGCGTCGTTGAAAGCAGATTTTTCATACGCACAAGTTCAGAATTTTTACTTAGGAGCTAAAATTGTTAGAGGAGCCTATATGGAAATTGAACGCGAACGTGCAGCTGAAAAAAAATATCCCTCCCCTATTCAGCCGACAAAATCATCAAGTGATACAGATTACAACGATGCAATCTTGTTCTGTATAGATAATTTGGAGAAGATTGGACTAATGGCCGGTACACATAATGATGTAAGTAGTATGTTGTTGGCTAAAGAAATGGATCGACGTAATATTCCCCATAATCATCCTCACGTATTTTTTGCTCAACTCTTAGGAATGTCAGATAATCTATCTTTCAATTTAGGGGCTGCAAATTACAATGTCGCAAAATATATGCCTTACGGACCCGTAAAATCTGTTATGCCCTATCTCTTTAGAAGAGCACAAGAGAATAGTTCCGCAGCTGGCCAAACAGGACGGGAGCTTAGCCTTATTATAAAAGAAAAGCAACGTAGAAAGAGCTTACAAAAGTAAAATCAAATATATTTATCTCCGTAAGAGGTATACTTAAAAGTCTTCGTTTTGAAAATGAGATAGGATGTAGATCCATTCTCTTTGATATCCGGAGACTTTTTTAGTGAAATCAAGATCAATAAGATGAACGAATTAGAATTAGAGAAGTACAATAGGTTAACAAAGCTAGCACAACCTTTTAGTACATTGATTTTTGATGTTGACGGCACGCTAGCCAATAACATTTGGGCTCACAAAGCCGCTTATGTTGAGGCCGCTTTGGAATACGGTCTTAATATAGACGACACATTGATTGATGAGACAGCAGGTTGGCCTACAGTAGCAGTTGCGCAGGAGATCTCCAAGCGATATCAAGTCACTTTAGATCCGATTGAGTTCTCTAAGCGGAAATCTGCTATTTTCATTGATAGATTTGTTTATCAAACACAGCCGATCAAGTTTGTTTGTCAGGTTTTATTGGATAATGTCGGGCATAAAAGAATAGGTATCGTTTCTGGAGGTAGCCGCTCTACCCTAGCAATCACCTTACAAGTAATTGGTCTATCCGACAAATACGAAGTGATGGTATGTGCAGGAGAGACAGAAAGAGGAAAGCCTTTTCCTGATCCATTTTCACGTTGTGTACAACTACTGGGCGTACCAGAGGAAGAATGCTTGGTTTTCGAGGATGGCGATCCGGGTGTACAAGGAGCCATGGCAGCAGGGATGTCTTGGGTTCGGATAGATCAACTCTAAAAACCTAAAAGTTAGTCATAATACGGATCCCCCCATTGGTATAGTCCATATCAGCTCTCCGGTACTCGCCGATTGGAATTTTTAGATAAGGCTCTATAGATACACCAAATCTGTTGTTGACGTTAACTTTTTTACCTATCGAAAAGTTAACAAAACCATTGAAACCATCTGTTGAAACATTTTTTTCTGCAGACTTTACTGTCTTAGTGACAGCCTTTACTGCCGTTTGAATCTGTTTTTCATTTTCCGGAAATCCGTGAGAAAATGTTTCCGTATTGACATTTTCTACATAGTGCGCATTCCTTTCTTGTCCTATGATGGCCGAATAGGAAACTCCCGCTACAGCATACAGCGATCTACCTACATTATACTTCATTTCAATAGGCACATCGACAGACTGAACAATACCAGTTACCGCATTTATATTAGGGATGATCATTCTGCTACTTTGCGGTGCTGCCAAACCAGCCATATTTTTACTTGCATCAGAGTTGTTGTTTACTATAACAGCTTCATAACTATTTGGTTCGGTAGGGTTTTTTAGCATACCCATTTCATAGGAATTGTAGGAAGCTCCCGTGCGAACACTAAGTTTATTTGTAAGATTATAGGCGAATGTAAGTCCTCCCCCAACATTCATTTTATCTCCGGTCGAGTATGGAGATACAAACAAGGCCAAGTCAAATTTATCGCCAAATCGAACCCGTTTATTTTGTGTTATATTTTCGACCTCACGAATCTTTAAGTCAGAATTAGGGTTAGATGATGTTGCTAGGGCAAGTTGATCCCTATTAATGGAATGCGGATACACTGGATCTGTACCAATAGATGAATATTTTCTATTATCATCGCTTAATGGATTGAGCTCATTAGACGAAATATTAATTCGTGCATTGATGTTCCGGATTACATCAGATACAACGGAGAGAGCTAAAAATCTGTCTACAGTACTATTTTTATCGGAAGATACTATTTTATTTCCAATAGCGTTATCGGCGGCATTAGCTGTGTTTCCTTTCTCAGCTAACGGCGCGGTATCATAACCTTCCTTGTGCATCGGAGTATTTAACGGGGCTACATTATCCTCGTCGATCGGTGTTTGTCTCGTCGAGGCAACTTCACTTTCTCTGGAGACGGTCGGTTTTGTAGTGTCGCTGATATAGTATACCGATCCTATTCCAATTAACAGACAAGCAGCGACACTCGCAGCCCAACGTGATATCTGCTGGATTTTTTTCGCACGATTACCATATTGATCGTTAAAGCCTTCCCAAGCGCCGGGTCTATATGCACGCTCAGGTTGTGACTTAAGCCGATTTACAATTTCATCGATTATTTCTTTCTCAGTTTTCATTCTGTCTAATTTTAAGAATGATTTATATTGTCCAATACAGAAAATTGATCTGTATAAAGTTTTCTTAATCTGGCTTTAGCTCGTGTCAAATAAGTTCTTGAAGTACTTTCCGGTATATTCAATAATTGACTGATTTCTTCATGCGAATACCCTTCAATTTCATAAAGGTTGAATATAGAGCGTTGGATTTCTGGAAGTTCATACAACAAGTTCAATATATCATTTTCTTCCAGTCTCGTAGATAAATTTACTGCATGATGTAAGAGTTCCCCGTCATGTACATCGTCCAAAGCATAAGTTTCCTTCTTGGCCCTGATTTTATCAATCGATGTGTTCACTGTTACGCGTGCCATCCAAGCTTTAAATGTCTTCTCAATGACCTGCTCATCACTGTCAAAAGAAAAATCCTTGACTTTTCTAAATATTTTTACAAATGACTCATTGACCACGTCCTCGGCCTCCATTTCTTCTTTAACATAACGTAGAGCCACAGCCATTAAATACCCATAAAACTTTTTGTAGATATAAGACTTGCTTCGTTCGGTATCGGCCAATACACATTCCTCCAAAGCGGACTTTAGCGTTAAAGGTGTTCTCTTTTGGAAATATTTTGGCAATATATTCACGTAAGACTTATCTGGTGTTCAGTTATCTAATTTATGTAATTTATTCCCAATAATACCAATCATAAAGTCTTCATTCTACTTAAAATTCCCTTTTCGATAGAAAACGAATATAAAAAGAAGATCGCTACAGCAAAATAAATGTTTCCATGTATATTTATCTTAGCTCTTGAGTCTTTGTTTCTTTTTGCTTAATTTTAAAATAAAAAAGGCGGCAAAATCATCTTTATAGAACATTCTGATGAAGTCATGTCGTTATAGACTCAAACAATTTACTGAGATGAAACATATACTTTTTCCCACGGATTTTTCAGATGTAGCAAATAATGCGTTCTTATATGCTATGCGTCTTGCAAATCAGCTTGATGCTAAATTATTTGTGCTGTATTCTTATGTTACACCGGTATTGTCTGCCACTCACGCAGGACAGCCAGAGATGTTGGCCGATGTATATCAACAAGTTGAGTTATCTAAGTTTGATTATTTCAAAAAGCAGGCCCCTGCACTTCACGAACTGGCAGAAAAAAATGGTTTGGATAGCAGTAGATTAGTGTTTCTGTTTGAGGAAGGTACTGTTGTCAGTAGCGTCAGGAAAGTCGTGAAAACAGAAGAGATACGGTTGGTAGTTATGGGGACATATGGCGCTTCTGGCTTAACAGAAAAGTTTGTAGGTACCAATACAGTAGCGGTTATACAAAATATACGGCAGCCAGTCTTAGCTATACCAGCAGGAGCAAAATATTCCCCTATAAAGAAAATAGCTTTTACTACGTTGTTCCAGGAGAAAGATGTCGCAGCTTTAGAAGAAGTTGTTGATATGGCAGCGCTATTTGAGGCAGAAGTTTATTGTACCCATGTGATGGAAGATACCAGTAACCCAAGTAACGCTTTATTTTATGGAGAAGACTGGAGTAAGAAATTTCAAGGTAAGAAACTAGATTTTGTCTTTTTAGAGAAGAAAGAAAGTATTGAAAACACCGTTAATAGTTTTCTGAAAGAGAATAACATTGATCTTTTAGCTATTGTCAAACGGAATAGAAATTTCTTCGATAGATTAATCAATTCTAGTCTATCCAATAAGTTCGCGTTTCATTCGAACACACCGATACTAGTTTTCCACGAAGAAAAAGGAAGTAAATAATACGGATGTTAGATACAATTGTAAATAATCTACAGCAAGCAAATATGCTGGACCGACCTGTTGAGAAATACACGATGATTGTCAATGAGAAATCAGAGACGCAGGGTGCACTTTATTTTATTCCAATAAAAAATAGAGAGATTAAAGTACTGTTGCCCGCTCCGCATCATAAAGATTTCCAAGGTATGTGTGACGCACTTACCTATAGGCAGTTATTAAAGCATAAGGAAATTATTGTGCTGAAATAATCGTTCGTCTACAAACGATGTACAGTAGTATTCATTTCGTTTGTGATTACAAGAAACAAACAGAGCTTGCAAGCTCATTAAGTAATTATATACATATGAAAAGTATTCTTTCACTAGCCTTGCTTTCATCAACTTTGGTAGGCATAAGTTGTAATAATGGTACAGCAAACGAAAATGTTGATAACGCAGCAGACAGCACCTTAGCCCCTGTTGAAACTCAAAAGGCAAACGCCGACTACAAGCCTGCCTTTGTGGGGCAGACAAGAGTGCCGGGCGTAAAAACAAATACCCCCTTTGAAGGCAGAGTTATCGCCGAGGGATTGAAATCTCCTTGGGGGATTGTTGTTTTACCAGACGGACGATTCCTTGTCACAGAAAAGGAAGGGAATATGCGTATAGTAGATAAGCAGGGTAAATTGAGTGAAGCTATCACCGGTTTGCCAAAGGTTGACACTGGCGGACAAGGAGGTTTGTTAGGCGTTGCTTTAGATCCACAGTTTGCGACCAACCGTATGGTGTACTGGACCTTTGCTGAGCCGTCTTCTGCAGGAAATCAGACAGCAGTAGCCAAAGGGCGGTTGGCTAACGATTATAAAGCTATAGAAAATGCAGTCGTCATCTATCGTGCAGGCCCGGTCTTTAAAGGTAATCTTCATTACGGAGGACGAATTATTTTCGATAAAAATGGAAATCTTTTTGTCACGACCGGAGAGCGGTCTGATTTGAAAACGCGCCCTATGGCACAGGATTTAAAAACTAGTCTCGGTAAGATTGTGCGGATCACCAACGATGGAAAACCTGTTGCAGATAATCCATTTGAAGGAAATACCACTGCTATCCCAGAGATATATTCTTATGGACACCGTAATCCACAGGGTATCGCTTTTCATCCGGAGACTGGGGATTTATGGGAAACAGAGTTTGGACCTAGAGGTGGTGACGAACTCAACCGCGTAGAAGCCGGCAAAAACTATGGGTGGCCAGACATTACCTATGGCATTGAGTATTCGGGTAAGCAAATCGGTACTCCTCCTATCCAACAAAAAGAAGGCATGGAACAACCTGTTTATTATTGGGACCCTGTGTTATCGCCTTCTGGAATAACTTTTTATACAGGATCTGCAATTCCTGAATGGAAAAACAATCTATTTATAACTGGATTAAGTAGTATGCATATTGCACGACTCGTGATTAGAGACAATAAAGTGATTGGGGAAGAAAGGTTGCTCAGTAGAGAAGGTCAACGATTCCGCGATATTGTTCAAGGAGCTGATGAAGCATTGTACACGATTACAGATGGAGGGAAACTATATAGGATCGGTAAAAAATAGAGATTTTTTTCTTAATATACCTTAACTATTGTAGTATCGTGTTGTCGTAATTTTGGTATGTATTAAATAAGTAAACGCCATGAAATCAGAAATAGAGCAGACTCCGTTGGTAAAAAATGATTTAGATCATCGCTTTGAAATTGAAGTTAATGGTCATTTAGCATTTATTGATTTCAAAGAAACTAGAGAAAGGATTGCACTAATACATACTGAAGCCGCTCCTGAATTAAAAGGGACAGGTGCAGCAGCTATCCTGGTCGAGAAAACCTTAACGTTTATCGAACAGGATGGGCGAAAGTTAATGCCTTACTGTCCCTACGTATTTGCTTACATCAAAAAAAATCAAACGTGGAAACGCATTGTTGATCCGAGCTTTCCTACGTATGGAAATTTATAGCGTGAATTGTAAATAGGTAGAGGTTTTGCCACATATGATCTCATTTTGTGGGATTTTATTGTGGTCTAATTAAGTTATTTGTCTTTGGCACAAGTTTTGATAGACTAATATTAGATTGTAAAAGATTTTTTATTAATCACTTATAATTACAATATACTTCCTAAAGCCCAATAATATGTGCGATATTATTGGGCTTTTCCTTTTATCTGTTAACAATCTCTTTTACTTTTTCATTATAAAAGTCGGTATAATTAGCGGACATATTGAGTAATTTGTACCATTTTATAAATGCACCAACGAAAACAATTGACATCAGAATCATTGCAAATACAGCCAATGAAGCCAGTAAGTATTGCCTATTGGGTATGTATGTGTTAAAAACTTGCTCATATCCGGCCCAGAACGTAATAATTGCCATAAATATTCCAGGGATCGCTGTGCATAATGCGTACCTCCCCCTGTCCATGCGTAGAAGCATTGTAGTACACACTATAAGTCCACATGCTGCCAAAAGTTGGTTACTTATCCCAAATAAAGGCCAGATACTACTTACGTTTCCTGTGTACACCAGATATCCCCAAGCGAAAGTGAATAAAAAACTGCTGATAAGGATTCCGGGTATCCAATTCTTATCCTTAAATTGTGGAACCACATTACCCAACATTTCTTGAAGAAAGAAACGTCCAACGCGGGTGCCTGCATCTATTGCCGTCAGAATAAATACAGCTTCAAACATAATTGCAAAATTGTACCAATAGGCCATTACATCGTCCATAAATGGGATATTGTCAAAAATATGTGCCATACCTACCGCTAGTGATACAGCTCCCCCTGTTCGGCCATGTAGATCTACACCAATTTTTTCCATAAAATGATTCAGATCTACTGTAATTAATTCAGGGTGCTTTGCTATAAAGTCCTCGTAAGCAGCTATAGGTGTGTTTATTGCAAAGTAATCCCCCGGCATCAGGGTACACGCTGCGATAAGAGCCATCAGCGCGACAAAACCTTCAACAAGCATTGCGCCATAGCCTACAAATAGAATTTCTCTTTCATTTGCTAGCATTTTCGGGGTAGTCCCGGTGGCAATAACTGCATGAAAGCCTGATATAGCTCCACAGGCAATTACAATAAAAATAAATGGTAATACCGGGCCGCCTATAATTGGCCCCCCGCCAAATACAAACTCCGTGACAGCAGGCATCTGTACAGTGGGCTGTACGAACACAATTCCTATCGCAAGCATTAATATCGTTCCGATTTTTAGGTAGGTGGATAGATAATCCCTTGGCACTAATAATAACCACATTGGGAGTACAGAAGCGAGAAATCCGTATATGGCGATAGCTATCGATATGGTATTAATATTCCAATGAAATAAATTGCTGATAGTATCATATTGCATCAAGTTATGTCCCCCAATTATACCTACAATAAGTAATAGTCCACCAATTATGCTCGCTAGAGTTACCGAATTATTACGATATCTCATAATCAAGCCCATTAATATAGCAATTGGCATGGTGATGATTACAGTAAATAGCGACCACGATGCCTCATGCATTGCGCTTATGCAAGCTAAAGAGAGACCTGCAAGTGTTAATATCAGGATGAATAGTACAGCTATTCCCGTGATCGTACCTGTTGTTTTACCAATTTCTTTGTAAGCTATGGAGGCTAAACTCTCCCCCTTGTGCCTCACCGAAGCAAAAAGCACAATCATATCATGTACGCCTCCTGCTAACACGCAACCTATCAAGATCCAAAGTGTACCTGGTAAGTAGCCAAACTGAGCGGCTAAAACAGGTCCAACTAGAGGGCCGGCTGCTGCTATAGCAGCGAAATGATGCCCAAATAACACATTCCTATTCGTAGATACATAGTCCTGACCATCAGCAAATTCGTGAGCCGGAGTAATGTTTTTGCTGTTTAAACGTAATACTTTGTTTGCCATGAAAACACCGTAAAAACGATAGGCTATAGCAAATAGGAGTAGTGAAACGAAAATTAAAGTTAGGGCATTTATGCCATTTAAAAAGTCCATAGATTTAATATTTGATTACGAAACAGTAAAAATATAAATTAAATCAAAATCAGTTAGCTGATTATTAAAATAAATTAAAAATGTTTTTATTTCATTATTATTTGAGAAGCTGTCTATTTGTTAACTTTGCTTCACAAGAATAAGATCAATTCACATTAGTATTTTGTTTCTTGCGAATATGCTATTTAATGTATGATAGAAAAACAGAATTTAAGACTATTTGATTTGGCAAGGCGTCAGATTGAGTTATATCCTAATTTACGTATGTTTGGGTCTAAACTAGATGGTCAGTGGCATTATCTTAGTACCCAAGAGTTTTTGGACCAAGTGGATAATTTGTCGTTGGGATTGTTGGAACTAGGAGTTGTAGCTGGTGAAAAAGTAGGACTGATTGCGGATAGTAGCGTCGAATGGCACATAATGGATTTTGCCATACAGCAGATAGGCGCAGTCGTCGTAGCTATGTATCCAAATATTACCGATACAGATTATCAATATATATTCAATGATGCCGAGGTAAAGCTTTGTGTTGTAGGGAATAAGACGTTATATAACCGAATTAACAATCTAAAATCCGGGATTTATAGCTTAAAGTATATCTTTTGTATGGCTGAATCTCCAGATGTCAGAAACTGGTCTGAGTTAAAAAATTTGGGATTGGATAAAGATATTAATATTTTGAATACTTGCCGAAATAATGTTCTATCAACGGATTTAGTGACTTTGATTTATACTTCAGGCACCACAGGAAAACCCAAAGGTGTGATGTTGTCCCACGATAACATTATTTTCAATGTCTTGTCGGCTAGAGATATCACCCCTTGTCAGGCTTTTGATCGCGGACTTACCTTTCTCCCTCCTTGTCATGCCTACGAGCGGATGGTTATTTATACCTATATGTATATAGGAATCACGATTCATATCGCAGAATCCTTAGAAAAGATAGGACAAAATATAGGCGAGGTGAAGCCTCATATTATGACCGCAGTACCACGTATATTGGAAAAGGTTTACGAGAAGATAATGAAGACGGGGCACGAACTTTCAGGATTGAAGCGCAAAGTCTTTGAGTGGGCTGTAGATGTTGCTGATAGCTACGATCCGAACCCAGCTAAGCGAAGTGCACTTTATAATTTTAAGTTATCTTTAGCCCGAAAGCTAGTTTTAAATAAATGGTATGAAGCATTAGGCGGACATCTTATAACAGTTGCGTCGGGGTCTGCATCTTTACATAATAAACTTGCCCGCATGTTTCTAGCAGCAGGTATTCCGATCTATGAAGGGTATGGAATGACCGAAGCATCTCCCCTTATCGCAGTGAATCATTACATCAACGGAGTTCGAATAGGCACAGTCGGACTTCCGGTAAAGTATGTTGAGGTCAGGTTGGCCTCAGATGGTGAAATACTGGTCAAAGGGCCTAATGTGATGATGGGATATTACAAAGATCCAGAGGAGACCAATAAGACCATTGTCGATGGTTGGTTACATACGGGAGATATTGCTGTTCTTGAGGAGGATCGCTTTATCAAGATTATTGATCGAAAAAAGGAGATGTTCAAGATATCTGGAGGCAAGTACGTGATCCCTCAGCCTATCGAGAAGCGACTTGTAGAATCGCCCTTTATTGAACAGGCAATGGTAATTGGTGATGGACAAAAATTTGCATCAGCGTACATTGTTCCAAATTATTCTAATCTATTAGAATGGAGCCGAAAAAATGCGCCAGATATAGTGAAGATGTCGAGAGAGCAGTTCCTTAAGCAAGAGGTTGTTTTGAAGAAAATAAATAGTGAAATTCGGGTTGCCAATCAACATTTTGGAAATTGGGAACAGATTAAGAAGCCTATAATTTTGACGGAAGAGTTTACCATAGAAAGTGGTGAGCTAACGCCGACTCTCAAAATGAAGCGAAAGGTGATTTTGGAAAAGTATAAGAACTTATTTGACGATTTGTATCGTTCTGCCTAAATGTACTGCTATGTCGGAGTTCAAGAAAAGAATAGATAGTTTTAAGTATGCTCTTAATGGGTTCAAAATTCTATTTAAAGAAGAGTTTAATGCCAAAGTTCATCTTGTATCTGCGATTTTAGCCCTGATTTTAGGGTTTTTGTTTGATCTCAATACATTTGAGTGGATTGCCATTTTGTTGGCTATAGCAATGGTAATAAGCTCCGAGTTGATAAATACAGCGATTGAATATCTTGCCAATTTTGTCTCCCCTGAAAAAAGAACAGTGATCAAGAAAGTAAAGGATTTAGCCGCTGCTGCGGTTCTTACAGCAGCTATCGTCGCCCTGTTTATTGGGATAATTATATTTGGGACAAAAATTTTAACGCTGATTTAGACCTGTTTTAATAAAATAGTTTCGGATTGAATGACATCTCTCATCCAATCCGAAACTATTCTTTTATTCACAACCTTTAGTGTTGCAGCTTGGTGCATTTTGATCTGCCACAAGCTGAATCGTATTCTTATCAGACCATTCAGAAAGAGCTTTCGCTAAGGTTTGTTCAAACATTTCCTGAGGTTGAGCTCCAGATATAGCATATTTACGGTCATAGACAAAGAAAGGAACACCCGTCACGCCAATTTGTCTGGCTTCATGAATATCCATCTTCACTTCATCCTCGAATTCCCCACGTTCCAAAGCTGCTGCCATATCCTCTTTATCTAGCTCCAACGCTGTGGCAAGTTCCTTCAACGTTTCTAGATCATCCACATTTTTACCATCGGTAAAATAGCTTCTAAATAATAACTCTTCCGCTTCCAATTGCTTACCGTGTTTTTTTGCATAATGCGCAAACATGTGCGCACGAAATGAATTTGCTACCACAGATTTGTCCATATTATACGTCAAGCCCTCCGTAGCAGCCATCTCAGTCACTTGTTTATTTAATTGCTTAGCCTGTTCTATGTTCATTCCTTTGTGCCTAGCCAAATAGTCGTCAATACCAATCGTCGTATCGGTTTGCAGATCCGGATTTAACTGATAGCTCTTCCATTCTATTTCGATACGATCCTTATTGGGCAGTGTTTCCAATGACTTTTCCAACTTTCGTTTTCCTATATAACAGAATGGGCACATTACATCACTCCATATTTCGATTTTCATTTGCTCCATAGCTTGATATTTTAGAACTGTAAAGATAGCTATATTACTTATTGTGGAATAACTACCGACACAAATATGACAACAAGCAAACAAGGATAAGCCGTAACGGGTAATGTAACATAAGTCACAGTGAGACCCGTATATTCGTTGTAACTTTACCGTAGGAAAGACAGATTAGTGAGGCATAATTATTAACTTTCCACGGATTGGAAATTTATTTCTAGAATTTAAAGATATCAAAGTATGAAATATCCAGACGTAGCACAAATGCACAGATATTAACGAAAATATTTATTTCGTGAGCTCGCTAAACCCGGTTTGGATGTTCCATCTATTAGCTGAAAAGACAGACTGATCTATCAATTGACGGATCATAACATAATTATTTATAAATGAAAGTAGAACAGATTTATACAGGATGTTTGGCGCAGGGCGCTTACTATATTGTCGCTAATGGAGAAGCGGCTATTATTGATCCTTTGCGGGAGACAAAGCCTTATTTGGATCTTCTCGCAAAAGACGGCGTAAAGCTCAAGTATATTTTTGAGACGCATTTTCACGCCGACTTTGTTAGTGGTCATGTTGATCTTGCTCGTAAGACCGGTGCTCAGATAGTGTATGGACCTACGGCCAATCCTTCTTTTGAGGCTATTATCGCTGCGGATAATCAAGTTTTTACGATCGGTGATGCTAAGGTCAAAGTGTTACATACCCCCGGACATACCTTAGAGAGCTCTTCATACCTTTTATCAGATGCTGATGGCGTCGAAAAAGCCCTTTTTAGTGGAGATACACTTTTCTTGGGGGATGTGGGACGTCCTGATCTGGCGCAGAAGGCAGCTGGCATGACACAAGAAGAATTAGCAGGGATGTTGTATGAAAGTATTTATACTAAGATACTTCCCTTATCTGACACGATTATGGTTTATCCTGCTCACGGCGCAGGTTCAGCATGCGGAAAAAACATGATGAAAGAAACTATGGATAGTTTGGGTAACCAGAAGAAAGTAAACTATGCATTGAACCAGCCTTCTAAAGAAGCTTTTATCAAAGCTGTTACAGATGGTTTGCTTCCTCCCCCAGCTTATTTTGGAATGAATGTATCGATGAATAAACAGGGGTATAATAGTTTTGAGAATGTGTTAGCACAGGGATTACGTGGATTATCTCCGACAGAGTTTGAAGCGATGGCTGAAAACACGGGGAGCTTAATTTTAGATACCCGATCCAGCGAAGTATTTGCGCAAGGTTTTATTCCACAGTCAGTCAATATTGGACTTAAGGGCGATTTTGCACCATGGGTCGGAGCAATGATCGTTGATGTCAAACAACCGATTTTATTGGTAGTAGATCCTGGCAGCGAAGAAGAAGCCGTAACTCGGTTGAGCCGGGTAGGATTCGATAACGTCGTAGGCTATCTTTTAGGAGGTTTTGATGCTTGGAAGGCAGAAGCAAGAGAGGTTGATACCGTTAATAGAATTACTGCGGAGCAATTTGCAGTGGAAGCTAAACCTAATGGAGATAAAATCATAGATGTCCGCAAGGAGAGTGAGTACGCAGCCGAACATGTAGACCAAGCCTATAACAAGCCTCTAGCCTATCTTAATGATTGGATAAAGGATCTAAATCCCAAAGAACACTTTTATTTACATTGTGCCGGTGGGTATAGAAGTATGATAGCAGCCAGTATTCTCCAAGCACGGGGATATCGTAACTTTAGTGAAGTGGAAGGAGGTTACAATGCCATCAAACAAACAGAGATTCCACGAACAGATTTTATCTGCCAGAGCAAGATATTGTAATATTTATGGAAGAACAGCTTATTGAACTTGACGCTTTCTATTGGGAGCGTAGATGGAAGGATAAACAAACGAGATGGGACATTGGCTATGCCTCGCCTGCTATTGTGCGGTACGCAGAAAATTATTCCAATAAAGACGCGGCTATTCTTATTCCGGGATGCGGCAACGCCTATGAAGCAGCATGGCTAATGGATCATGGCTTTAACAATGTCACAGTATTAGACATTTCACCTACTGCTATTGCCAATGCACAGCAAGTTATCAAAAGCGATGTCCGGTTGCAATTTGTCTGTGCCGATTTTTTTACTTACCAAGGGCAATTCGATTTAATCTTGGAACAAACATTTTTTTGTGCCATACCGGTTTCAAGACGTCAAGAGTACACTGCAAAGATGACGAGTTTACTTCATGAAAAAGGACGTCTGGTGGGCGTTTTATTCGACCGAGAGTTTGAAGATCAGGGACCACCATTTGGTGGCAGCCTATTGGAATATCAATCCCTGTTCGCAGATAATTTTGATTTTGATCGCTTTGAATGCTGTTATAACAGCATTCCGGCTCGAGCAGGTACCGAATTATTTATCAATTTAATAAAGAGATGAAAGAATTGTTTTTAAAGAACTGGACCTTTATGCGTGTGTTTAGAATAGCATTGGGGCTTATCGTTGCGGCTCAAGGCCTACATAGCAACGAATGGATATTTGTTGTACTAGGATTAATATTTGCAGTTATATCCTTTTTGAATTTAGGTTGTTCAGCCTATGGCGGTAGCTGTAATTATAGAAGGTAGGCAAAAAAGTAGACCTGCCATTACAGCAGGCCTACCACCCTATTAACTACCTGATTTTTATATATTTTTCAGTGATATGCTGCTTGATGCCGAGCTCAGGCAACTCTTCCTTACCTTGCTGTGTTAGCGTATCTCCCTTCAAAGATATCGTAAACTTAAACTGTTTACCTTCCCAGGGTCTATAGCTACAGAAGTCTAAGTTTTCCGTATACTCGTTTCCTTTTAACTGATACCTGCCACCACCACTTACGAATAGCGTAGTGCTATCTTTCCCTTGATTTTTATCGTGATTAAAGAAAGCAAAATGCGTTGCATTAATCACCTTAATCATTTCCGTTTTGGCACTATCGACTTGTACATAGACGGTATCCCCATCTTTTATTGTTGTACTTTCAATAAGTCTATAGCTTCCCATTAAGCTACTCGCCTGCTTTTGGCAAGACATGATCAGACACGTCCCAACTATTAATATATAAAAACGCATAATTTTATTGTTTATCCCACCATACTCTACCACTCAAATTATCTCCCCCAGGTACAGCAGCGGCAGCAGCTTTATAGTAAGCACTATTTGTGGTAGCTTCTTCCGCTGTTGGATAAGGTAGTCTCCGAGGTATAGTGCCGTTCGTCGCATTTCCCGGATAGACTACTGGGGTTAGCAAAGGATATCCTGTCCTTCGCCAGTTAAACCATGACTCATAGAAATTTAAAGCGGTGTTATGGTGTATCCAATACTGTGTACTAATCTGTTTAAGACCATCTGTTAGGGGATTCGCCGCGACGAAGCTGTTGGCATCACTTTCGGAGATAGCCAACTTGGGATCATATTGGCCCAAAAATGTAATTCCAGCTTTTACACCATTGGCATAATGCGTAGCTGCAGAACCTCCTATTCCCCATCTTTGCGCAGCTTCTGCGAGTAATAATTCACTTTCAGCATAGGTTAATATGAAGGTTACACCATCAGGTTTGATCATTCCAGGATGCGGTGATGAGTACTCTGGGAAGGATGTGTACGACGGATGCGAGGATATAGCATACAATTGATTGTTATTTAGGTCTTTACCGTTAGGCATTCCTTTTTGCAGAGCCGGATCTGTCAGATAGTTCTGGTTGATGTTCTTATAACTTTTTACACCCACATTAGGCCATACTTGTGTTGCAGCCACTTTTATTCTCGGATCGTTACTGCTTTTCAATGCATTGATGAATGTATCCGACCATTTGACATAGTAATGCTCAGAACCACCATCACCCACCAATACCTGGCTATTACGGTTTTGTGTAACGCGAGCGCCGGCTTCGTCATGTTGCACAAAGGCATTGTCGGCATTACCAGTTAGGGTCTTCCCTATTACTTTAGTCGCATAGGTCTTTGCTGTGTTTTCATCCACCTTGGTCAATCGCATAGCTAGACGTAGTATTAAAGAATTGCCGAAGCGTTTCCATTTCTCTAGATCCCCCTTGTAGATTAAGTCCCCTGTAATGTTATCCGCATTAGGATCTAAGGCATTGGTAGCTTCTTCCAGCTCTTTCAGCATATCCATATAGATCTCCTGCTGTTTGTCATATTTCGTAGACAGAACCTTTTTGTAATACCCTTGACCAGCTTCTGAATAAGGAACATCACCATATAGGTCTGTGATCCGAGCAAATATGAGCGCTTTCCAAATCCGAGCTACTTGATGTACATTTTTATATTTCTCATTGCCACGGGTCATTTCCACTACATCTACAATCGGCTTTACTTGTTCTTCGTAGGCTCTCTCCCAATACGAAGAGGTGTACCAGGGTGTTAACAAATATTTGTCGCCAGCCCAGTAACTAATCACTGTAGACAGTCCCTGCATCATAGTCCCTGAATATATGAGGTTGATGCGCCAGGTTTCGTAAGCAAAGTCTATACTACCAGTATATGTTAATTGTGCAGTTGATAGCACAAAATTAGGGTCAAAGTTTGTAGCACCATAAGAGATGGGATCTGTATTAATCGCCACAAAATCTTTGGTACAACTTGTATTACTAAGCGTCCCTGCTAATAATAGGAACGCTAATATATTTAATTTTTTGATTTTCATGGGGCCTGTGGATTTAGAATTTAACATTAAGATTGAAACCAAATGTTCGAGCAGGAGGAAGTCCACCTAGCTCTAATCCGATTATTGTCGCATTATAGCTCGATTCTGGATCGATGTTTTCGGTTTTCTTCATCAAGATAAATAAGTTACGTGCTACTAAATTTAAGCTTAATCCGTTGATTTTATTTTTGAATACCTTTGCCGGAACGTTATATCCAAATGTCAGCTGTCTGAATTTGATAAAGCTGGCATCATTTACAAAACGGTAAGAGGTATTATTTGCCGTATTCTCATAAAATTTTGGTGCTGTGTTACCCAGGGTTTCCCTATCTGCTAGCGTCTCTTTATGTAATCCCTTGATGTATCCATAATAGTCTGTTCCTGAAAATAACTTTCCACCAAACTTTCCATCAATTAAGAATCCTAGATTAAAGTTCTTATAGGTAAAGTCGTTATTCCATCCCGCAAACCATTTACTTTGCGAGTCGCCAAAGCTTTTCAATTCACCGCGGTCTGGCGAACCATCAGCCAATTTTACAACCTGACCTTGGTCATTATATTTGTAATCGTAAGCGAAAATTTGTCCCATTGATTTCCCCGGTACATGTTTTAAGAAACCAACGCCCGAGCGTGAAGTTCCATACAACATTTCGTCCATGCCTTCAGCTAGCGATAACACTTCGTTGTCGTTATATGTTGTATTGATAGAAGATACCCAACTGAAATTTTCGTTTTTAATAGGTGTACCTGTCAATAACATTTCTACCCCTCTATTACGTAAGGATCCCGTATTCAGTACGGCTGCCGTATAACCTGTCGTAGCAGGAATAGCAACCTGTAAAATTTCATTTCTAGAGTTTTTATTATACCAGGCAATATCCAAATTGAGGCGATCATTGAGGAAGCGAAGTTCTGTACCAATTTCCAACTCTGTGGCCGTCGATGCAAATAAGCCCGAATTAGGAACTGCTGTATTTGCTATTTGCCCTAGCGCGTTACCTTTTATATTCTGCGCCATAAAGCTATAAGATAGCGTCGTTTGGTAGGGGTTTGTGGCCTGTCCAACCTGCGCATAACCGGCACGTAATTTACCAAAATTCAATACCGACGAATTTAAGAACTCAGAGAATACCAATGAACCACTTACTCCTGGATACACAGAGTATAATTTGTTGTCTACCCCTGGTGTCGCCAAGGTGGAGAACCAATCCGAACGTAAGCTACCTGTCAAGTACAAAATATCGCGATACGCATACTCTAAGGTTCCGTATATCGACTGCATTTCTTCTTCCGATTTAATTTGGGAAAGCACTTTATTCTTTAAGCCTACAATCGTATACACGCCTGGTACTAAGAATTCCGTTCCTTGATTAATTAGAAGATCGTTTTTTGTATTTCTATAGGCAGCGCCCACATTAGGCGTTAGTGTCATATCATCCGTCAAAGAAAATGTCTTCCCCACTAAAACGTCTGCATTTAAATCATTAAATTTGGACGTTTGTAAAGCCATATTAAAGGGAGGTGCATAGGCCAATCCCCCCGGAAACACACTTGTAAACTCGTTTGTATAATAATCTTGGCCCGCACGCCCTTGTACAAAGATCCCGTTATCAAAGGTGTATCGGGCTGTCAGTGAGCTTATTAGTCTATTTCTTTTGGTGTTATTCTGAATTTCATAGGCTGCATACCAGGGGTTTGTATCCCAAGGGTTACCTGAATTATACGTTATTTCCTTTCCATTTGCATCAACCCATGGCTTTAGATTCCGAATATCAATACTTGTAGGCATGAATATCGTATTGAAGTTTGCACTACCTGCGCCATCCGAAAGCATGGGTCTGTTCTTCGCATTTTCGATAATATAGTTTGCTTTAGCATCGATAGACAATCGCTTGACAGGTTCAAAAGCGGCTCCTAGATAAAAGGATTGTCTATCTAGGCCAGAATTTGGCATAATGGATTTATTCGTGAGATCGGTCACCGAGAAACGTAAGGTACCACCTTCAAACGATTTGTTAAAAGCCAAAGAGTTCGTCCAGGTATGTCCGCTTCTATAGAAATTCTCGATATTATTCTTTTGTGCCACGTATGGGCGTTCTACACCATCAAACTGAATCACGTTAGAACCATCTAATTTACCTCCCCAGCTCGAAGCCCCAACTTGTTTTGCGGCAGCGGCAGTAGTTGGCTTCACGCCATTTGTGCCTTGTCCATATACATCCTGCCAGTTGGTACGGTCCATCACCTGCTCAATGACATAGTTAGAGCTAAAATCGATACCATTTCCTTTACCCGATTTGGTCGTGATCAAAATAACACCAGCTTTAGCCCTCGAACCATATAACGCTGAAGCAGCGGCACCTTTGAGTACCGATACACTTTCGATATCGTCAGGGTTAAGATTACTGATTGCATCCCCCATATCCGGTGCATTGTCCCACTGACTTCCTTTATTCCCATTTGGATTTGTGGAGCCTCCAGTAGCTACACCTATCGTTTTATTTTCCATAGGCATACCATTAATGACATATAGGGGTTGATTGGTCTGTCCCAAACTAGATGTACCCCGTATCACGACAGAGCTTGAAGAACCTACACCTCCCGACGTAGTCGACACATCCAGACCAGCGACCTTACCCACTAGGGAGTTGACCACATTATTCTCTCTGGCTTTGGTTAAGGATTCCCCATCTAATTGAGTAACTGAGTAGCCTATTGCACGACGCTCTTTCTTCACGCCTAGTGCAGTTACTACAACTTCACTTAGCATCTGGTCATCCGCTTCCAAGGCGATCGTTAGCTGCCCACTTTTTTGGACGGTGATTTCTTTAGTAAGATACCCGGTAAAAGAGATCACCAATGTAGTTCCCGCGGGCACTTCCAGTTCGAATTTTCCATTCAGATCTGTTGCTTTCCCGATAGCACTTCCTTTTACACGGACAGTGGCTCCAGACAGTTTATCTCCATGCTCATCGGTTACCAATCCATTTACAATTAGCGTCTGCTGTTCCGTAACAACAACTAATCCTTCCCCAGAAAGGGAATACTGTAAGCCATTCTTCACGAGCAATCGAGGCAAAAGGTCCACTACTTTTGTATTGTCCACTTTTAGCGAAAGTTCCTTGTTCAGGTTTTCATTTGTCGCACTATATACAAAGTAATAGTCGCTGTTTTCCTCAATCAATTTGAGAATTTTGCTCAACTTTGTCTTTCGGACGTCCAAGGAGACTTTTTGTTGCGAATATACATTTGCCGTAACGTTTGCAAACGCGAAGACAATCATAATTAAGGTTAGTTTCATCCGAATAATGAATCTAGAGTGCAAAAGATAATACAAATGCACTTGCATTAAGCCATTTTTAATCATACTTTAGTGTTGGTTAAAGTTTATAATAGGCTGCGTATGGGTTCGAAGCTTACGCATGCCAGGTTAAATCATTCCGTTAAAGGATGGCAATTTTTGCTGTCCTTTTTTATTTCTCATAAATGGTCACGTTTTTTTCATATATCTCATAATTAAAGGGTTTTACTTTTTGTAGTGCTTTTAGAACTTGCTCAATACTTTCGTCTCTAAATGTAGCTGTAAATCGATAGTTGCCAATAGCATCTCCTTTTAAGGTAATATTGACATCATACCAGCGTTCCAGCACAGATTTTAGTTCATTAAAATCCTGATCAACCATAGCCAATCTGTTTTCTTTCCAGGCTATATCCAATACTTCGTTGTCTGCATTACTTGCTACGTCCTGTATGGCGATTTCCTTTACGTCAGCCTTTACTTTTGGAGCTTTGCTGGTCGGTTTTGGAAACGCAGTCGCCAGTTCATTTTTATAAATGGTTACTTTCTGATTAGGCTTTATAATAATAGAATTTTCATTTCTCCCTTTACTTTTAAGCTCTATCAGACCTTCGATAAGTAAGGCTTCAGACGCTAATTCATCCGGATAAGATTTTACGTTAAATGAAGTCCCTAAAACGCGAATATCGAATTCGTTAGTATGCAAGACAAAGGGTTTGTCCACATCCTTTTTAACATCCAGATAAGCTTCTCCTTCCAAAAATACCTGTCGGCTAGATATACCAAAATCTTTATCAATTTGAAGTTTACTTGCCGAGTTTAGTGTTACTAAAGTTCCATCGATCAAGGCAAATGTTTTCTTTTCTCCCTTTACCGTTTGATAGACTTCCTGCACTGCTACCATCTCGATATCTTGAGGTATGGTATTCGTGTTTTTAGTATACCATAAGTACGCAAAACCGCAGATAGCGAACCCAGCTGCAATCCGTATATAAGTAGTAGGCCTGTTCCAACGCTTTCCTTTTTCAGAACTATTCTGGTTATTGATTACATCACGTAATTTTTCTATTTGATGGTTTATGGGTTTCTTATTGCCTGACAATATCTGAAATAGACGTTGTGCACGTGCTATTGTTTCTTCCTGTTCGGGGTGTTGTAATCTGTATTGCTCCCAATATTGGATACATTGTTCGTTTTCCTGTGAACAGAATTGTTGAAAAGTATCGTCAATCAAAAAATCTTCTACTTCTTTGTAGTCTTTATGGCTCATTATTTAAGCGGTTTTATATTATAGTGCTCAAAACCGGTTCTTTTGCCTAAGAAAAAAACTAATAAATATATATATGTCTGATTTTTAGTTTGTTAAATTTCGCTTAGCTCCTGTCTTAGAATTTTGAGCGCATCATAAAGTGTGTTGTAAGCAGTCTTTACGGTCATATGGGTAGTCTCCGCAATTTTCTCGTAGGTATAACCTTCAAAAAATTTTAGATGAATCATTTGCTTTTGTCGGTACGTCAATTTTTCAAGCGCCTCTTTAAGCTTGAGTTGTACTATTTCATTCGTTTGTACGCGGATTATAAATTCATCATAAGGCATTTCAGTCCAATCCTCTTCGGCCTTCAAGTGCTGGAGAGCAGTATTTATTTTATTTTGTTTTTCGAGTAATCTTAATATTTTTCTTTTAAGGAATGTCAATAGATAAGATTGTACATTTTCTACACGATCTAGATTAGGGATCTTTTCCCATATAGAAGTGAATACCTGATCAACGGCTTCAGTACTAATATCCGCATTGCCACAGGTACGGATACCAAAATTAACCAAATCACTGTAAAGTGCTGCATATAGATCGAAAAAAGCACTTTCATCCCCGCCCCTTACTCGTTCCCACAACAACCTATATCCCAGTGATCCCTTCATGTTATTTGTTAGCCTTCTTATTATAATTGATTTACGCGCGTCGTATAAAGCGAAGATGTTTATTTTTTTAGACATTTTCAAAAAAAGTTCAACTAATTTCTAGCTACAGCATAACCTGTTAAAATATGTTAAACAGTATTTTCGAGGTACTAAGGCTCTTGTGTCTTCGTTTTTATGGTATAATTTCATAATTAGGTTAATAATTGGTTTGGTAAAATCCTGAAGTTCCCCGCTTCAGGATTTTTTATTGGATTTACAGTCATTTACTTAGGAATTAACACGGCTCGTTAGTTAGCTAATGATAACGTTTCTTCTATCTTTGCGGCATGAAGAAAATGCTCTTAATTGCGCTCTTTTTATTGTTTATTTTTGATGGTATCGCACAAAAACACATGCAAGGGCGCGTGGTGAAAGTAGCGGATGGGGACACATTTACTATCGTGGACAAGTTTCAAAAGAAAACAAAAATCAGACTACACGGAATCGATTGCCCCGAAAAAGGACAGGATTACTTTCAAGTAGCAAAAAGCTTTACCAATGGTCACATCTTTGATAAATGGATTAATATTGAGGTAAAGAGTAAAGATCGATATGGACGTATTGTTGGGATCGTTTGGCTAGAGAACCAAGAGAGTTTGAATCTTATGCTTATTCAGGCGGGTTTAGCATGGGATTATCCAACTTATAGTAAGAGCAGGATTTATCGGGACGCTGAGTTACAAGCTAGAAAAGACAAAAGTAATATTTGGTCACTTTATGAACCTACTCCACCCTGGGATTTTAGAAAGGTGAAAAAAGTTAAAAAGGCTTAAATCAGCAATATATTTTGCATATTATGTTTATATGTTTTATATCCAGTTTGGATTATGATTGATTTTTAAATAGATATGAACTCACCATTACAACGTTTAACGGTTTACCCTTCTGATCACCAAAAGATCACCGGACGTAGTGAACGTACGTGTCAACGTCTTATTAATAAAATTCGAGATATGTTCGGTTTGGGGCGACAACAACTTGTCACCATACATCTGGCTTCCGAATACCTAGGGATTCCAATGAACTATATGTAAAGTTTTATACGATAAAATCCGTATCTATAATTTGTTTCTAATTATGCCCATTGCTACTATTTACCCTTTTAGTAGATGTAATTTTTGTGCAGTCATATACGACAAAAGCGATAAGACTATTTGTGCAGTAATCTACCTTTAAATTATCAATCGGAACGTGGTACTCTCCGAAGACGTGATGTATTAATTGATTTATTAAAATTTAAAAGGTAAAAAAAAGGCAATTAAATTCAATGTTAGAGAAGTGGGCAAAACAGGAGATATTACTGCACCTAAAAAGTTTTACGCAAGGCCAGTACATACTGGTGAAGTGACATTAGCAGAGCTGGTGGAAGACATTTCGTATGCATCATCGATAACGAGATCGGACCTCTATGCTGTGTTACAAAGTTGAATACATGATATCCCCCGTAATATAGCTAGGGTAAATATTGTACGCCTTGGTGATTTCGGATCTTTTTGTTTGTCTACTCATAGCGAAGGAAGCGATCTGGAAAAAGAGGTAACGAGTGGCAACATTATTCGAACTAAACTTCTTTTTAATAGCGGAAAACGTATCAAAAACGTATTGCAAACTTTAATTTTTAAGAAAAACGGATCATAGCGTCATTTAGATGCTTTTCGTAAAGCCGGTATCCCATTGGATTTCGGCTTTTTTATATTTTTTTTAAAATATCTAGCTATAGCTTTGGTCGAAATGAACAGCTAGAGTTTCTAACGTCTACATATAGATTTCCCCATAAGTATATGTACTTTTAAGAAGTATACATATTGACTTAAAAAAAGCATTCAATCACGGACAATGTGGATCGCTTTTGGACTAAAAAGCCTAAAATTTATCGTATTAATTGAATTTTATTTTTAAATACGTTGATAATCAAGTGAAAAGAATGTGCAAACGACTTGAAGACAGATTTATTTCCCGATACAAAAAGCACTTACAGTTGATTATCAGATACTTATTTTAAAATAAATACAAATAAAATTCAATTTTGTAACATTTTATTGTTTGAGAAGTCGTCCTATTCATTCAGAATAACCATTTGATGTAGAATCATTAGGTAAATTGTCTTAAATAATACTATATCTATATTTTTAAATTTTAATAGCATAATATATGCCGCATATTATAGGTTTTGCGGCATATATTAGATTGTACCTTTAGATACAATAATACAACTAAAATTGATATATCAATCATTTGTATTTAAAATCCAGCGGTTTAAAATATTATTTTTACCTCTAAAAAGTATTTTATAAATAGATGACTTCTTCATATTGTTTGGCATTACAATAGATGCTTTTCTATCTTTAAGACTAAATTTGCCGATACTAACATATTTATCAATACCTTTTGATTTAAAATTATTCGAATTAGATATTAAAATTTCTACTTCACCATCAAACTCAATTGGAGTCCATTCTACATTAATATTTTTTCCATTTAATTTTGCACTTCCATCAGCAATAGATACATCTCCTACAAAAGGTACACCGTCTAGTTCTTGAAGCGTAGCTTCAGGTATAGTTAAATCCATATGTCTAGCTAGTGATGGATAAATATCCACTATAGCAGGTGTGTGTGCATGAAAATGCTTATTTAATTTTTTAGAATTAGTCGAAAACCAAATAGTACGCTCACGATCTGATTGCTTACCATGACTATATCCTGTAGCTACGTCTCTTCCATGATCTGTGATGACCACGACCATCCAATCTTCATTATGATATTGCTCTCTATATTTCACGGCATTAAATATATCACCTACTTGTCTATCTGCTTTTTTGATTGCATCAATCATACCATCTCCATCACCAAACATATGTCCAGCATTATCAGTATACTGTAAATATACCCAACTAAAATCAGGAGCATCTTTTCGTATACTTTTAGAAGTTTCTTCTACCACTTTTTCATCAATTTTACTGATATATTGACCCATATTATCATGAGGAAAGTTTGTTAAATCATATTCATAGCCATCAAAATGTATATCAAATTTAAAATTATCAGTTTCAACTTTTCCTTCTCCTATCAATTTTGTTCGATTGTCTAACCAAGTAGAATAAATTGCCAATTTGGATTCAGGACGAACATCTCTCATTAGTCGAAAGAAAGTTTTATAATTATAATTGGGATCTTTCAAGTCATTATTCCAAACATTATGTTTGTTACCCCATGTACCTGTTATCATGCTCGTATAGCAAACAGCTGAAATAGTTGGTGTTTCTGAATATCCTTCACGTTCTCCACCCATATATGCTCGGGTATAACCTCCTATTTGACTTATTGCGTCAATATTAGGAGTTTCTATTCTCTCTATCATATCAGCAGGAATACCGTCAACTATCACAACAATTGATTTTTTCACCTTATTTGCTACATCTTGGGCTTGAACTACAAGCGTAAGATGTAACATACTTAATAATATTGCTATTTTTTTCATTTTTTATATTGCCAAGTAAACTCTCCATTTTTATAATGTACTAATAAATTACCCGGAAAGGTGCCATGATAATCACCACTCCACCAATTTCCTGATAATGCACCTGCTGTAATAAACATTACATTTTTAACCTTTATTTCTTCATATAAATGCATATGACCTTGTAAAACAAGTTTAAGATTATGATTTCTAAATAAATCAAAAACTTCTTTTTGATTACTAAATGTATCTGCATCGGTGTATTTTCCTTCTAAAACAGGATAATAAACTGATAAAAAAGGAACATGTGTGCTTATAACTATTGGTTGAGAAGTATTTGTCTTTGATAAAATTAATTTAAGCCATTCTAATTGCTCTTCTCCTATTGTATATTTACCTTTTACATTTTGAACACTATTAAGTACAATAAATTTTACCCCTTTGTGATCGTAGGAATAATATGTTTTTCCAAATAAATCTAAGAATAAGCTATCCAGGTTATTACTCAATTTATGAGGCAAACGATCATGATTTCCAATTGTCGGATAGAAAGTGACACCTTGAATTTTAAAAATGTTTTTCAATTTTTTGTAGCGTTCAATGGCTAAAGGGAGAGATTCCTCATTTTTATTATCTATATCTACATTATCTCCTCCTAGAAGAATAAAATCCACCTTAGATTTTGTTTTTGTGATTTTATTTTCTACAATATTTAATGTACTATCATTATATATATGCATATCTGTAAAAAATGCAAAACTAAAATCTTGTGCATTTGTCTTTATAGATATACTGAATAGCCCGAAAGCAACAATTAATGCTATTTTTCTCATATTACCAACCAAAAATTTGTTTTAAATTTGAATTCAATCTAACATCTGATGCAGGTATCGGGCGATAATAATATTTTGGCTCTATAAACTCTCCAACTTCATCAACAACATCAATATAGCCTTTATTTCCTTCTGATAAAAACACAGATACATCTTCACCTATTCGACCTACTCGATAATATCTTAACACTTCTCCTTTTGAATTCATTTCTTTATTATCTGGTATAGATTCATTTGCTGACAATAAAACAATATCTTCAATACCGTCACCTGTTAAATCATGTTTACCTAATCCATTAAAATATATACCTTGTGGTTTTTTCTCTAATAATTTACCAGCATTCCACCGCATCAAATCATTGAATCTAAATCCTTCGAATGCAAGCTCCACGCGTCTTTCACGACGTATTTCCAATATAACATTTGCGTTTGAGCCTTTTACTGAAGGATACTGCTGTTGTAATAATGGATCAATACTAACATTTAACATTAATTTTGGCATTCCTGCACGATCACGTAAAACGTTAATGGATTTATCTAAATCAGATTGATTTAAATTTCCCAATTCCGCTTTTGCTTCTGCATAATTTAATAGAACTTCAGCATATCTATATAGTGGAATATCATTATTGCGTCTTCGTTCTAAACTTAGCGTATTCAGAAATCCCTTAATCTGATGGTAACCTGAGAAGTTTTTAGCTAATTGCTGTACATAAATTCCTGCCCCTTGCGAATAAGTACTTGTATAAATTAATTCCCATCCTGGAAAAGCATATGTTTGTTGCAAACGTGGATCTCTATTTTTAAACTCGTCAACAAATGATTTTGTTGCGTAGTTACTATCTTTAGTGTAAGGTGTCCCATCGCTCATTAAGTAGTTTTGCAGTAAATCACGCAATGGATAGTACTCATAGTTTCCAAACATACCAGGCCAATCTGAACCATTCAAAACGTTATTTGAATAATATCGACCAAAAACCACCTCTCTATTGTTTTCTAAGTTATCACTATAAAATAGAGAGCCATAATCAACATAAGGATTACCTGTGTTATGAATTTGAAATCCTCCATTTTGTATTATATTATCTGTTAATTCAACCGTTTTAGATAGTAAATCATTTACAGAAGAAGACAATTCTAGCTCTGAATGATATTTTCGGGTAGTACCTTCATACAAAGTAAAACGACTATATTCTTGTAATATAACCCACTTGTTAACACTGCCTTTCGCCGAAGTAGGCATGACATGTTCTGCCGCAAATTCAAAATCTTCGAGGATTTTCTGAACAACATAATCACGTTTATCGCGCCCCCCCATTAATGCAGCTTCATCAGTGGTTGAAATAACACGATCAACCCAAGGAACATCAGAAAACCTTTGAACCTTCTCTACATAAAAACGAGCTCTGAAGTATCTACCTAATCCTTCATAATGTTTTATCTGTTCTTCTGGAAGCCCAGATGTTGGTAAATTCTCTAATAGGAAATTAATATCTCTTAACCTAGACCAACTCCATCCTGTAAACATCGTCTCAGCAGTAACATTACCCAGCATAATGTTTTTGATCTCTTTATTCCCTGTTGTGCTAGCATTATCGGTTGTAGCGTCTGATTCATAAAACTCTGTAGAACTATAATTATATAAGTTATAGATATACATATCTAAATCATTAGCTGATTTAAAAAAGTTTTCTTTTGTAATTGCAGTTTCAGGAAAACGCTCTAGATAAGCATCATTACATGAAGATGTTGTTTGTAGAGCTATAGCTAAAAAAGCCAATTTTATATATATTGATTTTCTTTTCATAGATTAAAATGTTAATTGTAAACCACCTGAAAAACTTCTTTGGAAAGGATATGTAAGACCATTTCCTGCGCGCCCAGGGCTAGATGTTGGGTTTGTGTATTGATTTTGATTAATAGTTTCAGGATCGAAATACTTTTTAACTGCTGACCATTCAGTTAGATTTTCGGCACTGAAATAAATTCTTAATCCTTTGATGAAATATTTATTTAAGACCTCTTTAGGTACAGTATATCCTATTGTAAGATTTTTAAATCTTAAATATGCTGCATTTAATAAATAATTCGTTTGCGGTATTGCTAAGCCTTGCGCCTGATCAATTCGTGTTCCTAGATTTCTATCAGCTAACCAAGATTGTAGAATTGGGTAATCAGCTGAAAGATTTTGATCAGCTAACCCTAACTCTAAATAAGAGTGAGAGTGTTTACCTCGATCGATATCAGAGTCATTGGTTGGTCTGTAAAAATTTAATAAGTGACCATACATATTACCATAAGGCTGCTGATAAGCTCCCCAATATAAGTAATCGATTGGATAGTAATCACGTTTTCCAATTCCTTGAAAAAAAGTACGTAAATCAAATCCTTTATAATCAAAATTCAAATCAATACCAAACTGATAACGAGGAGATGTATTCCCAATAACCTTCAAATCCTTCGTATCAGCTAATGTATAACCTTTCTCTATAACGCCGTTATTATCCTGATCAATATAAGTAGGCCATCCAGGTACGATAGATAGTGCGCCCCAAGGAATGATACTAGTTTGATCAAGTTTTTCGATCTGGGATACATTTTCAAATAAACCATTTGACTTTAATCCCCATATCTCTCCCATTCTCATACCTTTATAATATTGTAAAATAGAATTATTAGGATTATCGAAACTTGTAATTTCACTATAAGAATCCGACAATAATATTCTTCCTGAAAAGTTAAATGGACTGTCCGATAAATCAAAGCGTTTATTATATCCCAATGATAACTCCCAACCTTTAGTTATCAAATCAGCCGCATTTTCATTTGGTTCTGTCGCACCTAAAATATTAGGTAAATCTTTACCTAATGTTAACATACCTAAAGTTCGTCTGCTATACATATCAGCTGTCAACGTAATTGTATTATTCCACAATCCAATGTCCAAACCTATATTAGTAGTATTTACTTTTTCCCAAGAATAATTATCTGATACTAAAGCAGGACTATATATTAATAAAGGTCTTTTGCCATCAATTAAATATCCTAATTCATAAGTGCTCATTGAAGGAATGTAACCGTAATTTGATACAGATTGATTACCGAGCTCACCATATGATCCCCTAATCTTAAACATATCAATAGTTTCGAAACTATCCATAAACGCTTCCTTATCCAAGCGCCATGCAGCTGAAGCCGATGGGAAAAATCCGAAACGCTTATCTTTAGGAAATCTTGACGATCCGTCATATCTACCATTAAATTCAAAGATATATTTGTCATCATATGTATAATTAAATCGCATAAATGCACCACGCAAAGCATATGAATTAATAGTTTCACTAACAGAAGCTAACCCTGTTGCTAAAGTTATAGTTGGAAATTGATCAGATATTAAACCTTGTTTTTCTGCGACAAATGATTCTATCCTATAATCCTCTTGATTAAATCCTAATAATGCTGAAATTTGATGCTTATTATCAAATGTTTGATTGTAAGTACCAAATACGTTATAAACGTTATAATATGAAAAACCAGCTTCTCTATACGCAGAACTTTCTCCCTCTGTACGAACATCATCAGGGCCAAAACCAATTTGATATTTTTTTGTAAACCAATTATAATTCATAGAATTACGTTGGTACGTGTAGTCTGCATCAATTTTGAAGATATTTTTGATAACATCAAGTTCTATATTGAAAGTTGATTGTAAATCGTTTCTTTTGATTGAGCCCTCGCCTCCATCGACCATACGAGCCGCCATACGACCAACTTCCGAATTAGCCCATGTTCCATCAGGATTCTTATCGTAAGAAGTAGGAAAGACATTATAAATTCCAAACAAATCATACTGCGATGGGTTTTTACGTTGATTATTTCCTATAGTGGTATTATTACCAAACTTTAGAAAATCAGTAAGTGTATAATTAACTTTAGAACGTATAGTATAGCGATCAAAGTAATCATCAGCTAATTGAATTGGGGAGTTTTGTCTATTATACCCACCACTGAAATAATAGCTTAATTTCTCAGAAGAACCAGATAATGCGAGGTCATGATTATGTGTCGAATTCCAATCTGATAAAAAATATCTTGACCAATCACGATCACCCATATATTCCCATTCTTTAGGATTTGATGGATTAACTCGCACACCTGAAATACTTGGGTTATCTGATCTTTCCTTTGCAAAAGCATAGTATTGATCCGAATAATTAACATTATCCCATGGTGTATTATCAGTACTTAACTCTAGTAATCTCGAGAATATGTATGGATCGACTATTTTATCAGGAATTACTGTAGGCGTATTCCATGTAAAGTTATTGTTGTATGTAACTTTTAAAGCTCCCTTACCTGATTTAGTAGTAATAATAATTACACCAAATGAGGCTCTAGCTCCATATATTGCAGCTGCAGATGCATCTTTGATAATAGAAAATGACTCAATATCTTGAGGGGAAACGCGGTTTAGTTCAGCAGAACTTACAGGAACATTATCAATTAAAATTAACGGAGCTCCACCATTAATTGAAGTTATACCACGGATATTGAAATTTGCTGCCTCGCCTGGCGCACCTGAATTAAATTGGATATTCAAATTAGGCACTAATCCTTGTAATCCTTGCGATACATTAGCAATAGGCCTGCTTTCTAAAGCTTCCGAACTAATGTAATCAACTGCACCTGATAAATTAACCTTTTTTTGTTTACCATAGCCAACCACAACTACTTCCTCTAAATTATCCGTTGACTTAGATAAAATAAATTGATTCATCTTACCATCAAATACTATTGACATATTTTCGTGGCCAACAGAAGTAAACCTAAGGGTTTCTCCAATAGAAACTTTAATATTAAACTCGCCATTAGCACCAGTTTCTACAGATTGATTTGTTGTAGTATTTTTCACTGTTACAAAAGCAATTGGATTCCCTTCTTCATCGACAACTTTACCAGCATATTGTTGAAAATCAATATTGGTAATGTTTATTGATAAATCAGCTTTAGCGTAACCTACATCAACAATACTCATACTCAACATCATAAGGAAAAATAGTCTGGATTGATTTCTAATATTCATATAAGGTTGTTATTATTTATTGCAAAATAATAGAACAAACATTATCTAGACATTAGCTTCTTATTAAGAATAAGCAAAGGAAAAACATATAATTCATATGACAGTATACGTTAAATTAATATTCAGTTGAATAATTATTTCGTGTTTCGAATGGATGAAAAAGTTATCTAGGTTATTGTATTAATTAGCCTTTCCACTATCCTTTTCTTCCAAATAACAAAGTCTTTGTCAGCTGGAATCTGTACAATATGACAATGTTTGTTGTCGAGTTCCTTATTGTCGTCCTTCTTAAAGTAACTGCCAGAAATCTTAAGTTCTTCGCCTGGATAGACTAATGCAACCATGGAAGCATCAAAATATTCGTGATACACATACATTTGTCGCAAATCATCCGTAGAAGGCCCTTTCTCATTCAAATTCTTCCATTTCGTATCCAATACAATCACTTCCTTTTTATCCTTGTGAAGAAGTACTATATCAGGTCGCATAGATGACCTTAATGCGGCAATAGCCTCGGTAGACTTCCAGAATCGCTTACTAACCTGACCTTTCACTTTATATCCCTGCAAATCTTCATCCCAAACATTATGATAATTTCTTTCAGGTTTAACCAAGGGCAAAGCGCATAAATAGCAAATACTAAGTCCTCTAAACATAAATACCAAATCAGACGCCTCCTGTTGATAAACATGATATATCATTAGTATAAATAATAATAGTAATCCTATTCCTATATTTGTGTATATTACTTTTCGTCTTTGATAAAAGCTCCAAATTTCTTCAATGCTCATTTTATTTTTTAAGAGCAAATCAACAGTCTTTAACAGCTTCATATAGCGTAATCGCTCACTTACTGTTTCATTAATACACAATAACTCACCAAATAGAATTAATCTTTTCATTAGAATTTGATTTTGTTAGCAGCCGTAACTTTTTTCGAATTTATAATCTTAGCATAAATTTCAGTCGTCCTCAACTCTTTATGCCCAAGCATTTTCGATACTGTATAAATATCTTCTCCAGCACTAATCAATAACGTAGCATTAGTATGGCGAAAACAATGAAAGGTAATATGTTTATTATTTCCGGCGTTTATTGCCCATTTTGCAAGTAAGAAATTATTATGCGAGCTATACGTTAATCCCGTGAACACGTATTCCTGTAAATCACCAACAGGATTTCCGAGTTATTTAACCGCTTCTTTCGTAATAGGCAACGTTTCATAGTATTTTGTCTTGTTCTGATTAAAACGCACAAAATAACCTTGATCTTCCGAATACTGTATGTCGATCCATTTTAACTTTAGGCAATCCCCCAAACGCATTCCTGTACGTTTCGACCAGAAAGCAGCTTTTTCCAAAACAGGATTATCACAACGAACGGCTTTCAATTTTTTGACTTCATCCAATGTCAAAAATTCACGGAAGCTTTCTCCTTGTGGAAATGCCTTAATCCTTAAAATAGGATTATGATGAAGATGCTTATCTTCCATTGCCTGTTTAATAGCTGCACGAAACTTATTGAAATAGCTGTACTTCGAATTGACTGACAATTTATAGGCTGATGATTTCTTCGTATAACAGCTATCCAAATAATCCTTAAACCCCTGACAAAAAGTTTCATCAACCTCAGACATCAGGCATTGCCCTTTGGTATAATCTTCCAAATAATTATAGGTAGATAGCCAGTTATTGTAGTTTCCTTTCGAAGTGTATCGTTTCTTGACGATGCTTTTAAAATAGGCTAGAAAGTCTAAATCTTTACTGGAGATAAATGGCATATCAAGGGTCTGACCGAGCAGATCCATTTGCCATTCACTTTCTATTTTCTTAGCCTTAACAATGGTGAACTTATTATGCTCACGTTCGATTTTGTTTGTCGGCTTTTCAAACAGATATAAATCTAAAAACTTACGACGAGTTTCTTTCTTTTTCTTCTCATCGTAAATCGGTGGATAGATGTCCAAGTAAAGACTGGTTCTACCGGACTTGTTCTTTTGCTCACGTAGCGTAACTCTGTAAGATTTCATATGATATTAGTTTTTTAAATTTGTACGTCATGTACGTGGCGAAATCAAAAAAGACAAACTACGTACAACTTCATTAAAAATGCATCGTTTCAAAACTAATGCATTACAAACAATAAAGCATCGAAAATATTTCATTTTCAATGCTTTATATTTATTTACTAATATCTATTTTTATCCAGTTATGCGCAACTACTTCCCGATACAAAATTTCGAAAAAATATTCTCCAACAAATCGTCCGTAGTGACCGTCCCTGTGATCTCTCCTAGATGATGTAACGATTGTCGGATATCCATGGCTAAGAAATCGGATGTAACCGGATTATCAATACCAAATAACACGCGTTCCAAGGCTATCTGCGTATGTTGCAGGGCTTCGACATGGCGGATATTGGTTACCATTACATCGTCAGTATTAATATTTGAAAGATTAACTTGGTTCAATAATTCTTCTTTAAGTTCTTCAATACCGGTTTTTAGTTTAGCGGATATATATAGAGGCTTTAAGCTAGCATACTCCAGTTTATCGGCATCAGATAAGAGGTCACTTTTATTGATGATAACGACGAATGGTATGTTGAGATCTTTGACTTCGGCGATTTGTTCTTGGACAGTGACGATTCGATCCTGTACGGGATCAAACAAATAGATAATTAGTCGTGCTTGCTTCATCTTCTCCCGTGTACGTTCTACGCCTTTGGCCTCAATGATGTCTTCGGTATCTCGAATTCCCGCAGTATCGATAAATCGGAAAGTTATCCCATGGATATTGATTTCATCTTCGATCGTGTCACGAGTAGTACCCGCTATATCAGAGACAATTGCACGCTCTTCATTCAACAACGCATTTAACAATGTAGATTTACCTACATTGGGTTTTCCTGCGATAACTACAGGGACACCATTTTTTAATACATTACCTTGTTCAAAGGACTGGATCAGTTTGGCGATCACACTGTAGATTTGTTGAACTAAACCTTTTAGTTGGTCACGGTTCGCAAACTCAACATCTTCCTCCGAAAAATCTAATTCTAACTCTATCAAAGAAGCAAAATGAACCAGATCCTCGCGTAGCTTTTTTAATTGGTTCGAAAAACCACCACGCATCTGTTGCATGGCCACCTGATGGGAAGCTGCCGAATTGGATGCTATCAGATCTGCTACTGCCTCTGCTTGAGATAGGTCAAGACCTCCATTTAGAAAAGCACGCAATGTAAACTCTCCGGCACGAGCTGCACGTGCACCTTTTTTTATCAGTAAATTGATAACACGCTCTATGATGTACTTTGAATTGTGCGTTGATATCTCTACCGAATTCTCCTTGGTATACGAGTTGGGGGCCACAAACAAAGAGACAAGTACTTCGTCCAATACTTCTTCCCCATCCCTGATTGTACCAAAATGTATGGTGTGCGAGTCCTGCTTAGCAAGATCTTTTCCTTTAAAAACATCGTTTACGATAGAAATAGCTTCATTTCCTGAAATACGAATCACAGCGATAGCGCCCTGAGCGCCGGGAGAGGTAGCCAAAGCTACGATAGTATCTTGAGAGATTAATCCGTTTGTAGACATTGGACAAACCTACATAAATTCGCCTTTACAAGCAATATAATTACGGCGAAATGTAAAAGCGAATTTTGTAGCTCTCCTCATCCATTTAAATTCTTTTATAGAGAAAATGTATAAAGTAAAATGTAAAAAAAAGACAACCTTGTCTGTATGATCTGTGTTTTCATATGTATATAAATTTTTTTATCTGTCATCTGGAATATCCAAACCGAGTGTAACGAGCTCACGAAGTAATTATAATTATGCACGATTGTTGTAGTTGGTGTGCATGCTACTTCGCCGTCATTCGTGTTTTGTGCCGTATCACCTGCATGGATATTATATACAATCGATTGTGTAACCTTATTGTTATGTGGGCTTTAGATACAGATTCTATTTATATTTGTTTCCGTAAAACCTTTAAACTTATGAGTACCTATAAAAAAGTTGTTCTTAGAGCCGTCTTTGCCACAATGAGTTTGCCCGTTTTAGGGTTTGCTCAGTCTGATTTAACTGTACAATTGAGAGATCGAAATGTCACCATCAATACCAAAGGACAAATTGCTTATATAGGAAAAGCAGATTCAACAGATAATCTCCTATTGACAGATTCTGTTTCTTCCTTATTACGCATCAAAAGGTTTGGGCAAACACAGAGCGAAAATCCCAGAAAGCTGAGTTGGGTTGACAAAGGGAAAAGTACGATTTTAAATTTCGATTTTGACGGTCCGAAAGTCGAGGTTTTACTTACCAAGAATCCAGATTATTTGAAGTTTGAAGTGTTAAATGTAGAGCACGAAGACAAAGTCGAATTGTTGCAGTGGGGACAGATTTATACCCGACTCGATGGGAATGTGGGACAGTCTTTAGGAGCTGTATATAACGCGAGTGATGCTGTAGGTTTAATGGGGCTTAATATCAAGAGCTCAGGAGGATTTGAGATCGATCATCGTGAACGGTTTGGTAATGCTGCGCAAAGATTGGTCAAGGGCTCCGTTCTTCAAGGTTTTACACGAAATCGGTCTAAGCAAAGGCAGGATGATAACTTTATTCAAGAGCTGACTGAAGCGGTTCCTGTCCATGGGGATGATGCGAGGCTTAAAGGATCTGCTTTTGCCCTCTATACGACCGATAGTGCATCTCTACCCCGGGTTATCGAAGGTATAGAGATAAAGGAAGGTCTCCCCCATCTCACCCATTCTGGAGAATGGATCAAAAGATCTTTGTATTCAACTTCTTCCAAATTTATTATCTCTTTCACGGAACAGAATATTGACGAGTGTCTGGATATCGCACAGCGTGCGGGTATTACCAATGTATATCATCCAGGTATTTTCAAGACTTGGGGAACTTACCAATTAGATTCCAAGGCTTTTCCAAATGGTACTAGATCACTGGCGTTATGCAGTGATAAAGCCAAACAACGCAACATGAATCTAGGCGCTCATACGCTGACCAACTTTATAACGACCGACGACCCTTTGGTCAGCCCAAAGCCACATCCGGGGCTACAGTTGGCTGCTGTGACAGCACTTCAAACGTCAATCGGAACCGATGACAGTAGCATTCTTTTGCAGAACAGTACGTTGATTAAAGCCTATATAAAAGACGAGCTACTTCCTTCTAAAACAGATAATAATGTTAATCAGAATCGTGAAATATTTGCGATCCGGATTGGGGATGAAATCATCGAATATGCGGCGGCCAAAGTTTCAGGACGCCTGATTGAGCTGAGTGGTTGTAAAAGAGGAGCCTTCGGAACAACGGCCTCTACACATCAAAAAGGTCAACGGGTAGGACGCTTAGCCTCACATGCCTATAAAGTTTTCTTTGCCGATATTAATCTACAGGACAGTGTCGCCATGAATCTTGCACGTTTTTTTAACGAGGGTAAATTAGAACGCATTAGTTTTGATGGCGTTGAGGGTGGCGTTGCTACAGGGCACAACCGCTATGGAGGCGAGCGTTTTGTCGATGTCTTTTTCAAGCACTTGGAAAATAAGAACATCGTCGCCAATTCCAGCGATGTGATGCACTACGCTTGGCACTACTTTTCCAATGAAAGCTGGGGCGAGCCTTGGTGGGCCAAAAGCTTCCGCGAATCCCAACTAGATCATCGTTTGGGCGTACAGAAGGCGCTGAAAGAAGACCTTTTACCTCGAAAGATGGGGCAGTTCAGTATTAAAGAGAATACTACGCTAAAAGATATCAATTGGATCATGGGACTTTGTGCAGGTTTTGATAATGGTGTAGACTTTTACGTCTCTCCAGCGATTATTAAAGCCAATCCCGATGGAGAAGCGATTTTGACGGCTATCAAGAGGTGGGAAACAGTGCGTATGATGAAAACCCTTTCCGATGAGCAAAAAGAGAATTTACGTAATGTATTTACTTTGTACGAGTTGACCGGAGAATTGAACAACCCTAGTTTACGTATTATTGAGACGTGGGCACCGGAAGGAGGACAATTGCAAAAGGAAAACGACAGAGTTACACTCCCTATTAACCTATTGGAGAGGACACAAAACACCATCATTACGTTTGACTATAGACACCACAGCCAAGTTACAGAGCCTGGTAAGCCGACGCATTCCGAAGTGACATTTAATTCCTCCGGAGAGAGCCAGCCCCTACGTTTTGCTATCCGCGTCTCTGCTACGGCAAAAGAAAAAGTAGAAGGCCTGCTTCTCAAATCTGGAACTAGGCAATTGGATATACCTTTCGTACTTAACCCCGGGGATTATGTGATTTTAGATCGCGACAAAAGTTTGAAACAGTTCGATTCCAATGGCATGTTGCTAAACAGCACTAGGCCTAGACAGCTGTTTAATATCAATAAAGGTGAAAATATTATTCTCATTGATTACAAAGCATTGCGCGATAAGTCAGGCCCTGAGGTAATTCTCAACGTTGCTTTTGATAAATAGGCAATTGACCTGCTCATTCAGGAGCTATTCGGAATGAGCAGGATTACTTTAGTTACCTTCTTTAATGTAGTTCCAACTGCTCAATTTATCTTGTAAGATACGCGATATCTTGTTGAAATACCGTTTCTGTTTGTAGCCCATTACCCATTGTATACCCTGTATAGCATTGGTGCAGAATATTTCATCAGCCTTTTTCATAATCTCTGGACTGATTTGAGCTTCCACGACAGGTATTCCTTCAGATTCAGCGATATCCATTACCACACGACGCATGACCCCAGCTATGCAACCTTGGTTTATTGCAGGGGTGTATAATGTTTTTTCATAGTAAACAAAGATATTGGAACTCAGAGCTTCGCAAAGAAAGCCTTCTTGATTGAGTATGAGCACATCGTCGTAATCAAATTTCTTTTTATAAAGTCCCGCCAAAACATAGATTAGCGAGTTGTTCGATTTCAGGTCAGACAGATCACTAAAAGGCTTTTTATTTTCAGTATATAGATCGATAATCAATCCTGTTTTCTTGTCCCTAACAGGCTCTTTGAGACTTTGTACCTGAAAGACAAAGCCTATGCTGTTGCTGTCTGGTGCATAGAGGCCATTTCCTTCCCGAAAGACAACCAGACGTACACGGACGCGCTGCCCCAGCATGTTGTTCTTTCTAATGAGTTCCTCCGTGGACGCTTTTATAAAATAGGTATCAAATTTACCTGCTTTCTCCAGGCTAAGTCTTTGCATGCTACGTTGTAGACGTTCGATGTGAAAGTCTAAAAAACGTATTTCACCATCTTTATACAGCATGGTCTCGAAGATTCCGTCTCCGTAACGGAAAGCACGGCTATTGGCTGTAAATATAGTATGTTCCTCCGGCACTAGCGTACCGTTGTAGTTCATGTAGTGTGTAGGCATAAAAAATGCATTAAAATTCAATCGTTTCTGCTAATAGTGACGGGCTACTGAAGATGCTTCTCTGTAGCGTATGCACGCCATTTCTCTAATGCTAAACGAAAATCTTCAGGTAATGGTACTTCAAAGTTCAACGTTTTTTTTGTTTTAGGATGTTGAAAACCTAAAGATCGAGCATGAAGTGCCTGTCTAGGTATTATCTCAAAACAGTTGTCTACAAACTGCTTATACTTAGAGAAAACAGTTCCTTTAAGTATCCGATCCCCCCCATAACTTCCATCGTTAAAGAGTGGGTGCCCTATTGATTTCATATGTGCACGTATCTGATGTGTTCTTCCTGTTTCCAGTTGGCATTCGATCAGTGTCACAAAGCCGAATCGCTCCTTAACTGTATAGTGTGTTACAGACCATTTTCCTTTCTCAGGGTCATCGTACATACTCATGATCCGACGATCCTTCATGTCCCTACCTATATATCCGCTCACCGAGCCATCTTCTACGATATCGCCCCAGACCAAGGCCACATAACGTCGCTCTATGCTGTGTTCAAAAAACTGTTTGGCCAAAAAAGTCATCGCCCATTCATTTTTTGCTATAACAAGTAGTCCCGATGTATCTTTATCGATCCGGTGTACCAGTCCTGGGCGTCCTGTATTGCCGGGGAGAGTTGGCAACTGGTTTAGGTGATACGTCAAAGCGTTGACCAAGGTGCCCGTATAGTTATTAAAGCCGGGGTGCACCACCATACCAGCCTTCTTATTGACCAGTAGCAGGTCATCATCTTCATATTCAATATCCAATGGAATGTTTTCCGCATAGACTTCTGTATCCCTTGGTGGATCTGGTAGTACTAATGTGATGATATCCGAAGGTTTGACCTTGTAGCTCGCCTTTACTACTTTGTCATTGACCAATACTGAGCCAGCATCGATAGCATTCTGAATACGGTTGCGCGAGGTATTCTCGACCCTATTCATCAAAAACTTGTCAATACGAAGCAGAGCCTGCCCTTTATCAGCAACTATCCGTATATGTTCATACAACTCCTGTTCGTCCTGTTCCTGTATATCTAAGTCTTCATTCATAGCACAAAAGTAAGTGAATTAGACGGAAAAATGCTAACTTTAGCGCATACTTACTTCAATACATTGAATATTAATTACTCCTATTTTTGCTATGCTCATCTTTAGTCCCGAACAGCCACTTCTCCACCCGCTTCATACCGAAAAATCTGTAGAAGTTTATATCAAAAGGGACGATATGATACATCCATTTATTTCGGGAAATAAATGGAGGAAATTGAAGTATAACCTATTAAAAGCTAAGCGTATAAATAAAGACACTTTAATTACTTTTGGAGGTGCTTGGTCTAATCATATTCTAGCAGTGGCCTGTGCAGCCGCAGTCGAGGGATTTCACGCAAAAGCCTTTATACGTGGCGATCAGGTCTCCAACCCGGTTCTGGATATGTGCAGACTATTCGGTATGGAGCTGATCTTTGTTTCCAGAGCAGATTATAAAGATAAAAAACAGCTGTTTGAATCGTTAGGAGGTAACGCAAACGCTTTGATGATCGATGAAGGTGGTGCTGGCGTGGAGGGGGCACAGGGTTGCTCCGAATTATTGGATGAGTTAGAGCAACGGTATGACCATATTTTCGTTGCAGCCGGTACAGGCACCACGGCGGCCGGTCTCTCGTTAGGAATAACAAGACACAGCTTAGACACTGTTTTACATGTAGTGCCTGTCTTGAAAGGGGGATTGTTTATCAAAGAGGAAATGACAGCGTTAGGTGCTTCAACAGTTAATACAGAATTTCACACCGACTACCATTTTGGAGGATATGCAAAATCTAAACCCGACCTTATCCGTTTTGTCCAGAGCTTTGTGCGACAAACAGGCATTATGATCGAACCCACGTATACAGGTAAGGCCCTGTTTGCACTACATGACCTTTTAGAAAAGGGTAGATTTAAAAAGGGAAGCAGTATCTTATTTATACATACCGGTGGATTGACCGGCTTGTTGGGACAATTGGAATATTTTAGGTAGGACATCAGGAACATGAGCTATCTCCTGCCGTCGATCGAAGCTGCTTAAGCTAACACATCTCTGATATCCACATCCTTGTCAAACATTGCCTTTGCAAATGGACATAATGGTATGATTTTAATGTTATTATCTCTAGCATTCTCAACGATTTTTTGAAGTAATATTTTACCTATATTTTTTCCTTTTTGTTCGGCATCTACTTCCGTGTGATCGATTATTATTTTATCAGCCCCAGCTACAGAGTAGGTCATTTCACCGATTTTTTTATTTTCCTCATAGGCAACAAAAGCACCTTTGCTTCCTGATACTTCTTTTTTAATTAACATAAGGATTGGTTTTAAGCTTGTTAATGATATTCTATCTTCAAAACAATATTAATTAATTGCTTCTATACCAAAATAACAAATATTAGCGAGAAACTGTTTTAATCTTTGTAAAATCTCTATGAATACCGAAACTTATAATTACTTTCGTACTACTTAACGCGCAATGAGAAACCGTATGAAAAACCTGCTAATCCTATTATTGGGTAACCTATTTGCCATGATTTCCTTTGCACAAGAGATCGAAGACCAGCGCAATACGGATAGTCTTTTTGTACGAAAACATAATAGTACCGATTTAGCGCCTGACAGCCTTTATGACGTAGTCGACCTTTTTCAAGATATTAACCCTTTTAATAAAAAGAAGAAAGACAGTATTCCGAAAAGGAGATCCGGTGTATCGTATTTGCCCAACATCAATTACAATCCAAGTATTGGTTTTCAAATAGGTGTTAAAGCGGTTGGAGGCATACATTTTGGAGAGAGGAAGAATACGAGTATGTCCGTATTTGCTACTGCGCTAAGTTACACGACTCGTGGTATTATCGTCGGTTATTTGTTTCATGACGTCTATACGCAGGAAAACAAATGGAACCTTAAGGGAAGTCTACATATCGCAAAGATGGTCGGCCTAGATTATGGTATGGGAATCGGTAATCCATTGTCCAATCCTACGGAAGAAGAATTGACATTGAACAACCCAAATCGCGAACGCTTTGTAAATAAATATACTGTGTATGGTTTTAACGAGCGTGTATACAAAAAGTTAAGTCCTGGACTTTTTGTCGGCGCAGGCGTATATTTTGAGCTGAAACGCAATATCAGCACATTAACGGATATTGACCCCTCCCCTGTTGAGATTTACAGCAAATGGAATGGATTTGATCCTGTGAGCAATAATAACAATGGACTGATGTTTAACTTGCAGTATATGACACGTGACAATCCGAATAATGCTTATAAAGGTATCTACACGGACGTCGTATTTCGAGTCAACCAAACCTGGATGGGAAGTTCAAAAAACGCCATACAGCTCCTTACGGATTTTCGTAAATACATACCATTGTCTACCGAAAAGCCAAATCATGTGTTGGCATTCTGGTATTATGGATCTTACAACCTCAGCGGTAAGCTGGCCTATCTAGACTTACCTGGGACGGGTAAAGACCCCTATGCGAAAAGTGGAAGAGGGTACACGAACGGCTATTTTAAAGGTAATTCCTACGCTTATGGCGAGGTGGAGTATCGCTTCCCTATTCTGCCTAACCGATTTTTGAGCGGAGTGGTGTTTGGAAATGTACAGACAGTAGACGATCAGATGGGGACGAAATTGTTCCGACACTGGCAGCCTTCGGGCGGTGCAGGTTTACGCGTTCTGTTTAATAAAATGACACGTACCAATCTTTGTATCGACTATGCCGTTGGAAAGTTCGGTCAAAAAGGTTTATTTTTGGGACTTAATGAAGCATTTTAATTCGATTATCCCGTTATTAGCCGTATTATCGCTTACCAACGTACATGCACAAACAAAAAGGGATACTGCTAAAATAGATTTACAACCTATCGATGTCAAGGTTTATTTTGCGAAGCAATCTTTGCTAGAAGTGACATCCGCCACGCAGACGTTATCGCTAGAGGCGCTAGCACGACAATCGACGACTTCGTTGGTGTCGGCGATAAATACCGTACCCGGCATCCGGATGGAAGAACGGTCTCCAGGCTCCTATCGTCTCGCTATGCGCGGCAGTTTAATTCGATCTCCCTTCGGAGTGCGCAATACGAAAGTCTATATCGATGAGTTCCCCCTGACAGATGCTGGTGGCAATACCTACATTAATTTATTAGCCCCTGTAGGGATCAATGCTATCCAAATCGTTAAAGGACCTGATGGTTCACTTTTCGGAGCAAACTCGGGCGGGGTTTTGCAGATTAGACCCAAAGGCTTTGAGGTGCTAGAGAATAAGCGCGCACTTGAATTAACTACCGGATCCTATGGAATGTTTCAGCAGACTTTGTCATTGCAGCAACAGCTAGCCCCGACCTATCAATTTTCCTTGGATCAATCTTTTATACGTTCGGATGGTTATAGGGATCATTCAGCGCTAAACAAAAAGACGATTCAAACCGCTCACCAATGGCAATACCATAGAAAAGCACAGCTCCGTGTATTTGGACTTTATACCGATATGGGGTATCAAACCCCGGGAGGCCTTAATGCGATTCAGTATGATGCCGATCCAAGTACTTATCGCCCTGCTGCCGGAACGAACCCCAGTGCAAAAGAACAGCAAGCAGCGATATACAATAAGACAGGATTTGGAGGGATATCAAATCAACTGCAAATCACCAAGAACATTTCTTATCTATTGGCTCTTTTTGGGTCGTATACCGATTTTAAAAATCCTTTTATCACAAATTACGAGAAGCGTATCGAGAAAAATTGGGGATTACGTAGTTATTTATCATTAGATCGTGAGGACGCAGCGCTGTCCTGGCAGATGCAATTTGGCTTTGAGGCTATAAAAGGGAGTAGTGATATTGATAATTACAACAACAACAGCGGGATCCCTGGAGCAGTTCAGGCCAAAGATGACATGACAAACTCGCAATGGAGTGTCTTTTATCGGGCACAGGTCGAATTCGTGAAAAACTGGCATATGGAGGGATCAATAGGTCTGAATGGAAGTCATATCTACTATGACCGGAAGTTTCCTACCACAGTACCTGCTCAAGGAAGCCTATCATTTGATACACAATGGATGCCAAGAATAGCTACGTCTTACGTATTGAATGATATTATGTCGTGGCGCATGTCTATTGCAAAAGGATATTCTACCCCAACTTTGGCCGAAGTACGCTCGTCGGACAATAGAATTAATAGCGATCTCCACGCTGAATCCGGAACGAATTATGAAGTGGGGTATAAAGTTAAAACCAATAGTAACGCACTAATCATTGATATTGCGGCTTATACGTACCAAATGAGGAATGGGATCGTTCGAAGCTTGAACGATGCAGGAGTAGAATATTATCAGAATGCCGGTCAGATGAAGCAAAAAGGAGTTGAACTCTCATTTTGGGGTACAATCCCTGTTACGACGTATGTTCCGTTCTTACTCGGATTAAACTGGCACTCGGCTTTAAGTTATAACGATTATCAATTTGGAGATTATAAAGTGGCTGATAAGGATTATAGCGGTAATCGCATGACCGCAGTACCAAATTGGGTGTGGACAAATACCCTACAATTACAATTCCTTCATCAGTTGGGGATTAATCTTTATCACAACTATACCTCAGCGATGCCTTTAGACGATGCTAATACTGTATTTGCCAAAAAGTATCATCTACTACAAGGAAAATTTAGTCATGTACTTCCATTGTCGAAGAGTATATACCTACAGCTTTTTCTCGGGGTTGATAATCTGCTTAATCAAAAGTACAGCTTAGGTAACGACATAAATGCTTTTGGTGGACGTTATTTTAACGCTGCTCCCACACGCAATTTTTATGGTGGCGCTAAGCTTAGTTTTTAATAGGCCTGTTCTTGCTAATTTTGAAAAACTTCCAGAGCTTGTCGCTAAAAAGCAAGATCAAGATGACATACACCAGTTGAGAAAAGAATGATAGTTTGTCCTGGAGGTTTTCCGATAGACCATATGAGGTTACAAATAAACTGCCAACATAATTGAGCATCATACCAAAGACGGTACCTATGAGGAAGAATAAGATGGCCATTTTCTTACTTTTGGTCATCTCCTTTTTGGAGCGCTCATAGTTAAGGATGTTGTTCATTGCCTGCTCTTCGAAATCAACAAATGGCATTTCGAGTTTGCTGCTCTTGAGCAGCGAATAGAGTTCATCTTTATGTTCCATAATATTCTTCTTTCATTAATCGGCACAGAACACTGTAAAGGTGCTTGCGCGCTCTAAATAAGATCACTTTCGCATTTGAATCTGTCCAGCCTGTGATCTCGCAAAGCTCCTGTATGGCCAGTTCCTCCAAGTAGTAAAGACGTAATGCTAAAGCTTCGTTTGCAGGAAGCTTTACCAGCGCTTGTTGAACCACCTGCTCCTGCTCTTTCTTGACTAGCCTATCGAATGCATTTTCATCCCAGATCAGATCATGCTCTTGAAGATCAAAACTGACGGACTCTGGTTTTAGTCTACGCATGGCGCTAAATGCACAATTTACAACGATACGATAAAACCATGTACTGAATTTGGAGTGCTGCTTAAACTTCGCCAACGACTGATAACAACGCATAAAAGCATCTTGAACGACTTCTTCGGCCAAATGCTCCTGCTTTACAATAGAATGTGCTACCGAATAAGCCATATGCTTGTAGGTTGTCAGAAAATACCTAAAAGCATATGGGTCTCCCGCCAAAACCTTATCAATATAGATTTGGTCCATTCTTAATCTTTCGGTTCTTGACTTTTATCCAATTTATTCGCAACGATCATAGAAATACCTGCACATATGGTAATGATCCCCATAGGGATTGAATCTTCCGAATGAAAGTAATTAAATTCTCTAAGAATTCCGACAATGAGAATTCCGGCACCTATCCCAAGTACAACTATTCCGGGTTTCTGCCAGTCGTAGGGTTCTCTTTTGATAGGTGGAGTATCATTGTTCTGGATTCGAACGGACCTAAACCGCATAATGAAGTAAATCGAGAGTGTTATAGCAGCAAAAAGTCCTGTAGACATCACCGCCAGCATTGTTTCCTTTTCCATATTTTAAATGTTCTTTTACCATTAGTCGTCTATAATTTCGGAACGGTTACACTTTAACAAAAAACTTTTTGTGTTCCTTACTGTTCTATTCATAAAGATATAATCTTCAGCCTATGTCATTACAAGTTAGTTATCATGTTCAGACTGTCGATAGTCCTTTTTGGTCCTTTGCTATACATGATGGACATCATATTGATCAAGATTTATTACCGTATTTACTTTTGAATAGCAAACAGCGCTTGCGAGAAGAAGATCCCTATACAGCGTTGATCGCAGAATTGCCGATCAACCAGTTTGTGGTCGGCACCTCACGTTTTCAATTGGATCTGAATCGCAGCGTCGAACAGTCTGTTTACCTCCGGCCGGATCAGGCTTGGGGTTTGACTGTTTGGAAGGACAATTTTCCAGTTACTTTTTTAGAAATTCTTTATAAGAAGCACCGGGATACATATCGTATTATCGAACGAAATATACAAACTACTATTCAAAAGTATGGCTTCTTTGTAGTGCTGGATGTACACAGTTACAATGTCAAACGTGAGTCTATATCACAAGCTATCGATGAGGAAGCAAATCCGCAGATTAATCTTGGAACATACTACAACGATCTGAAATGGCGCATATTGACCGAGAACTTCCTGACGGCTATCCAAAATCAGAAATTGTACGGCGGATCTATTGATGTTCGAGAAAATATCAAGTTTAAAGGAGGCTATCTGAATCAGTTTATAAATTCCAGGTTTGGGGATAAGGGGTGTGTGTTCTCCGTAGAATTCCGTAAGGATTTTATGAATGAATGGACGGGTGAGCCAGACGTACAGCGGATCGCGGGCTGTAAGCAATTGCTGATAAATACGGTACAGACCTTAAAAGACTATTTTGCGTATGAGCGATGAGAGACGTTTAAACTTTATATGGAGTGCCATAAAGGCAAAGCAACCCTTTCACGTCCAGATTCCCAATATCGGAAAGTTGGTCTTTAGTAAGATTGTGCCCTGTATATTTATTTACAGATCTCCGATTAGTGCCAAAGATAAAATGTTGTCTAATTTGGCCAAGTCGCAGTTAGCTAGTATTATAATCCAACAGAACAGTGCCGATGGTGTTACCTTATTGCGAAAGATTGCTACTAGTATCCAAGAGCAATTCGGATCTTGTTTATTGGTAGAGATATGGAGCGGATTACCGGATCAAGCTTCGGACGTAGCTATTTTGGTGGGGCAAAAAGGCATTTTGCCTTTGGCTGAGTATATGCACAAAAACCTACAAACAGAAGCTCAGGATATTGTTTCCGAGATTCAGAAGTTGAAAGAGTTGCCCCATCCCCCCGGTTGTGAGCGTATCTTTAGCTTAAAGGAATCCCTTGAGAAGAGCATTTACATCATCGGGATGTCAATCCGTAAGAGCTATCAACTAAGCAATGGTGAGTATCTCCCTATCCTATTGCGGCACTATCGAGAATCATTGGGGAAAATTCTGTTACGTGTATTTTTTGAATATGTACGGTTATTTACAGACCAAAATCCCGCTACCTTTCGATTCCATCTTCGTAAGGAGATCACGCCTAACGTATTCGATATAGATAAATCACTTACCACAGAAAGCCAACGTTTTGACTTTCTACTATTAGTTACACCACTGAATGTGCCTGAGGCATGGGAGTCCTTTAAAAAATCAAAATTTAGTAAGTCCCCAGTATTTCAATACAGACCCATGCCTATTGACCCCGATTTGGTAAAGCGCAATCTCTACAATCTACGCATTGAAGATATTTATGATCCCACTATTGCTTACCTATTCCGGGACAAGCGTCGGGAACTGGACGAAATGATGAGTATGCTGGCCGACCGCAATACAGAGGATTTTATGCATGGTAGTCTGCAGGTTTTTGGCAATGTCAGTGATAATCTGCTACAAATCGCACAATCCATATTGACAGTCATAGCGCACAATTCTGTGCCGATATCCCGAGAAGAGGAAAGGCTCAATGCCAAGGAGTTTGCCCAAATGGCCAGGGAAGAAATAGCATACCTGAGTAGTCAAGCTCCAGATTTGCATACTACCGTGCGGGTTCGTTCCGACATATCGGGCGTGATGGTTAATAGAGGTGTCCTTAATATCGGAGCAGACTATCAGATATCGCCAGCGCGCGCGCCGGCATTGATCCAACATGAAGTAGGCACCCATATTGCGACTTACTTTAACGGTAAGGCACAACCCTTACAGTTATTCAGTTTAGGAGTACCGGGATATGAGCAGTTGCAGGAGGGGCTAGCCGTATTCGCAGAATACCTGATAGGCGGATTGTCCAACCAACGGTTACGCATATTGGCCGGTCGTGTGATTGCAGTGCGCAACATGTTAATGGGACATACCTTTATGGACACATTTGCTCTTTTGATGGAAGAACATCTCTTCAGCGATGAAATGTCCTTTAATATTACGATGAGGGTATACCGAGGCGGCGGACTGACCAAGGATGCGCTCTATCTACAAGGTTTGATAGAACTCATCACCTATATTAAAAACGGGCAGGACCTCAAGTTGCTTACCGTTGGAAAGATACGCGAAGATTATATCCCTATTATTCAGGATTTGATTCAGCGCGGTTACATGAATATGCCAGTCATCACTCCTCGCTACTTAAGTGGAGCGTATGATGAACAATTGAATTTTATTAAACACGAAGGAAGTATATTTAAATTAATACAATAGTATATCCCTATGAACATAGCATTTTTGATTAATCAGACACATAAAGAAGAGAATGGTTTTACAACAACACTACTTGCTTTTAACGCGTTGCAAAGTGGACACACGATCATTTACATTGGACTTGCTGATTTCGTTTATGTCGACGATAAAAATATTGAAGCTCATGTACGGATTATAGAACCGAACAGCCAGATTGCTTCAAAAGAAGAGATGCTAGCTAAACTCAGAAGTGCCGCTAAAGTTCGTTATCACATGCAGGATATCGATGTGCTCTGGCTTCGTTTTGACCCGGTGTTAGATATGTACAACAGACCTTGGGCAGCTTCAATGGGGTTACAATTTGCCCAGTTGATAAAGAGAATGGGCCGTCTTGTTATTAATGATCCAGATCAATTGATACAGGCCAGTAACAAACTGTATCTGGAGAATTTCCCAAAGGTTGTGCGCCCAAAAACACTGGTCACTCGCTTCTATTCGGATGTAGTAAACTTTATGGACTCCCAAAACGATAGAATAATATTAAAACCTGTTAAAGGTTCGGGTGGGAAGAATGTTTTTTTAATAACGCCAGAAGAGCGACATAACCTAAAGCAAACCGTCGACGTGATAGCCCGAGACGGCTATGTGATCGCACAGGAGTATTTACCGGAAGCTACCAAAGGTGATCTTCGCTTTTTCCTTTTGGATGGTCAACCTATAATGTTGGATGGGGCGTATGCTGCGGTACAGCGTGTGCAGAAAGAGGGCGAGATCCGGAGCAATATACACCAGGGAGCGAAAGCTGTAAAAGCGGCTATCGATCCAAAGATACTTCATCTCGTAGAGCAGGTTAGTGCCAAAATCCAGGCGGATGGTATGTATCTTGTCGGTCTGGATATCGTGGGCGACAAGATAATGGAGATTAATGTTTTCAGCCCTGGCGCATTAGGGTTAGCAGGAGATCTTACAGGAAAGGATTTTGTAGGCCATGTCATTCGACATTTAGAGGCCAAAGTTAAAGCATTTTATAGCTGATCTTCGTGAATGCGTTGCATTTTATGTAGGTTTGCTGAAACCAAAAAATAAAGACGATGAAGTTATATAGTATAGATACAGGTTATTTTAAGTTGGATGGTGGTGCTATGTTTGGTGTGGTTCCAAAATCTATCTGGCAACGTACGAATCCTGCGGATGCCAATAACCTATGTACCTGGGCCAATCGTCTCTTGCTTATCGAAGACGGAGATCGACTTACACTCGTCGATACAGCCCTAGGCGACAAGCAGGATGACAAATTTTTCAGTCATTATTATTTGCATGGGGACGATACACTAGACAAGTCCTTGGCGAAATATGGTTTTCATCGTAGCGATATTACTGATGTATTTCTCACGCACCTCCATTTTGATCATTGTGGAGGGGCTATAGTCCGTGAGGGAGATAAATTAGTTCCTGCATTCAAGAATGCCCATTTCTGGTCTAATGAACAGCATTGGGACTGGGCTGTGAATCCCAATCCGCGTGAAAAGGCTTCTTTTTTAAAAGAAAATATACTTCCTATTCAAGAAAGTGGTCAATTGAAATTCCTCAAAGAGGGCGAAGCCTATGACCAGCATATCGATGTGCGTTATGCATTTGGTCATACCGAAGCGATGATGCTGCCCCAGATTAGTTATAAAGGAAAAACAATACTCTATATGGCAGATCTTTTGCCTTCGGTCGGTCACATACCGCTCCCCTATGTCATGAGTTATGATGTGCGCCCATTGACCACCATGCAAGAGCGTCAATCCTACTGGCAGGAAATTGCAGACAAAGAGTATATCCTCTTTTTTGAACATGATGCGGTGAATGAATGCTGTACGTTACAACATACCGAAAAAGGAATAAGAGTTAAAGATATATTTAAGCTGTCAGAAATTTAGGTGTTTATCCCTAATGCTAAATTATACCAATAGCGCCAGGTCTGTCATATGTAACTCGTGCTATTGGTATTACTTCCTATAAAATAGCAATCAGCTCAATCTCAAATATTAGCGTACAATTGCCTCCGCTATCTTTGGTTATTGATTCAAATCCATAGGCGAGGCGGGGATGAATATAGAGTTTCCACTTACTACCAACCGGCATCAGCAATAATGCCTGTTGCCAACCACGGATCAACTCTTTCAGCAATAGTGCTTCCGGACGTTTTCGCTTATAGGAGCTGTCAAAAACAACACCATTCCATAGTGCCCCTTGATAGTGACATAGTACTTTTGATTTGGAAGTAGGGATTGCGCCATTTCCCATAACAATGATCTCGTATTGTAAATCCGCACTCAAACCGATGACCCCTTCCCTATTTTTGTTTTGAGCTAAGAAAGCTTCCCCTTCTTCCAGATTTTTAGCGGCCAGATCTTTTATCCGCTTTAGGTGCGCGTTGGGTTTTCCCATTCTATTCCTGTTCTAGTTCTTCAAAGGTGTTAAAATCCTGGGAAGCACCGTCCTCATCCCCTATTTTCTTTTTCAATTCGCCTCTATATTGGTACAAGTCCGAGTAATGTGGGTTCAATCGAATAGCTTCATCGTAATCCGCAATAGCGCGATGCCAATCTTTTATGTGTTCAAATGCATCCGCTCGCAATACGTAACAGTAAAAATCAGTTGGATTGCGCGTAATAACCTGTGTATAATCAGCAATAGCTGCCTGCCAATCGTTGATCTTTTCATAGTAGCTGGCTCTTTCTTCAAATATTTCTATATTATCGGGAGCTAACTGTAATACATGTTCAAAGTCCGCAAGCGCTGCCTTGTCTTCCCGTATAGCAACAAATAATTTTGCTCTATAAAGAAAGGCCATATGCAGTTCCGGATTTAGGTTAATGGCTGCATTTAGGTCCATTAGTGCCATATCATAATGAAGCATGCGCATAAAAACGGCAGCTCTAGATACGCGTACATCTGCGTTGTCGCCAATAGAAAGGGCTAGACTGTAATCATCAATAGCCTGTTCGTAATCGAAATGTTGTACCCAGAGCATCGCTCTGTTGATAAAGGATTGGGCGGAAGCGTCATGCTGTTTCATCTCTTCATTCATCTCCTTCAGCTCTTGAGCTAGAAGCATCGCTCCTTTATTTTCTTGCCATTCCAAGAAATTGTGGTAGTTGAAATCCAATTTTTTGGCTACTTGATAGTCGTAAAATGCACCTTCCTCATCTTCTAAATGGGTATTTAAAATACTTCTGCAAGCATAAAAGAAAGGTAATTGAGGATGTTGTTCAATCACTGTCGTGTACAGGCTTAGCGCCTCGGCAGTGTTTCCTGATTCGATCAATTCAAGTGCGTTCTGTGCAGCGGCGAGCAAGTCGGTATCACTTCGATCTGTTGGTACAGATGTAGTAAAGGGAAATAGTTGTGAACTCGCTAAGTAGAAGTATGGATTATCGTCTTTCAAAATAAAAAAAATATAATTAAAAGTAGCGCTTTACGATGCGCAATTTGTGCGTGTATTTGTTTAGATCTGCATTGAAAATACCTTCATTGTCCATTTTGTCTATCCGGATCCGGCCAGCGGCATGGATGATTGTCTCATTGTCGATCATAACACCTACGTGTGTTATACGTCCAGCTTCATTATCAAAAAAGGCTAAATCTCCCGGTTTTATCTCCGTCAAGAAATCTACCATTTGACCTGATTCGGCCTGTTGCCAAGCGTCTCTTTTGAGTTGGACACCAAAGTGTTTGTAGACGACTTGACTAAAGCCCGAGCAATCGATGCCCATTGTAGATCGGCCTCCCCACATATAAGGACTGTTGTTGTAATAAGAAATTAGCTTAGGAAACTCTATATCGAAATCGTGAAGTACAGCTTGACGCAGCGCTCCATTTATCAGAAAGTTCTCTTCACCGATCCGCATTTCATTCTTTTCTACGCTCGTGCCATGAATGAGATGTACAGTATTTTTTTTGGAAACAGCAGTAGCTCCAAATATGTCAACAATCCAATCTGACGGCAGGTGACCGTCAACATGTGCCGATTGATTTTTTTGAATCCAACCTTCGTAGCACGTATCTAAGAGACGGATATAGTCAAAGTCATTTCCCTCCTCAAGAGTTTCAAAAGCCTCTCCAAAAAGAACTTGGCTAACCATCTCGCTGCGGTGTGATGCGTCTGCACGAAGTGGTACTATACGCAGATTACAAGCTGAAAGAATCATTTTACTTTTATTTTTTAAAACAATAATAGCGTGTCCTTGTTTTTTAAGAACGAATATACTTCTAAAAAACTAAAAAGTTATGGGATTTTCCAAATTTCAAAGGATACTATTGGCAGTAGATGATAGCCCTTGTTCACATAAAGTACTAGATTATGCCAAATCTATGTTGGAAGGAGAAAACGCGGCATTGGCTCTAGTGACAGTAGTGCCACCTACTTCACCAGCATCTTATGGCGCTGATCCGCTCTTAGGACAACAACCTATTATTGTTGCAGAAGTAGCCGAAATTCAGCAACAAGCGGCGCAAGACTATTTAGAGCGTCTTGCGGGCGAGTTTACATCGACTCATGAAATTTTTACTTTTACCCGTATTGGGAATATACGGGAGGAAATACTTACTGTCGCACATGAATGGTCGGCAGATTTATTGATACTAGGAACAAATGGAAGGACGGGATTTGAGCATTTTATTTCGGGCAGCGTTTCAGAATCCGTCATCCGCAAGGCAGAATGCCCTGTATTAGTAATTCCTAGCAAATGTGATTAAAGCTTCTAAGTTTAAGCTTTAATTAGGCGGGCCGCAAACATGCTGTCCGCCCTGTTTTCGTAACCCTTTATCACTTCCATCTTATCCAATCGCATAGCAAAGTGTGTTAGTATGTAGTTTACTATGTCTTCATTTTCAGATTTATATACCGAACAGGTGATATAAATCAGGGGTTTCCCCTTCTTTAAAAAGGGAATGACCTGTGTTACAATTTGCTTTTGCAATGTCGTAAAGGTTTCGAGTTTTTTGACATCAAAATCCTGTATCATTTCCGGTGTCCGTCCCCATGTCCCAGAGCCCGAACAAGGTGCATCGACAATAACACCGTCAAATTGCTCGTTCTGTAGTATTGCTTTTACGTTGTCTACATCCGTTAGATCGATTACCTTCTTTCGATACGGTTGCTTTATTCCTGCTTGCTGAAAACGCTCATCCAAATTACGGAGTATGGAAAGCCGGATATCCGAGACTAACAATTTTATTGCCGGTTGAGTGTCGAGCAGCATCAATGCCTTTCCTCCCGATGCGGCACAGGTATCCCACCAGTTTTCACCGGGATTGGACTCCATAAAATTTAGTGTATACTGCGACGAAAGATCCTGTACTTCGTAAAGGCCGTTCAAACCTTTGATATTTTGAAGTTTTGTACCGTTAGCCAATGCCAAAGTCTGAGCTGTAATAGATTCAGCTTGGATACCTTCTTTTTCTATTAAATCCTTTACCCGGGCTTCCTGTCCTCTTTTTATCCGGATAAATAGGTTGGGCTGTATAAAGTGACTGCTGAAGAAAATATCCCGATCAATATCTTTTGATAAAGCATCAGCAATTGGAAATAAACGATCCAGGGCAAAACCTTTTTGAGCGTTTGCCATACTTAATTTTTCGGAAAGCGGCAAGGCCATAGAATCGGCTAGCTCCTTATTTCGGAGATTAACCAGGTCTGAATGTTGCTCGCATAGGAACTCACCAAGTATAAGTCGTTCTACAGGATCTGATTGCGGGTAAGCATTGCCCAGTCTGAAATAGTTATAGCAAAAACGAGAGGTCATCTTTCTATCAGATGACCCCATTTGTCTATTTTCTTTAAAAAAACGAGTTAGGTATCTTGCCAAAGGTTCCTTATTATCATAACCTGTCAATGCCCGTTCAAAATTTCTTACCTGTTGCAGTACTCTTCGCTCATTAATTTCCATAAATATCTATTGTAATTGAAATGACCCGGAACGATAGTTTCTAAAAGAAACAGACTCGTTGGCATACCCCCAAGTTTCGCTGTGTCTGAATCTGTAAGAACTGAACAAACCATTATAAGGCTCTATCGTTAACTTTTCTTTCAGCTTATCGACCCCATACTTATTAATCAATCCTCCAAAATAGAGTGCAGAGTCGTATCCCTTATAAGACTGATCTGAAGGATTAACTCCGTAAGTATTATAATAGATCTCTTTAAAAGCCTTTACCGTATTTGACCAAGGCTTTAGATTACTTTCACTCGTGATTGTCGGGTTCAGATCGGAGAAGTTTGGATACATATTAAAATCATAGCGATCCCAAAGGGGATGCCCGAATAACTGGAAGTTGTACGCATTTTCTGTATACTTCTTCGTCAAATTATTCAACAACGTTTTCAATTGAAGCTTGTCTGTCGTACCTGTCACAATCAGGTTGTTTCCTGTCAACGAAAGATTATCGTTGAGTTGGCCTGTAGAAGATACCGAGATGACATTTATATTTCCTTTAGCTTGTTTGATCGCTGTCGACATGCCGTTGAGAAATTGTTTTCCGTCCGAATCTGTTGTATTATAAATAATGACTACATCTCCTACGTTGTATTCACGTGCCACTCGCGCTGCAATAGCATTGCTGTGCGCCTTTATCGGCGGCGTCAGTGAAACAAGGTTTGGCAGGTTAAACTCTGTCGGCATAGATGCTGCTAATGGGTTAATCTGTAAGGTCTCTTTATCTGCTAGATTACTCCCGAAAGCTTTTATTTCCTGAGGATATACCGGCCCGATAATAAGCGATGACCTCTGTATTTCAGAAGAAAGTGCTAAGTTACCGCTGTAATTTGCGTTGTCACGGGAATCTAGAACATTAAGATTGAAATTTGCCCCCTTTTTTGCTAGTTCCTCTAGTCCCAGCTGAAAACCTTGGTAGTAATCCAAAGCAAGAGCCGAACGTTTTATGTCTTTGTCTGCCAGTGTACTTTCGGAAATCTGGTCCAGTTGGAAAGGTAAGACCAAGGCGATGTTACGGCCTACAAATTTTTTAGCTGCATTATCCTTTTTAGAACCTGTTGTCTCGTTGTCGTTAGATTTCGAAGATTCTCCAGATTCTGTACTTGTGCTGCTCCCCACATTTCCCTTGTAATCTGGAGATCGCAATACACCAACTTTAGGTGTACACGAAGATACACCTAAAGCTAATGCAAGAGCTACTAATATGCTTGAATTTCTCAATTTTTTATTCCCACTCAATGGTTGCTGGTGGTTTTGAACTGATGTCGTAAACAACTCTGTTGATTCCTTTAACATGATTGATTATTTCATTCGATATCTTAGCTAGTAATTCATAAGGTAAATGAATCCAATCTGCGGTCATACCATCCAGTGATCCCACCGCACGCAGCGCTACAACGTGTTCATAAGTACGCTCATCGCCCATTACTCCTACAGATTGAACAGGAAGGAATATTGTTCCAGCCTGCCATACCTTATCATACCAACCCGATTCTTTTAAGTTACGTATATAGATGTCATCTGCTTCCTGCAAAATCCGTACCTTTTCTTCGTTAATATCACCTAAAATTCGAATTCCTAAACCAGGACCAGGGAAAGGATGTCTATTTAAGATATTAGGATCTACATCTAGCGTTTTACCAACACGGCGTACCTCATCTTTAAACAAAGTCTTTAAAGGCTCTACCACTTTGAGTTTCATATAGTCAGGAAGACCACCTACGTTATGGTGCGACTTTATTGTCGCTGAAGGTCCTTTGACAGATATTGACTCGATAATATCGGGGTAAATAGTTCCTTGACCCAACCATTTCGCTTCGCTTCCTTCAGGGAGTTCACTTTGTATATCTCTTGAAGCTTGGTCAAATACATCGATAAAGGCTCCACCGATAATCTTTCGCTTTTGCTCCGGTTCCGTTACACCGGCTAGCTTACTAAAGAATAATTCTTTGGCATTGACCCCTTTGATATTAAGCCCCATGTTTTTATAAGAATCCAATACTTGTTCGAATTCGTCTTTGCGCAACAAACCATGGTCTACGAAAAAGCAATGCAATCTATCTCCGATAGCATGCTGTAATAATACTGCTGCTACTGTAGAGTCAACACCTCCTGATAGGGCCATAATTACGTGGTCATTGCCAAGATCTTTTTTTAGATCTGCAATAGTACTCTCTACAAACGATTCTGACGTCCAATCCTGCGTACACCCGCAGATATCAATCACAAAGTTCTTAAGCAATACTTGACCGTCAGTACTATGCGTCACTTCCGGATGAAACTGAATACCGTAGGTATTGGTTCCTTCTACTTGGTAAGCTGCAACGCGCACTTTGTCTGTACTTGCTATGATTTTAAAGTTTGCAGGAACTTCCTTAATGGTGTCACCATGAGACATCCACACCTGAGATTGTGCTGGCACCCCTTTTAATAGCGCATTATCATTGTCCACAAATTGCAGATTAGCTCTGCCGTACTCTCTGATCGCTGAAGGTAATACTTCACCACAAGACTGTTGAGCTAGATACTGCGCGCCATAGCAAACACCTAACAATGGAAATTTTTCCTGAATACATTTGTAATCAATTTGAGGTGCGTCTTCCTGACGTACAGAGTATGGACTGCCTGAAAAGATAACCCCTTTCACGGTATCATCTAAATCAGGAACTTTATTAAAAGGATGGATTTCACAGTACACACTTAATTCGCGAACGCGGCGCGCAATTAACTGCGTGTATTGAGAACCAAAATCAAGGATTATTATTTTTTCAGACATAGCGCAAAGGTACGATTTACCGATGAAAACAGACAAGCAAAAATTCTAGAATTTGCATACAAAGTGCTTAAAAAATCGATACCAATCTATTTAACATAAAAACAGCGCTTTAAAAGGCTGAATTAGTTACCTTTGGAAGGCCAACCTAATACTTTTAATTTAAGTTTTATGCGATCATTTCTAACGTGTTTATTTCTTGTTTTGTTGTTTTTGATTACTGTGCGGACGCAAGCGCAGATCCGTGGTACTATTACACAGCTTTCGGGAATTCCCTTAAGTGCAGTTACGATTAGTGTTCAAGGGACGTATACAGCGACTTCGAGCAATAGCATGGGGCAATATGAACTTAAAGCTCCAAACACATCGTCCATAATCATCGTGTTTCAACGGTTAGGATTTAAGACAAAAACCGTGGCATTGACAGGCAGCGAGCACCCCGTTGAATTGGATGTCGTACTGGAAGAAGAAGTCTATTCCATTGAAGAAGTCTTAATTCGGAACTTAGGCAATCCAGCCGACAACCTGATACGAAAAACTATTGCTCATCGAGATAATAATGCCGATGCACGTGACAAATTTGAAGCTGATTTTTATTCAAAAGGTTCCTTGTCGGCGATCAACTTGCCGAAAAAAATACTGGGTGCCAAGCTGGAGGATGACAAGCAGCTTTTGGATAGCTCCGGTTCAGGTATATTATATCTTTCCGAAACGATATCCCGTATCCTTGTGGATAGGCCTAACAAGATGAAAGAAACGATTTTAGCATCCAAGGTCAGTGGAGAAAATCAAGGTTTTAGTTTTAATAGAGCACAAGGCACCGAATTTGATCTATACAGCAATTTCCTGGACTTGGGTACTGCGAAGATTATTTCTCCCATAGCGGATCAAGCTTTTTCTTACTACAGGTATAGATTGTTGGGTTCTTTTGAGGAAGAAGGGCAGCTTATTTTCAAAATAGCTGTTGAGGCCAAACGGAAATCCGAACCCGTAGTTGAAGGTGAGCTCTATATTGTAGAAGGGACATGGCAAGTGTACGGTCTGGATTTCGTGCTATTAGGATCTAGTATAAATCAACCTGTGTTAGATACCTTGTTCCTGACGCAGCAATACACGTATAATAGATACGACAGGCTATGGTCCAAACAGCTTCAGACCTTGGACTTCAAAGCGGGAATTATGGGCCTTCGTTTTAAAGGTCATTTTACCCATACGTTTACTAACTACATCTACGTAGAACGGTTTGAACAGTCGACTTTCGGACAGATCAACAGTGAGTTTAAGGAAAATGCCAATTCGCAAGACGAGTCCTACTGGGCGAAAAACAGAAAGGTTCCCCTAGCTGAAGATGAGATCACCGATTACCACCGTCGAGACAGCATTGCAGCGATTATAAATTCGCCGCATTATATAGACTCGATTGACCGGCTTCGAAGCACATTTAAGATTAAACACATCTTTTTCGGTTACCACTATCAAGATACACCTCGAAAATTAGCTCTACAATACCAGTCCCCCTTATCTTTATTTAGAACGTCTTTTAATACAGTTCAGGGGTTCAATTTCAAAACATCGCTGTCTGCGACGGTTGGGGATGCGGGATTAGGGGCTAGATACAGTGTTGGTGTTCATTTCAATTATGGTCTTGCAGATAAAAGATTATATACCCATGGCGACTTTAAGATGCGTTTTAATACGATTACCTACGCAACATTGGCTTTGTCGGGCGGGACGACGTTGAATCAATTTAATGCCGACAGTCCCATATCTCCGTTTTTGAATTCGGTATATAGTTTGTTTTTGGGGGATAATTATATGAAATTATATCAATCTCAATTTATCCGTGCCGGCTATCAGGAGTATCTGACTCCTAATCTGCAGGTAAAAGCATCGCTGGGTTACTTTAGACGGAGTAATGTGTTTAACAATACCAGTTATACTTTTTCTTCTACCAACAGTACTTACACCGCTAATAATCCGTTAGCTGAGTCTGATTTTGATCTTCCAGCATTTCAGGATCATGCGCTATGGAAGGCCGCTTTGAATATGACCATCCATCTGAAGACATCTATAGACAAGAAACCCAATCGGCTGGATTATACACACAGCAGCGCCTACCCCACCATCGATATTGGCTTTAGTAACGCATTCGCTTCATCGTTCAGCACATATAATTACCAGGAACTTATACTCCATCTAAGACAACAGATGTCCATTGGGAATAAAGGTTTATTTGCGTATGCCCTCACTACCGGAACATATTTCAATGCCAAAGATATTGCTTTTACAGATTATCGGCATTTTAACGGCAATCAAACACATATCGGTACATCGAGTCAATATCTCAACAACTTTTTGACATTACCGTATTACAGTCATAGTACGAACAAGTCTTTTGTTGAACTACATGCCGAACATAACTTTAAAGGCTATTGGTTAAATAAGATCCCAATTGTCAATAGACTGCAGCTACAAACAGTTGTCGGTTATCACCTTTTGAGTACGATCAATAAAAAGCCCTACCAAGAGTTCTCGGTAGGGCTTGATAATATCGGGTGGGGTAAATACCGCTTATTTCGGGTAGACTATGTCCGTACCAGCAACGGTATACGTGCTTCCAACGCGATCATGGTCGGTGCGAAGTTTCTGAATATTATACGATAGATTAACCGTAGATTTCATTAAGTTCGTTAGCAAGGCGGATTCCTGCCTTAAGCAGACATTCTTCCATGATGTATTTGTAGTCATAGCTATATTTATAGCTCAGATTGGTGTTATATTCTACGTCCTTGTATATTTTATTTGCTAGCTCATGGGATTCGAACAATGCACGTTCAAATGAACTTTGATATTTTGAGTAGTATTTTTTGTTGTATATATCCAAAACCTGTGCATACTCGATAAAGCTGTATTTTTCGTTGTCTACCAATTCAGAATCCCATACACGGTGAATATTTGTCTTGCGTCCAAAAAATGAAACTTCGATCTTATTCCCCCCCTGATCTACAGCTCTGCTCACATGCATAGGCTGATGTGCATCAGCGAATAAATGAATGATGTAGTAAAGATTGTGTTGTTGTTGTAAAAGAGGTAGCTCCCTGTTGTCCTTGCTTTCTTTTTTAATGCGCAGATATGCTTTATAAAGGTTATCCTCTGGTGATGCCTTTAGTGCCGCGTCAAAAGCCTCAAAACTTAGGTTTGCTTCCGTATTGACAAAATGCCAGGATCCGGTTTCGTTTAATGTCGGATCTGGATCAGACTTTATAAAATCGGCCCAGTTGGACCAGTAGGCGATCTTCTGTTTACCGATTATCTTCTCTATGTTCTTTTTCGCTTTTTTGGTGAGATGATTGTCAGCTATCTCTGCAATCACGCGGTGTCCTGTCATTCCCCAGCCGTAGACCTGTTGCTGTTGTCCCAAAGAAAATAAGACCAGTAATAAAGCGATAAGACTTAGTTTATTTGTTTTCATCCTTATATAATTATTTAAAAATATCAAAAGCATACTTGGCGGAGGACCAGAACTCGTCCAATACAATCAATCGCGGTTTAAGAAAGGAAATCAACTGAGGCCAGTCTTCTTTCTTAAAAATGGATATCCCTGTGATGGAGTGGCTGATCCTGGCTGTCCTTTTGCCATAGTCGTCTTGGTATTCTGGATACCAGTCCCAATTTTCCGCCATTGCGTCATGGAGCAGTGCCTGAAATTCCCGGAATTGATCAAACATCAATGCCCGTATCCCTTCGTCGGGATGCGTTATCTCAATCATTATGCTTGCTGATTTGTTGGTTGCATCCATACGGAAAAACAGATGTTTTACACCGGTCCTGTAGTTGACCCAATTTATTTTTTCCATATCAGCAGACGGTACAGGAGACATGAACTGTCCAAAACTTGTCCAGAATTCTTCTTTTAACTTTTTTACTTCTTCTCGCGAATACAAACCTTAAATTTTTACAAAATTAGAAAAATGATTAAACTTTTACTAAATGCGACTGTTATTAATAAGATATGGATAAAAAGAAATCACTTTTATTGTTGGCAGGAGCAGCCGCTGGAGCGGTGGTGTATAATATATGGAAACCTGTAAAGAGTAATCTTCCCGTAATTCAGAACTTCGAATTGGAACGCTATCTGGGCCTGTGGTACGAGATTGCACGATTGGATTTCTATTGGGAGAGGAACTTAAAAAATGTAACTGCGGAGTATAGCCTGAATAAGGATGGGAGTATTAAAGTCGTTAATACAGGAGTGCATATAAAAACACACAAAACCAAGCGTTCGGTAGGAAAAGCCAAATTTGCAGGAGCCCAAAATGAGGGAGCTTTAAAGGTTTCGTTTTTTGGACCCTTTTATTCAGGCTATCATATTATGCATATAGACGAAAGCTACCAGCATGCGCTGGTATTTGGAGATAATCTGGACTACCTCTGGATACTGTCACGTACCAAGACTATAGATACCGAAATAAGGGATAAATACTTGGCCTATGCCGAGCAATCCGGATATGCATTGAAAAACCTGGTCTGGACCTTTCAGGGGTAGCCCCTTCCGTTTTCGGTTAGAATAGACGTTGAGCAACTATGAAATCAATGGAGTAATCCTCTACTATTGATTTTGTTATTATCTGAAGGTGCTCCTCGGTGATGCGATTGCCTATTCCTTTGTTGTATAGGCTGGTCAAATAATACGCTGCTTCGGACTTGTCGTCTGCTTCGATCGATTTATTATTAATATAACAGTTTAACACCGTGGTCGCAAATGTCCCAAAATCTTCCAACGAGAATCTTTTGAATTCGGTGTAAAAACTATACATATACGATTCGAACGCTTCTTCCAGTTTTTTCTTTAGCAGTATATCCATTCTTGACTTTAGTAATAGAAGGTGTTTCTACCCCACTTTCGTTCAAAAATAAGGAAAGTTTTTTAAAGGCACCCTATGACAAAGACGCCTTTAAAAAAGTTAGATAAGCTTGCCTAGGTACGATCTCCTAATTCCTTATACTAATCGCTACCCGTCTATCTTTTGCACGTTCTTTTTCTGAGGCATCCCAAGCTGCAGTTGCAAATTCCGAACCGTAGCCTTCTGCTCCTACTACCTGGCTACCGAGTCCTTGTTTGTCCAGGTAATCCTTCACGGCATCAGCACGTTGTTGAGATAACTGTTTGTTAAGGGCTTCATCTCCTCTTTTATCGGTGTAGCCACCTATTTTTATCTTCACCCCAGGGAATAGTTTTAATATTTTTCCAATATTTTCTAACTGCCCTTGGCTCTCCGGAGTGACATTGGCAGTGCCGGTTTCAAAATTAAGATTATCAAAATTAAACCATTTTGCTTTCAACTGATCATCGGTCCAACTTTTATAATCAGACTGCAAGAATTGAACAAGCTGATCTTCAATGCCCGAAGCATATGCTTTTAATGAATTTCCGTCAGGTAGCGCGACATCGATAAGGGAAGTAGCTCCCGAAAGACTATCTCCGGTCGTAAGGTTGCTGTCTACGCTCGTGACAGCTGTATTGCTTTCCGACTCGGCTTTATTGCTACAACTTTTACCGAACATAAACCATAGTGCGAGAGCAACGATCGGAATGAGTATCCACCAAAATCCAGCACCTCTCTTTGCATTATCTACAGTCTTTTGGGTATAGGCCATACTCGGGGCAGCTGCTATGGGTCGACTAGGGTCTGGGCTATGGAGTTCTTTAGGAGCCTCTGCCGCGGCAAACATGCTACCAAAAGCACCTAATCCAAGTCCAGGCGGAATAGCCGCCGTTATTGCGGATCGGCTGCCGTTTAGCTGTTCCATGATCTCCGTTACATCCCAATGCCCTCCTTTACTCGTGATACCCGATATTACAGCAGGTATTGACGCTCCAAACAATCCACTGACAGATTGTGGGCTCATGCCCAGATATTTACCGACAGACTGTAGGATTCCCTCCAATTTATCGCCAAATATAGAGGTGATAAGGTTATCGTTCTCAAAATGAGATCGTTCGCCCTGGTCGTCTTTGGAAAAGTACTTTCCTAAGGTGTCGTGAAGATCAAATCCGCTGAACAGATGCTTGGCAGATTGTAGAATGCTTGATAATCCTTCCTGATTTCGTCCTAGCAATCCAAGCAATAGCGAAGGGATCGCAATATTGACTCCCTTGTGGACCTGTTCTTTGTCCTCTCCGAGATGGTTCGCGAGTTTATTCATGACGTCATCAGTAAAGTAGGCTTTGATATTTTGCAAAAGGTTATTTTCCATGGCTTTACAATTTTGTTGGTTATATTTATTAAGTGTAACAAAACTGTAACGTTTTTGTTTGAATAGAAGTTTTTGTTTTGTTTAACAATAACTTTATATTCCAGTGTTATATTTGACGTAATTTATTTTACTTTAATCATGCAATTTAAAAAACTTCACCTACTCCTACTCACCTTTTTCATTAGTGTTCAGATTTTTGGACAGCAACCAAAATATATTTTTTATCTAATCGGTGATGGTATGGGGCTGAATCAAGTTAATCTCGCAGAGATTCATCAGGCCGAAATCCAAGGGAAAAACGCAGTAGTTCCATTAGTATTCACACAGTTTCCTTACGTAGGTTTTGCCTCGACCTATTCGTTGTCACATGGCATTACTGACTCCGGAGCAGGCGGCACGGCATTAGCTGTAGGCAAAAAAACAAAGAATGGTGTCATTGGTATGGATAGTACAGGCACTGTTGCGTATAAAAGTATTGCTTATGCTGCTAAACAGAAAGGGCTAAAAGTCGGTATCACTACCAGTGTCAGTATCGATCACGCTACACCGGCCTCTTTTTATGCCAATCAAGCAGATCGGAATATGTACTATGAAATCGGTAAGGATATTATAAAATCTAACTTTGACTTCTTTGGGGGATCTGGATTTCTTAAACCCAATACTTCCTTTGACAAAAAAAGTATGCCAGAGTTATTGCCTCAATTGGAAAAAGCAGGTTATAAGGTGGTAAAAGGAAAGGCAGCTTTCGACAAAGAGAAAAATAAAAGCCAAAAAATAGTCTTGATGGATGTAGATGGTGGCGATCCTAGTTCGCTGAAATTTGCTATCGATCAAAATCAAGCCGATTTCAAACTAGCAGATATTACACAGGCAGCTATTACTTCATTAAGTAAAGATAATCAAACTGGTTTTTTCTTAATGGTAGAGGGAGGTAAGATCGACTGGTCTGCGCATGCTAACGATGCAGCAACTACAATAAAGGAAGTTTTGGACTTTAACGAGACTGTAAAAATAGCGTACGATTTTTACCGCAAATATCCCAAAGAAACCCTAATCGTTGTTACGGCCGACCATGAAACCGGAGGGCTTGGGATTGGAAATGGAAGTTCAACCCTGAATACAAAAGTATTGGCACATCAGAAGGTTTCCCAAGGTGCTTTATCAGCAAAGATAGGCGAGTTGCGCAAGTCTAATCCCAATGCGAGTTGGGATGAGGTTAAGAAATTATTGAGCGATAATTTAGGGCTGTGGTCTGCTGTGAAAGTGTCCGAAAAAGCGGAACGTCCGATCTATGAGGCCTATAAAAAGAGCTTTGTGGATCATCACAATGAAACTGAAAAGAGCCTGTACGCTAGTGATGATAAAATAGCAACATTGAGCATCGAGTTATTGAACAAGCTGGGAAGTATAGCCTGGGCTTCAAAAAACCATTCAGCAGCCTACGTGCCGGTTTACGCCATAGGACAAGGAGCAGAAACTTTTCATCAGAAGCTAGAGAATACGGATATCCCTAAAAAGATAGCTGAGATTGCAGGTTTTGACTTTTAATATCAATTTAGTTTTACATGTATGCGAAGGGACTATGTAGTCCCTTCGCTTTTTTATATACCTATAGAGGTAACTCCCCTTCGTTTACTGCTGCTGCTGCGTCTACGTCAGATTCAGATCTAGAGCTGTCGAGTACTAAAATTTGATTGACTTTTATTTCCGCCACGTTTCTTTTAATGCCGTGCGTGTCTGTATACTCATGATACTGTAGTGCGCCGGACAACATAAAAAGATTACCTTTATGCCCAAAGCGCTCCACTATTTTTGTGAGATCTCCCCAGACAACGCAACTATGCCATTGGGTTACTTCTCGCCACTGACCATTGTTCAATTTCATACGTTCATTTGTAGCTACTCTAAAATTAGACACTCGTGCCCCTTGACTTGTTGTTTTGATTTCCGCATCAGCACCTAGTCGTCCAATGAGTTGGACTTGATTCATTAAAGCATTCATTCTTCTAAAATTTAAATTATCAAAAAATATAAGTATTTTCGCCTACGGCAGTAATTGCTTGATTGCCAGAGGTAGAACCAAAATTATAAACCAGCTTAACTGATAGTCGGTTGTTAAACGCTTATATCCGAATATATCCGTTTATATTCGGATATATTCGGATAAAGGGAAATAGAATTATGGAAAATAGAAGATGCTTAGAATGCTTAAATCCTATTAAAGGTCGTTCTGACAAACGTTTTTGCAACGATTCCTGTCGTGGTAGTTACAATAATCGCCTTAAAACGAATAATAGTAATATTGTTAGAAAAATCAATAAACAGCTGTATAAGAATAGAAAAATCCTCTCCGACCTACTCCGGGAAGAAAAGATGATCAAAGTAAATGAGGATCGTCTGATAACGCAAGGATTTGACTGGGAATACCGTACACACGAGCTTTCGACATCCAAAGGACATACTTACTTCTTCGTCTATGAATATGGTTATCTTCCTTTAGAAAATCAACAGTATTTAATAGTAAAAAATAAAACGTTGCTATGAAGTTGGTGCCGGTGCTGCTACGCTCTCAAAGGGGGGGACAAACAGGTGAAGGGGATTCCAATACTATATTTTAAAAACAAAAAAACTCAACACAAGTTGAGTTCTTATTTTTTTCAGTCGGGATGGCCGGATTTGAACCGACGACCTCCAGCACCCCATGCTGGCGCGATACCGGGCTACGCTACATCCCGAAAAGGAAACCAAATGTAAAGTATTCCATCAGCATTTACAAGGAGAAATCAAATTTTGAAGATTACCATTTAAAATTTGCAATACAACCAGTAGGTTGAAATTAAATTTGGCTCAAGCTATACCCTTCCATACATTAGTAAGCATCTACAGTAGAACTATTCTAAATAAGTTCGTTTTAGGTAAACATTATGTAAAAATCCCTTCTATTTTCTTTCTAGAGCCGAATAAAAGTCTATTTTTACGCCTCTTAATGTGCAAAGACTATAAACCCATTAAGTGACATAACGAAAATGATTTGCTGATTGCTGAGAAGCATTTACTGTGATTACTAATATTTATGAGTGCAAGTGTACCGAATAGGCTTTATGCAGCTATAACTGGTGTGGGTGGATATATACCGCAGAATACAAGATCAAACTTTGATCTGGAACAACTCTGTGACACCTCCGACGAATGGATCATGAAGCGTACGGGAATCAAGGAAAGAAGAATTTTGGAAGAAGATCTGGCGACATCTGATATGGCTGTACGAGCTATTCAGGATCTTGCAGAAAGATACCATAAAGATCTTAAGGATATAGATGCCCTATTGGTGGCGACATCTACACCGGATATGCCGATGCCCGCAACGGCTAATATCATAGCGGATAAATTGGGGCTGGATAATGTATGGGCATTTGATATGAATGCAGCTTGTTCTGGTTTTTTATACGCCCTAGATCTAGGTGCTTCATTGATAGAGACCAAAAGGTATAAGAATGTACTTGTCGTCGGGGCGGATAATATCAGTACCTATGTCAATATCCATGACCGATCCACGAATATATTATTTGGTGACGGTGCGGGTGTTGTGTGGTTAGAACCCTCTGTAGAGGGCGGTGTTATGGATGCCTATTTACGTAGTAATGGCTCCGGACGTGCTTTTCTTAATATAGAAGGTGGAGGCTCCTTGTACCCCATGGATGCGGATGATGCTGTTGCGGACATGCGTTTTTTGAAGCAAGACGGTAAAACTGTTTTTAAGCACGCCGTACAGTCGATGAGCGACGCTTGTTTTAAAGTCTTAGAACGTAATAATCTAACTGTAGATGATGTCAATTGGTTGATTCCACACCAAGCCAATCAGCGCATTATCGATGCTGTCGGTCGTGCATTGGAAATGCCTGAAGGTCGCGCGTTGAGTAATATCGAATATTTGGGCAATACCATTGCCGCAACGATTCCATTGTGCATCTGGCAGAATCTAAAACAGATCAAAACCGGAGATCTGGTCATGTTGACCGCCTTTGGAGCCGGGTTCTCCTGGGGAGCAAGTCTTTTTAAATGGATGATATAAGTTAAAAAAGGAAGATCGGATAATTTATCCGATCTTCCTTTTTTTATGTACTGTATAGATCGATTAGAGTGCTTTATGATCAGACAGTCTTTTTTCGGCATCGAACCCTCTAGAAGGGCTCTCCTCCCTCCTAAAACAAAAAGCCCAACTTTCGTTGAGCTTTATTGGTGGAGCCGGAGGGATTTTTTGCGTCCCGCATCCCCGCACTTGGGGCCGCAAAGATATTGTTCGAACCCTCTAGAAGGGCTCTCCTCCCTCCTAAAACAAAAAGCCCAACTTTCGTTGAGCTTTATTGGTGGAGCCGGAGGGATTCGAACCCTCGTCCAAACGTAGTATGATTTACGCTTTCTACATGCTTAGCTTCTCTTTGATTGTCGGGAGAGGGAAGGTGAGTCGCTTACCTATACCTTTCTCCTTATCTGCTGGATCTCACCGATGCTTAGCAAAATCACATCGGCCAGTTCTATTGTTCGATGCCCCTAATGTTAAACCAAAGAACAGGATCTAACGGGACAAATAGCTATGTTAAGTCTAACTTAAGCAGCTAAGGCGTAGTTTTCTTCGCCAGTTAAAATTCTGAAAGTTCAGATTAAAGTGCTAGACTCACAATGCACTGCATGCTTACATAACCATCGCTACCCTGTCAATTCCGGTCGACCCCTTAGTTATGAATTACAAATTTACATATATTATCCGAATCTAATGCAGCAAAAGCGGTAAATCTTTTCAATTACAAACTATTTTGATTATATTGTGTTGTAATATTTATTAATTAGTTATTTAAATATAAGAGAATTATGTCAGTAGAAAGCCAAGCGGGTACTGTTGCCGAAAATAAACAGGAAACGACGAAGGAGCCAGTAAAAGCACAAACAACACCAAAAGCGGCAACTTCGACCGCAAAAAAAGCTCCTGTTAAGGCAGCCACACCAAAAACCACGGTGAGTAGACCAACTAAAACTATTGTTGTGAAAGCGAGTTCTGCTATAGCTAAAACCGCGCCTAAGGCTAAAGTTAGTGCAGCAAAAAACGAAGCAGCTCCAGCCAAGGCGGCTGTAGCAGCAAAATCAACTACGGCCCCCCCCCCTTCAGTTGAGACTACCTCTGCTGCTAAGCAAGCAACAACAGACAAACCGGTAGCGGCAGCTTCAAAGTCGGTTAATCCTACCAAAGCTGTTCCAGCAATGCCAAGCAAACCTGCTACTCCCAAATCTACTAACACGACAAAACCGACGACAGAAAAAGCAGTTGCTCCTTTAGCAAGTACCACTGCGACAGCAAAGAATCCCGCTGTTACTACAAAATCCAAGAAGGCTATATCAAGTGCAGTGACAGATAAAGTTGCATCTTACAAAAAAGAGGAAGAAGCAAAAAAACAGGACTTAGAGAAAATCGTTATCAAGAAAGAAGAGAAGAACGATAAAGATTCGAAAGAGACTAAAAATAAAAACGATATGAAGAAAAAAGATTCCAAAGCAGAAGAAGTGAAGAAAGACAAGGAAAAAGGCGCTGAAAAATCTAAGTCAAAAGACAAGAAAGAATCGAAAGACAACAAAAAGACTAAAAAGGCTGATGCTAAATCAAAAAAAGCGTCAAAAAAGGCTGAAAAGAAAAAGGAAAAAAAGAAAAAAGAGGCATTAACTCAATTGAAAGCTGTGATCAAAGATTTCTATAAGAAGGTGATGAAACAGCAAAAGAAAAATAACAAAAAGAAATAGATCTAATAAAGGCATTTTCCAAAAAAATGTCTTTATAAACATCACCTCCATAAAGGTAAAATCATTAGGAGGTTGTTCGCGTCATTTAGTGCCCGGAATTAGCTCCTACAGCATTTTTGCTAAGTTTGCGCAAATTCCACTTCATAAAAAAAGCCTCTGGTATCGGAAGATATTAGAGGCTAAAATCATGTATAAATGCCAGTAATGGGACTACAGGTTTTTAGTAGCTTCATAAAATTGCATGAGTCTGTAGTGACCGGGACATTTCGTAATATCTTTCTTTTTCCAGACCTCACATTCATAGAATTGCACCTCTAAGAATTTCTCAACATCTACGACTCTTTGATGTGGACCTACCATGATTCCCTCCGGATAAGTCTTGCCCAATAGCTCATTTTTCAAATCTTCCACTGTCATAACGCAAATATACTTCTTAATATATGATAATCATTACGTCTATCTAACAAATTCTCATCCAAATGATGTCAGACTTCAGTGTTTTTAATCCATTTTTCGACCGATGGAGCCTTATACGCTCTTATCATGCATATCAGCCTGTCGATATCATCACTGACCAATAGCATTTCTCTGTTTATTGGTTTTAAAAAGCCCTTCTCGACCATATTTTGTAAGAGTGAAAGGAGTTCGTCATAGAAGCCATTTGTGTTTAGAATAGCTATCGGCTTTTTATGAAGACCGAGTTGTGCCCATGTCAGCATTTCGAATAACTCTTCGAGTGTTCCGAAGCCGCCCGGCAGCGCAATCACTCCGTCAGAAAGTTCGTTCATCTTTGTCTTCCTTTCGTGCATGGTATTGACGATCACGAGCTCCGTTAGATTCGTATGTGCTATCTCTTTATCTTGGAGAAAATGAGGCAATACACCTATTGCTTTCCCTCCGTTTTCCATTACGCCATTAGCTACCGCCCCCATCAATCCCACGACCGCACCGCCATAGATCAAATCAATATGTTCATGCGCCAATATTTCCCCAAGCCTATAAGCCTCTTGTTCGAATTTCTTGTCTGATCCAGCACTAGATCCACAGAACACTGTTAAACTTTTTATTGTCATAAATACGACCTTTTCTATTACATTAACGATAAGGGGTAGCTCTATCGTATTAAATCCACCGCAAACAAGATAATAAAATTTTCGCGATCCCATTCGAAATTATGCCACTATTACTACTTCTCGACCAGGCTCCTGTATGGGGGGCTAAGATCAATCTCTTCCGGGTAGACTATAGTACACCATAGTGCTGAAGTTGCCTTTGTTCAAAGTTGCTGGCATCCATCTAAATATTCCGTCAATTGCAGGAGCAGTATTGCCGACCTCCCCTTTCTCCATGACATCTTGTAGGTACTTCTAATATATCCATCATTAAATGCTTGTTATCTTTTTCATTGATATTGCTATATTTGATTATCACAAAACAAATAGCATTAAATTTCCCGAAGAAGCTACATATCTTGTTACGATTGTAAAAGAGTTTTACAATGAGGAAGATAAGCTGTTATTAAAAGAAATTGATAATGGACAGGATGAAAAGGTTGAGATGGAATTTCAAACTAAGTCAAATACTATAATTATTCATACTTATAAAGATGGTGAGAAAATCTATGAGGAGAATTTAAGATACAAACTCAGTGACAGCAAGAAAATATTCAACCTATATTTTTCTTACGAAGACGTTGGTGATGAACAGATTTTGACCATGAAAGATCTGAAAGTTGTTAGAAATAAAGATGAAATTCTGCTTTAGTTTGACTACAATCAAAGTCAGGTAGATGAGCCCAATGATTAGAACCATTGCGCCAGCCCCTCATGAAGCTACTTTAAAACCTCGTAGAATGTGACGAGAGGGGTCGAAAAGTAGCTTTGCGGCCTTAAGTAAGGGGATACAGGACGCCAACATCCTTCTGCCTCTAAAAATAAAAGCTCAACGAAAGTTGGGCTTTTATTTGTGGAATGATGAGAGACAGGTAAGAAGTTCTTGCTACAGCCTATGATTATTAATCAGCTTTGATTTGAGATTGTAACTCAAAATTACCCCATGCTAATGTAAAAAGACCTGTCTTATCCACATCAATCTTAAATTGCTCTTGAAAATTAGAACCATATATAGTAGGTACTTCAAATCTTAAGACATCATTAGCTTCATTATACTTTGTGCCCCACTGATTCCAATCTTTATTCAAAATAAGCGTGCTGGCGCTTTCTCCCGGAATCGTCGAAAGGCTGTATTTACCAGCTTTAAGCACATTGTCATTCCATCGGATATCTTTATCAATCTCAATAGTGGTAGCTTCGTTGGCACCTGTCCGCCAACGCTTACCCACAACGACAATGTCAACACCAATTTCTCTACCTTTGAGAGAAGGCCTTGAATAGTCTACACGAATAGTCACACCATCTGTGGTCCTAATTTGAACAGAGTCCGGTGGACTCGGCCGTTTACTCTTGTCTGTTTGACCAAATGAAGTTTGTGCGATCAAACACACGATAGCGATTAAAAAAGCTTTCATAATTGTAATCTTATTGATTTACAGGTAAATATAAGGTATATGTTATAAAAGTACAAATAGAGTTGCTAATATACAACCACAGCTCTAGTAATCCCGATCTTCGCCTGCTAAAGAAAACTTAATTGCTTTTTGTGGGTAATCTTCTATACTTTTCCCACTGGTATTTGCAACAATTTTTTTGATGCTCACTTTGTCTCCTACTTTAAAATTAGCTTCTGTCATTTTATAGTCCAACAAGTAAGGACCACAAAAATAATTTCCTTTTTCATCACGTTCGATGAATCCTTGATATAAGCCTCTTTTTGTTTCTCTTGGCATGTTATTATATTTATAGTTGCAAAGATACGAAGAGTAAAATCATTTATGTTGGATTAAATAGTAAATAAGCCAAACCAATGTCTTCTATTAGGAATTACTACAAAAATAATCTGTGTCGCTATGTATCTCTTGTTACACCAAAGGTCATTAGATAGGATTAAATTTGTCAATAAAAAAGATTCAATTAACATTAAACATTAGAACAAATGAAAAAGCAAATTTTAGCCGTTACATTATTACTATTAGGGATCGCATTCACCAATCAAATATTAGCACAACAAGTGCCGGTTGATGCGGTAGAAAAGGCTGTTAAAGCAGATGGGAAATACGCTATTTTAGTTCAAAACCCAATGCATCTGATGGCTTCGGTAATGACGGGACAAGAATATAAGGCGAAAAACAAAGCTGTTCAATTTGAGATCGTATTGATCGGAGAAGTAGTCAAGGACATGGCAGAAAGTAAGCAATTAGAAGCAACCATTCGGAAGGCCGAAAATTCTGGAATTAGATTAGTCGTTTGTGAATTTGCAATGAACAAACTAGGAATTAAAAAATCACAGTACGACACCTCTATTCACACGACTCCAAACGGGTTTACCTATCTATTTGGCCTTCAAGAGCTAGGCTTTAAAACAATAACACTCTAAGAAAACGAATGCCGTAAGTAATTCACATAAGTAACACCTATTTAACGAGTAGGAAGTGTAGTTAAGACTGTCTCCAGAAAGGGAGGCAGTCTTTCATTTTTTTAAGAAGTAATCATTTTACCGATACCACATGTTAGACATAAATGAAATCATAAAATAGCATTAGTTCGGTTATTGGAAGACAGTTATCAGAAAATATAAAAGTGAAATAAGTCGAATCATTGCTTAAATAGATTTCAATAAGAGATGGAATTACAAAAGAATACTTTTCGTATTTTTGATTTGATCACGAAACAAATATCAGGAATGAAAGCTCTTTTAATCGGTGCTACGGGCGCTACAGGATCAGATTTATTAGAATTATTATTGAAAGACGAGGCTTTTGATCGTGTCGATGTTTTTGTACGGAGGCCTATAGCTATACGACATGAAAAGCTCCATGTCCATGTCATCAATTTTGATCAGATATCCGAATGGCAACATCTGATAAAGGGCGATGTATTATTTTCCTGTTTGGGCACTACACTAAAAGCTGCCGGAAGCAAGGAGGCACAATGGAAAATTGACTACGATTATCAGTATGCAGTTGCTAGAGCAGCTCGAGATAACGGGGTGCAAAATATGGTGTTGGTATCCGCAGCGATGGCCTCTCCACACTCTAGGTTCTTCTACAGTAGAATGAAAGGGCAATTGGAGCTTGATATTAGAAAGCTAGGTTTTTCCTACTTACATATATTCAACCCCCCAATGCTATTGCGTAAAAATAGTGATCGCAAAACGGAGATATTTGCGTCAAAAGTGATTATGGCACTCAACCGTATAGGGCTATTCAAGGCACACACTCCCCTACCGACGGAACTATTGGCGCAGGCCTTAATCCATGCCTCTAAAGACAAAAAGAGCAGTTTTCGGCAATATGAGGGCAAAGCCATCTGGAAATGTACCCAAGGATAGATACGCCTATATTCCTCATGTTATAGGTAGCACGATGCTATTATCGAAATGGAGGAAAGCAATAGAATTATTCGTAAATTTCATGACTGAATCGCCGAGCTAGCGAGCTCGCGAAATAATTATTTACATATGGAAAATAGTAATTTATCCTCGGATCAGATCAATGAACTCGGAGTCATCTTAAAAAAGAGGTTTGAAAAAAACAGGCATCGTCATGCCGAGCTGTCATGGGACGTCATCTGGAATCGCGTGGTCGACAATCCAGATAAGATATACGCGCTCTACCAAATGGAACAGACCGGAGGAGAGCCAGATGTCATAGGTTATGATTCGAAGCGTCAAGAATACCTGTTTTGTGATTGTGCGCCAGAGAGTCCAAAAGGGCGCAGATCAATTTGTTATGATCAGCGCGCGCTCGACTCACGCAAAGCGCATAAGCCCCAAGATAGTGCCGTACATATGGCGGCAGCGATGGGGATTTCATTGCTCACCGAGGAGGAGTACCGACAACTACAGCAGCTCGGCACATTTGATAGTAAGACATCAAGCTGGTTGGCCACGCCGGAGGAAATCCGCATACTCGGAGGTGCCATATTTGGTGATTGGCGTTTCGGACGTGTATTTGTGTATCATAATGGCGCTGAGTCCTATTATGCAGCCAGAGGCTTTCGTGGGCTATTACGGGTGTAACCTATAAAATAAAGCGTTAATCAGCCGACAAAAATTAAGGCAAGTGTTTAACAAAACCTGTACTGCTTGCCTATTGGAAGCAGTACAGGTTTTAGAAAAGAGACACGTACGGCTTAGCGCTTCCACTGATAGCGTATTCCCAAGTTATACCAACGTTTTGGAAGGTAGACAGCAGCAACTTCCTTATAAGTTTCATTCAGCAAATTGTTGCCTTCTGCATAGAAATTCCATCTTGACAAGCTATACCCGATTCGTAAATCTGAAATAAAATAGGGATCATTAAGTTCGCGCTTAATCCACCTACCACCTAACGTAATGTCAAACTTGTCGACCTGATACAATACGCGTAATAACGCTTGATGTTTTAAACTCTCAACAACATACTTAGACGTTACATTCTGTGCGTAATTCATGTTGCTGGGATTTAGGTGATTATAGCTTATATCGTATTTTAAACGTTGCGAACCCGATAGCGCAAATACTTGTCCGAGACTTAGATTGACACCAATCATTTTGTTTGTTCCAAAATTAAAAGGCTGATAAGGATCGCTTGTATTATAACGTATCCGATCTATTAAGTTTTCTATGTTGCGGTAAAATACCCCTCCTCGCACATACATATTTTGTTTTTCGTAGCGCATAGCCAATTCATACTGCCAAGCATTTTCGGATTTCAGATTTGGATTGCCTATGTTTCCAGTTTGTTGGAGGTAGAGATCGGTATAGGAAGGAATACGTTGACTAGATCCTACGCTCAAAGAGGCTTTCCAGTGGTTATCGATGGCATAGCCAAGATCCAATCCTGGAAATACCTGCCAACCATATTGAGTATTGTAGTTTATATAGGTTCCGATATTTAGCAAAAGCTTGTTTATCGCTTCTGTTTTGTACTCGGCGTATACGCCATGGTTGTATCGGGTATGATCCCCTAGATTGGTGCTTTCAATTTGTTCATAGCGACTTTCCACTCCAAAACCAAAATCTCCTAAACGGGTATGCAGCATGCTGTTCAATTCGGCTGTATATACGTTTGATTCATGTTGCCATCGCGATTTAGAGAGATCATTTCGAAAAAACCGATAATCATCCTTATTACCCCTATAGCTCAATCGCGGTTTTAGGTAAAAATTTGGATGTAATCGGTGCGTACTTCCTAAGGAGACAATACTCGTTTTGACTATTTCATACGATTCTTTGTCATAAGGTGCGGCGTAATAGCCATTGGCACCAAACTCATTATGAATATATCCGGCCATCACATCCATGTTGTTTTTTTCGTCCAAGGCATATCTTCCCTGGTAGAAGGCCTTAAGATCTCCGGTGCGGCTGTTATAACGTTGTCCGTTTGATTTTTGGCCCCCAAGAGAAATCAGGTTTTGGATATTCCCTTTCGAAAAGTTGGCTACCGTCTGCACACTTGCGCCCCCATATATTCCTGTGCCGTCTCCCTCCTCTTTGGCCTCAAAACTAGAGCCACTTTGCACGCGCACCGACAGATCCGTGTCTGATCCCGTCTTTGTAATGATATTAATGGCACCCGTCAGTGCATTAATCCCATATACACGAGCTGCTGGTCCTTTTAGCACTTCGATACGCTCTACAGCGTCCAAGCTGACCGGTATATTCATGGAATGATGAGCCGTCTGTACATCCGATAGCTTTACACCATTTAGCAATATAAGGGTTTGTTCGAAAGACCCACCGTCGATACTGATATCCGCCTGCGTACCAAATGGACCGCGCTGCCTTACATCGACTCCAGGGATGTAGCTCAATACTTCATTGATCGAGCGTACAGGCAACTTCGCGATGTCCTCTTTTTGAATGATCTGTATGTTACGATTCCGCTTGTTAAATGGAATTTGTAATCTGTTTTCTGCAATCACGACCTCGTTTATGGATGTCGTATCAGCGACGTTAGACTGTGCCTGTATCGCTAAGGAAATGCAACTTAAGGGAAGAATTAAAAATAATCGTTTCATTAAAGTATCAAAATGTATTTGTTTTATTGTCGGCAAAAGTCCTATCTTTCCGGAACATTTAGATAGTCCACTTTTTATAATATGGGTAGTCCGGTTTTGCTTTCTTTATCAAGTTTTGTGCATTTAGACAGAAATAGTTCCACACCTATCTTCGTTCAATTGACGCAACAAATTATTAATGGAATCCAACGGGGGTTTCTTATTGTGGGGTCAAAGATGCCGGGTACCCGACAGGTTAGCGAAGCGTTGGATTTGCATCGCAAAACAGTAATCGCCGCCTACGATGAGTTGCAGGCCCAAGGCTGGATAGATATCGTACCGAACAAAGGAACTTTTGTATTGCAACAAGACCAGCGTAAGCCGTTACCACTATCGACCCGAATACCAATATCTTCAGCGCAGTATCCCGCAAAGACAGGGTTTCAAGTGCCTAGTTCGAATATTTTGGATAACCCATTCGAGGACAATACATCTACATATTTCTTTACCGATGGTACGACCGATATCAGACTGATCCAAGTTAAGAACCTATCGTTGCAATACAGTGCTTCCATGAATAGAAAAGGAAGTCTCAAACGAATGTCGCAGTATCAACAAGAGGGAAACATCTTCTTCAAGGAGCAACTCAGCAACTTTCTAAACCTGTCAAGAGGTCTTCATATTTCAAAACAGAACTTATTAATTACCAGAAGTTCGGAAATGAGTCTCTATCTCATTGCCAAGGTACTACTACAGCTTAACGACAAAGTCGTCGTTGCCGAGCTGAGTAATTTTGCCGTAAATATGACGTTACTTCAAGCCGGCGCCAAGCTAGAAACCGTCCCGTTGGACAGCGAAGGGATCTGTATAGCCTCTTTAAGAGATAAGTTAGAAAAAGGACCTATCCGAATGCTTTATATCACGCCGCACCATCACTATCCGACCACGGTGACATTAGGCGCACAAAGACGTCTTGAATTGCTGCAATTGGCCCAGCACTATGGATTTATCATTGTAGAGGATGACTATGATTATGATTTTCATTACGAGAAGTCCGCCGTGTTGCCCCTTGCGAGCGCGGATCTGAATGGCATGGTGGTTTACACAGGCACTTTTGGACAGTCGTTGGCACCAGCATTTCGTACAGGATTCGTAGTAGCTCCGCCCAATCTGATACAAGAGATGAACAAATATCTTAGCATAATAGACCGACAGGGGGACATCATTATGCAACAGGCTCTAGGCGAAATGATAGATGAAGGCGAAATCCATCGGAATCTAAAGAAATCCCTCAAAGTTTATAAGGAAAGACGCGATATCATGTGCGAACTTATACGCGATATCCTACCAGATGAATTGGAGGTCGTTCCCCCCAGTGGCGGTCTGGCACTTTGGCTCGAGCTGCCTCAAAGTAAGTCCTTGTTTACACTAAAAAAGGAGTGCCAGCGCAAAGACTTATTCATTCCACGCCATATTCTCTACCAAAATAAGAAGCTCTGCGCTATGCGGCTCGGTTTTGGTCATATGGATAACGAAGAAATGGAAAAAAGCCTTGAGATCCTAAAGAGTGTACTGCAGCGTATTTGAGTTTTTAATTTAAAAAGTTAACTTGCAAACTATCTATGCAAGCTATCAAACGTATTATAACCTTACTTTTAATAAGTTCCATTTCTGCAGCTCATGCAGATATTTTATCCGAAAACCTGCAATCGATAGACAATCAGAGAGCACAGGTAGAATATTGTCTTGGCCTTGGATTGAAAGAAAAAGGCAAGATCGATACGACTCGTCTTAAGAATAAGCTAAAGCCTTTACTACAGCATAAAAATGACGGTGTCAGGTTATCTTATTACCTACTTTTGGCCGATGCTACATCCATGGTATTCGATGGCGTGAATCCGACAACAGATCACTATTTCGAAAAGGCCTTAACGATTGCCAAGAAAAGTGAGCGAGACGAGTATTTATTCATAACCCTGACGCGTGCTGGCTACTACAATTTTGTTTATCGGGAGATATCCAAGGCCCTACCCTATTTTTTGTCCTCCTCCAAACTGGTGGAGCAAGTGGATTTGAAGAAAATACCCTTAGCCGCTTCTCATCTACAATACATTGCTAACTTTTTCGGCTATATTGGCGAATCAAAGAAAGCACAGGAATATTATAAGATGGCTTTGAAGTATGTGCCCGTATTAAGTCGTCGAGCCATAGACCTTACAAATGCTATAGGAGTATATTATTACAGGGATAGCCTTTATAATGACGCTGAACAATACTACCAAAAAGCTTTAAAGACGGCCGAAGCAACAAAAGACAGTGTATGGATAGGTATTTTGAAAGGCAATATTGGTAATATTCAGCTGGTAAAAGGAGATACTGCCCAAGCGATAAGACTTTCTGAATCAAACGTCGCCAGTTCCATACAATATGGCGAATATAAAGATGCAATGCGTACATTATTAGGGTTAGCAGAGATTGCTGTATCCCAAGGTAAATGGGACAAGGCAAAAAAATATATTGCCCGGGCAGAAATTTACTTTCAAGCCAAACCCTATTTCGTTCCTTACAAAACAAATGCGTACCGTCTGAAAGCCAGAGTTGCAGAAGCTCAGGGGGATCCCGTACAAGCCGTCCAATATCTAAATACATTTATCAAATACAATGATGCGTTGCAACTGGAAAAAGATACAGAAAGACTGCAGAAGACTTTGTGGAAATGGGAATCGGAACGGTATGAGTCTGCATTACTAGAAGCAAATGAAAAAAGAAGACAGGATCGTATTCGCGGTATTAGTGTTGGTCTGATATTGACCCTCAGTTTCCTGTGTGTAACCTTGCTGATCCATCGTTCCCGTCAAAGAATAAGGCTAAAATCTATTAAACTGGAAAAAGAACAACTAGCGTTGATTCTTGAAAAACAACAACTGGACGAAGAACTCCTTCAGTCGAAGCAAAATATGGAAAATTTTCTCGTCCGAATCAGGGAGAATGAAAATGTTATTCAAAGACTTGAAGATGATCTCTACAATGCGCAGCTACAGCAGCAGAAACACAATGTCGTAGCGATCCAGAATAGTCTGAACCAGATGTTGGAATCACATATCATGACCGATGAAAGGTGGTATAGGTTTAAAACATTATTTGAGGGTTCTAATCCGGGATTCTTTGACGAACTGACATTTCGTTATCCCAATATATCAGAAAGCAATCTTCGATTACTTACTTTACTTAAATTGAACTTAAGTAATCAAAGTATAGCTCATCTTTTGGGTATATCGCTGGATGGGGTGAAGAAAGCCAAACAAAGGTTGCGTAAAAAAATAGATTACGCCATGGATTAGCTATAGCGTAATCTATTAATGGATTATTAAATCTATTTACCTTCAAAGGCCGCGATGATCTGTCCGCGGAAAGTAGAATCCTTTTCGGTCAATTCAAACGATTTACGATAAGTATCTACCACCGCAAATACCTCCGCAGGCTCCCCTACTTTATTATCAAGGAATAATTTAAAACTGTATGTCGCCGGTTTAGTCAGGTCGACAGCACCTTTATTAGATGAAAATACCGTAGGTAAAACCACTTCATTCGTCATTTTATTGGAAGTCGGAAGTTTAAACATTGTACCCAAAGCTTTAACAAAGGCATCAGAATGCGCTCCTAGAGAGGAAATTTTTATCGATCCCCGCATAAAACCAGTCTTTTCATCAACCGTTCCGTCATTTCTCAATCCAGGCTTGATATTCTTCAGCACTTCAACTTTTAGACCTACAGTATCTTTGTCAAACAGCGACTTTGTTGTATAGATCATTGAAGAATCTGTACTTACTTCATCTGTGAAGCGTAAGAACAAGTGCTGCTTTGGAGCATCTACCTGATTACTGAGTTGTTCTATTGTAGGGTCTCCCTTTGCTGCATTACCATCCGATGAATTGCCATCCTTTGGAGCGTTATTACAAGCGGTTAATGCCAGAACACAGGCTGTGCCCAATCCTAAAAAAGAGTTAGTCGATCTCATAAGCTTTGTTTTTATTGTGAAACAATCAAGATACAATATTGTTTTATTTTATTAAAGCTTTGTAAAGAATTTCTATTGGATGGAATGATTTTCTGCCTACGCCATCTTTGATCTGATGTCTGCACGAGGTACCCGCTGCTGCTATCAGCACATTGTCGGCAGCGCTGCGCACAGCAGGTAGTAAGACCAATTCTGCTACTTTCATCGATAGCTCGTAATGTTCCTTTTCATACCCAAACGAACCAGCCATACCACAGCAGCCCGAAGGAATGACCTCGACGGTATAATTAAGCGGCAAGGACAGCAACTTCTCCGTAACACCGACCAGGTGGAAGGCCTTTTGATAACAATGTCCATGCAATTTGATAGACTGCTGCTCCGAAGTAAACTGTTCCGGATGTATATTTCCTTTTTCAACTTCTTGCATCAAGAACTCATCAATCATCAATGCACTTTTAGCGACACGGAGAGCTTCTTCCATTTGATCCTGATCTACTAAAGAAAGGTATTCATCTCTAAAAGTAAGAATGGCCGAAGGCTCGATGCCTATCAAGGGAGTGTGCTCATTGATTAACCCCTTTAGTAGAGATATGTTTTTATTTGCTAGTATCTTAGCTTCTTTAACAAAACCTTTAGATAAGTACGTACGTCCACTTTCTTTATGCGGCGGAACGAGAACTTCGTAACCTAAGGCCGTCAATAGCTTATACGCCGTAATACCGATCTCAGTATCGTTGTAATCCGTAAACTCATCGCAGAAAAGATAAACCTTCTTTTGTGTACCAGTTGGAGACTGTCGCTTCATCCATTGCTTCAGTGTCGTTCCAGATACTGTCGGGAGCGAGCGTGCCGGCGCAAAGCCGACGATCTGTTTAATAAGATTAGCAAAGATCGGCGTCTGTGCAAAGAAATTATAAACAGGCGCTACCATAGATCCCACTTGTTGGCTTTTGGTAAAGTTGGCTATTAATTTTGAGCGGAATGGTGCGCCATTGACATCGTAGTACTGCTGAAGGAACTCCGCTTTCATTTTCGCGACATCTACACTAGAAGGGCATTCCGTTTTACATCCTTTACAGCTTAAACAAAGATCCATGACCTCTTTTATCTCTTCGTGATCAAATCTATTTTTCTTGGTCGAATTGGTCAGAAACTGACGGAGCATATTTGCCCGGGCCCTTGTCGTATCTTTTTCATTTCTTGTCGCCATAAAAGAAGGGCACATCGTACCGCCTGTTATCTCTGTCTTACGACAATCGCCAGAACCCGAACACTTCTCGGCCAATCGAAGGATGCTCTCGTCTTTTGTAAAATCAAAGTAGGTAGGTATTGTTTTGCCATCAACAGCCTTTTCGTAGCGCAAGAAACTGTCCATAGGCGGTGCGTCCACGATTTTATTGGCATTAAATATCCCCTGCGGATCAAAAATATGTTTGACCTCTTTTAACAGGCTATAGACCTTATCCCCCAGTACTTTGCTGATAAATTCTCCCCGCAATCGGCCATCACCATGTTCGCCGCTCAATGATCCGTTGTATTTGAGTACAAGATCTGTTGTTTTCTCCAATATACTTCTAAACTGCTTCTTTCCCTCGGCAGATTTTAAGTTAATAAAAGGCTCGATATGCAGTTCCCCCGCGCCAGCGTGTGCGTAATACGAAGCATGTACCCCCTCTTCCTGCAATAATTTTTGGACGTCCGATACATAAGCTGGAAGATCATCCGGCGAAACGGCACAATCCTCAATCAGATTAACGGGTTGACTATCTCCAGGTAAGTTACGAATCAAACCTAGGCCTGCTTTACGGACATCCCATACCAGATTGGTCTCCTTGTCTCCGGTGATCAATGGATAAGCATAGCCCAATTTTTTTGCGACAAGTTCTTCCTTTAATTTTTGCGCCCTCTCAGCTATCTCTTGAGCGGTGTCAGCCCTAAATTCAACAATAAGAAGCGCTTGAGGGTCGCCTTCGATAAAAAAGCGGTTGTACTGATACGTAGGGTGGCCTACAGTAAAATCTAATATATATTTGTCGACCAATTCAGAGGCTTCAGGCGTATGCGCCAGTGCCACTACATTACCATGCATACATTCTACCATATCGGCAAAATGTATACACAAAAGGCCGATCTCCTTAGGAGGCAACGGACGCAACCGTAACACAGCTTCCGTCACGATACCAATAGTCCCTTCTGAGCCAGCTAGAAGATTACACAGGTTGAAAGGTTTATCCTTATCTACCAAAAAATCCAATGCGTATCCCGTATTCCGTCTTGTCAACGTCTTTTTAGGAAATCCTTTTTCTATCGCTTCTATATTTTCACGGTTGGTAAGCACTTCATTCAAAGCACGATAAACATCTCCCTCCCTGCCCTTATTTGCTAATTTTTCAAAATAACGACCAGGCGTTAGTTCTTCAAACACTACTTCACTCGAGTCATTTAGAATAACACTTGCACGTATTAAGTTCTGACGGGTATCTCCCCACACGATAGAGTGCAATCCCGAAGAATTGTTGCCTATCATACCACCTACCATCGCCCGGCTGGCGGTAGAGGTTTCCGGGCCAAACATCAGTCCGTACGGCCTAAGGTATGCATTTAGATCATCACGAATTACGCCGGGTTCCACTTTTACCCAGCCCTCTTCGGTATTGAGTTCTACTATTTTGTTAAAATACTTGGACACATCAACGACAATCCCCTTACCTACAACTTGGCCAGCCAATGAGGTGCCAGCTGTGCGAGGGATCAGGGTAACCCGATTCGCTGTAGCAAAACGTACTAATTTGACCAGATCTCCTTTTGTATAAGGAATCGCAACGGCTATTGGTAATTCCTGATAAACGGATGCGTCCGTAGCATAGGCCATTTTTACGGTTTGGTGCTTTGGGTCTGAGGAATTGTAATAGAGTTCACCCTCTATCTCATGGTTTAGTTTCTCTAACGTTGACAACATGAAGTTTGTGTATTAAATCCAATAGATAAACAAATCTAACGAATCTTAGACTATTATTTCGTATATTGAAGTCATTGATTGTTATTTTTTGCAAGGTATCGTACAACTAGCGCAAAATAACGCATTTCAAAGCAACCGCTTTTCACGTCAATCAAAATTTATAATAGAATATAATTCATAAATAAGCAAAATTAAATGAATTATATTCTTAAAAATGCTATATTTGCAGAATTATGGCAAAAATAGAACTTTCATTAGATCATGTTGATTATCAAATCCTTCGTATTATGCAAAATAATGCGCGGACAAACAATGCCGATATCGCCCGTGAACTGGGTATGGCCCCCTCTGCTATATTGGAGCGCGTCAAGAAATTAGAGCAACGGAACGTCATATTGCAGTACAATGCCAAGATCAATCCATCGGCTTTAGATCAAAACTTATTATCTTTTATTTTTATCAAGACTTCGGATATTATTGGCGAACAAGGGGTGGCCTATCTATTGGCCGAGATACCCGAAGTTCAGGAGGTACATGATATTGCCGGAGATGATGGTTATTTAATCAAGGTACGTACGAATGACGCTGCCGGTCTAGTCGATCTCATGCGTAATACCTTAGGAAAGATAGAAGGCATACTTTCTACACGTACCACTATTGTACTACAGACGATTAAGGAAGAGCAAAAATTGGTCATACCCTCTAAAGATTAAGCATGAACGAGAAAAGTCCTTCGGTCGCAAGTATTATCTTTGCATACCTCGTCGTATACATCGTCTGGGGATCCACTTTCTTTTTTATCGAGAAAGCACTACATTCTTTTCCACCATTTGTATTGGGCTCGATCCGCTTTATCATAGCGGGATCCTTGCTTATGGGCTATTGTGGCCTAAAAGGCTATAAAATATTTAATAGAAGCGATGTGAAGCAAGCGGTGTTCGTAGGCTTCTTACTTCTTTTCATTGACATGGCTGCTATTATATGGTCCGAACAGTTCATCTCCAGTGGTATCGTTTCTATCCTTTCTGCCGCTACGGCTATTTGGTTTATTATTTTTGATAAGCCAAAATGGAAAGAGAACTTCTCGAGTCTACCCATCGTTTTGGGTTTGATTTTAGGGTTTTCGGGGGTTATTATGTTGTTCGCAGAGCAGGTGTTCGGGCAGACCGATGATGGGGAGAGATCCCAGAATCTGGTAGCTATGGGAGTTCTTATCCTTGGGACCATCGGTTGGACGATCGGATCATTGACTTCCAAGTACAGTCAGAAAGAAAAAAGTGACAAGCCCAAAGAACAATCCTTGAATGTTATTGTCAAGACAGCATGGCAGATGGTGACGGCCGGGACCGCATTTACTACCGTAGCATTGGTTAACGGTGAATACAGCTCATTCGATTATTCGACAGTCTCCTCTGCGGATTGGGGAGCGATGATCTATCTGGTTTTCTTCGGCTCTATATTGGCCTTTAGTTCCTATATCTGGTTGTTACAGGTTCGCCCGGCGACAGAGGTTAGTACCTACGCTTATGTAAATCCTATCGTAGCATTGCTGCTGGTGCACTTCTTTACAGACCATCAGGTTACTTCTTTGCAGATCTCAGGTTTGGCTGTTGTTTTATTTTCCGTCTTGTTGATGAACTGGAACCTGTACAAAAACAACAGGACTATACGTGCCTTCCGTTACCGTAAAAAACTGAAGCGTGTAAAAAATATGGCACCCAAAAGTAGTATACCTCGAATTATCGAAGTAGCAGAGTTTAATGCCAAAGAAAAGAAAAAGCAGGCCGCCAAAGAGGCAAAAAAAGATAGTTAGTAAAAACTCGCCAATTCAAAAAAAGGGAAGTATTAATACTTCCCTGCTATTACTTTGATCATGCGGTCAAAATCGAAATACCGCATAGCAATCTCCTGAACAGTGTTGGGAGTCATATCCCGAAGGACATCCTGATAATACCCATAATAGGCAAGGTCCAGTCCGCTGAAATAAACAGCCTTAAATTTATCGACATGCGAAAAGATACTTTCCAGGCTACCTAGTATACTTCCTTGCATATAGTTACGTACCAGATCGATCTCTGTTTCGTCGGCTCGTTCTTCGTGCAATCGAGCAAATTCACGCTCAATCTCCACTACGGTAGCTTTCGTCACGTCAACGCCCACTTCAGAGCTTAAGGTCATAAAGGCGCTGTGTTTCAGACTGATCACAGCCGACCCAATACTATAGGTATAACCTTTTTCTTCTCGAATATTACGCATCAGCCTCGAGCCAAAAAATCCCCCTAATAACGTATTGACAAACTGTACCGCTGGAAAATCGGAGTGATTTCGTCCGATCGTATAGGTTCCCATCCGTACTGCAGACTGCAGGGCATCATCTTTAGTTTCGATAAGCAGTTTTGAAGAGGCGTAATCAGTCAGGAGAATAGCTCCATGCGTAGCCGGTTGCTTTCCTTCCCAATTTTCACCAAATAGACTATTTACCAGCTCTCTAAGATCATTATCTATCTTTCCGGCAATTAGCAAGGTGCAGTTTTTAGGTTGGATCTGCTTTTGAAATAAATCCAGCAATTGCGCTCTTTTTATAGAGTCATAGTCTTCTACAGTAGCAACAGCACCATACTGGTTATCGCCAAATAAATTCTTGTAGAACAGGCGTCTGGCTACGACATCATTTTTTTGTAGAGCGATCTGTAGATTTTGCTTATTGTTACGTATATAAGTATCTAGCTCCGCCTGCGGAAAAGTTGAATTGCTAAGGATATCAGCGACAATCGGTAATACTTTATCGGCATACTTTCGAATAGTATACAGCGACAATGCCGTATAGTCAAAACTGTATTCCGGCATCAGATAGGCGCCGTAGAAATCAATTTCATCCGCTATCTGAGCGCTACTCCTTGTTAATGTACCTTCTTTCAACATCGAAGACAATGCTACATTTAGCAGCGGTATCCGGGAGCTATCATAGCTATTCTCAAACACAAATTCAAATTTCATCAGTTCAAGATCCTCCGCATGGAATAAAAACGTATGGAGGCCATTGGAATGATTTACCGCTTCAGGATGTATCAGATCAAGGTTTTTTATAGGCTGTGCCAGAGGGGCTACGGATCGATTAAGCATCTACACCTCCTTTCGTCTGGTACCACAAAGTGGATGAATTCTCTTTTCTTAATATTTCGGAAGAAACACGTAATAAATCCTCCGATTTAATACGTGAATATTTAGTACCCTCCATATTATAATCATTGGCATCACCCAGTACTTCATAATAAGCAAGGTTCATTGCCTTGTCCAGGATCGACAATTCTGCAAACAGCATAGTAGACTCAATTTTATTTTTTACTTTTTGTAATTCCGTCTCATCCACCGGTGTCGATGTTATGCGGTCAATCTCTTCCCATATCATAGCTTCTGCGTCGGCAAGGCTTATGTTTTCAGAAGTTTTACCTTCTATTACAAATAGATTGCTATCTACACTTCCTGTAACATAGGCGTTTATTTCCGAAAAACACTGCTTTTCCTTGACCAGTGATCGATACAGTCTTGATGAGGATCCTCTAGACAGGATATCTGAAAGCAGATCCATCGTCTGATAGTCTTTGGACGATCTTTCGCAGCCGTGAAAGGCTATATATATACTATCAACCGGCACATCGGCTACGACAGTTTCGCGTCTAGCACTCAGTTGCTTAGGTTCTTTAGGCAGGTTGCGCTGATAAGATTCACCTTTAGGGATGCCTGCAAACCACTTTTGTGTAAGCGAGCGGACCTGCTCCACCTTAACGTCTCCAGCGACAACCATAATTGCATTTTGAGGCGTATAAAACTTCTGAAAAAAAGCTTTTACATCTTCCATTTTGGCATCTTCAATATGTTTGAGTTCCTTGCCGATAGTAGCCCATCTATAAGGATGTACTTTATAAGCCATAGGTCTCAAGCGGAGCCATGCATCTCCGTAGGGTTGATTCAAGTAACGCTGCTTAAACTCCTCACATACAACCTGCCGCTGTACCTCGAGGCTTTGCTCGCTAAATGCCAGGCTCAACATACGGTCGCTTTCTAACCAAAAAGCGGTCTCCAGGTTGTCTGCCGGCAAGGTTATATAATAGTTGGTGATATCGTTACTGGTAAAAGCGTTATTTTCACCTCCTACCTGTTGCAGTGGAGCATCATAGCTGGGGATATTTATCGAACCGCCAAACATTAAGTGCTCAAATAAATGTGCAAATCCGGTTTTATCAGGAGATTCATCCCGAGCGCCTACATTGTATAAAATATTGACAACAGCCATAGGAGTCGTATGGTCTTCATGTACCAATACAGTCAGCCCGTTGTCCAAAGTAAACTTTTCAAAGTTTATCATAAGAGATAGTTAAAGCAAGAAATTAAATCCAGTTAATACCTTTTTTTAATAAGGCTAATGTTTTTTCTTCTGCTGAATCAGGCTTTGGGGTAAAATTATAAAACCAATTGGCCTGAGCAGGCAAGCTCATCAAGATAGATTCGATGCGGCCGTTAGTTTCCAATCCAAACCGCGTACCGGAATCGTACACGAGGTTAAACTCCACGTAGCGCCCTCTGCGCAATAGTTGCCAGTCTTTTTGTTCCCCGCTAAAGGTCTTATGGCGGCTTCTATTGACCAGGTTTGCATACATCGGCGCAAAGGTCCGTCCCAGATCACAGGAAAATGCGAAGATATCTTCATAAGTCAATCCCGTTTTTTCAGGTGTTAACTTATCATAAAATACGCCCCCTATACCTCTTGTTTCGTCGCGATGCTTAATGTAAAAGTAATTATCCGCCCACGCTTTAAACTCTTCGTAGAAATGGGCGTGGTGCTTATCACAAACTCCTTTTAATGTCTGATGAAAATACCGGGCATCCTCTTCCACCACATAATGTGGCGTGAGATCAATACCTCCTCCAAACCAGCGCTTTTCCGCATTAAGTTCGAAGTAGCGGATGTTCATGTGTATGATAGGGACATGTGGGTTGTTAGGATGTATTACAATGGATACCCCTGTTGCAAAGAAATCATCACAGTCCACACCAAAAGCTTTCTTTATGGCTTCCGGAAGCTTACCGTGTACGGCAGAGAAGTTAACACCTCCTTTTTCAAGGATATTTCCATTCTGAATAACCCGGGTCCTTCCACCGCCACCTCCTTCTCTTTCCCAGATTTCCTCTTCAAATTTAGCTCCACCGTCCAACTTCTCGAGTGCTAAACAGATTTCATCTTGAATACGCTGATATTCCGCAGCAATTTTTTCTTTTAATAACATTCTATGTAAAGTCTTTGGCCAATTTTGTTACTTCCGAACTAGCGGGTTGATGATTATATAATATTTGGAATACCATATTACAGATAGGCATTTTCAGCTCAAATTTCTGAATGATACTTTGTATACACGCCGAGGCGTAATAGCCCTCAGCAACCATGTTCATCTCCAGCTGTGCAGACTGAACAGTATACCCCTTGCCAATCATATTGCCAAATGTCCTGTTGCGGCTAAACTGAGAATAAGCAGTGACCAACAGATCCCCCAGGTAAGCCGAAGCATTGATGTCCCTATATTGCGGATCGAGTGATTTTACAAAGTAAGCCATCTCTCGAATGGCATTAGAAATAAGCACAGCCTGAAAATTATCACCATAGCCCAGCCCATGGCAGATTCCGCCAGCTAGGGCATATATGTTCTTCAGCACGGCTCCGTATTCGATACCGATAATATCATTGGAGGTGATTGTATTGATGTAGCGGGAAGCAAAAAAACCAGCCACCAGAGCCGCTTGTTTTTCTTCGCTGCAGGCAAAGGTCAGGTAGGACAATTTCTCCTGAGCCACCTCTTCGGCGTGGCAGGGCCCCCCAATAGCGACGATCCGATCCAAAGGTATGTCATACCGGGCACGGAGGTATTCGCCCACGATCTGATTTTCGTCCGGAATAATCCCTTTAATTGCCGAAACGACTGTCTTTCCTTCGAAATCCACTGCGGTCAATCCATGTAGCGCAGCTTTTAGGTAAGTGGCCGGTGTATTGACAACGATGATATCGCATTGCTTTACAATCCATTTTACATCGGAGCTGATGTTCGACTTTTTCACCTTGACTTCGACCGCACTTAAATAACTCGGATTATGCTTATATTGCCGAATAAACGTTACGTCTTCCGGTTTACGAACCCACCAGAACACCTCCTTGGCCATCGTGTTGTCATTCAACATCTTTATCATTGCCGTGGCCCAACTTCCGCTTCCTATTATACCAATCTTCAAATTTGAACTATCCATCATTCCAGGCAAAGATAATTAATATTAAATTAACCATTCTTTCAGCCTTTGATTAATGGTATAAAAATGACTTTTCTTATCTTCACCGATATTTTTATCTATTGACAGACGGATATTATGACTGAAAAGGAAAAAATGATAACAGGCAGACCGTATTACGCGCATACCAAAGAATTGACGACACTACGCTTAGCTGCACAACGGCTTTGCTACAGGTATAATCAGATTGACCCCAAAAACTATAAAGAGCGCAAAGGGCTCATTAGGGGGTTATTTGCCAAGACCGAGGCTATGTTTTGTGTCGAGCAGCCCTTCTTCTGCGATTATGGATTTAACATTGAGATCGGGGAGAATTTTTTTGCCAACTATCATTTGACCATCCTAGATTGTGCACCCGTCAAAATAGGCAACAACGTGATGATCGGTCCTTCAGTCTCTATTTTTACCGCTAGTCACCCACTGCATTATGAAGTGCGGAATACAGGTATGGAGTGCGCTATGCCCGTAAACATTGGTGACAATGTCTGGATCGGAGGCAATGTGGTGATCAATCCCAACGTATCCATCGGGCGCAACTCCGTGATCGGGTCCGGTAGTATTGTGACAAAAGATATTCCCGATAATGTGGTGGCCGCCGGCAATCCCTGTAAGGTCATCAGAGCTATAACCGACCAGGACAAAAACTTCTATTTTAAAGATCGAAGGCTGGATACAGAAAGTATTTAAAAAAAAACCTGAAGCGGGGAGCTTCAGGTTTTACCAAACCAATTATTAACCTAAATATGAAATTATGAAATCTTTACTTTTGGTATTAAAACGACTATCAATCCCCGTTAGTATACACGCCGCGCCGTATTAACATTTTTTAACAACCACGAATAAATTTCCTAAATATTTTTTTTTCACAACAATATCCCTTATCCTTGTACCAAATACTTTAGGGGTGTCTGTAAAATACAGGCTGAGATTTTACCCTTGGAACCTGATCTAGTTCATACTAGCGGAGGGAAAAGTAAGTGTACCAATCACTTTGCGGCTACCAATCTGTAGCGCTGCTTTTATAGCATTCCTAAAGTACTTTAATTTAAAAAATTTAGTACTATGCAGATAAAAGTAAACAATCAACCCCATCAGTTTAGCGCCGAGTTTCCCGCTACTTTATTAAGTGTGCTCGCCCTGTTGATGCCAGATCTCCAGACAAATGGTATCGCTGTAGCTATTAACAGCAGCGTGATACCCCGTGAGGACTGGCCCTCCACCCCTATTGCAGACCAAGACGAAATACTGATCATCACCGCTACTCAAGGCGGGTAAAATACCATAAACTATGACAACACAAAATACCACAATTACCACAGTACCATTTCCAAATTCAAAGAAAGTTTACCTACCTGGCAAGCTGCACCCGATCAAGGTCGCCATGCGTGAAATCACGCTCTCGCCTACCCGATTGAGCTCTGGTGGCTTAGCGGAGAATCCTCCCATAACCATTTACGACACATCAGGCCCCTATACCGATGCCGACAAATCTATTGATATCAAGAGCGGTATCGAACGCATCCGTGAGCCGTGGATCCTGGAGCGCAGCGATGTAGAGATATTGGAAAATATCAGTTCTGTGTATGGCAATGAGCGAGCCAACGACCCCAAGTTGGCCGATTTACGCTTTGACTATCAGCATAAGCCCAAAAGAGCACTAGCGCAACGAAATGTAACACAGCTCCATTATGCCAAGAAAGGAATTATTACAGCCGAGATGGAATATGTCGCTATCCGTGAGAACCAACGGATAGAGCAATTGGAAAACAGCACCGCAGGAATGAACCACCAACATATCGGGTATAGTTTTGGTGCAAATACTCCGAATGGCAAGATAACACCAGAGTTTGTCCGTGCCGAGATTGCGGCAGGAAGAGCGATTATTCCCAATAATATTAACCATCCCGAAAGCGAACCCATGATTATAGGGCGTAATTTCTTGGTTAAGATCAATGCTAACATCGGCAATAGCGCGGTGACATCCAGCATCGAAGAGGAGGTAGAGAAGGCCGTATGGGCATGCCGCTGGGGGGCAGACACGATAATGGACCTATCTACCGGAAAAAATATCCATGAAACCAGAGAGTGGATTATCCGAAATTCGCCAGTACCGATCGGCACTGTACCTATATACCAAGCATTGGAAAAAGTAAATGGTATTGCCGAAGATCTCACCTGGGAAATATTTCGGGATACACTTATCGAACAAGCAGAGCAGGGTGTTTCCTATTTCACTATCCATGCCGGCGTATTGCTGCGTTATATCCATCTCACAGCCAAGCGTGTCACAGGTATTGTCTCCAGAGGAGGTTCCATTATGGCCAAATGGTGCCTATTCCATCATCAGGAAAACTTTCTATACACACATTTCGAAGAGATATGCCAGCTTATGAGTCAGTACGATATCGCATTTTCTCTGGGTGACGGTCTACGTCCAGGGTCTATAGCCGATGCCAATGATGAAGCTCAATTTGCCGAACTGGAGACGTTGGGCGAACTCACCAAGATCGCATGGAAACACGATGTACAGGTTATGATCGAGGGGCCAGGACATGTCCCTATGCACCTCATCAAAGAAAACATGGACAAGCAGCTTGCGTGTTGCGATGAAGCTCCATTCTATACATTAGGGCCACTTACGACAGACATCGCTCCCGGCTACGATCATATCACCTCAGCCATCGGTGCTGCCATGATCGGTTGGTATGGCTGCGCCATGCTTTGTTACGTGACTCCAAAAGAACACTTGGGCTTGCCCAATAAAAAGGACGTCAAGGACGGTGTGATCACCTACAAGATTGCCGCTCATGCTGCCGACCTGGCAAAAGGACATCCCGGTGCACAGTATAGAGACAACGTGCTGAGTAAAGCCCGTTTTGAGTTTCGCTGGGAAGACCAATTCAATCTGTCGTTAGATCCTGATACAGCACGCGAGTACCATGATGAGACACTACCGGCCGAAGGAGCCAAAGTAGCACACTTCTGCTCGATGTGCGGTCCAAAATTCTGCTCGATGAAGATCACGCAGGAGATCCGCGAAAGCGTCGCCGAAGGGATGCAGCAAAAGTCTGAGGAATACATCGAGTCGGGAAAGGAAATCTATCTCTAAATGCGTATTGTCACACTTCCAGGTTTCGTTCATCACGAAGAAGCACTGATAAAACAGTTTATTACCTATCCTGAGGTCATTGTGCATATTCGAAAACCTGTGCTGGAAGTTACCGAAATGATGAGATTAGTCGACCGTTTCACGGCAGAGGAGAGAAAGCAACTCGTGCTGCACAGTTATCAGGGACTGAGCCACAGATGGGGCTTGGACCGCGTGCATTACCCTTCGTCCGTCCGAGACGAAGGGCTTGCTCGGTGGGGACAAAATTACACACACCTCAGCACTTCAACACACAACTGGGCCGAATTTAATGCGTTGGACAGAGGTTTTCAGGCAGCCTTTATCAGTCCCGTATTTTCCAGTATTTCAAAGACAGACTACGGGCAGGATGCACAACTTTCCTGTGTAGACAAACGCATGAATTTTTCGACCACACTTATTGCGTTGGGCGGTATATGCCAGGAGAATATCCATACCCTCAAATCTGACTTTGACGATGTGGGATTATGTGGTGCGATCTGGCTCGCCGAGGATCCTTTTACCGCCTTCGAGGCTTGCTACACCTTGTGGTACGATCATCAATAAACTGAAACCGGTTCATCCACAAGCGGGCACCTGACCTTGAGGCCTGGTGCGCAGTAGCGGATTGGCTACAGCAGAATGAAACAATACCGTTGTGCCCATGCGGTACGGCGGCGAGTTTAGCTTCGCTGAACTACACCCGCTTCCGGTTTTGATGACTTTTTCGGAAACCGCGAAGCGTTTATGAAAGCCTTGGGAGCAGCCGCTAACGGATAAAAAGTAATTGCCTGCCCGGCGTAAGGGGCAAACTATTAAAATACAGTTGATAATAAACAAAACAACAGTCGCTTTAACATTAATAACAGGGAAAGCCTATTTTCAAACACATGTATAGCAAAATACAATACATCTCTTCAGGCACGACCGAAGAACAGCAACTAAACAACATTAAGGCCGTATTACAAAAAGGAATCAAATGGGTGCAGCTCCGTTTTAAGACCGAGGATCATACGGCGGTACGCAATGTCGCCAAAGCGACCAAGCTCCTAAAACAGGAATACGACTTCACTTTTATCATCAATGACTTTATCGATATCGCCCAGGAAGTCGATGCAGACGGTGTACACCTGGGGCTAGAAGACCAAGCTGTAGCAACAGCACGGCAGCAACTTGGCCCTGCTAAAATCATAGGAGGCACAGCAAATACGTGGGACGATGTTCAGCAGCGTATCCATGAAGGCTGCGACTATATAGGCCTGGGCCCTTTACGTTTTACGACGTCAAAGGCACAGCTCAGCCCCCTACTAGGCCCTGAAGGCTATAAAGCCATCTTTACGCAATTAAAAGACAGTCCCGCCCCACCTATCTATGCCATTGGAGGTGTCACCTTGGAAGATATTCCATTGCTATCCGCCATCGGGCTATACGGTGTTGCCCTATCGAGCTACCTTGAACGTACCGACCTTACGCCCCTAACGATATATCACACTAACCTTACTGTATAATGAAGAATCTAACAATAGCAGAGCGGACATTTCAGTCCAGATTGTTTATGGGGACCGGAAAATTCGGTTCCAACCAACAGATGCAAGACGCTTTAGTCGCTTCTGGCACAGAACTGGTGACGGTAGCATTAAAGCGTGTTGACGAGGGCCACGACGACGATATATTATCCTATATCAGTCCCTCAGGAGCACATCTCCTACCCAACACATCAGGTGCCCGAACCGCAAAAGAAGCGGTATTGGCAGCCCAGCTCGCCCGCGAAGCCATGCAGACCAACTGGATAAAGCTAGAAATCCATCCTGATCCCAGGTACCTTATGCCGGATCCTATAGAGACCTTAGCTGCATGTGAACAGCTGGTCAAATTAGGTTTTATCGTCCTTCCCTACATTCATGCAGACCCCGTGCTCTGCAAGCGATTAGAAGATGTTGGCACGGCCGCCGTGATGCCCTTAGGCTCACCCATAGGCACCAACCAAGGTTTGAAGACAATTGATTTTCTATCTATCATCATCGAGCAAAGCCACGTGCCTGTCATCGTAGATGCGGGCATCGGGGCGCCGTCCGATGCAAGCAAGGCTTTGGAAATGGGTGCAGATGCCGTCCTGGTCAATACGGCAATAGCGGTATCACCTCAGCCCATCGTCATGGCCCAGGCCTTTGCCAAAGCTGTCGAAGCCGGACGGCTAGCCTACGAAGCCGGCCTGGGATATGTGGACAAAACAGCGGCATCCAGCAGCCCCCTCACCGCTTTTTTAAATCAAACCTATAGTTAATGGAAACTACATTTACGGCTCTATTCAACGATTACTCCTGGCAGGAGATAAAAGACAGGATATATCATACGACGATAGATGAAGTGTATCGGTCGCTCCGTAAAGAAAAGCACGATGTATATGACTTTCTGAATCTGGTATCTCCCGTTGCCAAACCCCTGTTGGAAGAGATGGCCCAGCTATCGCACAGGCTCACCATCAAGCGTTTTGGTAAAAACATACAGTTGTACGCGCCACTGTACCTTAGCAATGAATGCCAGAATATATGTACCTATTGTGGCTTTAGCATGGATAATAAAATCCCCAGACGCACACTGCAGCCTGCCGAAATAGCGCTGGAAGCAGAAGCGCTAAAGAAAATGGGGTTCCAACATGTTCTGTTGGTGACCGGCGAATCCAATCATCGGGTAGATACAGATTACTTCCTACGTGCAGTTGCACAGTTGGTACCGATATTTTCAAACATATCCATAGAGGTGCAACCTTTGGACTATGAAGACTATGCCGTATTGCATGAAGCAAAAGTAAACGCCGTCATGGTGTATCAAGAAACCTACCATCAGGCCGCCTATAAAAGTTATCACCCCAAGGGTAAAAAATCCAATTTTCATTACAGGCTCGAGACCCCTGATCGAATCGGTAGGGCTCAAATCCATAAAATTGGCTTAGGTGTGTTATTGGGTTTAGAGGACTGGAGGGTGGACAGCTTCTTTACTGCTTTACATATAGATTACCTACAAAAGAAATACTGGAAGACCAAGTATAGCGTATCATTTCCCCGGCTACGACCTGCCAGTGGCAGCGTAGAACCCAATTTTGTCATGCAGGATGATGACCTGCTGCAATTGATATGTGCCTATCGGATCTGGAATCCAGATCTCGAGTTATCACTTTCCACGAGAGAGCATGCTATTTTTCGGGATCATGTCATTCCGTTGGGTATCACCGCCATGAGTGCCGGATCCAAGACCAATCCCGGTGGCTATGTCGTTGCACCCGAATCACTGGAACAATTTGAAATTAGCGACGAGCGCACACCAGCCGAGATCGCTACTTTAATCACCCAAAAAGGCTATCAGCCAGTATGGAAAGACTGGGTGCCCGAGTACTAAACTTTAAAGGTATGGAATTAACAAAAGAACAGATCTTACGTTACAAAAAGCAAATATCCTTTGCTCCAATAGGGCTTCAAGGCCAGAAACAAATTTGTCAAAGTCGGGTTCTCGTGATCGGCGCAGGTGGTTTGGGGGCGCCTAGTTTACTATATCTTGCCGCAGCAGGTGTCGGAACGCTAGCTTGTATCGACTTTGACCGCGTAGAGATCCATAATCTTCACCGGCAGATTATACACCGCGAGAAAAATATAGGTGTACCCAAGGTATTCTCCGCAATGGAAGCCATTCAAGCACTTAATTCAACAGTCAATTTCGAAGCAATAGACGAAAAAATAACCGAGGCCAATATCGATGACTATGTGTCACAGTACGATGTAATCTTAGATGGTACAGATAATTTTGCATCCCGCTATGCGATCAATGACGCTTGTGTAAGACAAAAAAAGCCACTCGTATACGGTACCGTATTAAATTTTGAGCTTCAGCTTGCTGTTTTTAATTTGGAGGGATCCAAACATCTTAGACACCTCTTTCCGCTCCCCCCCGATCCGGATCAGGTTCCCAGTTGCGAACTCAATGGCGTATTGAATACCGTTCCCGGTATATTAGGTTTGATGATGGCACAAGAAGCTCTTGCGATAATAACAGGTAGCCCCGGTCTGAAAAATCAACTTTTGATCCTGCGTACGGATACCTGGAGTATCAACAAAGTTTCTTTCTGATGCTCTTCGAGCAATGCCGTCCGCAGGTGCAAAAAAAATCCTGAAGCGGGGAGCTCCAGGATTTACCAAACCAATTATTAACCTAAATATGAAATTATGAATTTAATATTCGCGGAAAATATCACAAACGAAATACCAAATTAAAGTTGTAACAATTATTTAACATAATTTTAACAAAAAAATATTAATTCTCGATAAAGATATTTTATAGCCATTTTTTTGACCGTATTTTTTCCTGTCAATGGCAGTCTATTTATACTGTCAATTTTGCAGTAAATGACATTATTTGGACGGACAAACCGAAATTTAGACTTAAGTTAAAAGAAAAATCCTGAAGCGGGGAGCTTCAGGATTTACCAAACCAATTATTAACCTAAATTATGAAATTATGAATGTTATATTCACCTTAATAACGTTAACATTTTTTTTAAATTACATAAAAGGGTATAGCTTAACATTTTTTAACAGATAGTTAAGGAGCTATAATATCCACCACCTTGTCGCTCAACCGTGTTATGTCAGATTTCAGCCCAACCATAAAAGTCAAGACGTGAAAGGGTTGCCCTTCAACTTTGTTTACGTTATACAAATAGCCGATCTCCGTACCCAAGAAAAATCCCTTAAATTTATAGTCTGCTCCTATCCCCAGCTTTGTTCCAAAAGCTATCGAACGGAGATATTCCACTTTGACCACATCTCCCACCAGATTAGATCGAGGCTCGTTGGCCAATCCGATTGCGGGGCCCAGATACACATAGGTATTCAATCTGTCAAACTGTCTTCTAGTTCCTGCTGCCAGACTGAGCATATAAAAACTGGATAGGCCATTTTCTATAATTGTATTAAATTCCGGATCTCTGATCTTTTGATCATATTTAAAAGACAGCATGTACAAGGCGGGGTATAAGTAATACTTAGGGTTTTTCAGTGTGATATCCAGCCCCATACTACCGACAAAAAGTTTGGGCGATAGTACATCCTTTGTTTTTCCTAAGGGGATTCCCAATCCAGTGCCGGCAAAGTAATACACTTTTTTGTAGTGGATGGTGTCCACGCCCGTCTGCGCTATCGATGGGCTACAAGGGCTGATAAGTAATAATAAGGCTATTATAATCCGATTCATTGTTATAAAATAAAAATACCTTAGCGGTTTCTATCTTGATTAGAACAACAAGATGGACTTATAGTTTTAAAATAAATACCTTTGTCGGAAGTTACAAGAACATTTTACTTTGCGGTCCCTGATTGAATAATAAGTCGATTATACTCACCTGCGGTTGAAAGCCAGTTCGGTCTTCAAAGACCTGATAATATACCTTAGGACGCGCATAGACAGAAGTTTTTTTAGGGTGTATCGAACTTCTGAAATCCAATTCTTCAGGATAGCTTTCCTCGTAAGATTCGGTGTACTTTATTTCTCGTTGGATCTTTAACAATCGCAGTACTACCTGCAGCTGTTCTACATTGAAATCAAAAAGATAATCGTATTTCTTTTCATAAAAAGGAGCGAAAGCGTCCTCGTAGTACTCAAAATATGCCGAGCTGCGATACGCCGTCTGTATGCTGGACCAGTGTAAGCGTTGCCAGTCATGGTCATAACTTATCTTAACCTCTTTCATTGCCACATGCTCTTTTCTCCCGTGTTGTATAGGGATAAATAGGTCCAATATTCCATTGGCCGTAGCGATATGTGTTCTACTACGGTAGGTTTGTTTCGGAAAATGCTCGTACTGATCTAAAAGTATATCTACAGGATTTTTTGCAATAGCATGGAAATACGATACCGGCGGAAGATAATTTGCAGCTAATAGAACAGGGATAGACATTTTTGTAACTATAATTTTGAATTTGTACGCAAAACTAATGTTATTTAGGGAAATTTCTGCTATAAAAAGCTTAGTAATAGTATTTAATCAGCATATCGAAATCAAGCCGCTTGCTCAAACGGCTCTATCACGTTGCATCGCGACCAAAAAGAATAGACAATTCCAGCTCTTTTTTCAGAAAGTGTATGTTTTATTGATGAAGCTATGTTCTTAGGAATCAAGGAGCTCCCTTCGTTCGGTTTAAGGGTCGTCAGGAACTTATTAATGTTTTTTTTGCATGGGCATTCAAGAGCTCACCCGATAACATTGGAATCGGTTCATCGCTGTTGGAGATCTGCCAGCTGGCGGATCATAAAAGTTTTTATGGATAGGTGTTGGCGAATGCTAAGCATTTTCTCTAAGTTTGCGTAACTTAAAACGTCACGATCATTATAAATGAAAAAAAGTATACTACATTTTATTTTACATATGATGTCCAAGATGCCTTTTTGGATGCTATATGGGATCTCAGATGTATTGTACATTTTGATTTATCATGTTCTCGGATACCGCAAGAAGATCGTGTTTAGAAATCTACGCAACTCTTTTCCCGAAAAAAGCGAAGTGGAGATCCAGACCATTGCCAAGCAGTTTTACCGTTATTTTCCCGACATTATTGTAGAGGTTGTAAAGATGTTCAGCATCAATAAAGCTGATGTCGAAAGGCGTATCGAACTTCTCAATCCAGAGGAGGTGTACAGGCATTTTGACGCAGGGCGGGCAGTGATCGGAGTTACGGCGCATTATGGCAACTGGGAGCTCGGAATACATCGCTTGTCGCTGATGACCGATTTTGCTAGACTCATAATCTATAAGCCATTAAACAACGAGGACATCAATCAGATTTATAACGGTGTGCGCACTCGATTTGGTGCTACTATGGTTCCGATGAAGCAGATTTTAAGGCACATTGTACGACTCAAAAATACGCCTCACATCAGTATGTTTGTAGCCGATCAGACCCCGATGTACCAGGATTCGGATTACTACATGACCTTTCTCAATCAAGAGACATTAGTCTATACCGGTACAGAGCGTATTGCCAAGATAACAAATAGTCCTGTTGTTTATTGTCATATTGGACGAAAGGCAAAAAGAGGACATTATTTTTGTAAATTTACCACTTTAGTAGAAACGCCTTCTATGTATGCGGATCACGAAATCACGAAAATTCATAATGAATTTACCGAACAGATCATACGTGATACACCAGCCTATTGGTTATGGTCGCACAATAGATGGAAAAGACAGCGAAAAGATAAAGCATGACACAATACCCTAAGGTAGCCGTTGTAATATTAAACTGGAATGGCAGATATTTCTTAGAAAAGTTTCTGCCATCTGTATATAACACTACGTATCCTAATATAGAATTTATACTGGGCGACAATGCCTCATCCGATGATTCCATTGATTTCGTCCGGTCCAATTTTCCCCAGATCAGAATCATCCAAAATACGGAAAATCTCGGCTTTGCCGGAGGCTACAATAAGATCTTAGAGCAGGTAGAAGCCGAGTACTATGTGTTATTAAACTCCGATGTTGAAGTCAGTCCAGGGTGGATCGAACCCGTCATCGAGACGATGATGCAGGAGTCCTTCGTTGCGGCTCAGCCTAAAATCCGCTCCTTTCATCAAAAAGAGTACTTCGAACACGCCGGTGCTGCGGGCGGTTATCTGGATATCTATGGATATCCTTTCTGTCGCGGTCGTATCTTAAATACCGTTGAGATCGATTCCGGTCAATATGATACCACCAAGGAGATATTTTGGGCCACAGGAGCTGCCTTGTTTATAAAGTCAGCTGTCTGGAAGGAAGTACAAGGTTTTGATGCCGATTTTTTTGCACACATGGAAGAGATAGATCTATGTTGGCGATTAAAAAAGCTGGGATACAAAATCGGCTACTGTCCACAGAGTACCGTGTATCATGTCGGCGGGGGCACACTCAATACGAGTAACCCTAAAAAGACCTACTTAAATTTTAGGAACAACCTGGTCATGCTGCAAAAAAACCTCTCCTTCTGGACAGCGGTGTGGGTGATATTTGCACGCCTTTGGTTAGACCTTATAGCACTGATGCATTTTTTTATGGAAGGAAAGGCGAGAGACGCCTGGGCCATCAGTAGAGCACATCAGTACTTTTTCCTGAATTTCTTTAAAAATGCTTCAAAAAGGAAAAAAACTCCTCCGGCTTACAATAAAGTTGGTCTTTACAAAAAATGCATCATTTGGGAGTATTATATGAACAAAATGCAGCGTTTCTCAGACTTGCCTGCAAATAATTTCCCATTAACGGAGAAATAGCGAATGCAGTGACGCCCGTTGTCTTTTTTCTGGAAAAAGACAATTAAAATAATGCCCTAAAATTATATTAGGGCTACAAAATTTCTTAATTTCGTTGCATATGTCGCAGGATATCCAATCGAAAATAGAACAGTTAACAGCAGAACTTAATACATACAATTACCAGTATTATGTGTTGGCAAATCCCCTAATCTCGGATTACGACTTTGATCAAAAGCTTAAGGAACTAGAGGCCTTAGAGTCTGCCTATCCCGAATATAGAGATGCCAACTCACCTACCTTAAAAGTAGGTGGCGATATCACGTCCAAATTCAATACCGTACAGCATCGGTGGCCGATGATGTCACTGAGCAATACATACAGTGAGCAGGAATTGATTGAATTTGACGAACGCGTCCAAAAATCAATAGGTCATGCTGTACAATATGTCTGTGAGCTCAAGTTTGACGGATTATCTATCTCATTGACCTACGAAAAAGGCAAATTGGTTCAAGCCGTGACCCGTGGAGATGGTGTACAAGGTGACGAGGTGACCAATAATGTACGTACCATCCGAAGTATTCCGCACCAGCTACGTTCCAAGACTTCCTATCCCGATTTTTTTGAAATCAGAGGAGAGATCTTCATGCACAAGTCTGCGTTTTTGAGATTAAATAGCGAACGCGAAGAAAATGGTGAATCCGCTTACGCCAATCCGCGTAATTTTGCATCAGGCACGCTCAAGTTACAAGACTCTTCCGAAGTAGCCAAACGTCCTTTGGACTGCTTTCTATACTTCCTATATATGGATAATCGGAATAGGGTATTTCAGTCGCACTGGGATAGCCTGAATGCCGTGCAAAGTTGGGGTTTTCCCGTTTCTGACCACATTAAGCTATGTGATACCATTCAGGATGTTTTGGATTTTGTCCACTATTGGGATGCCGCCCGTCATCAGCTCAGTTTCGAGATCGACGGTATCGTTATCAAGGTAAATGATTATGCCTACCAAGAAGAACTCGGTTTTACCGCCAAGTCTCCACGTTGGGCCACTTCCTATAAATTCAAGGCCGAACGCGCCGAAACCCGCCTCAATACCGTGAGCTATCAAGTCGGGAGAACCGGCGCAGTCACCCCTGTTGCCAACTTGGCCCCTGTGCTCTTAGCAGGTACTACCGTAAAACGGGCTTCGCTGCATAACGCCAACGAAATAGAACGGTTGGATCTCCACGAGCACGACACCGTATACGTAGAAAAAGGAGGTGAGATAATTCCTAAAATAGTGGGCGTTAATCTGGAAAAGAGAAGCCCCGGCGCCACCCCTATCCAATACCCGGACAGCTGTCCCGAGTGCGGTGCCAGGCTAATCCGGCAAGAAGGTGAGGCGGTACATTACTGTCCAAATGAAGAACACTGCGAGCCGCAGATCATCGGCAAGCTGCAACATTTTATAGGTCGCAAGATGATGGATATACAGGGATTGGGCGATGAGACTATTGTATCCTTTTATAAGCAAGGCTTACTACGTCATCTTTCCGATATCTACACCTTAAAAGACAAGCAGGATCTTTTGGTCACTATAGAACGTTTTGGTCAAAAATCAATAGACAACATGGTGGCTGGAATAGAACAGTCCAAGAATAAGCCTTTTGAGAAAGTTCTTTTTGCTCTTGGTATACGTCATGTTGGAGAGACCGTTGCCAAAAAACTGGCCTTTCATTTCAAGAGTCTTCATCACCTCAAGCAGGCTTCCATAGCGGAGATTGCCACCGTACAGGATATCGGTATACGCATAGCCGAAAGCGTTTATCACTATCTGCAACAACCGGAACATTTATCCGAACTCGACAAATTAGAAGCAGCGGGATTGAAGTTTGAAGTCGCCGAAAAAGTAATTGAACTGGCCGGAAACAACCTCGAGGGAAAAACTTTTCTGATATCCGGAGTTTTTGCCACACACAGTAGAGAAGATCTTTCCGCATTGATCGAGTCGCATGGCGGAAAGATGTTAAGCAGTATTTCTTCGAAGCTCAACTACCTGGTGGCCGGTGATAAAATGGGACCTTCCAAGTTAGTGAAGGCAGAAAAGCTAAAAATACCGATCATCACGGACGAAGAATTATTAAAAATGATTAATCAATAGTAACTTACAACATATTTAAATCAGAATCAACGAAAATGAATGAGATTCAGGGCGCGGGTGTAGCATTAGTTACCCCATTTAATGCAGATGGAACAATTGATTTTGAGGCTTTGGGCCAACTCATAGAGCTTCAGATCAATCAAGGAATGAATTACTTAGTGTCACTAGGCACCACTGGAGAGACGGCGACATTAAACTCTGAGGAACGAAAGAAGATCTGGAAATTTACGGCCGATAAGGTCAATGGCCGAGTTCCTTTGGTCGCCGGTATAGGCGGCAATAATACGATGGAAACAGTACGTCAGATTGAAGAGTTTGATTGTGCAGGGTATTGCGCAATACTCTCTGTATCGCCCTATTACAATAAGCCGACTCAAGAAGGGATTTATCAACATTACAAGGCTATAGCCGAAGCGTCCAAGTTACCGGTAATTCTTTACAATGTACCAGGGCGTACCGGTAGCAATATGACCGCAGAGACCACCCTCCGACTAGCCAATGATTTTTCCAATATCGTCGCTATTAAAGAAGCATCGGGCAATTTTGCACAGTTTTCAGAAATATTAAGAGACAAGCCCGAGGGTTTTGTGTTAATATCAGGCGATGATCCCGTGACCCTTCCTATGATGGCTATGGGAGCCGTTGGCGTCATATCTGTAGTCGGCAATGCATACCCTCGCCTAGTGTCCACGGTAACCAAGCTGTGTGCTGAAGGAAGATATACAGAAGCTAGAAGTATACACAACAAGCTGTTGCGTATTACGGACTTATGCTTTGTGGAAGGTAATCCTGCCGGGGTTAAGTATATTTTAAAACGTATCGATATCGGTCAGGACGTCTTACGTCTTCCATTGGTTCCTATCAGTGACAAGACCAAGGCCGCAATTGATGCGGAAATGAAAGTATTATCTTAACAAAAAGCCCATAACACTCAAAAAGTGTTTACAGCAATTCGTCTCCAGGCATCAACGGTCCGGAGACGAATATACCTCCTGCCCTCTTCCATACAATTTTATTTAACATCGTTTTTTCATTATTATAAACATTCTAGTATCTTTAATCTATCAAGTAATTGTTTAATAGATATGACAGATACAAATCTTACCCCAAAACGAAGAGGATCCAAGTTAAAGAGCTTTTTAGGATGGGCACTTCTGGTACTCGTATTAATCGGCAGTGGTCTTGTCTATTTCAAATACTATTTTGTTTTTGGCGAGGGCGTCAAATCAGGTTATCTCAATTATGCCGTAAAAAAAGGAAACCTTTTCAAGACCTACGAGGGCAAGCTTATTCAAGAGGGGTTTGGTAGCGGAAGAGCCGGGACATTGACCAGCAATGAGTTTGTTTTCTCCGTCGAGAGCGATTCTATATTTACCCAATTGGAGGCTAATAGCGGCAAGTTTTTCGACCTGCATTATAAAGAGTACCATGGTGTCATTCCCTGGCGTGGCAACACCAAGTATATTGTAGATCGCATTGTACAAATGAAATAACAGTGGTATACAGCCGTAATCAGCGTCAACCCTTCTTTATGTTTAAAATCAAACCATTCTTTGTCTTTTTTCTTCTTTTGCAGTTAGCGTTGGTCGCCCAAGCGCAAAAGAAGAAAAAGAAGCGTGTTTATGTCGAGCAGTCTCCAAAGCAGGAATTGCTGTATAAAGATTTCAACTATCTCCGCGAGATACAGTCCGTACAGCTCTATCCTACGGGCAAGGAAAGCCAGCTGCCTATATATACATTAGGAGATACAGAGCTTCTGAACCTCTCGTTTGATGATCTGAGGGCCGACGTTCGCAGTTATTACTACAGCATTGAACACTGCAATGCCGATTGGACACAGAGCCGCTTATCATCCCTGGACTATGCCGAAGGATACAATGAAGACCGAATCGTCGAAAGTCAACAATCCCAGGGTACCTTACAGCCTTTCACACATTACAAAACTGTATTTCCGAATGAATACGTGAGGCCCAAGGTTGCTGGCAACTTTCTACTCAAAGTATATGAAGATGCCGACAAACAAAGACTCATTCTTACCCGAAGATTTTACGTGGTCAAGCCTTTGGTAGCCATCGAAAGCCAGGTGATGGCTTCAAGCTTTGCCAACAAACGTCTGACGAACCAAAAGCTAAATGTAACGATAAAAACAGGATTAACGATAGCTAATCCACACCGAGACATACAGATACATGTCCTTCAGAACCAACGCCCCGATAATAGGATGGTGCTTAAGACCCCTATGTTTATAGGCACAAGTGAAATCAAGTATAACAATAGCGAAACCCTTGATTTTCTGGGTAATAACGAGTTTCGCTATGCTGACCTACGTTCTTTTAAAGGAGGTTCGGCACAGATCCAGGATATCCGTATAGACAGCCTTGTGGATATCCTATTGTTTACCGACAAGAACAATAACGGAGAGACCTATGCGACCACTTACGATGAGAACGGTAAATTCTATATACGGAATCTCGATTACGCTCAGGAAGACATCAGTGCTGACTATGCAGACGTCACCTTCTCCCTAGAGGCAAAGGAAGATATCGGTGGATCGATTTATGTGGTTGGAGGATTCAATAACTACCAGCAGACATCGTATAACCGGTTGCAATACAATGCTAAAAGTCAGAATTGGGAAGTAACACTAAAGTTAAAGCAGGGGCTTTACGACTACGAGTATGTGTTGGTCACTCCTGAAGGAAAGACCATCACGGATGCTTTTTCAGGCAGCCATTTTCAGACCGGCAATGATTATCAAATTCTGGTCTACTACCGTCGCACCGGAACCTACTGGGATGAACTGCTAGGTGTCGGCACAGCTGCTATCAATAATAAAGAAAACAAAAATTAACCAAGATTGTGAACGATAACAATAAAGATCAAAAATTAAAACGGGGACTTACCAATAGGCACATTCAGCTTATTGCTTTAGGTGGAGCTATAGGCACGGGGCTATTTTTAGGTATCGGAAAAGCGGCTGTATTGGCAGGCCCCTCCGTATTATTGGGCTACGCTATTGCTGGCATTATTGCTTTTTTCATTATGCGTCAGCTGGGAGAGATGGTGGTCGACGAACCTGTTTCCGGCAGCTTCTCCTTCTTTGCCAACAAGTATTGGGGCGGCTTTGCAGGTTATGCATCCGGGTGGAACTACTGGGTACTTTACATCCTTGTCAGTATGGCGGAGCTTACGGCTATTGGTGTGTATGTACAATTCTGGTGGCCCGAAATTCCATTATGGGTATCCAGTCTTTTCTTTTTTATCGTCGTCAATGCGATCAACCTTGCTTCTGTAAAAGTATATGGAGAGACCGAGTTCTGGTTTTCTATTATCAAGGTCGTCGCCATCATTGCGATGATCATATTTGGTGCCTATCTACTCATTTCAGGTTCAGGGGGTGAGACGGCAACGGTCACCAACCTCTATAACGATGGCGGCTTCTTTCCAAAAGGATGGTTAGGCACCGCCGAGGACGGTAGTTACCAGGGGCTTCTAGCTGCGCTAGTGATGATCATGTTCTCATTCGGGGGTCTCGAACTTGTTGGGATCACCGCCGCTGAGGCCGAGAATCCAGAGAAGAATATTCCAAGAGCGACCAACCAAGTGTTGATCCGGATCCTTATTTTCTATGTAGGAGCCTTGTTTATTCTATTTTCATTAATGCCTTGGCGTAGTATCAATGCCGATACGAGCCCTTTTGTCGAAGTATTCAACTCCCTTAATTCTTATCAATTCACACTGTTTGGCAAGACATACTTCTTTACGACCATCATAGCCAATGTGCTCAATCTAATCGTGCTTACAGCGGCCTTATCTGTGTATAATAGCTCCGTATATAGCAATTCCAGAATGCTTTACGGCCTAGCCGAGCAGGGCAATGCGCCTAAGTTTCTGAATAAGGTGAATAAGAACCACGCGCCTACTGCAGCCATTTTAGTATCAGCTGCCTTGGTCGCCATTTGTATCGTTGTCAACAAACTAATACCCGAAAAAGCCTTAGAAATATTAATGTCTCTGGTTGTATCATCCCTGATCATTAACTGGATTATGATTAGCTGGACCCATATTTACTTCAAAAAACAAAAGATAAAAGAAAACAAGAAAACCCTATTTCCTAGTTTATTCTATCCTTTTAGTAATGTGATCTGTCTTTTATTCCTGTCAGGCGTTTTGGTGATGATGTGGTTTACCGGCTTGAAGATATCTGTCGAGCTCATCCCGATATGGTTGATTCTCTTGTATGTCAGTTACCTGATCGTCAATGCACGCAAACAAAAGGCCGATAAACTATCTTAATAACTATACGATATAAAAGCAGGCTCCGATTATTTCGGGGCCTGCTTTTTTGTTCTATTTCCCCTATTTTGTGATGATCTCTAAAGCCTTTTCTATAAAGGGATCTCGCTTTTGTAACACATCATTCAGGGAGTAGTCTACTTCATAATCTGGCGTGATACCGTCGAGGTGGTGTTTAGTGCCATCCGAGTTTATGACTTTTATTCCCGAAAAAGTAACCATAATTCCTCCTGGGAGATATTGATAGTTGATATTTCCGTTAGCCCCTGACGTATGTTTACCAATTAAGGTGCCCACTTTCCAGTGTTTTATTGCATCTAGGAATGTCTCAGGAGCACTTTGAGTCGATTCGGAGACTGTGAACAGTCTTTTTTGAGAATAATTATCAACAACTACAGAACTTTTCACCGAAGCAATCTCTTCTTTCGCCGAAAAATAAAATCATTTGGTCGAAAGATCGTTTCCGACCTGCGCAATCCCTCCTATTTTTGAATCAGCAATTACCACAAAGCAGGCATCGGAGAAGAAAGTTGATAAAATATGGTTGATGCTAGAAAGAATAAATAAAACAACAAGCAGGCGCAACCTCCATAATAGAACTAGCGTCTTAAGGATAAAAGAAACTACTACCATTTAAAAAAACATTATTCAGATGAAAAAGATTATCGCAACCATCGCAACAGTATTCATTCTCGCCCTATCATTTAATGCTTCGGCCAAAACGGCCTTTAATCCATTGAAAGACGTCAGCGCCCTGAAAATTGCCCTTACCTATGTAGAAGCTATAACAATAGGTAACACCGAGTTCAACAAGTATCTATTTGCCCCGGACTTTGAATACCGCGTCGCCAGCACGGATCAGGTACACAACCGTGCGACCTATTTAAAGTTTCTGAAAGGCAATAAAGGGTTAAAGTACAACTGCAAGACCAGTTACGAAATATTGGATCAGACAGGTCCTACCTGTATGGCCAAGGCAAGCATGCAATTCGAGAAATTCACCCGTATAGACTACATTACGCTGCTGCAGACCCCAGATGGCTGGAAAGTCAGCAAAGTGGTAACAACATACGCTTAGTATTTTGTGATTTTTACTGTAAATTATATGTTTAGGCCCCGAGCGATCGGGGCTTTTTATTTGGAAAAAGAATATAAGCAGCACGCTCTTAGCGTAAATCATCCGGGCTATCGGTCCCCTGAAGACAGACGAAAGCCCGGCGAAACATTACCCGTGTGCCCTCAGGTGAATAGCTGGTACCTAGACTTTCGTAGGTAGATTTACCTTACCGCTTTCAATTGATTCAACAATTCATCCATATCGCTAGGGCGTTTAGCATCCCAATTTACGATTTTGCCTGTCTTGTCAAAAATCAGATAACGGGGTATTCCGTTAAAACCTGGAACTTTATCGCGTATATCTTTTGCCAAAGCTTTGTTAGCACGCAGATTAATCCCTTTCAAGGGATAGCCCTGTACCATTTCTCTCCATTTGGCATCCGCATTATCGTAGTCTATAGATAGGTACACCGGCATTATGCCCATCTTTTCCATCGCACCATGCAATTTGATACTATATTGCAGCTCCGCCCGGCATGGGCCACACCAGGTTGCCCAAAGATCTACATAAGCGACAGCTCCTTTCAGACGCTCACCAAGTTCAGCTAAAGTATTTATATGGGCAAAATCTTCTAAAAATTCAACACACGCATCGCTTTTGCCTATTCTGTTATGGTAGTCTTGCACCTCTTCAACTGCAGGTTTTAACGGCAAAATCAATTTACTATTAGGGTACTGCTGTACAAAATCGGTCCAATTAGCGAGCCAAGCTTTCTCATTGTCCTTACTTGCTAAACCATCCGCTATACACGTTGCCCAGGCGTATTCGAGCGTCTCATCTTTCAACAGAGGTTTAAATGTATTAATCATTTCCAGTGAATAGGGTAAGTCTCTTTGTGTCAAAGGTTTGTTCATCAGGCGGAGCAAGCTATGATATCGCCCCAAGTGCGAATTAAACAACGGACTCTTTATCCAGTCTGCATTTGTATTTAAGTCACTATAGATATCTTGCCATACCTTTAAATAGCTTGGATCAGGCAAATTTTGAGTATCAGGTTCCGGACTAAACACATGCGATCGCATCTTGAAGAAAATAGCAGTAGACAACAGAAGCTTATAATATAGCTCTGCTTCTATCTGAACCCTATTGTAAAAGTCTTTATCTATTTTACCCTGCTCCAATAAAGCTTTAAATTGCGCAACATCGACGTTTTTCAAGCTGTCGCAAACCTCCACCCTTTTCTCAGCCCGAGGATAGACTTCCAGCACCTCATATCTGCTACGCGTATCATCAGAATATAGTTTATTGTAAAGCTCTTGTCCAGATCCGTTAGCCCCACTTATCTTGTACGTATTGTCGGGGCCAAAATCTACATCCAGGCGATCACCAGGTTTTACCCATACATAAACGTAGCGAAAATCGTTCACCACCCTTACCATGCCCTCTTTGTTTATGTCAAATTCAATAACCGCCTCCTTGTTCGGTGCCATCTGACTCGAGCGCTGATTTTCCTGAAAATAGTTGCCATCGATAGGGATCGAGATCCTAACCTCCTTGTCGGCAGCGTGCGCATTATGTACTTTTATAATTGTTTTTTGTTGCGCATAAAGCGTTGTGACGGCCATCAAGGCCGCACACAACACATAACATTTATAGCTTAATCCCATGTTTGAATTTTTAATTTTGTACTATATGGGTGGCCAGCGCCGATTCAGGTAGATTCAACGTATAAGAAGGGCTGTTGGGTTCAATAGCCACCTTAGTACCATCTATAAAATAATGATACGCCGTAAAACCATACTGAGGATCATTGTTCAATCTACGCATATCAAACCACCTAGCCCCTTTAAACAACAGTTCTTTGCGACGCTCTAATAAGATGAACTTCACCGCATCGGTCTCGGATGTAGCCGTCATGTCAGTAAATTCGTCAGCCTTAATTCTATTTTTGCGCAAAGTATTTATGTCCTGCATGGCTCCAGCAAGATCCTTGGTCCTAGCCCTGGATTCTGCCCGGATTAAATACATCTCTGCCGTAGTAATCCCCGGATTTACGTAAGCAAACTGCTCCATATAGGTATACAAACCATTCCAGGGCGCACCTATTTCCATGTAGGGGTTGAAAAAAACACGTCTCAAGTCATCGGCATCAAATAGCTTCTCTGTCTCCTTTGCGATAGGTTGATAATACATACCCCCGATATAAGTAAATAGTAATGAAAAGATATTTTCAGGAACTTTCAGGTGGTCTGAAAATACAGTGACCCCCGGTTTGACACCAATATAAGGCACACCGTTCCTACTTACTTTTTCCGAGCACACCTCATTATAATCAATCAATTGATTATTAAAGCTTAATGCATCGCCAGCTGCCTTAGCCGCCAGATCGTATTTACCCATCATTAAATAGGTACGTGCCAAGAAGCCATATACAGCAGGTTTAGAAATCATGTAAGGATTTGCCGCCGATTCGGGTACTGCACCTAGTGATTCTGTCAGATCTTTGACTATAAAATCATAAGTTGCCTGTACGGTACCTCTACCCGGCAGCTGTTTTGTAATATCGTTGTTCACGACCAGTGGGATTCCCAAATCTGTACCCGCCGTAGCGCTTGCATAAGGCTTTGTGTAAATATTAACCAAATACCAATAAGCCAAAGCTCTGCCAAACTGAGCCTGCGCTTTGATTTTTGCAGCGCGATCCGGTGTAGCCCCTACAGATTTTTCTACATTATTAATAATCGCGTTAAACTGATAAATACTACCAAACAAACTTGACCAAAAGGAGTAAGATATTTCTTCTTCGGTAGCATAAATATCTTTTTTCCAGAAATATAACCGACTCTGTACGTTGTCCTTAAAATTAGTGGGGTCAATATTCGTCGCATAATAATCATCCGATAGAAAATCAATATCTGTAGATAGAAACCGAAAGATATTGGCATCATTTAGGATACGTTCAAAGTCTTCAATCTTTGAGGGGATCACATAGCCTTTTGGGGTGATATCTAAATATTCTTTACAAGCTGTAGTAGATAGCACCACAAAGGCAAACAATAGGTATATATAATATTTCTTCATCTTTATTCGTATTAAAATGTTGCGTTGATACCGATAGAATAGGTTGGCATTTCTGGTAATGTGCGCTGCTGGTTAGCGAATGCTTCCGGATCGATGTCAAATTTATTGAAATCTATGGTCCATAAATTCCGAATCTGCGCATTAAACTGCAATCCTTTAAGATATTTGATTCTATTCAAGCTATTGGCCGGTACATTATACGTTAATATTACCTCGCGAAGCTTAGCATAAGAAGAGTTAAATACATTTACATCCAGGTAATTACGATAGTAAGTATTCGTATACCAAGAATTCGGATCATCGATAACATTAGGGATGCTCGTGATATGCTCATCACCAGGTTTTTTCCATGCATCTGCCAGTCTACCATCCAGGGCATTAGGACCTCTAACTCCTCTTGGCATATTCTGTCTAGCTACAGAGCCTGCGTAGAATACAAACATACAGCTTAGATCAAAATTCCTATAGCCAAACATGTTGGTAAAGGCGCCGTTATGGATAGGCCTAGTGCTTCCTGAAAAATAAGCGAAGTCCAGCCTACTGGTCAATCCCTCTTCGCTATTCTCCAGGTTACCATCTGCATCGAGCACCTGTAGCTGTCCCTTATCTTCAGACAGACCCGCAAACCGGATGCTATACAAGCCTCCATAAGGCATTCCCACAAGGAAAGGCGATCCATTGGCAATTGCTCTTGGGTTGTTAAACGCCGGCGATAAAGCCGAATGGGTAATTTTATTTTTATTGTGTGCATACATGAATGTGGTAGACCATCTGAAATTTTGGCCATCTATATTTTTGGTCGTGAGCTGTGCCTCAAATCCTTTATTCGTCATACTTGCCGAATTAATCTGCGCATTTGAAAAACCGTACGTAGGATTTAGAGACTCATCGCCCAATATATCCGTAGTATTGCGTTTATAATAATCCAGTTTACCGATGATTCTATATCCGAATAAGCCAAAATCTACCCCAATATTAGAAGTCGCTGTCCGCTCCCAACGTAAAGCGTTATTGGCAGGGCTGATAATCCAATTGGATGGTTGACCGGTAATGAAGTTTACATCTGCGGCGGCAATCATAAAAGGACCCGAATTTTTGGGAATATTACCATTAATACCATATGTAGCGCGCAGTTGCAAATCATTTACAAAAGAGAGTCCTTCAAAGAAGGTTTCTTTAGAAGCATTCCAGGCCACCCCTGCCGACCACATCGGCTTGTACAGGTATTTTGGATCGGTTCCAAAGAGATTGGTTTGATCTATACGTATACTTCCGCTGGCAATATATTTGTTTTTAAACGTATAAGACGCATTTCCAAAAGCAGATACAAAGCGGTTTTCCTCATAAGAAAAGAAGTCATTCATGCCATCAAATGGATATCTGATGCTCAATAGCGTTACCGGTAAATTTTGAAGCCGTTGCCAATCCAGATTTATAAATTTAAGCGTAAGATCATCGTAGCCGTATTTGGTCACAGCAGTAGCGCTATTAACAGACTTTTTGTTCTCGACCCCCAGCTGTGCGGCAATAGCATGGTCGGTATGTAGCGTTTTATCGATGGATAGAATACCACGGATCACATGTCCCGAATAGTTGCTATTGACCTCGTCTAATTTAGCCCCTTGTGGTATGTTATACTGAGGTGTCAGCAAAGTACCGTCTAAGTTGGTGGCAAACTGTCCGTTGTCATCCAGCGAGGGCGTGATAAAATCATTTATCTGTTTTAGGAGATCTGCTTGTTGAGACAAGGTATGGACACGTTTTTTAAGATTGCCTTTTTCGAACTGATAACTCACCCCCAAGTTGATTCCTTCCGCTATTTTATAATTCAGTTCTGCCTGAATACGTTGTGCAGCACCATCAAAGCGTATGTCCTTATTATTCAATTCCTTTAACGGATAGTAGGATTCGTCGGCCAGTCCCCATGCCATGCGTTGCGCTATTGAAAATACGTTTGAACTGTTCTGATTCGCAGGGTCAGCATTTCGGTTTACCACCATCGGGTTGCCCAGTTCATCTTGTAGCATAGCATATGGTTTTAGCTTAAAGATACTCAATGCGGAAACCGGAGCATCCGTACCGTTATTAAAGTTCATATTTGCGTTTACACCGAAACTCAGCCTCTGTGTCACCTGATGTGCAGTTTTGAGAAACACCGTATAGGTTTTATCCTGTTGTTTTAGGTCGTAGCCATTCGCATTGGTATAGTTTAAGGACCCGTAGTATTGATTTCTATCATTACCTCCATTAAACGAAAAGCTATGGTTTTGCGTGAATGGAGATTGCATCATTAGATCTTTGATCTGATCTGTGTTATCCAGACCTGATAGATAACTCACGCGTTGGGCATATTCTTCCGGCGTGATTCTACCCGCTACCGAATCCATATACAGATGTGCAAAGGCCGAAAATGCGCTGTTCGAGTACCCCAGGAGGGTTTCATACCTTGGTGTAAGCAATTTACGTTCTACGGCAATATCGTCAGCCGCGGACAATCTATTTAGGTAACCTATATTGGGCTTGGCCTGAAATTGAAAACTGTTGTTATATTGAAAGGTTATATTACCTTTCTTGCCTTGTTTTGTACTAATTACGATCACGCCATTTGCTGCGCGCGCACCCCAGATAGATGCAGCAGCAGCGTCTTTCAATATAGTTATACTTTCTACATCATTGGGGTTGATCGAGTTTATATCGCCTTCTATAGGAAAGTTATCAACGACGATAAGCGGTCTTTTTGTACCATACAATGTAGATACCCCCCTTATCGTCAATCCGTCATCCTGGGTCGGATCTGCATTCGGTCTATCCTTGCCTCCTATCAGTAAGAGGCCGGGCGCCATCCCTTCCAAACGTTCCAAGACGTTTGTCTGAATCTTATTTTGAATTTGCTTGCCGCTGATAAGATCAAAGGATCCTGTAGCTCTTTCCTTCGGAATACGTTGGTATCCAGTGCTGAACACTACCGTCTCGCCTATATCGGTATGGGTACGGGCAAGGACAATCACGCCCATATTTTTTGAAACCTTTATTTCTTTCGATAAATACCCGACATAGCTTACGATCAGGACTTCATCTTCATCTACATTAGTCAACAAAAAGTTACCTGACTCATTGGTAATCGCCGATTTGCTGGTCCCTTTGATGGTTACTGTTGCCCCCACAAGTGGCTTATTGTTATCCCCCTTGATGGTACCGTGCACATCTATATCGTTCAAAATTACTACGTTTTGAACGCTCGTTTTCATTGGGTTTTCTTTTATTATAATGGTATTGTCTTCAATTTCATAAGTAAGTCCCTGTCCTGCTAAGCTCTCCTTTAAGACCTGAGCGACAGGGGTCTTCATAAAATTAACCTTTATTGTTTTTTTATTTTGTACCTTTTTTGCAGACCAAAGTACGTTTAGGCCTGTTTGCTTGCGGATCTCATTAAAAAGCTGAGATAGGCTGACATTATTTCTTGCGTAGGTAATTGTTTGTGCAAATGTACGAGCATTGACTTGCACCATACTCATCATAAGCAACAGCGAGATCAGTTTCATCATCTTCACCAGTTTACCTATATTCCATTGAGATCTTTCATTCATCATTAATGTTGGTTTTAAAGGATAGTTGTTCAATTCCCGGTATATTCCCACTGTTGGGCAGCGGGTACTCGGCTTTATATTGTATTTATGGTTAGTTGGGGTAGATATTTGTTACTTCATGACGACGACCCTCCCTTCTTCTAGTTTGAAACGCGTGTCCCCTGCTTTTTCCAACATACCCAACACTTTGGATAGGTTTTCATACCTGGTGATACTACCGGCATACACTTCGCTCACGGTCGATCTATCCTGGTAGTAGATCTCTACATCATACCATCTTGCAATGGTCTTCATGACTTCTTCCAGTGGAGTATTGTTGAAAATAAACATATTGTTTTTCCAGGCTAGTGCCTTTTCTACGTTGGCATTTGCCACTTTAAGTACCCCTTGGCGGAGCACCGACTGCTGTCCGGGCCGCAATATCTCTGAAGCAGCTTTGCCCTTTCTGATGCTACTGTTTAAGGCAGTAACATGGACTGCTCCTTCAATGAGCGTGGTTGTGCTTTGCAATTCATCGGGGTAAGCACTTACATTAAAATGCGTACCTAAAACTTTTATCTCTTGCATATCACTTTTCACTACAAAGGAACGCTTGGATTTGCCCGAATCTTTATTCACCTCAAAATAGGCCTCCCCGATCAGTGATACACTTCTTTCGGTACTTCCAAACTGTGATGGGTATCGCAGTATAGATTCTGCATTGAGCCATACTTTTGTGCCATCCGGAAGTGTGACCTGAAACTGTCCTCCTTTGGGCGTTCTCACCTGTACGATGTCGCCCGGCTTTAATGGGGTAAGTGCTAAACCATTCGAATATCTTATCTCCTTATTTGACGATTCTATACCGGGCTCCCCATCGTCCACTATTACCTCCTCTCCACCGTCGATACTTATTACGGCCTGATTTCTACCGGGGGGCATGTCTATGGGTGTCGAAGCTATATTTTCTGTTGGAGGCTGAGCGACTTTTGTATGTGATGTCCATTGATAAGCGGCTATGCTTAGGCCAACTACGGCCACTACAGCAGCAGCGATTTTAAGAAGCAATCTGATAGGCGTAGTTGATTTAGGTTTTATTTGCCGACGCAAAGACTGAAGCGTCCACTCAGCCACATGATTTATTTCGGGCGCCAGTTTTTCCAGTCCATGGGTATTATCAAGAGCTTCTTCAATCAGCTTCTCAAATTCGTTACGTTTGGAATCATTGGATGCGAGTTCTTTCAAAAGAAAATCGAGATCTTCCCTGGAGTATTCGTTCCGTAGATACTTAAAAAAAATGTGTTTTATGTGCTTCTGTTCTTTCACAATATCGATCGTTTATAGATATAAACAATCTTTGACAAATTTCTGGGTACAAAAAAATAAATAAATTATTAAATAAATGTAGCCGGCAAGAACAACGCAAACCAAACCAGGGTAAAAAGTTCCGGATCATCCTTAATACGATCTTTGAGAAATTGATTGGCACGTTTGATATGCGTATGTACCGTATGGATGGATAGTTTTAATTCGACAGCAATTTCTTCATACGATTTGCCATCCATCTTAAACATCGTAAAAATCTCCTTTTGTCTACGAGGCATTTCATCGATAATACGATGTAATCCTTCGCTTCTCTCCTTTTTAAAGAAGCTGGATTCTATCTGTTCGTATCCAGCCGCTAAGATTGGGAATAGATAAGCGCGGTATCGGGAGTCGTGACTTGCCTTGCGGAATATATTATATGCTTTGTTACTGGCGATCTTATTTATATAAGCATAAATGGATTGGTCTGGCTTGATACTGGCCCGCTGCTCCCACAGGACCAAAAAAGTATCCTGTGCCACTTCTTTTGCCAGATCGGAAGACTTGAGGAGCTTTAAAAGGTTGCCTATCAACTGGTGGTGTAGCGTTTGATAAAGCGATTCAAAAGCATCATAATCCCCATCCCTTAATCTTTCCAATAGACTCTCTATATCAGCACTCATATATTACAACTTATTAAACCTTAGGTTAATTAATACGAAGAAAAGAAATAAATGGGAGATTATCAACCATGATAAAGAAGTTACCGACTTCCCGGCCAGGTCGATCTCTTATCAGAGCATAAAAATGAAACAAGCTTTTCTTTTGGCCTTTTAGATTGTACATAAACTCCGCACCCCGCACCAACGCAAGCATTAGCTTTTCACCGAAACAATCTCCAATTTCGCCGAAAAATAAAATCATTTGGTCGAAAGGCCATTTCCTATCTGCGTATACTGCCCTACTTTTGAATCAACAATAACGACAAGAGTTAAATAACAATAGAACAACCACTAAAAAACAAATTACTCAGATGAAAACTACTATCGCCACCATCGCCACTGTATTCACATTAGCATTCGGATTTAATGCTTCGGCCAAAGAAACCGTAAATCCGTTAAAAGATTTTAGTGCTAAAAAAATAGCACTCGTCTATGTAGAAGCATTGACTACCGGAAATATTGATTATAACAAGCACCTGTTCACATCCGATTTTGCGTATCGTAATACAGCGAATAAGGAAGTAACTTCACGCTCCGCATATATAAGTTTCTTAAAAGCCAACAAAGGTTTGAAGTACAACTGTACTACTACATACGACATTTTGGATCAGGCTGGTAACAGCTGTATAGCTAAAGCTACGATGAAGTTTGATAACTTCACTCGTATAGACTACATCACTATGCAACAGACCAAAGATGGCTGGAAAGTCAGCAAAGTGGTAACGACATATCTATAGACATTCAAGAAGCTTCAATAAACTGAAGCTTTTTGTTTCATGTAAAGCCTGCAGGAGTGCAGGCTTTTTAGTTTTAAATACTTATAAAGCAAAAGGGTTCAGACTTATCTGAACCCTTTCTAACTCGCTTACCCTATCCTTTTTTCCGTGTCTATGTTTCTTTTTTCAAATAAGCCCTATGCCTATTTTTTGCGGATATGATAATTAAGCATTTATTTTACATAAGGTATCTTCCACTTTAGGGGCTACCCGTTATGTGCTACTCTTTGGTATAATAACGCTGTGTATTTTATAATTATTTTGTTGATCTCTATTTTTCTTAAAAAATACTTTTGGTCTAAAGTTTTGTTACACAGCGGTGAACTAAATTTAAGGAAATAAAGCCAAAGTCCTCATAGAATATTTCGCCTGTCTCTCTGTTACATAGACAGATATCTATCCGCAACACCTACGTGCTCATTCTTATTATAATGTAGATCCTCGATTTGCTTACGCCCTCTAAAAAGAACATTTAGAAAGGCCAATAACAGATCTTTGTTCGCTTCCATACCGAAGATTCTTTTGAATAGGAACTTTTTTTTGAAAGGGTTCCAGCTGATAACGAAAGTTTCTTTCACCGCCTCTTTTACCGATTTCGCCGAAAAATAAAATCATTTGGTCGAAAGGCCATTTCCTATTTGCGTATACTGCCCTACTTTTGAATCAACAATAACGACAAGAGTTAAATAACAATAGAACAACCACTAAAAAACAAATTACTCAGATGAAAACTACTATCGCCACCATCGCCACTGTATTCACATTAGCATTCGGATTTAATGCCTCGGCAGCAGAAACCGCTAATCCACTTAAGAAGTTAGACAGCAAAGAAATTGCACTCACTTACCTTCAGACCATCGCTACAGGCAATACGCAATACAACAAATTCCTCTATACTTCAGATTTTGAATACGCCAACGCTGTAAATAACCAGACATCCAACCGCTCCGAGTACCTTGCATTTCTAAAAGCCAACAAAGGTTTAAAATATAACTGTGAGACGACCTACGAGATCATGGATCAAGCAGGTACCACTGCCATAGGAAAGGCAACGATGAAGTTTGATAACTTCACCCGTATAGACTACATCACTATGCAACAGACCAAAGATGGCTGGAAAGTCAGCAAAGTGGTAACGACCTACCCATAGGAACTGGGTAATTTTTGTTTCAGAGACCCGCAGGAGTGCGGGTCTTTTTGTTTTGTATTTGTAAAAAGTACAATACGGCATGCAAATTAAATTGTATATTCGTACGATTATTAACTGAAAACGCCATTATGAGTAAGTATTTTGCCTTATTTGTTGTACCCTTATTTTTAGCGCTCTTGTTTTCCTGTGAAAAAGTAGATAATTTTCAACCAGAGGACACAAAAAAAAGTCAAACAGAAATTCAAGGCATAGAATATATCGCTGCAGACCATATCAATCTGATCGCCAATGTAAGCTATGTTAAGGATGAAAATGTAAAAGACCACGGGTTTAACATAGCTTACTATAACGATACCGTTTCTCATTCGCAAAACTATTCGTTGGGTACCAAGCTGGTTTCGGGCAGGGTCACCTACCCGCTCAAGGGCAATCTGACGGTACTCCTCAAAAATGGGTTTCAATTCAGCTACTATTATACCATCGGCGATAGTACATTCCGTTCTTCTACAGTTTCTTTTTATCCTGTGCAGCAGCCCAAGTTTAAGGTACATCCTGGCCAGGGCTTATTCCAGGTATTACCGGGCGACGAGATAACGGTAAAAGGAGATTTTCGGGGTATTCAAGGTAAATATTACTTACAGTTAGAAGATCAAGCAGGTACTATTCCATTTCAGATTAGTAATAACGAGAACAGTTTGACATTTAAAGTTAATGGAAATTTTATCAATAAAGCCGAATTACACGTTTTCTTGATACCACACCAACAACCCACAGGCTATCAGATCAGAGAATATTTAACCAAAGTCAATATCCTATCACGCCTAGGGCCACCAGCAAGCTACAATATAAGTTGGACAAATTACCTGAAATTACCCGTGCTATCGGGTGTAGGCTACAATACATCCGTGATCATAGGGAATCGAATCATTCCTTATTCCTCTAGTATCTTTGTAAGGGATTACATCCACTATCTTTCAGGTGACAGCTATCGACTAGGCTATTTTAATGGCCGTGACACGGTGATATTTCCACAGCCACTTCAGATCAAGAGGCCGGATGCCCATTCCATAACTTTTGATTCCCCCAGGGTGCACCCCAATGGCCATGTAAGGCTATCGGGCTTGCATAGTGCAGATATTTTTGGAGAAGTAAAATACGTTGTAAATGGCAGTCCTGTGACATTGAGGCCTTTCGATAATAATTCAAAATTTATCTTTCAGATCCCCGATCTTCCGGATGGCGTTTACGACCTCACCATTCAGAGCCCCAATTATGAAATCACCACCAAGAATAAGTTTCAGGTAGAGGCTTTCAAGCCCGATAATGTTACACAATATGGAACCAGTATAGGGAGCAAAGTCCAGGTCACGGGCAATTTTATAGCGAACGAGATGTATTACATTATTTTTGATAATTTCAGCACAGTAAGAGCATACGGCATAGCTACCGAAGGCCTATTGACCTTTAATATCCCTACACTCGCTGGCGGCAAACAAAGTTTCAGGATCGCAAGGGTCTTCAACAACAACTACTATACACATGACAAGCAGTTTACGATAGATGTTGCCGAACCAAGCTATACCGGATTCGCTCCCCACTCCGGCAAGATTGGATCCGTCGTGACCCTCAAAGGGGAGTCTATCAATTATGCTAATATCTATTTTGGAGACAAGCAGGTTAGCCCAATAGGCGGAAATCCGTTATTGAAAGAAGTGCAGATTGCGGTACCTTATGCGCAACCCGGTAAATACAAGATATCTGCCCGTATCGCGGACAAATGGTTAGAAGTATCCGATGTATTTGAGTTAATAATTCCTTAATCCGATGTTTATGATAAATCTGCATATAATAGACCGAAAGCCCTTTTTTATTTCTAATTTACTGGCTTTGTTGGTATTCAGCAGCGGCATTATAAGCTGCAATAAGGAGATTAATACCATTGCGTTGGATATCACACCGATCCAGATCAATAACGAAGGGCTGTTAAGCATTGACAAGGAAAAAGCCGTACTCACAGGTAGTATTGATCGGTTGAATGATGAGAAAGTAACCGATTACGGTATTCTTATTAAAGACGTCGAAAATCCATACAGCCAAGAGCAGGTCATCAGTATGGGAGACAACCCCAAGATAGGCGCATTTGAATATCGTTATGTGCCGCAAAGCGGCTTTTTGCTGGGCGAGCGCTTTCAATACCAGTTCTATCTTCGTACCGAAAAGGGATACTACAAAAGTCCTACTGCCTATGTTACGTACAGTGGTCTTAAGGTTACCTCTTCGCCAATGCAAATAGCCACTACCGGTGACACTATTCAATTAATGGGCGATTTCAATATGTTGGACAGCCGGTATACAGTCGGTATTGCCGATCTTGGCGTGAGCCGGCTGCCTATTACGCTAAATTCAGAAAAGACACAGCTTTCCTTTGTAGTCCCCCATACTAAAGGACACCACAACAGGGTTGTCGACATTAGTTTGAGCCGCTATGAAACTACCGCCTTTTATACCCAGAATTTAACAAAAATAAAACTTATCGGTAAGGTAGAAGCTCCCACAAAAACCCATTATTATTTCTATGATAACATTACTTTTTCAGGTATCGATCGAGACTTTTTCAATGACGGTAGTTTGCGTTTGATTATCAACGGCAAAATTATCCCCTACAAGAGCACTGTCTCTATTCAAAGTGTACTACCTATCACCGGAAATTTTAAAATGGGATATATCAATGGTCGTGACTCGGTTATATTTCCACAAGAATACAGCATTAACCGTCCTCAGGACGATCTGTTGAATCTTAAAACAGCAATATTGCATCCCGGACAATTGTTGAGTTTAGATTTTTCTGAACTATTTACCTACTTTTCACCTGTCATACCCGAAGTGACAATCGATCAACATTTAGTGCGCTTTAATGGTTCCAATAATTTAAATTTCACTTATGACACAGGCAAAATTCCTGTAGGCACCTATACTATAAATTTAAGTCATCCCAGCGGTGATTTCCAACTAAAGAATAAGCTTGAAGTGGTAGACTTCGACTTTACCGTGCCAACAGTATCGAAGGTACTTATGGGCGACAAGGTAGAGATCACCGGCAATTTTATATCCGGTCAGCAATATGTTATAAGCACCAGTAGCGACAACTACAGTAGACAAGTCGAGGCCGATGGAAATAAAGTGACATTCGAGGTAAGTAACCTAAGTGCTGGACTTAATTCGTTGAAGATCGGGTATAAATTCTCCTCTTCTGACTATCGGTATATAGATAAGATAATCAGCCTGGATGTCATTCCGCCCACTTTTGAATCATTTTATCCGTCAAAAGCTATGCCCGGCACCATCATTACGCTGAAAGGCAAGCGGATCAAATACGTTAACGGAATTTATGTCGGCGGTGTCGCTGTACAAGCTATTATGGCTACGGACGATGAGATTAAGTTCCCATTGCCTTCCTATATACCAAAGGGTAAAGTTCGTATTGGCTTATGGATAAGTGGTGAATTGATCACCTCCACAGAATATCTTGAAGTTTATTAACCCATGATGATAAAATATAATACCATGTTACGCTTATTTTCATACCTGTGTTTTACGGCTCTATTTATTTTAGGTGCCTGCAAGAAAGTCGAGAACCACTTAGAGCCCGTGGAGACAAAGCCCATCACATTTGAGGTACCTACACTTGAAGAGGTCAGCAAAGAAGGGTTCAAGATCACCTGCCAGGTACTCAGCCTCAATAGCGAGCCTGTCGAGGACTATGGCTTTGTTGTATATACAGCCTCTGGCAGCGGCAAGAAAGAAGAGAAAATATCGCTGGGCAAAAATCTAAAGGTGGAGAATATCCAGCACCATTACAAACCTTCAGGTGGATTTGTAAGTGGAGAAAATTATATGGTATATTTCTATGCGCAGACCAATAAGGGATACTACCGAAGCTTTAATGTACCCTTTAAAATCAATGCCAATATCAACGCCACCGTAGTGACTATTACTGCGCAGGCCGACGAACGTATTACCGTAATTGGTGATTTTAAAGAGGTGAATGATCAGTTCAGATTGAATTATTCGTACGGTGGCCAATCCGTTGAATACGAAATCAGTGCGGACAAAAAATCACTCACATTTAATGTTCCCAGAACGACATTTGCACACGGATCCAATGTGGATTTTTATCTGGCCAGGAATATAACCATGCCCGATTATGGCGGCAATTATTACAATGAAAGATACCCTATTGCCAAGATAAAGTTATTGGCCACTATAGACCCGATCAGCCAAGATCAGGTATTTGCCAACAGCACCATCACCTTGACCGGACAGAATTTGCCAAACCAGTATGATTCCAGCACAGACCTCATGTTGATCATCGGTACTCAAAAAGTACCTTATCGTAATCCATTGGTGTTGTCTGCTATAGAGGGATTAATCGGCACCGAATTCAAAGTAGGCTATTCCAGTGGTACGAAAGAAGTTATGTTGCCCAATCCATTAAAACTATTTGTTCCAAATGGCGAAGACATAACTTTTTCTAAACAGGTGATCCATCCGAGATCCACGTTGAGAGTCCAAGGGATTAAATTTTCACAATATTTCACGTACAGTCAATTGGTGCCCCAGCTAGCCGGAGTAACGATGCCCCTTACGAACTTTTACAATGATTATTTTGATATCAATGTGCCGGATTTGCCAAATGGACAGTATCCGCTCACGCTTAAGAGTTCCTTTTACAGCGCTTTGGAAAGCAAAAATAAGGTAGAAGTGCGCAAGTTGGTACTCAACAGTGTGGATAAACCCAGTGTTTATATAGGCGAAGACATCACTATCCGAGGTAGTTTTATTGATGGCGAGACGTATACCCTTCAAGTGGATAATACAACATCAAGCATCCAGAAAGCGCAAAATGGTGCCATTACCTTTGCAGCACCGTCTGTAGTTGCTGGAAAGCGTACGGTCAAAGTGGGCTACCTCGGAACAAATGGTTACCACAGTCAATTCGCAGAAAATAATTTGTCGCTTACTATAGAGAAGAGTCTCATAAGCGATGTCTCCCCACTGGAAGCTTATGTCGGCGATGTCATTACGGTAAAAGGAAAAGGACTAGGTCCTGTAAACAACGTCATGTTTGGCGGAACTTCCATCAATGTCATCAACAGAAGCACCGAAGGGTTTAAATTCATGATTCCTGCCTATATAACCAAAGGCAAGTTTAGAGTCACGGTACAGATCGGCGACGATTACATCCAGTCCGAGAATGCCATAGAGATCAAATAGATCAATAAGTTCGTCACACCGATCCCTAAGGGCTGGTGACGGGCAGAATGTCCTATTTAAAGACAAAAGGGTTCAGATTTAGCTGAACCCTTTCTAATTTTTTTACAATCCTCTACACCCTCACCTCTGCTACAGCGTCTTCCCAGCCATTTTCTTCCAGTTCGGGGATCTGTGCCAAGAAAGCCTTTACCTCTTCGGAGAGGCGGCGGCTTACGGTGAGCATCGCGGTGTTGTAGCGGTTGTCCGAGTGGAAAAGCACTTCGGCCACCCGCTCGTCCAGCTCCAGTCTGAGGAAGTTCGATATCGGGTAGCGTACGTACAGCATATTGATATAGCGCCCCCTTTCGATCTGTATAAACCAAGCACCTAGCGCCCATTCCGACAGCATCTTTTTGGCAAAATTTATCTGGTATTTTTCGCCGTTGGTCAGTACCGCAAAATAGCTGTTGTTTTCCTTCACGATAAATACTATGTCAAACAGCCGGATACACCAACTTCCCAATCGTATTGTCGAATCCATTTTCAGCCTCAGATCTGCCAGCAACATATGCGGCAGGCAGTAGGCCCGCCATCCTGCGGAGACTGTCCCGGGAGCCTCAACGGGTTTTTCGACCGCAATGTAGACAGCGCGCTCTACAAGCACTTCTACCCGAATCTCTTTGACTTTAAACAAACTATACTGCGGAAAGTAATAAAAGAACAGCACAGTAGCCAGTACCGGGATGAGCAGAAAGATAAAATCTGTCCTCCAATATACCGGGGCGACCAATTCGTCCCAAAAATTTACCGGTGCAGGGCTGGCCAGGGCGACTCCTGCATGTAGAAACAAGCGGTGTACAAAGACCACCGACAGGGTAGCGCTTAGCAGGTAGAGCAGTGTAGCGCTGCGATTTCCGATCTTCTGTTTGATGGTGTCACTACCCAGCAGCCAATAATAAAACACGCTGATACCATAGATATAGCCTATTACCAACAGGACGGTCACGAAATATACAATACCAAAATTATAGTCGGCTACGCGCTCCATCGGATCGAGTATCTTGTCTGATATATTGATCAGATAGGCAGTAAGCATGCTCCATACCAAGAGCAGCGAATACTTGATAAGTTTTACTTGCATAATGGTCAATAATAGCTGTCGTTTACATGGGTACCGTACGCCCTACGCGCAACGTAAAAGCAATTTAAGAAATTTATTTAACTTTTTTTTACCAATCAATTAAATCGCAGCGTATGCCACTGCCATCATTTGTGACCAAGTCCTTTCGGTAAGGCCTTCTATACAAGGCTTCTGAGCGGCTTTTATCATTCAGTTTGTACAAATGATGTACAAATGGGATTTTCAACAGCCGATTCCTTGGGATATGCCTCCGCGCGCTCTAAATTTGAGTAACCAAACAACACAGCTATGCAAGAACAATTTGACACCCTTGGGTTTTCAAAGGTGGAAACCCGATTATTGAGCCTGTCGGCGAGCGGCCGCAGGCTAGAGACCGACTATCTCCGGGCTAAGCCGGTGGAATGGATCGACGAGAATTTTATACTCGATACGCAGGAGTACGATCAACTGCAATCGATAGATCCCATATTCTTACAGCGCATGGCCACGGCCGTGGCCGACAGCTGGGATCAGGGCCAGTTGGTGAGTTTTTACAAAGAGAGCCCACCCCAAGACGGAGCGGATAGCCCCAAGGACATTATCTTTTCGCGTCAGGCGACGCAGAGCCTCACCGTTGGCGAAGAAGCCACGGGACCGCTCGATCAAGTCGCTATATGGATACGGTACCGGTAGCGGGCCGAAGGACAGGGTAATAGACCGTGTCGTCCTCCCGACCGAAGCGTAGGGATCGAGAAACCATACATTAATCCTATACAGAAAACGTCACCGCTCCAGCAGGTCGAGGTGACGTTTACTGGCATTAGACGCGCCATGTGTCTGATAAAAAAATAACCGTTCACAATGACCGCTATTTATTACTTTTTAGACAGCACCATTACGGACAAAATCTGGAAACCAATAAAATCTTCCTTTATTTATGATAGCTACACTTACACCTTTACAAGCAGCCGTCGAGCAGCATTTGATGGCAAGAGGCAGCGACCATCCGAGGCCAGAGCGCTCCATCGACGGGCTATGCACCCAGGTCCTTTCCGATATGACTGTGCAATTCCGACAGATCAATACCCCCGAGATGGCCAGTCCGGTCATCAATCAATGCTATATCGCCATCAGCAACTTGCTGGATCAGCTTTGGTGCGCCCCCAGTCTGTTACCCGCTTTCCAAACCGTTGAAAAGTTATATTTCAGTTTTGAACGGTCTTTCGGCTTCTATATACAGCCCGGCAGTACGCCCCCCTTGTTTCTACAGCAGCAATTGTCCGAAGAGATAAAAGGGCGGCTTCCGGCCATCAGCAGCAAACTCGTGAAGAAAGCGATCCCCGAGAGTTATATCCTGGAGTTAAAATATGCGCTAAAGAGTCTTTTAAATCCCAACAAGCAGCCACATTGCTGTTATGCCCATCTGCGCTACATTCCGAAACTACTGGATGGGCTGCAGGCAATAGCCCATGACGAAAGGGACAAAGTCTGGACAGACCGCTATGTATACCTGATGATCCGTTATAACTTTAACTATCCGGGCTTCTTCAACCGTTGGAGCGAACAGTTGACAAAAGCCCTCAAGCAGCTAGATACATTTCACGCGAAGGAACGGTATTTATTCCATATCGAGCATGAGCTGCATCTCAGCTATCACAGCAGCGATCTTTGTTTCAATATGCACCAGGAATGCTTGCTCGAGCAGATGCTGCTGTATGTCCGCAGCATCCTCGAAAAACTCGGAGATAGCCACAAAGACATGGCGCTCGAAGAAGACACTGCGCTATTGACAAAACTCAACGGGGATGAATTGAATCTCCTTTTCTATTACTTCTACAAAGCCAAGATCTTCGATTATCCCAGTAAGCGAGAAGCCGCCAAAGCCTTTTCAACATTTATCTATAGCAAGACGAACCGTAAAATTTCCTACAAGACACTGGAGAAATTTGAGAAGAGCAACCTGGCCGGATCGGCCATCAAAGTAAGACGTTTGCTGAAATCAGTAGTCGAGGCCATAGACCGGGATTTCAGGGGCTAGGTACCGTATGCTGTGGTCTTCCAAAACAGAAAAGCCTTGTAGTCAATAAATTAAAATTGTACCTTTAGTATCGTATACCGATTTGTACGAAGATCCTATTGTTACCAAATTATTTTACGATGGAAAAACACTTATCAAAAATAGCCGCTAGTGTACAGCTGTATATCACCCGCATGGCGGTCGTCAAGCAGACCAATAAAGAAATCCTGGCCCTCGCGCGCGCAGCAAATAAAAAGCATGGTGTTTTTCTGAACGCGCTTAACCTGGTAAAGGCACCTTTGGTGGCATACCGTAACGCTTTAAGCCCTACGCTGGTCAAAGCGGACATCGACATCCGTATAGAAACCTGGGAGCACACTTCCATTATCCTGAGTAAAACGAATAGACCCCAAGACCTGATCTTATTCGCCATAGCTTCCAAAAAGGCGGCACAGCTAGCGCGATGGCGACATTGTGGTTTTTTGGCCATCTGGGGAGACTATGCAAAAGGCCAGGTTCACGTTTACGAATATGCGGACGAGATCGATAGAGAAAACCCTAAGAACAACCGTATTCAGCGGAATGAATTCCCCAAATATTCCCGTCACCTACACACGTTCGCTATCGCGCATTTCGACTTCGACAAGGTGAAGCCCATGATCACAGCATACTTATCCAAAGAACTTAATTACCTCATGAAAAAATACAATCCCGGCCAAATCATGGAATTCATAAATTCAATATCATGAAAAATTTATCAGCACACACCGAATCCCTCTTGGCCAAGTATAGATCATGTAAAGAACTTTTCCAGGAAGCCAAAGAGAAGGACAACAGCAAATCCTGTAAACGTAAAATACCTCCCGAATTATTTCACGAAAAATTCCTTGCGATAACTGCCCAGATAGAATCGTACCGCAATCTTTTAAGTAGCTTAATGAGCAAGGCCCGTATCGAGGTATATATACAGCGCCCGGAAACCAGATTGGGAAGGACAGCCGTCCGCGTGGTGCAGAATTCTCTTCTGGACAAAAATAGCTTAATCTTTGCCATCCTTAATGGTGAAGACCTTTTCTTCAATAAAATAACCTGCAATTTTCTGGCCTTTTGCGGCGATCCCGACACGAGCCATATCCATGTGTACGAATACAGCGAACCCCTCCTTTCGACGGATATTAAGTCGCTGATCATGCGGCGCAACGCCTTTAAGGAGCATGCCCAGCATTTGACCCTCGATCATATCGACAAGTTCGACTTTGAGGAAATAATTCCTTACATCGAGCGCTACGTGGAGAAACAGCTCGATTTTATGCTTGCTTGTGTGGGACATCCTAAGCGAGAAACTTTTGATTATTGGCTTTATTACCGTGCGTTCCTTGATCCGTATAAGCTGTTTGGTAAAAGCACTTGAAATATCCATGGAATACGCATAAATACCGCATTTTTTTGAAAATAAGGGGGTGTACACCCTTTCACACCCCGTCAGCGGTCCCTGTAAGCGCCTTTAAAAGTGCGATTCTGCTCTGTAAACTGTATTTCTGTCGGGAAGCCCAAAAGCTGAAATAATCACCTTTTACCCACCCCAGCCCTCGTCCACCCCTCTCTATTAGCCAGAAACGGCATTCGCCCCTTCAGATTTTAACCCCTGACTCACCTCCTATTTGGTATACCTTTGGGTTTGAAGGTTAATAGGGTTATAACTCGATAACTCGATAACTCGATAAAAAAGATGAATAAGATAAATAGACATACTATTCTGAACGGCATCCGCCTTTTCCTGCTGTTATTCTGGCTGTATGTCGCTATGGATAAGCTATGGGACTGGGCGCTATTTCACGAAGCTCTGGTAAAGCAACCCTTTCCAGACTGGTGGGCTGACCTACTAGCATGGGGATTGCCGGCTGTTGAGTTACTGATCTTCTTGCTATTCCTGGGGCGACCTTTGAAAATAGAGAAAATCTTAATACGTAGGGCATACCAGCTATCTAGCGTATTACTGATCCTATTCACGGTATACATCGGATTAGGAGTGATAGGCCTATATGCGGAAAAGCCCTGTGGTTGCGCTTCGATATTCGCAGGAGTGCCCTGGGCATGGCATTTATTGATCAATCTTATGCTATTGGCATTATCGCTAGCGGGAGCCCTTCTGACAAAATCAAGCGGCGCAGCCGGAGCACCTAATGCATACAAGAGGCCGGTCAAATTGTTCCTGCTCTATATCCGGCAAATAGCCGTAGCCGTGTTCCTACTCCTGATTATTCGTTTCAATGTTTTTAAGCGACGCTTTGCCCTTTTCCCGGGTAGGCCGGTATGGGGATAAATTATGATACGTGGGGCTCCGCGTAAAACTTGCAAAAGAACACCCGAGGTATTAAAAAGACAGATACCCCTCGTAAAAGCAATGTATCTGTCAAAAATAAATAAATTAGAGTTTTTTGTGGGGGTAAACTTTTTTTAAGATTATAAAAAAGGCCTCGATATGAAAGCGATTTCATATATCAAGAAAAATAGCATGCTCCTTTTAGCAGGAGCAGCGGTTATAAGTTTTTCCAGCTTTAAAGCTGTTGAGAAATATTTGCAGACCAGTTACTATTGGTTTGAGTACGATGCGAGTGGTACAGCGATTCTGAACCAGACCAGCACACCAAGTCAAACTCCTAACCCGGCCATTCCGTGTGAAGGTAGAGATGTCAATTGTGCTCAGGCGTTCAGTTCCTATACCATGGTATCACCTGGTGTTTATGCACCAACACCAGGTTCTGAAGTGCTGGATGAAGATGGTAATCCACTTATTCTTCACAAAGACTTACAATAGCAAATACTATTAAAGGTCGTCAAGTGGGGGGCAGAACTATCTGCCCCTCTCTTTATCCATCATTCAATCATAATAACCTCTATTTCCCTTTTCTTCAAATCAATTATAAAGCCCGCCTCCTCTAGTGTATTGCACCATTCTTTAAAAGATAATGAGCTGTTAAAAATTAAATTTGTGGGTGCATCCTCAGGTAAAAAATCATTAATAACCATTATTGGTTCATCTGGAAAAAACAAATTACAGACTTTAGCAAGCTGGCCGACAGTTGTAACACGCGACTCATTTAAAGTATCTTTTATCTTTTCCATTTCAGTATTTGGCTTAGGAACATCTATTATTTCCAAAACCTCCATGTCGTGATTCTCCCTTCTCACACTGATATCAAAATAAGTCTCAAGCGTATTTAACACCAACTTTTTTCTTTTTATTAAATCAATTTCTACGTCAGACACAAGACGTATAGAAAAAAGATTATTCTCATCAGCTACAATTCTTTCTTTTCCTTGCCCCAAGTTCGATAGTTGCCTATAATCTAAATACTTACTTTTTATATGTTCAGCTATTATTAATCTTTTATTTCTTTCATCCTCTATAAAAATGCGATCATTTAGATTGTTGTAATCCAATAAATTATTTTTTATTAATTCATATAGCGTTTTATTTACGCTGTAATAAGTTTGTCTACCATCTACTTTCAATGGTATGCTTTCAGCAACCCTTTTTGATCGGTTAAAGCCCTCTATATTAACAGAAAGAAAATTCTCTGCTTTAAGGAGATCGTTTGTTTTAAATGAATTCTCTTGTATTTTTTGAAACTGTTCCCTGTCCAAAATGGCCAGTTTATTTAAGTTGTCCCTCTTTCCCACTAACACTTCACTTATAATATCTTGATTTATGGCGTCACTGCCTGTAGAAGCTAAAAAATTATTGTCTTCATCCAGCCAGATCACGTAAGGCATGCTATTGAATCTGAATACAGAGCGGAATAACGTATCTGCATATATGGTAGGAAGCTTGAATGCATACTTTCCTCCTTTAAGACGCTCAAACACCCGTTTGACACTTTCCAGATCATCGTTCGTTATTGCCATTACATTGATTTGATTTTTAAATTGTTGGCTCATTTTATGTAATTTAGGCATAGCAGTTAGACAGCTAGAACAGCCTTTATTCCAATAATCCAGAATAGTAAGTTTGCCTTTAAAATCTGTAATCTTGACGCTATGCGTGGAGCCGTTTGGATCAATGGCTTGATAAGTGACATTACGCCAGTCGACTGGCGGTTCTTTCAGCGAATCGCTTTGTGGATATACCATAAAGAAGCAGAACAGGCATGCTAATATTATTCCTAATATCTTCATTTTATTTGTTCTTAAGTTGAGGGTTGATATCCGTCACTGTGGACGGAATCGGGTAAACATATACATCACTATTCGGCAGTAATTCTATCTCCTTTCCGTTTACGGTACGCTTTAATACTTTTGCAAACTGCGGATTTAAATTCAACCGCTTCAAGTCCTGCCAGCGAAGCCCTCTCCATACGAGCTGCTTTCGCCGCTCTTCTAATATCCGTGCCAGCAGCTCATTTTTTTCAGTTATATGGTATGGTATATAGCTTGATTTTCCGTTTATTTTCTTCCATCTCGTTTGGAGAAGATCATTTAAATCCTTCAGTGCGGCATCGGAATCATCCAACCTTACTGCAGCTTCAGCCCTATTCAAATACAACTCATCATTAGCTAATCCAGCAAAAAAATAAGTCTGCGCATCGTAATTTCCATAAAACCGATAGGTGTTTTCTCTATTCGATTTTTTGAAAAATAGATATCGACGCATATCATCAATATGATAGGAGTTGTATAAATTTGAATCAATTCTCACTCTACTGCTACCAGGCTGCTGCATTGTAGCATTGAATATCACTTCCGCATTAAATCTTGGAAATGGATAATTGGTTGTTGTCGAATAATTGCTATAGTCCAATAACTCTTTATTGATAAAAAGGGCACTATCGGCATAAAGCTTCGCATTCTTATAATCCGATTTAGACAAACAAACTCTTGATAGCAGTGCATAGGCCGAGCGCTTGGATGGGCGGGTTTTATAAAGAGGTTCTTCCGGCAAAAGGGATATCGCCTTCGTTAGGTCACTCTCCATTAATGAATAAACCTCCTGTACAGATCCCATTCTTACCTTTTCATTAACATCCGATGAAAGCCGCAGTGGCAGTCCATTTGCTTCATTCGTGCTTTTGGGATCAAATATGGGTGCAAAAGTCATTGCAAGAGCATTATAAACAAAAGCGCGGTAAAAGAGCGCACTGCCTTTCACCTGATCATATTCGATCCTGTTTTGCACCGTTCGTTCTATTTTTTCCAACGTCTCTAGAATGAAATTGCACCGAAATGTTACTGCATATGGTCTATTATAATCAGGCAGTTGCATTCCCGGATAGGGGTCAGCGTGCCAGGTGTAAACATTCTTAATATCCTCTCTAATGGTATTGTTATAGTCTTTGTCGAGATACCATACATTGTCCGTTCCCAATTCTAAGATTCCTGGAAACAAAGGCGAATAGCCAAGTGCACCATTCATGGAAGCATCATGGTCCAATATAGCTTGCAGATGCGTTATTGAACTGGGCACAGCCAGTGAAGCATCAGGTTTTTCGTCCAGAAACTTCTCCTTGTTACATGCCCAAAAAGACATTGTAATTAAAAATGATATATATGTTAGTGTTTTCATTTCCTTATAGATTTGATATAAGACCAAAAGACCATTGGGCACCGGGTTTTGGTGAATTATTAAAATATGGATCTATCCCCTTGTTATTGGCTATCCACCATGTTTGGTTGCTCTTCAAAAAGAAGAAGCATTTAACTGATTTGAAAGGCAACTTGTTACTCTTGTTCAAGGGCAGGTCATAATCCAAACGAATATTCTCTAACCGAATATGATCACCACGCAGAATGTGAATATCTGCGTACTGATAGAACACATCTCTCGGTATATTTTGCGGATACACTAAAGAAGGCACGTCAGTAACACGCTCATCCCCTGTTTTTTGCCAGCGTACAGCGTAGTCACCATGACCCGTCCAGGATGTAAAAAGATTCGTATAGTTCAATGCCGGTTTTCTAATGACATATCCAGCCTTGTAGCTTAAAGCTATAGCCATACCTACTCCTTTATAGCGAAATGTATTGATCATCGACCCATATGTAGTAGGCTGTACACTGCCGTGGTACGTAAGATCCTCAAATGCGGTCTTTGCATAAATATTGGTGTAATCTTCGCTTTTCTCTGTCCCCAGCAAGCCTATTGGATTTCCGTTTTCAGGATTCAATCCTTCCCATTTTAATCCGTATAAAGCAAATACGGGTCTTCCAAGAACCGGGTTAACCATATTTCCTTTACCCAGATAAGTATTACCTGTAGTACTGACGGGCATATAATATGCTGATATTTTAGGGTTTGAATACCCATAGATAAATGATAAGTCCCAATCAAGGCTTCGGTCGATAATCTTGGCATTGACTTTAAAGTCCAAACCTTTTGCCTGCATTTTGGCCACATTGCCGAAAAATGTCGCCCGACCCAACGTGGGGTCTAGCGGGGACTCGCCAAGTAGATCTTCCGACACCTTGTCAAAGTAATCCACTGAAGCCTGAAATTTATTATTGCTAAAAGAAAAATCCAGCCCTAGATTTAATACATTTACCTTTTCCCATCGCAATGCATGGTTTGGAAATCCATTTAAACCAGCTGTTATTAGCGGGGTGGTATAAGCCGAACTAGCTAAGGTTATTGTAGGGATAGCCGAAACATTTCTAGCGATATTACCACTTTTACCATAGGTCGCCCGCAGAGCCAGTTTAGGTATTAGTGGCGAATGATAAAAAGCTTCCTCTGAAATATTCCATTTCGCCCCTAAAGACCATAGCGGTGTACCCTTTTGATTCGTCTGAAGACCAAAAAGGTTCGCTTCGTCCTTTCGCCCACTAAAAGAAAGGTGATACCGATTTCTGAACGTATATGCACCGTTAAAATAAAGGGAGATAAAATTATCTGTGGTCTTCTGAATCGTATTATTACTTATTATCTGTTGTTTAAGAAAACTGTTATTGTACAGTGTGTATTCGGTATCATAATTTATTCTTGGATCCACTCCGTAGAAATCTTCATTGTAACCATATTTACGATCGCCAGAGAAAAAAGTGACACTATTTCTGATCTCCCAACCGCCCAACAGGTATAATTCATGCGCATCATTCCACGTCTTATTCCAGTCAGCCTGTATCCTTCCCTGGTGCGATCTCCTCCTTCCCGAGGTTCTATCCCAAATTCCTTGCTGTGGCACGGGAAAGCTGAGTTTGCCATCCGAACCTTGCTGCGCAAATGAATTACTATATGCTCGGGCGTAGTATGATTCTGGTAGATAGATAGTATTGTTGTCGGATACCTGATCCTGAAATTGATACTTAACGCTGAACAGTATATCCCGATATGGTATTATCTGCATTCCGGTATTCAGCAGAATATCCCGTACGTTGGTTTCGGTTCTTCTGCGTTTGATTTCTTCCAGTGGACTATAAGACCAGTCAAGCCCTTTTTCCAGCATGGATTTTACATATGCCTCATTATTATCAAGGTAAAGTAGTGTGGGAGCTCCTGAATCATCTATTAACCTTGCATAAGGGTATATAGCTTTATTGCCGCCTAAGGTATTCGGAGCCTGCCCGTGGAGGCCGTATCCCTGATTGTTTCCCAAGAGCGACTTAGTGTTTGAAAATGCGAGAGCATTCTCTATCTTAAACCAGGTCGATAGATCATTACGCATGTTGAACCGAAGATTTAACCGACTACCTCCCTGCCCTACTACAGTGGATTTATTATTATCATAACCAGCCGAAAATATATAGTTACTTAAACCTATTTTTTGACCTAAATTGAAAGCATATTGCTGTTCGAATCCTATCCTATATAATTTCTGGATAATATCTTTGTTAACATCATATTGCTTATATTTCTCTATTTCCTGATCCACGTATTCCGTGTTTAAATCTCCATCGCGCTTTTTACGAAGCAGTTCGATGACCGGGGTAAATGGTGGATGGCCATAGTTCCATTCATCGTACTGTTCATCGTTGGCGTAATGTCCTTTCTCAAACAGAAATTTTTCCAAGTCAATGTAGTCTGTGCTTGATATTTGTGATATGGTCGAAAGATCTGGCTTATGTTGGATACCTAGCGTACTGTTAAATCCTATGGTTGGTCTATCCTGCTTTGCGATTTTCGTCGTGATAACGATAACCCCATTTCCTGCACGTGCCCCCCATATCGAAGCCGCGGCAGCGTCTTTCAGCACCGTGACCGATTCGATATCATTGAGATTGATATTGCCTATCTCGCCATCGTAAGGGAAACCATCGAGCACAATTAGGGGCTGTACATCCGCGTAGATGCTCGATCGGCCGCGAATCAGGAATTTGTCCGGCGCCCCTTCGTTCCTGTCGACAAGCAGGCCTGGCACCTGTAGCTCGATGCGGTCGATGATATTTCCACTGATCGTTTGGTTCAGGGCTTCATTATTCACAAAATCAAAACTCCCTGTTGCCCGCTCTTTCGGTATCTTCTGGTAGCCTGTCGAAACCACCTCAACTTCGTCTATTTCCTTGCTACCAGCCTGCAGCTGTATCTTTAAAAAAGTAGTTGTATTATCATAAGCAACACTTTGCTCTTTAAAACCTATATGTTTAATTATTAACGATCCATGCGATTTATCTATACCGATACTAAACACACCATTTGCACCTGTATGTACTGTCTTTTTGCCAGTACTTACCGTGGCTCCTTCGATAATCGCCCCATCGGCAGCCGAGCGAACCTCCCCCTGAAGTACATGCCCGGACCGCCCGTAGGTCCCGAGTTCACCTCGGGAGACCTGAGCGACCGCCTGTGTAAACACAAGCGTACTAAACAACACACAGAATAAGGCTATAAGCTGTAAGCTATAGGCCATAAGCATTTTAATATCCTCACCTCGACTCCCCCTCCCGTCATATCGCTGTGTCCCGATCCTAAATCGGGAACTGTAGCGGAGCGGAATGGAGGCATCTAAAAACCTTGCAAAACGATTGGCTTGTTTTAAAGCGATTTGCCGACCTCTATTTCCTTTTACAACGATAGACTCCACTTTGCCTCTAAACTCCTCACAGAGCAAGCGAAAACCCCTTAAAATCAATCGATTCATACGGAGGTTATCAACTAAAAAAGTTTTACCCTCCTTATGACTAACTACTTGCGACATACCACCATTCCTCCCCAAAGCTACCACAGACCTACTACAGGTTAGTAGCTCCGTAGTACCTCTTTGGTAGCTCTCTAGTACCTCTCCAGTACCTTTACCTCCACTATTCAGTACCTTTCCCGTACCTTTGCAGTACCTTTCGGGTATATTTTTGACGTTAGAAATAGGACTTTCTTGTCTTATCCTTGTCTCACGCTTGGGTATTTCTTGTATTGTTGCTAGTTCATCCTTAGTCCGTTGTAGGCTCGTTGCTAGTTCATCCTTAGTTGTTTGGTAGTTCATTCCTAGTTCAACCCTAGTTATAGGCTGGGTCAAGGCTAGTTCAACCTTAGTTCGGGCACCCTCCGGTTCGACAACTCTTCGAGCGCCCTTCGACTCTCCTTCGAGACCGCTTCGAGACTGGTTCGGGACTGCTTCGAGGCTCCTTCGGGTGGTCTTCGACAAGGCTTCGACTGCCCTTCGACGTACCGCCGAACAGGACTCGAACAACGGCCGAACAACAGCCGAACGTGTCTGCACCATGGTACGACCCAATCCCGGAGCCACACCGAACCAACCTGCTACCCTAGCCGAAGCGCTCTTAGTGCGTTGCCTAAGTATTAGCCAAGTATGCTCGAAGTAGTAACAGTGCGTTATGAGTGTAGTCAAAGACAATACATGACGACTACTTGTTGATAGACTTTTGGATGTTGAAATACTGGCTTTTGTCTTTATTGTAACTGGATCAGATCCGTACCTGCTCCGTACCAGCTTCGGAGTTTCATCAGCGTCGGAACACCTTTTTATCACAGTTTGATCACATGCACCCGATGAAAAGGTGTTAAACAGGTGATAAATGGATGATAAATTCATGTCGGACCGCCGAAGCAAAGGCGAAGCCAGTACGAACGTGGTACGAAGACTTCCCTTGTCTTCGCGACACCTAGCCTCCCTTACGTCATTGCGCTGCGTCCCGATTCTTCGGGAAACGTAGTGGAGGAATCTAAAAACATTTAGTTTTCTTTCACTCTGATGGATAAAATTCACTCGTCCAAAATCATTGGACAGTCCTTTTCCACCCCTAAAAAAATGTTTCATTCTTTAAGTTCATTAGTGTGACCTAATGAAGGCGGGCCTGAGAGCAACTTCTATCAATAACCAACCGTACCTAATCCTTGACTAGGTCACACGATTTAATAAAATAGTTAACTGAATATCAAGGATGTGCTGAATGGAAATTAAAGTAAAATAATCGGTTAATGATGCACACCGCAAGAAGTAGAAAAGTCATGATAAAATGACTAAGCATCCAAAGCTACTCTGGGGCTGAAATAATGTTTTTTTGTAGTTGTTTTCTCATAACTTGTTTATGTTATGAGTCTTGTTTGGAGGTAGCTATTGATACATGTGGGGCTACAAACCATGGCTAAGATTAAAGTTTCTGAGGCTTTACACGACACGGATTTACAGCAGCCCCACATCTACCAGATACGCAAATATAGCATAAAAGTGTAGATATGGATGTTTAATCTGCCGTCTTGTGTCGTGACCTCAGAATTTTGCCACAAGACTCTTTATTTAAACATCAAAACTTTAAATAATAATCTTTAAAGTCTACATTGCAAACTTAGTAAATTTCATTAATATTTCCTAAAAATAATTTCATTATTTTTTCCGAACCATCTATAACTTAAGGAATGGATGGTTATAATAGAATAATAGTAGGGAAAAACTTAAAAACAGTACGTGAAAAGTTAATGTTTTCACGCAATCATGTAGAAAAAAAAGCAAATATTTCCTCAACAAAATTAGAGTCAATCGAAAACGGTGAAGATCCAATTAAAGAGGAGTATTTAGAGAATCTACTAAATTTCTACGGATTAACGATAGAAGAAATCTCAATGCCAATCTGGCTTTTAACCCGAAATGATTTATTGACAAAATTAAAGAAAAAACATACTTTATCAGTCTATATAGACATTATTTCGATAAATAAACCCCGCCCTATTGATGTCATATCTCAAATAGCGATACCTAATAAATTAATGGATTCTCCAATTTCGTCAAATGAACTTTGTACTATCCTAAAAGATAAATTTGGCTATAATCTACTTCGAAACTCCATAGATAATGCGTTAGTAAACCTAGAAAAACAAAATATCTTGGAATTATCCTCACTTAGCCCCAAAAGATATAGGATATTCAATGGTAAACATCCCGTCCAAATTGATTCTCTCCATGAAATCGTTAATAATCTTCAAAAAATCATTAATAGAAACACCAACAACATAGTAAATTTAACATTTACTAGAACTGATAAAAACATTAGAAGATGGGCAAAAATCATAATTGACCTCAAAGATGGAGATTGTAAATCTAGTCGAGATTTATTTCTATTAGTGGACATCTCCGACTCATCTAATAGTATGAAAAATATAATTACCCCGTTAATAAAACTAGGGATAATTGAACCTACAGAAGAAGCAAGTAAAAGTAGCTTGCAAAAGTATAGAATAGCCCAAAATGGTCGAAAACTACTCATTGCGAGTGGACACCTATAATAAACTTATTGCGATAAACTATTAATTGATGCCTCCTCGGCAGGTAGTGCTCCTATAAAAGAAATTGCAACATTCGCACCGAAACCAAAGACCTGCTCCTACCATCGGAAAGCACAGTCATCGAAGAAGAAGTTACAGCGTGGGTATTAGCAAAATGCCAGACAGACTACTTCAACACATCCAGAACAGCCCTCCAAATACTCAAGGACTACGAAGGAGAACTGAACCAGTCAATCCGTCCCCTATTCCTCGCCAACGCCCTGAAATCCTGCAACGGCACGAAAGGACTGCCAAAGATCAATAAGAAGAAGGATGATAACGCGAGGTTTGTTTATGGGTGTTTCGCCAAATCACAAAGCTTCAAGTTTACACTCCCCTGATGAAATGTTTTATAGGGAAATCAAAAAAGTATCTTAATTTAGAATAAAAGTTGTCCAACATTTAGGGTGTATTATAATAAATAAGAACGTTACATGAAAGTTAAAAAGTTTTTTATATTGCTTTCCCCGCTTATAGTCATTCTGATTATATCAATAATATTGAATAATAGGTCTTTAATTTTAGGAATAATTGTTTCAATAATTTATATCATGCATTTGCTGACAAAAAGAAAATACATCTTATGGATTCCATTTATTGCGCTTTTCTTTTTGTTTTTTATTAAGCTAGACTCTTCTTTAGGAAGAATTCTGATTTATAGAATATCGTTGCCAATTTTAAAAGATAATTGGTTAACAGGAATAGGTGTTGGAAATACAAAATATGTTTATCCATTTTATCAAGAACATTATTTTAAATTGGGAAAAAACTCTCAACAAGATATTTTATTAGCTGATAACACATATTATTTGTTTAATGAATATTATACAATCATATTAGAACTTGGCGTCTTTATAGTACCATTTATTTTAATATTTTTTATGATTATAAATAGGCAAATAAAAATTTTAATCAATTCCGAACCATCTATTTTAACAGTCATCTTAACCTCAATACTTATTACATTCCTTATTTACTCAGCATTCAATTTTACTATATCTGCATATCCCATATTATTAGTTCCTTTAACTTCATTAATATCACTCTTGTTTAGTTCTTACTTACGTAAAAATTTATTTTTCATAATTTTATTAATGTTTATTTCAATAGTACCTTATTTATTCTACCGTTTCGAAAAAATGTCTATTAATAACATATATGAATATTATCGAGCAGGTATTGATTTAAATTATCAAGAATTATTAAAAGAAGAACCCTATTTTTATCAATCCAAAAGACAATATCTCAACTTAAAGTCTGAAATTTTCTATAAAAACGAAAAGTGGGAAGATGCAAGAGTAGCTACGATACAATTAATACACCAATATCCTTGTGATTTATATATTGTAAGATTGGGTTTAATTTTTGAGAATATGGGCAACATAAAAGAAGCTGAGAATTTCCTTATTAGATCAACATATTTCGTTCCGAGAAGATTAACATCTAGGTATGAATTATTTAAATTCTACATAAGAAATAATCAGGTAGAAAAAGCGAAGCGTATTGCTTACGAAATCAAAAATAAAAAAATAAAAATATCTTCTGAAATAACTAATTTTATTATATTTGAGGTGACTAATTATATAAATACGCATGAGATCAATTAATTTAATTTTAATAACTTTTTCTTTATTATTTTTCATTTCTTGTTCAAAAAATGAAATAATTGACACTTTTATAAAAACAATCTCAACACAAGAGCAAACTTTATTAAGAGAAGCAAAAACATCGTTTAATAATAATTATGTTGAGTATGTAGAGAAAAGAGAAAAGTTATTAACTAATAATAGGAAGGATAAAATTTTTAGAACAAAATTAACCCCCGTGTGGGAGTTTTCTAGAAATATTTCTAATAATTCGTTTGAAACTCCTCTGATTAATTCAACAAAAAAAATTCGCATTTATAATTTTGATAAAAAATTAATTAGTAAGCGCCAAGAAGAAAATATTTTTAAGAACTCATTAGTTAGATTGCTATCTATAAATCGCAGTGGTAAATATCATAATATAATTATAACCTATACTCCGAGTATAGATTATACAAAATCAATTAAGAATATAAGAATTAATAATCTTAAAGATTTTTCAGGATATATTGAATATGCAACATTAAATGAGGAAATTCTTTTTGTTGCTAAGTTTAAAAACGGAAAACTGTATAGGAAATATAATATATTTAAAAAGACACCTAATACCGATCCCTTTAATAGAGAAAAAAATACGTCGAAGTTAGCGAATTCTATGTTTACTTCAAGAAGTTCAGGAGGAGATTGTGGTTGGCTGGATATAGAAATCCCTCAATACGCAACAGTTTGCCTCTATGAAGGAGATCCAGCAATTGAAATATGTGGAGAGCATATTATAGGATATGAGTATTATACCGTCTATAATCCATGTGAACCAGAAGAACCAGAACCTGATTTCTGTGATATACCAGAAAACTTTTATATCTGCTTCCCGGAAGATGGAGGAGGAAGTGGCGAAGGAGGAAACTTACCCCCCGCGAACAATAATTACGCTGGGTTGAGTGAATTTGAAAAGAACAATTTAATTCAACTAGAAAACACATATCGACAGAGGATGACAAAGTCTGAACTAGAAATTTTTGATAAAATGCCACCATACGGTAGGTTGGCTTACCTTAAAAATGCTTTGACGGCTGAAACATATGTAAACAACAACTTTCAGGAAGGATTTTTATATGGAAAGGCAGATGCTTTTAGGCATGCATATTTTACAGCAATGAATTCTTATTCATTAGGCTATGAAACTGCTAGAAGACTTTCCGAAGCTCATGAAGACCTACCTCAAGATGCGAGAGACAAGACTATGGATCTCTACAACAATTCTGTAGGTTTGATGTTTGTGAATAGGCAAAATCCTGGTTGGGACCCGTTACAATATGCTCAAACTCTTTTTGATAATGGACAACTAGTTTATTTAACCCCACTAAGTGCTAATGGAGAATTAACTCAACAAACTCAGTTTAGGAGCACTAATGAATAATACTATGAAACATATATGCTTAATATCTATATCTTGTATCATTTTTTTTTCCTGTAATTATAATACTGCTAAATCTTTCTATATAGATGAATTGAATAAGGATACTTTACTGAAATTTGATCTAGGCTACAATCCTCATGGAAAAATAAACCTTCATGTAATAGGTGAGGTAGATGATTCTATTAAAATTAATAATTTATACTTAGCAGGTGGAAAAATTGACACTGTTTTTCAGCAAGATTGGTACACTCAAGATGTTATTATATCTTATTATAAACATAAAGCTAAAATAGGAAAAATAAAAATTAGCTGCCAGTAAGAAAAATCATTTGTACTCGATTTAATATTTCGATTCACTACCGTCCTAAATAATTTTAAAGATGATGCTTGGGATGCGAGATGGGTGGAGACCTATGGCAAACCAAGGCTCGCTCCTATCTCTCTGTCGGAATGGATGAATAAGGAATATAAAAGTCAGGTACACGCTCCTATTGACCATAAAATGATGAACATGCTGCTGCAGCTCGTAGCCAAAGAAAACGGTAATAACTTTGGCGGCTGCTGGGATGTGGTGGCATGGAGGGGTGATAATATAATCTTTGGGTAAAGTTCCCTGTTTAGGAAGGCTTCATATGTTCTAAAATCTTATGATTAATATTTATTATTTGCATAACGATAATCTCCTATATCATAACTAAATATAGCTATTTCCAAAATCATTCCCAAAATCATTTATTACACTTAGTCGCTCCCCTAGTTATAGCCGCCTTTTAGCACTATTTCACTATGACCTAATACTCCATAATAGTTCCATCTTGCTACACTGTGGTATTTTTTTGAGTTATCGTGACAAATCACCAATACTTCGCGAAGTATTACTAAAGAGCGATAAACTATTGATATACTTGCATAATAAAATTCAAATCTATTACGAAGGAGCTCTAATACTTCATGATTTTTTTGAGATTCATCGTAACATATTTCATTTCCTTAACGATACAGGCTGAATCCTTAACGATGCTGGCTAAATGCATTACACACTATTGTAAAACCATCGTAGCATATTTTGAAACCTTAACGATGGTTTCCGGATCCATCGTGACAGATTCCGGTTCCTTTACAATACTAATTAACGACATTACACAGTATTGCAAAACTATCGTAACATATTTTGAAACCTTAACGCTATTTTCTCAATCTATCGTAACAAATTCCAAATCCTTAACGGTGCTAGCTGAATACATCACACACTATTGCAAAACCATCGCAATATATTTTGAAACCTTAACGCTATTTTCCCAATCTATCGTAACATATTTCAAATCCTTTATAGACTATTGCAAAAACGTCGCGAACTGACATTTTCGCTAAGCTATCCTGAACAAATCTCAAAAACCTGCTCGAAGTATGATTAAACAAAGAAAAAAGCGGCGAACTGGTCTCTACTTTATAGCATTTTAGGGGTAATATTCCGCCAAAAAGTTTTTCAGCCTTTCCGAATTTTGGCACTATTTTACCCCTATTAAGTTGAAAACAATTGTTATATTACAAATCAAATTCCTTGCTGGCAGTCTTAACTGGCTGACTGATTACAGAAAAAGGTATGTTATGTATTATCAAGAGATCGCCATACGGACCTAACGCATAAAGAATTGAGTATTCATGTAATAAGAAAGTAGAAAATTGAAAAATCAATTAATTAAACGGTTGAACTACTATTACCCAATGGAAAGAATGCATGCATTTGTAACTTTCCCATTATTGGTAATCTATTTGCTTTCCACTAATTCCTTTTCGGATATAGTATTTCTGCTTTATGGCTTAATACTATGTATCTCTATATTGTATCAGGGACAGCATTATTGGAAGCTAAAACTGGATAGAATAACCAAAAAACCATTTGACCAAAATAAAAATCTGGCATTTTTTAGAAGATCAAAAAAAATCAATCTTATCATGATAGGTTTAATACCGGTAATATTTATTATCCAACTTTATCTTGCCGATTGGAAATTTAAAACAGAGAATTTGGTGTTTTGGGGATGTATTGCCAATATTTTTGGTGTTTTGGAACACATAAATTACTATAGCAGACAGTTAATGATAGACAACTTATCGGACTTATACTATGTAATGAGAAACCGAAAACTCAAAATTGCGAGTTTAACAAAAGACTTATCGGCAAATCAAATTTAAACCTACACTCCTGTGCTCGGATTTTTTTTGACCCAGTACAGGACTTCTAAATGTGATGTCCATCGTATGATTTACCTAATTTAAGCTATCTAATATTTTGTGGTACTGACGCTACTGAATTCAAGTCCACTCAAAATATGTTAACTCCTTCCCTAATGTTGCTTTACAAAGGGCGCTATTTGCAAGTCTACTATGCCCCTTTTAACATTAATCTATGTAATACCCAAGCGATAGCACTAGCCAGGAATAGTGATGCAATAAACACCAAGTTGATTATATCTAATGGGTCTAAAATGCCCACCAACATAACCAGTGCAGCACTGACTATAAATACAACCTTGATCACATCCTACCTGTAGGCATTATAGGTCGTGACAAGAAGTAGCATATAAGTGCATATAGCAGATACACCCCAAGTGCAGGTAGCCCAAGCAGAAGGAGAAGCAATGGAGTCATACCATATTCTCCACTGGGCAATCTCAGCCACGCCATCAATAACATACAATAAAAAAAAGCTTGCAAGTAGATCAAGATGATATGACCACATGAGCTTAGGAATCGGGATAGCATATTGGAGTTCATTATCAGTTTATAAATATTAAATACTGTTACTGGATCAAAATACGAGACGTAGGCTTTTTACATGTACTTAAGACACATTCTCAGCCCTCCTATCAAAAGTAACAATTATTGCTTGCTTTGCAACCAAACAATGAATACCTTAGAAGAAAGTATTACCAACAATTAGGTAATATTAAAACCGTATTAAAAGACTTGAATGATCTCGACCTAGCGCCTTAATTGATGAAAACATGTACAATAACTTATAGCTCAATGGGGAAAAATGAATTTAGTGCTAAATTAATCTTAATTATATTAGTTATTAATATGAATTCGCTATTCTATACGTTTAATAGCGTAGCGCAAACCAAATTCGCACCCTCCGAAAGTAAGGGAGGAAATTTCTCAGATTTGTTTCAATCTGCAGATATAATCCCCTTGGAAACGAATGCTCGAAGTATTTTTGGCTATATAGGCAAGCTAGTGCTCCACAATACTACTTACTATATATTAGATCCTGACACAAGATCAATTCTATTGTTTGATCTGAGCGGAAGATTTATTAACCGAATAACGAATGGACTTATTAAAGACCCTGAACAAAAAAAGAGTGTAATTATAGATTTTTTTATAGACACAAAAAAGAACAATCTGATTGTACTCTATAATAGTTCAGCCAAGCAAGCTATTTTTTCTTTGGAAGGTAATTTTAAAGAAATAGTACGTAGAAATATGGATATACATGCCTTTTCGGTAGGTAAACATAAATATACCGCCGAAAAGTACATTAATATAGCGCAAAGAAAATTCCAAAGATTAAACATTTCCACAGATAAAAAGGAGGAAATAATTTACACTCCAATAGACTCTTTTAAAGGAGATAAGTTTTATGTAACAAGTAAAATTTATCCATCAGATAAGTTATTATATACGCAGAGTCTGGACTATACAATTTACGAACTGAAAGATGGTAAGCGTGATAGTCTGATGAGCTTTGTATTTCCATTAGCTAATACCTTGTTTTTTGGAAAATACATTAATGACTTTCGTCCTGTAACAGCATTGATAAGGAACCGACCTGACGGCATCTATGCAATATCTGATGTCTATGCCATAGGAGATTTGTTGTTTTTCAGATTAAGGACGCATTCGGAATTGAATGGTTATAACTCGTTTGTATGGAATGGTAAAACTAATATATTCTACTGTTTGAATAATCTAGTTCCCGACACGTCATCTCACCAGTTAAATCTGTTTTCCAATGCAATTGGGTCTGCCTTTAAAGATTATAATTTTCTCTATGTTCAGGAAAAAGATCTCTATCTGACAATGCCTCCCAAGGAATATATTGATCAGAAAGGAATCAAAAATGATCTTTCTCTAAAAGCAACTGACAATCCCGTAATCATTAAGGTTACCGTGAAATGAGGAATATCGTAATACCGAAATATTTTTTTCTTTTGCTTTTATTTTTTGCTGGAATATTAAGTGTTCGTGGACAAAGTAAATCTATTATTGATGGTACTGTTAAAGACTTTGAGAACAACAAATTCATCCAGAACATCAATGTTAAGCTCTTGTCAGTAGCGGATTCGAGCTTGTATAAGATCTCATTGACGGATCACAGAGGCGGGTTCGTTTTTGTAGACTGCATACCGGCAAAGTATATCCTAAGACTGCAGCATGTTGGGTATAATACAAAAGACACTATGATAGATGCTAGAGGATCAAACCGTATTACATTGAATAATATAGATATAAAACTAAAGAATACGGCCATAGATAGTGTATTTGTCACTCCTGCCATATATTACAAAAAAGACACCTTAGAAATCAATTCTGACTCCTTTGGCTTGGATAGCAATGCTGTAATAGAAGACCTGTTAAAGAAAGTTCCCAATTTTGTCATATGGGGCAACGGTGATATAACGTACAAAGGCGAAAAGATAAAAAGTTTTGTACTCAATGGGCAGCAATTTCTGAGTGGTGACCCTCAAATAATATTACAAAATATCCCTGCGTCAGCCACCTCAACTATCCAATTATACGCTAGATCATCGGATAAAAGTAACAGTAAGAGTGATTCTAATCTTGAACTCAATATAAAAACAAAAAGCAAATCGCTAAGTTATTTCGGTGCGCTGGAACATATCTTGTCTAAGCGATATGACTCGTCAGTAGGGCTAACTTTCTATCTTCCTAATAGGTTTCAATCTACATTTTTCTTTAATCGGAATAATGTTAACAAAGAAGTGGCAAATAATCTCGATTTCTTATTGAATTCGGCCTACAAGTCAAGTCAGCGTATTCCTTCGGAAGATATTTTAAAACTGGGGATAAATAGAAATCTAGCATTCGGTACAATGCTGAAATATACATTTACTGATAAACCGGATCGGGAAGAGATAAATCGGATCGGCTTTGAAGGATCGAAAGATGTCCACAATACCTATTCGAATCGTCAAAGTAATATTGATAATCCTGATATATCTTTTTCTCAAAATCAAGTTAATATCAGCGAGCGTAGAGTCGCACAAGAAAAGTATAACCTAGATTATCAATATAAGAAGAACAAATTATTGATATCTTCGAAACTATCCGTACTGAATTCTAAAATAGAATCGACAACAATGGATTCTTCTTTTTATCAATTGAATGAGGATATCTCAAGCGAAAATATGGAGAGGTTGAATTTGGATCGGAACCAGAATTTGGTATATGAATTAAACTATTCCAATACCCTTAAGAAATCAAACATCAAGATAAAAAGTTCAATCCGACTCGGGCTATTCGATAAACTCTCTACTGAAAATATACTTTTCAGTAGAGATGTAATGAACGATGATCGAGAAATCAACGATAAGGAAAAAGGACATAATAATGTCGTTAAACTTGATTTAAGGAATATCCCTTTTTACCAGAAGCTCAATCTAAAATCTTTCGTAAACATAAGTAATGAAGCTACCAATTTAAACGATGATCGTAAACTTATAAATAATGAGGCCTTCACTCCATCTCTATCCTATAATAACAACAGTAGAAAAAATATCAATATGGCTAAAATGGGGATAGAGTATGCTAAATATTTATCGTTGACCAATAGGTACTCGAAGAGTTATAATTTTCAGTTATTTGTATCAAGCGAAGCACTGTACGCTAAACAGACCTCATCAAACGCTCTTTTAGGTGATAAATTTTTTCAACAGTTATTTTCTCCTGGCTTATCGTTTAACTACGAAAAAAACGTTCTAGAGCTAACGACCTATAAAATCGACCTAAAGGTGGATAGACGATTGGAAGCAATGGAACTGGATTATAGGGTTTTTCTGATTGACACATTAAGCCGATTCAATGTCTTTAGGCCCAATAACGATCTGAAAAGTGGAACCTATCAAAACATTGATCTTGTGTTATCAAAAGACAAAAGCTCTTTTAACAGTTCACTTGAATTTAATCTAAAGCTCTATAATAATGCAATAATAGACCAGGTAGACCGATCAACAAGCAGATATGTATATAGGAATAAAATGAATAATGAAGGGGATAGCTATAAATCTACGCTGAGCGCAAACTTTAGAAAATACTTGAAGATAAAAGAAAGTGAAGTGACGCTGCAGACAAATCTGGTATGGACCTCGACCGATCTACCAATCATACTTAATAATGACCTTATTAACGGAACGAATAATAGGTTTAACTTCAATTTTTGGGGGGATATTAATATAAAGGATCATCTGTTGATTGGGATATCTAATTCTGCTTCGATTGGCCTTATAAAGAGGGAGACAGATCAAACCTATAGCAATAATCGTCTAAAACTAGATGTCCAGAAGCGATTTATTAAAGATTTTAAGATCAGTGGATCTTCTATATATGACTATGCTAAATTTTCGCAACAAGGTAAATCCAGTACAGTGTTAAATTTTGCCATAGAATATCGTTTTCTTAAAAAGAGAAATGCAGAAATAAATCTCAACCTCTGGGATGCATTAGGGAATAACAAAGGCATTGAAAATTCATTTGACGGTGTCAACTATGTGTATGGTACTGAGTCTCGCATTACAAGATATTTGAGTCTGGGCTTTAAATTCTACCCTAGAAAATTCTAGTGGTAATGTATTAGTTAATACTTAGGTCTCTCCAATTGACCATCTCGCCGAGCTTTACGGAGTGACAACAGGAAATCTAAACAAAGCGGTTAAACGCAACATAAAAAGGTTTCCTATAGAGTTCATTTCTAGATTATTTTTTTATAGGAGAAATGGATTCCTACGGAATTTATGTTTCAATTAACGACAAACGAATGGAAAAACTTGAAATCACAAATTGTGACATCAAGTTGGGGTGGACGACGAAAAGAACCAAATGTTTTCACAGAATTATGTAAAGCTTTACATAACCGTAGGATTTACATAAACCGAACACGGTGTCTTGATGCTATCTAGCGTGCTCAATAGTAAGCAAGCGATCTCAGTCAATATCCAGATCATGCGGATCTTTACCAAAATGAGGCAGTTCTTGAATGATACAACGCAGATACATTTAGAGCTTGCGGATATGAGGCTAGCCATGGAAAAGCTCTCCAAGGAGCAGGATTCGCAGGGCAAAAACATAGACCTTGTATTTGAATATATCGACCGCCTAGAGAATAAACTAGATAAGCCTCCCCTACCTGAACGTGATAAAATCGGTTACAAGGTGGGGAAAGAGGGATAAAAGATTTCGCTACACCAACTCTACAGCCTGTAGCTCTGCTGCCAGACGGTGAAGCCCCTCTTCTATCTTCCTAAGCTGCGGCTGACGGGGCTTTTTCAACCCTGATGAGTAATGTTGTAGCTGACGCTGATTGATGCCTGTAATCTTCTCTAAAGCGGCATTGGTGAAGATGCCTTTGTAATAGTTGAGAAAGCTCTCTGCATCGAAGTGATATACGATAGCATACTTGCCTTTGAGAATAGATGGTATATTATCAGGAGTAAACTCTTCGGTAATGATAGCTATCGCATCCAAGATGGATTGCTTGGCCTCCTCGACGGTATCACCGCCCCCATAGATGCCTTCGGCATTCTCTGCATAGGCACTGAACATGTCTTCGCTGCGCTCGATAATGATTTTTAGAATTTTCATAGTATTGCTCCTTTCCTATATCACGGGGATCGGGAGCTAATTAAAGCCCCAGATCCTTCATGATTTTCTTGCGAAGGCCCTCTCCCATCTCTTTATTACTAAATTGTGGTTTTTGCAGTTAATTGAATTTCTTTAATTCTTTCTATAGGGACGGCAGAATAATAAGGTAGCTTTCCCTTGTCAATAAAACTATTTTTATCATATAGCTCTTTTTCTACAATTCCTATGACTTCTCCGTAACAATTTATCAAAGGACTCCCAGAATTTCCTGATGATGTTTTCGCTGAAAAGAGGATTTTTTCACCTCCCCCAAAATAAGACCTAACCATACCATTGACCTCCCCTTTGTGGCTCATCAAATACGCTCCCTCCGATGTGGGGATTGAAGGATATCCCATCGTAATTACCTCTGACAAGACAAGTGGATCTTGCTCGAATAAGAATGGTTCTGACCCTTTAAGAAAAGATGGAATAAAGGCCTTTCTATCATCAGCTCCGTATATTTCAATGAGAGCTATATCTTCATCAGGATGGCAATGAAAATCTTTTGAATATTCTAAATTCGCCTCTCCATCAGTGATCCTGAAGTCAATTAATTGCTCTACATTATGCTTGCATGTGGCAAGGTATCGTTTATGATTGAGATCTAGCAAGAAACCCGTCCCAAGAGAAGTATCCCCTGTCTCAAGGTGACCTTCCATTATTAAAACACTACTTTTGTAAGTCTGACAGATACTCGAAAATCCTAAAATAAAGTTAGCAGATAGCCCAAACTTCCAAAGATAACAACCGACCTTACTAATTTTATAGCGAACATAAGTGGGCTTATATACATGTGATACAAAAGCAGATCTCATGAAATCTTCTCTTTTAATTAGTGCCTTTCTTTCTAAAAGGTCTATTGCAGAAGATATATTCTGTACGCTTACTCCTGTATTACTTTGGTTAGCTAAATATATTGCAATCTCATCACAATTGAGACCAAATAACTTAAATCTCTCATCTACACTTTCTGGTGTTACACCAACATTATGTGACATCATATTTCTTTCCGTACCTCGATTATAAACCTCTTTGTACTTTACATCGTCTGATATGTCTAGCGCAAAAACATTAAAAACATCAAGGATTAATTTACTATTTGACATGTATAGTTTATTTGGTTACGTACATAATAATTATCTTATATTTTCATCAATCTTTATCATTCGAACTGTCCCGATGCCAGTTCGAAATACCATTTCCTTAAAATCCTTTATTACTAATTCCATATGAGATCTCAATTAGATCTATTTTTAAGCTTAATAATTAGGTGTTAAACTTTATGTTTTAAACGTGAAATCCCCTGCTTTGATACTATTTTAAACAATAGCAAAAACCGAACATGGACCCTGTCTGACACAAACTCCTATATTGGAGGTGATCTTCTCAATTTTTTTAATACAGAAATATTATTTGATTTATGTAGTATTGTTAAAGTGAATCCAAATGTCGTGTATAAAAACTATAATAGCTTTGGAGGAGCTCAATATGTTATTAGAAATGTTAATACCCTTTTTTGGGAGAAACATGAAAAAGATTGTGAAGAGATTTATCAATTTCTAACTAGAAAATTGGCATACTATAAACATAATAGAATCGAAGCTACAGAACTATCTTCTAATGATATTGACATCGATTTTACATATTTTCAAATATGGTGTACTGACATGTGGTCAATGGTCTTAAACGCACATTTTTTTGGATATGAAATTGAATTATCCACAGAACTTAATTTTTGTTGGCCAAAACAACCAATTGATGAGTGGTATAAGACAAAAATAATGCACAATTCAGGCGTTAATAAAGAAGATGCTTTCGAATTGTTTTATAAAGGATTTTATAAAGAGTATTCTCCATATACAACTAAATTTAGCTATGTAAACCAGTATAAATGTAGTAGCAAATATGTAGAAGAAATCTTAGATACAATAAAAAACAAAAGATACAAATATGATGATTTCGTTATTTTCTTACTAATAAGAATAGACTCTCAAGATAGGTTAAGAAACCTTAAACTCTTTCTACAATACGTAATTAAGTATTTTGACGTTAAGATACAGCTTTGGGAAATTTATAAAAACCCTAAAATCGAACAAAACATTATAGACGCCTACCTCATTCAATACAAATTCATTGAGGATGATAATGTTTATCTACATAGAACCAAATATTTTAATATATTCGCAAATTCAACGTCATACAACTTAATAGGCTATTTAGATTGTGATTGTATTTTTAAACCAGAAAATTTAAAGGAGTGTATTGATTCTGTTAGAGAGGAATATACAATAGCCCTACCATTTGATAATAGGTTTATTAACATCAACAATAAGAAGGTTATTAACCAATTTGCAGATAACCTAGATATTTCACTTTTAAAAGATGATAGTTCAAACTTTAGCCTACCTCATTCTGTCGGAGGAGGTGTTATTATCAATAAATCAGATTTCCTTCAAATTGGCGGAGAAAATGAAGAAATAGTTGGGTGGGGTACTGATGATATAGACAGAGTTTTTAAAGTATTAATAAATGGAAAGAAAGTGTTCCGATCCAAAGGAGATTTATACCATTTAGATCATCACAGAAATCCTTTAAGTAGATCAGAAATCGACAGAAACGTAACTCAACAAATTAATAAATATATAATCTAATGAATTTTAAACTATTATTTATTTGCCTATTCCTATCGTTAAGATCTGTTGCGCAGATCAGCGACAACCTGTATGTTTCGCCAAAAATAGATAGAAACCTAAAACACAATCAAGCAATTCTTTTATCATTGGATTCCTTTTTGATGAAAAAGGATACTTCAAGTTATCAAGAGTTGTTTAAGTATTGGAAGAAAGAGGATTTTGAAAGGTTTAGAACTCCGTACTACTATTTAAAAGGTGTCGAGAAAAATGGAGCTGGAGAAGTAATGTACAAACCAAGTGTAATGGAAATACTCCCTATTGATAACAGCCAATACATTGTAAAGCTTTCCTATATATCAACTCAAAAATCCAATTTATTTGTTAAAGCAATATGCAATTTGGTGGCCGACTATTCAGAAGAAGATGTTCTTTTCTCTTCTTATCTGAACATCATTGACGACAAATGGAAAAAAATCAATGTGGATGAAATCGATTTTTTTATTAGTCCGAATAGGCATTCATTTGACGGAAAAGACATTCAGAAGCAGATGGATTTCAATCGGTCCCTCTGTGAGTTTTTTGACGTTGAAAAAGTTCCCTACACTTATTTTTCGGCAAGCAGTGTAGAAGAGTTTTTTAATATACAAGGTGTTCAATATCACCCAATGATGTATGCCGATTCGACCGGAGGCCTGGTATTACATGATGTAATAATTTCCGCCAATGATTCAGAATTCTATCCGCATGAAGTTTGTCATTTATATATAAAAAAGCGTATCCCCAATATTGATAACTATTTTGACGAAGGTATGGCGACCTATTTCGGAGGAAGTGGAAAACTAATGTATGAAGATTATCTTCAGAAAATAAAAACAAATTTAGACGGTTACGATTTCATGAAGATTTTCAAGCAAGACATATTTGACAACTCACTATGGGAACCCGACATGCCTATCAACTATGTTGTTTCTGCGATTGTTTGTGATTACGGCATAAATATGATAGGGAAAGAGAAATTTTTTGAAAGGCTCAATAGTACTAGAGATCGATTTAAGATCCTGAGTGAATTAGGAATTAGAGAAGGTGATTTTAACAAAACTATTGCTGAATATCTAAGACGGAAGTAATGATGTTATTCTTTACAACTCTACCCGAAATCTAACTACACAAATGGTTAATGGGGCTGTCCGAAAAGGGCAGCTTTTTTTTGCGACCAATTTTTCAATTGGTTTTGATGAGGTCGATTTGAAGACTTGCCATTTTTGGTAAAGTTCCCTGTTTTGTCTCTTTCATCGCTTTCCAATGCTGCTCCATACCATTCAGACGAAGCATTCTTAGGTGTTTTTCAATGTTCATTTTTATATCTATTTTATCATTTATCGGTCTTTTTAACTATAATTGGATATACTGGAGCATAGTGACCCCTCATAATTGAATTAGTTTTAGGGAGGGATATTGGGTTTAAAGCCTATATTCACATGCCATACTGGCGGATGTTGACCCCCTAATTTCTTTTTTCAGTTTATTGCGCTGGAGCATACTGACCCCTTAGTGAGTAGTTTTTGTTACTTAGTGATCACACAATTTGGATCACTGATGGCTGGAAAACCAAAACGAATGAGTCAGATAAAACAATTAATCAGATTGTACCAGAGCGGCAGCGGAATAAAAACAATCGCCCGCATTCTGGGAATGAGTAAGAATACGGGGAGGTCCTATCTCAAAAAGATGGCCGAAGGCGGTTTCAATACCGAAGAGCTTCTTAAACAGGAAGATCCTTTATTGGAAAAATCGTTTCATGCCGGTAATCCTGCGTATAAAGCAGATAAATTTGAATACCTAAAAAGCCGTCTGGATTATTACGAAAAAGAACTTAAGCGCACCGGAGTCACCAAACAGTTGCTCTGGCAGGAATACATTGAAAGCGATCCCATCGGTTATAGCTATCCGCAGTTCAACTATCATTTAAGACAACAGCTTGTCTCCCGAAAAGGCAGCATGGTGATGGAGCACATTGCCGGAGACAAATTATATATTGACTTTTCCGGCAAAAAGCTCCATTATATCGACCGCTCAACAGGAGAACTGGTCGCCTGTGAGGTATTTGTAGCCTGTCTGCCTTTTTCAGACTATGCATTTGCCATAGCGGTCCCCTCTCAGCAGACTCCAGACTTTTTGTATGCCTTAAGTTGTTGCCTAGAGGCCATGGGAGGTGTACCTAAAGCTATTGTTCCCGACAATCTGAAAGCAGCAGTGATCAAAGCAGATAAATACGAACCGATCTTAAACCAGTCTATGGAAGACTTCGCCAACCATTACGGTACAGTTGTAGTACCAGCCCGTGCAGGTGGCCTACTCGCTGAACTGGATCCTGCTGTCGCAGGATGCGGGTGACCGCTTCTTCCCTATCCCGGATGGCCGTAACTCGAAGATGATGGCTTTTAACCTGGATACGCTGATACGCCTGAAGTATGTAGATCGATATCATCCCGAAAGCCTGGAAAAGCTGACGGAAAAGAAGAATTATATAAGCAGGCTGGACAGATCGCTGTACATCGACAGGGACAGCGCGTATAAGGAGATAAATAGCCTCATGAAGGAGATAAGTGTACGGCTGTGGCATGATGATGCGGAAAAGGCAAAGCATCTGTTCTACACGGAGATGCTGCTGTTCTCGATAGCGGACCGGGAGGTGTTCATGGATATTACCCGACATTTCAGCAGCATGGCTGGTACGCTGTACGATGTGCCCCGCCCGAGGACGGAATCCTCATTGCCTGCCTCGGCGATTACGATAGTATAACAAAAGAGATTAGTGATGTGACTATTACTAATAATCTTGATACTAAGAAAGTACTTTCCACTGTCGCCAGAGCTGTATTGGACTTTACCGAACAAAATCCGCAAGCTATCGTCATGGCTAAGGGAAGTACCCCTTCGCGCACTAGACTTTATCAAATGGGAATTTCTGAATTTTGGAACGAAATACAAGCTTTATTTGAAGTCAAGGCTTATTATGATGATAATTGGGAGTCGTTTCGAAAGGGTAAGAATTATGATGCTTTTTTTATATTCAAAAAATAATAACTAACTTTGAATCAATAGCTTTAAAACTATGAACACAGATAAAAATAAAAGCAATAAGGATATAGATGACACGACGGCACTAGAGCGTCAAAGAATTTATAGTAATTCTACATTCTTTAAAAAGAAAAATGAGGAGGCTATAGAATTTTTGAAAAAGCATCCTATACCTAAAGAATTTTTAAAACGCTAGGCGTTTAATTTATATTTTTCATACTACCACTTTAGGAGTAATGAATTTCGAAGTCCGATATGCCCAGATGTATATCGGACTTCGCGTTTATATTAGGTATTATTTCCTGTTGACTCTCTACCACCCCATCTACCAACCTGATATAACGACCGCTAGCTTTCGAAATAGGAAATATGATGCGAGTAAAGTTGTCGAGCGTAAGATGTACCTAAAAGGCGGTGTGGTGGTTGATGAGTCGGAGATCGCGGAACGGTTGCTTTAGATGCTGGCCTGGAGCTGTTACACAAATAAATACTAATATTATTAGTTTTATTAATTTTAATTCGTATCTTGGTATGACCAAATAACTAGATTATGGAACAGCATCCAGCAAGTGCAGTAGATACGAACCTCGCCGATGAGGTATTGATGAATAGAATTCATTTTAAGTCAATTGTTTTATAAGGGAAAATGGAGTCCTTCGGAATTTATGTCTTTCGTGACCAGAAGGTCATGCTTGATAGTGACCTTGCGGAACTCTATGGAGTGGAAACTAAAGTTTTTAAGCAAGCTGTACGACGAAATATCGAAAGATTCCCTCCCGATTTCATGTTTGAATTGGATGAATCTGAATTTAATTCTTTGAGGTCACAAATTGTGACCTCAAAGAATGGCCGTGGAGGAAGCAGATATTTTCCAATGGTATTCACTGAACAAGGTGTCTCGATGCTATCATCTGTTCTGAAAAGCAAACAAGCTATTCAAATAAACATCCAGATCATGCGGATCTTTACGAAGATGAGGCAGTTCTTGAACGATACTACACAGATACATTTAGAGCTTGCGGATATGCGGCTCGCCATGGAAAAGCTCTCCAAGAAGCAGGATTCGCAGGGCAAAAACATAGACCTTGTATTTGAATATATCGACCGCCTAGAGAATAAACTAGATAAGCCTCCCCTACCTGAACGTGATAAAATCGGTTACAAGGTGGGGAAAGAGGGATAAAAGATTTCGCTACACCAACTCTACAGCCTGTAGCTCTGCTGTCAGATGATGATGCCTCTCTTCCATCTTCTTAAGCTGGGGCTGACGGGGCTTTTTCAATCCTGATGAGTAATGGCCGATAAGGAAAAATTCAGGGAGAAACGATTGAAGCAAGTACAGAAGAATATTCATAATCTAAAGCTTAGTCAAGATGAACTTAATCAACTTATGCAGCGTTGTCTACTTCAGGTATAATAAAGTGTTGTACAGAAATAGCTATACACTAAATTGCAAAGTTTTTGAGCAATACATTAGAGGCGACTATAAGCGGTAGTATAAAATAGATATGAGCTAAAACAAAGCCACCTAGAATCATCTAAGTAACTCTATTTAAAGGCCCTCATCTAAATTTAGGCACTCCGAACGCCTAATTGTCATTTTCTTGCTTAACAGGGCTTTGCTCTACATAACGGTCCACGCAAAAATAGAGTATCAAGGCGAACAATGTACCTAAAGCTAATAGAATCGCAAAAAGCTCTAACCGTTCTCGCATTTCTGTCATCGGCGGACGGAATAAGAAAGCGAAAACAACAGACATAATTCCAAAAAGTATCAGACATTTTTTCCATAGTTTTAGTGCTCTATTGTTTTTATTGTAACAGTAGCTTTTTATAATCTGGAAAGGCAATAGAACAAGTATCAACGAAAATATGTAAACGAAACCATAAGTCTGTCCATATATCTGATACAGCTGCTCTCCAAGTGTTTCAATATGAAAATCATAGTATTCGTATTTACCATACACAACACCATTGTAGATATTAGGCCACCATCTAACTGGAGCTATTAGCGCTACCACCAATAGCGTCAGGAGAAAAGTAAAAACCATAGCTACTGCAATGAGATTACCTGTGTAAAATAGGTTCCCCTCAATGGATCATGGGAATCAATTATCTAATTACTTGCCCTTTCAAACCTATAACGATCAACAACTAAATACAAAAAACCATGAACCATCGAAGAAAAGAGGATTAAGGTGAAAATAAAAGGAATGTTATAGTCAACTGCTCCGTAATCCGTAAATAGTAAATAGCCGTACCCCGTGATGCAAACCAAAAATAGATTAATTGAAATATAAACTAACAAAGACTTAAGGTAATAACCTTTTTTTATTCTGTATAGCATATGGTACTTAACCAAATGATAAGGCAGTAAAGACGCTAATAACAATACCGTTGAAAAAAGAAAAAAGCCAATGAAAATCCGATCTAAAAAAGGCCAGATAGAATCATATTGAAAAGCCTCCCCCTGATAATCACGATTAATAAGATTACACCAATAATCCTTTATATAAAAAATGGGAAACAAAACATAGGTGACAAATATATTTCCTACGATACTCCTAGTTGTGAATTTAGTCATTACAATCTGTACTTAATGTGCTTAGTGAGGGTTTCCATAATTCGTCTGCGGCAAAGAATGCAACGTTTTGCATACTTGCATCAACCCCCGTTGTTAGTCGATCTACTCCTCTGGTATAAAGGTATATGACCCATCTGACTTTTGAAAATACCAAAAGTCTCTATTACCAAAAACAGGGTGAATTCCATAATTTGTAATTATACCCTATTTCTTTTGCATACTTGGACGAATCAACTCCTACAGCGTTACTCAGAAACTTAATATATCGTTCTCGATCCGGACCATTCTTAATTAAATTTATTTGATCTTTATACTTCTTTATAATCATTTCACGCTTTCCTTTATCAGGATTTTCTGCTATTCTATTGGCGTCATATGCTATACTGTATTCTCTTAATCTCAAAATATCCACCTTCAGATTCCTTTGCTCCATTGACATTTGCGCAAAAGAAATAGCCGAACAAAAAACATATATAAATATTGTTGCTAGCGTAGCTATAAATTGTCTAATTTTCATGTTTTCTTTTTTAATTTAAATGTAAGTATTATTTTTTCCTGTAGTAAATCCTATTGTATTTATAGTCTCCATTGCTAAATGTTGTAATGGGACCAGTAGGGCCATAAGCTTGCGGAATATCACGGGGATGATGATAGATTATTCCATATGACTCTCCCGTCTTGCTTTCCGCTAGAGTAGCATATCCATTGGCATCGACCTGAAAATTAGCTATCTTATTCTGAAATGAATTCCAAAGTCCGGTATGCCCAGATGTATATCGGACTTCGCGGTTATAAGACATCCATCATTCTGTTTGCCATTTTTTGCGCTATCTGCTTGAGGCTCCAACTTTCTGACAAGTAATAAGCAGAAATATTTTAATCCGTGCTGGTAGTTTTCAAAGACAGGGGGACGTAGTCCGTAGAATGCTACCATCTCCCCTTTTTGTGAGATACTTTTATGTGTGAACGATTGGTATTTGTCTGACACTGTCTTTTAGATCCTAATAACTTTCTATAACGCCAAAAGCCATTTCTTAAACAACAGAAATGGCTTTTGATTTACCTTAATGGCTTTTGATTAGTCCTTTTTAGAAATCTAACAAATTAAACGAATTTATGTCGGCTCATTAAGTGTAAAATTACTATTCTTGAACTACCGTTCATTTTGTGGTAGATTATTGAGTTCAATTTCATTCTTTGGAATCGGCCATACCCACCGGGGACTATTTGGAACGAGCTCATATCTCTTTCCTGCCACTTCACGAACTAAGGTTGTCGCAAATCGGGGATCCTTATTTAACCTGCGCAAATCCTCCCAACGAACTCCTCTAAAAAACAATTGTTTTCTTCTTTCTTTTAAAATAAAGGCCAATATATTGTCTTCACCTTCCACGACGAAGGGCTCAAAGGTTCCTGTTTTATAACGATACTTTAATAGATGATTTACATCTTCCATTGCGCCCTGATAATTTTTCAATCTAGCCTTACATTCTGCGCTCATCAGCCATAACTCATCGGTAGCAAAACCAGTAAACATTGCCGACTGATTAAATTGATAAGAGCCTTTAAAAGTACGCCTACCATCGGGTTGCATAGTAAAGTAAGCTCCTCTTCGTAGGTCATTTAGCTCATACATAGTATAAATCTCATCCGGAATGTTGGTGACCCGCGAAGATGAAAGTATTTCCATTACTATACTCGTGGAAAAATAAAATACTTCGGGATTCGAGACTGCATAGTCGCCGGCAGGAAAGGTATTGACTGTGTTTAAGTTTAAGGTATTATAATCTAATAACGTGTTTTGGATTCCTAAACTTGTATTAACATGTTCCAATGCCAATTCGTATTTACCCATACTCAGATAAATTTTGGCTAATAGATGATTTGCGGCTATCCGTGAAGGACGGAAGATATGCTCTGCTCGATCAGGTAAAAGTTGAGCCGCAGTTCTTAAATCTTCTATCATTCGTTGATACAGTTCTTCGACAGTACCTCGATTGTATTTCACCGTAACATCATAGTCCAAACGAATCGGTACCCCTAGATCGTTCTTTGCCGTTTGTGCGTCGTATGGTTTACAGAAAAGCTGAGCCAGTTGATAGAAATTCAATGCTCGAATAAACAATGCACTTCCTTTCACATTATTCCAGGCATTCTGCTCGCCCGCTTTAGGAGAAACTCTATTTATATCCAAAATCAGATTGGCATGCAATATTCGTTGGTAGGCATTATTCCAATCTTTAGATTCAAGTTCTTCGAACACATCTTTTTCCCACACATAGGCATTTTTCAGATACACGTCAGTACCGGTAAGCCCATTTTCCCATACTTGATCCGAGACCTTATATTCATCTGCTCCAGCCAAACTTAAGGCATAGGATTGTTGGGTATTCATTATCCCCATTCTATCTAATAGCGCCTGATAATCGGCAGTTGTAGAGGGAATTGCCAAAGCCATATCCCTTTTTTTGTCCAAAAATTCTTTCCCACAAGAAGTTAAAGCAGAAAAGAATATTACAACCATTATATGTTTTAATACTTTCATTTCTTCTAAATTAAAAATCAATTTGTAAGCCTAAAGCAAGCGTCTTCGGACTAGTATATTCTGCGTTTGGGTAATCAGGATCGATGTTATGCTTATTGGCTTTCCAAATTACACCGAGATTACGTGCATAAGCATAAATGCGGATTCGTTGAATTTGCAGTTTACCGATCTGCTGAGGTCTCAACGTATAACTAATATTGATATCCTGAAGTCGTATCTGATCACCTTTGGTAATTAATGCCTCGGAATTCCAATACACCGTACCTGAACCTGATATCACCTTGTCTGCTCGTGCCGGGACAACTGTATTTAATTCATCACCCGGAGACTTCCAACGTTTAAAATAATCCATATGGTATTCGCCTAGATATTCAACGCCAGGTGACAATGATGTACGACGAAACACATAGCCTGCTTTCCAGGAAACCAATGCTGAAAATGAGAAGTTCTTCCATGTGAAATCATTTCTAACAGATCCAAAATAGGGCGCTACACTTACCCCTGCCTCAACAAGATCTTCGACAGAAAGACTGTTATAGAAGGCTGTGTAATCACTGGTTTTGGCACCGTCGATATACATTAACTGTTGACCTGTTTCTGGATCTAATCCATACCAAGGTATTGCATAAACTATATCGCGACTTTTACCTATTGAAGGAGCAGAGTTTGCGTTAATATAATTATCCAATCTTACTTTGTTATTGGTATTAAAGTGTGTTATCTTATTCCTGACTTTGCTGACTAAAAATGACGAATTCCATTGAAATGCGCCTACTAGATTCTTGGTGTTTAGCTGTAAATCTAATCCTTTTGTCAGTAAATTTGCATAATTAATGATGTTTGATGATGATGCAGTGCCTCCTGTGACAACGCCCGTGCTAGGTGGTAAATAATCTGCTCCGATCAAATCTTGGGCATCCTTAATATAGTACTCCAAGCTTCCGGCAATCCTTCTATTCTTACTGCCAAAATCAACCCCTAGATTAAGTGTATTGACCTGTTCCCACCGCAAAGACGGGTTTCCAATACTCAAAAGATTGGCATAGGGAAAACTAGTTATTGACTCAATACCCATATTTCGCATTACAGGAAAAGCACTAACGCTTGAATTTACATTACCACTGCTTCCATAAGTGGTTCTTAAACGCAAATAGGGCAACCATTCTACGCTATAAAAACCTTCTTTACTGGCTTCCCAACTTGCTCCTACCGACCAGAGCGGGGTTCCTTTCTGACTGGTTTTAACGCCAAACAAGTTGCTCCCATCCCAACGAGCTGAAGCTGATATTATATATCGTTGATTATAAATGTAGCTACCATTACCAAAATAAGAAAGATAGCGATCTGTAAATCTGGTATTATTCTCATTAGTAAAAGGTATCCGCCCTGTCCCATTCGGACGAGTTGGAAAAGACTTTGTGTAATCATAATACCTTGTACCGGTCAATAAATTTGGGTCATAATTAAATAATTGGTATCCTGGAAAAGTATTCTGAACTACTTCGCGGATATCCGTCCCCACTAGTGCAGTTACCGAATGTAATTCACCAAATGTTTGATTATAATTCAGTTGCGCCCTTCCCGAGTGGGAATAAATTTCGCGGTTATTGGTACTTGAATAAATACCGCCATAAGGGATTTCTCTTTTTCCATTAGCCTGTGTATAACGATTGACCAAATTTCTGACATAATAACTGTCTTTATCATACTCTTGGATACTTCCACCGCTGCTTTTTACATATTGATAGGTCCCACTGAAATTGAAATGGTCCAAAAAGCTGTAATTTATTCCGCCAGTAAGCTTAATCTCGGTGCTTTTGGATGATCTATCTGTTAACCGCTGCTCATCTAAAGGTCTATAGGCCCAATCTAATAGGCCAGACTCTTGTGCGGCATTGACATACGGTAACCGATAGTCTTTGACGATAGGTAAAGCACCTCCTTCATCCTTCAATCGAATATAAGGGGATAAATAAACAGCGCCTAAACCACTGAGACTACTCAATACTAATCCGTTATTTTGCGCTTTTTGTTGCGTATACCACATTCCTACATTCAACTCCAACCCTTTCGTAGGTTTAAAGGTGTTTTGTAAGCTGATGTTAAGTCTCTCATTATCATCCCCGATTACATTGCTTCTATTCTTATCTTGGCCTGCAGATCCAAAGTAGCGGTAAAAATCGCCACCTCCCTTTACGTTGAATGCATATTGTTGATTAATGGACGATTGGTATAAGTACTTTAGGGCTTCTTCTCGAACATCTGTATTTTTTAACTGTTGTACTTTTGCTAAAAAATCTGCTTCACTTAATGTTCCATTGCCGTTGTTATATTGAATGAGCAATTCTACATATTCAGGAAAAGGTGTTTGACTAGTGCCGGGCAAATAATACCCCCCCTTTTCGTACTTCTCCTTTTCTATCTGCATAACGACTTCGCTGGGAAGTCGTTTCTGACTATAAAAAAGATCTGGCTTTTCACCTATGGTAACATTGCTATTTAAAGAAACCTTTGCTTTCTCACCAAACTGCCCTCGCTTAGTAGTGATAACGATCACCCCATTTCCAGCACTCGCTCCCCAGATACTGGCTGCAGCTGCGTCCTTCAAAACGGTGATGCTTTCCACATCATTAGGATTGATATTATTGATATCACCTTCATAGGGAAAATTATCGACTACAATTAAGGGGGAATCATGGGACATAATTGTCGCTACCCCTCTGACTCGGATATCCTTTGCCTCGGTGCCATTTGCTTTTACAAACTGTACTCCTGATGCTATCCCTTCAAGTCGCTGTAAAATGTTGCCTCCTACGGCACGGTTTAATGTTGCATTATCGATGTGGGTAAAACTTCCTGTAGCCCTTTCTTTAGGCACAGTATAGAAGCCTGTATTCATTACTACTTCTACTTCATTTAAATCGGCTTGATTAGCGAACAGGATAATTGTCCCCATATCCGCAGATACTTTTCGTTCTTGAGGTTTATAGCCTAGGAACGTTATGATAAGAACGGCATCTTTCTCTACATTTCTTAGTGTAAAGGATCCTTGACCATCTGTTAATACGGCATGCTGTGTCCCTTTAACTTTTATCGTAGCCCCTATTAGTGGATTCCCTATACTGTCAGTCACTTTTCCCTTTATGGTAAGTAATTGCAACGCAATTTCAGAATGCGATAAATTCGCCTTAGGGCTATCCTTAATCACGATTGTCTTATCAATTATCTCGAAACTCAACGGCTGATCAGCCATTATTTTTTTTAAAGCTTGCTCTATGCCGATTCCTTTCAGATCCACAGTTACTTTTAAAGCTCCTTTAAGTGCATTATTCTTGTAGAAGAACGTGTAGCCGGTTTGGATTTCGATCTTCTTGAACACCTCAGTTAAGGTTTGGTTTCTTTCTGATAATGTCACGCTTTGCCCATAAACAGTGCCCGACACTTTCAGGCAAGTTAATATGATGATCAGGATGGTCAGTTTCATGATGATGAGGTATTTAAAGATTGTCTTGTCTCGGCAATTAAATACATGGGGTAAACCTATAGAAAAATTCATAACTTTGTTTTGGTTTAGTTTTAAGAATCTGTTGAATGATAAATGACTATTCCATTTTAACCGGAGCGTTTCCTTACGACGTTTCGGTTTTTTTTAAATGTCCTTTTGTTGGATAATGTGTGGATTGCTATGTCATGGTTTTAGTTTTTTAAGGTGAAAACACTGTGTTTATTATCAAATTTATTGTTGAACAACCAATTTATTTCCTTGCGTAGTTCTTATTAACGTGAACTGTAGCCCCGTTTTTTCGAGAACCTTCAATAAAGAAGACAACGTTGCCTTTCTGCTTATTCCTCCGCTATAGAGTTCCTTGGTCGGTTTTGTTTTATACGCTACTTCTATGTTGTACCAGCGACTCACTTCTTTTAGAATATCTTCAATAGGGGCATCTTTAAAGTAGATTTGATCATTGACCCAGGCTAGGGAAGTTTTGAAGTCGGCGGGTTGTACTATTATATTCCCGTCTTTATTAATGCTCTCTTGACCCGGAACAAGTAGGATTGGGCTGTTAGGAGCATAAAGATCACTTGTGTTACGGGATGATATTTGTGAAATAGAGCTTACTTGTACAGCGCCTTCTACTAGCGTTGTTTTTATATTGCTTTCATCGGTATAGGCCTTTATGTTGAAGTGGGTCCCAAGGACTCTCACTTCCTGTCCTACACTTTGTACGATGAAGGGCGTGTCTTGTGCCCCTTGTTTTGCATCCCTTCTCTTGCGCCCTGAAGCTACTTCAAAGTAGGCTTCACCTTCTAGCTCAACACGGCGATCTTTGCCGGTAAAACGGGCGGGGTATTTTAGCGTTGTGGCAGCGTTCAGGCGTACTTTGGATCCGTCGGGTAAGGTGACTTGGTATTGGCCGCCTTTGGGAGTTGTGAGGGCGAGAGTTTGTACCGGTGTATTCGTATTTCTTGTGGATAATGACCCTGCGTTATCGCGCTGGATGGTAGAAAGAGATGATCCATCTGCATATGAAATTGAGTCTGCTCCAATGATGATTCCTATTTGCTCATCACTTAGGTTAATGGCGCTACCGTCGGCGAGGGTTAGAATAGCACGGTTACCGCCTGGCTTAACATCTAGGCTGATCAGGTCTTTATTCTTATTGTCGCTGAAGCTCAGCTTTTCTTTTTTTGAATAAAAATAGAGTGCGAAGCTTAGGGCAATGATCAAGCAAGCAGCGGCTACGACTGTAAATTGTTTATGATGCGTGATTTTTTGTTTTTCATGGGGAATGGTTCCTATTCGAGAATGTAGGTCAAAAAGGTCAGTTTTTAGGTTTTCTTCCGTCAGTTTGTCCCCTTCTGTATTCATTTGAAGGTACCAATCTTCCACCCAGGCTTTTTCCTCAGGGGTACAAATTCCTTCTTTATATTTTTGTAAGATGGCTTTCGCCTTAAATACATTCTCGTTCATGGTTGTCGTTAAAGGTTATTTTTCCTTTTCTTACTTACATGACCGTTAACTCAAGGCTATGGGGGGGTATAAATGATAAATATTTTAATCTATTAGAAATAGAGAAGTTGAGAAGACTAAAGAAAAGCCCAAAATAAGTTCCCAAACTTAAGTTTCAAGGCTCTTAAGGCTATTTTTACATAACCACGAACCGTATGTTCAGTAAGATTTAATTTTTCAGCAATTTCTTTATGACTGAGGTATTCTTTCCTGCTGAGTTCAAAAACTTTCCTGATTTGTGGTGGTAATTGCTCAATTTCTTTCTCCACTAAAGCCTTAAATTCTCTTTCACGAACTAAATGATCGGTTGTGTTTGCTGGAGCGTTTAGATATTGCCCAAAGGACTGAATATAACTGGAACTGACATTCTGATTAGCCACATAATTAATCACCCGGTTCCTGACCGATTGATATAAATACGCGGTCAAACTATCTTTAATTTGAAACTTTTCCCTTTTATCCCAGATATACGTAAATAAATCGTGCACGATGTCCTTTGCCACTTCCCTATCCTTTATTTTCTGATAAGCATGTAAATACAGCTGGGCATAATACCGCTCATAAAGTATAGAAAACGCCATGTTATTTCCTAACCTCAGCTTCTCAAGCAAGTATTGCTCACTATCGTCTAGTGCCCTTTGGGTATTTAAGAAATCTTCTGGTTTAGTAAAGGTATTCACAACTAGCTTTGTCTAATGGTTATATTATATCAAATATAGAAAAAATGGATTGGAAAATGAAAATAATCAAAGAAGGCATTGCTTTAAAATCAAGTGGTAAAGGTGTGTTTATTGAATAGCTTGAGCTAATGACAAAAATAGTTTTAGAAATACTTAAAGGTTGGCTGAAAGAGGGGTATTTCAACGACAGCGTTATCGGTAATAGACTTTATCCGAATATATAAATGAGAAATTTACTATCTATTTGCAGCAGAAACAAATGGAGGAATCGAACTGCGCCGTGGTGTGGCTATAAGAATGGGCAGGCGGTGTCGCTCGCTGTGATTGTCTCTATGTCGATAAGCATTAGCAGCACGGAGATTTTGTTACAATTTTCCTTGATGCGGCTACATCAACTTTAATTTTCTTTTGGAACTTTGTATCATTAATAATAGCAATATGAGTATGTTGAAAATTCTAATCGTTGTGACAAACATCAATGCTTATGCGAGCGGCAACCTCGAAACGGGTTTGTGGTTAAGCGAATTAACGCATATCTACCACGCAGCAAAGGAAAAGGGATATGAAATTACGATTGCCAGTCCGAACGGTGGCAATGTGCCGATAGACCCCGAAAGCCTGAAGCCGCTAACGCTTGACAAAATTTCTAAATCATATTGGAATGATCCTGGTTTTCGGGAGTTGCTGAAAAACAGCAAGAGTTTAGTGGAAGTGTCTGCGCAAAAATTTGATTGTGTGTATCTGGCAGGTGGACATGGTACGATGTATGATTTTCCGAATGATGCGACCATGCAGACCATCATCAGAAGGCAGTATGAAAGCGGTAAAATGCTGGTTGCGATTTGCCACGGTGTCGGTGGACTGCTGAATGTAAAATTATCCAATGGAGAATACCTGATTAAAGACAGGAAGATAACAGGCTTTAATTGGTTTGAAGAAAGTCTTGCCCGAAGAAAAAAAGAAGTCCCCTTTAATCTTGAAGCTGGACTGAAAGGAAGAGGTGCTGATTACAGGAAAGCATTCATTCCGATGACTTCAAAAGTGGTGATGGACGGAAATCTGATAACCGGGCAAAATCCGTTCAGTTCAAAGGAAACGGCAAAAGTGGTCATGAAAGAACTGGAAAAACAAACGCAAAATAAATAATGATGCAAACGATATTAGGAGCCAACGGACAGATTGGCGAAGAACTGGCCAGGGTACTCAAACGGAACTTTACCTCTGCTATCAGGATTGTAAGCAGGAATGCCAAGAAAGTGAACGATACCGACACCGTTTTTTCTGCGGATTTATCCATCCGAGAGCAGGCAATAGAAGCTGTAAAAGGCAGTGAAATCGCATATTTTACATTAGGGCTTCCGATAAATTCTGATCTTTGGGAGCAACAATTTGCGTTGATTATCCAAAACGTGATTGATGCCTGTAAAATCAATGGTGCAAAACTGGTATTCTTTGACAATACTTATATGTACCCGCAGGATGACCGTGTACTTACGGAACTAACGCCTTTCGCTCCGGTGGGCAGGAAAGGTAAAGTAAGAAAGACGATGGCGGAAATGGTTTTAAGGGAAATGCAGACTGGCGGGCTGGAAGCCGTAATTTGCCGTGCGCCGGAGTTTTACGGTCCCGGTAAAACGCAGAGCATTACCAATACCTTACTTTTCGATAACATCAAAGTGGGCAAAAAATTGAAAGTACCGCTAAGCGATACCAAAAAAAGAAGTTTGATTTGGACACCCGATGCGAGCTGGGCAACTGCTTTAATTGGCAATACGCCCGATGCTTTCGGACAGACGTGGCATCTGCCTGTGGATGATAGCCATCCTACCTACAAAGAGCTTGTTGAATTGGCTACAGCTGTGTACAAGAAAGAATTGAAGTACGCTGTCGTTCCGAAGTTCCTTTTTAAGATAGGATCACTTTTCAATAAAAGGGTAAAGGAACTGCTGGAGTTGTTGCCGAGATATGAACACGACAATGTGTTTGAGGATACAAAATTCAGAAATCGTTTTCCTAATTTTGTGGTGACTACTTACAGGGAAGGTATAGAACAGATTAAGAACGAACAGCTTTCATTACAAAAATAAAAGTGATAATTTAGCGATGTATAAATCTGAAGATCAACAAATGAAAGCCCCGGCAAAAGTTTCGTCGATAAGTGCATTACATCAGTTTTTGGGATTGACGAAACCGTCCAATCCCCTGATTAGTGTATTTGATTTCGATGATGTAAAACTGGCGCCGAAAACCATTTTAAGTGCAGTTACCACAGATTTTTATGTGGTTGCCTTAAAAAAGGATTGTGCAGGCGGTAAATGCAAATATGGTCAGCAATATTATGATTTCGATGATGGTATTATGTATTTTATTGCTCCGCACCAGGTATTGCAATTTGAAGATGTGCTGCTCAATGGAGTAAAGGGCTTTGTTTTGGTTGTACATCCCGATTTTCTTCACGGTTATCCCTTAGCTTCGGAAATTAAGGACTATGGGTACTTTTCTTATGCCACCAATGAAGCTCTTCACCTTGCTGTTAAAGAAGAAAAAGCTATAATGCAGATTATAGAAAATATGGACAGGGAGATAACCGGTAATATGGATGGCTTTACACAGGACTTGCTGATCTCCAATATGGATTTGCTCTTAAAATATTGTGACCGTTTTTACAACCGCCAGTTTCTGACAAGGAAGAAAGCCAATAACGATTTGCTCACGAAGTTGGAAGACTTGCTGGATGCGTATTTTAGAACTGAAAGATTGGCTGAAAAAGGCATTCCTACCGTTCAGTTCGTGGCCGGTGAACTGCATTTAAGCCCCAATTATTTGAGTGATCTGCTCCGTGTTCATACAGGACAAACCACACAGCAACATATTCAAAACAGGTTGATAGAAAAAGCGAAAGAACTCTTATCCGCTACCTCAATGTCGGTATCTGAAATAGCCTATCAGTTGGGTTTTGAGCATTCACAGTCGTTTCATCGCCTGTTCAAAAACCGCACTTCGGTTTCTCCATTGGAGTTTAGGCACTCTTTTAATTCGGGTAAATCTTAGCACATTTTTGGTGATTAGGCTAATATCCGGAGGAAGTAGAGCTCTCAATAACAAGTTTACATATCTTCTTCAAGATATACACTAGAAATGGGTTGAAATGAAAAACTACCCATCCTCGAAAACGAGTTTTTAAAGCATAAATCCTATTGAGCTTTAAGTAACTTATGGTTGTTTGTTTTTGTGATGCTAACTGTCTTTTCAGTCACACTTTTTACCTAAATTTGGGACTCAAATTATATCAGACTATTTTATTTTAGTAATTAATTACCTTGGAATCCGAAACAATAATCAATATTTTGCTTGCTGGAATTGTCGTAAGTAAAACAATAATCGTCATTTTAGCCTATTTATTGGTGAAAAAAAACAGCGTATTGAAAGCTGAAAAAATAAAGCTGGAAAAAGCAAATGCTGAACTTGTTAAACAGTCTTTAGCTATCAGAAAATATGTTGAGGAACTTAAAGCCGCGGAAAATTTCAAAACTAAAGTACTGTCTATAGCTTCTCATGATCTAAGAGCTCCTTTTGCGTCAATTGAATCATTATTAAAATTTGAAGACTTATTGTTGATGGGCAGAAGGGAGTTGGAAGCATTTTTTGAAACCTTAAGACAAGAGGTTGGGAAATCCAGAGTTATGCTCGATGAAGTTTTACTTTGGACGGAATCTCAGCTTCGGGATACTATTGAAAACAAAGCTGTTTTAAACTTGAACGTTGAAATAGGCAAGCTCTTGAATCAGTTCAGCTACGATATTGAAAAGCAAGGAAAAAAGGTCTTCAATAATATTGATCAAAACTCCAATTTAAATATAAACAAACCTATTTTTACTTTTGTTATTAGAAATGTGATCAGTAACGCAATCAAATATGGTCGGCCTGAAGGTGTTATTTCTGTGGATTACATCAAGAAAGAAAGTGGAGAATGCTGTGTTATCATATCGAATGAAAGTGAAGAGCTGGCAGAGCATACTATTAAAAATCTTAACTATGGAAAAAGTTGGGAACGAAGGAAAATGGCTAACAGTGAGGGGACCGGTCTTGGAATTTCTCTTTGTAAAGATCTATTCAAAAGGATAGGTGGTATTATACATTTTGAGAACAAGATAGGAAAGGGTATTGCCGTTACAATTATTTTTCCTAATGATGCTTGCGAGATGGCTTCTTGTTGTTGAATTGCTGTAAGATGGCTATATTTACCATTATATTCCAGATGTTAAATAACTATAAATCAATAATAAGATTATGATGACAAGAAATCTATTTATGGCAAACCGACTGAGAGAAGTCTTGCTAAACGGCCATTGGATCGCTAATACAAACTATAGAGAACAAATAGAGGGATTAAATTGGCAACAGGCCATTCGAAAAATTGGAGATCTGAATACTATTGCTGCTTTGACCTACCACGCAAACTATTACTTGGAGGGTCTTTTAACTGCCCTTGAAAGTGGAAAACTGGAAATTAGTGATAAATACAGTTTTGATCTTCCGCCGATCACTTCTGAAATGGATTGGAATAAATTAGTGGCTAAGTTTTTAGACAACGCTGAAAATTTTGCCAACAACATCGAACTATTGGAAGATGGTGTTTTCGACAAGCCTTTTATTGACGCAAAGTATGGAACGTTATGGCGTAATATTGAGGGCGTTATTGAACATAGTTACTATCACTTAGGACAGATTTCATTGATTAGGAAAATTTTATAACACCCCACATAACAATAAAATACAGCCGCCGTGACAGCTGAGTAGTAATTTCGCGCCCCCCCCTACCGTGTAAAAGAATAGGGGAATAGCTCTTATCTTGTTGAAAACTCAGAATTTTTTTAAAAAGTCCAAATAAGAGGATATACTGCTTTCAATCCATTCTTCAGTACTGTCCAACTCTATTCCATAGTAAGCAAAGAAGGGTCTATAATCCGCTTTTACATATTCAAAAGTTAGCTCAAAAGGACGGAGTAATTCACTCAAAGTATATTTATATTTTTTATTTGAATTATATTCGTGCTCATCAATTCCTACTGAAACGGCTAACGCTATTTTCTTTCCCTTAATCTTATAACCGCTTTTGCTACCGTAGGCCCAACCATAGGTTAAGACTTCATCCAGCCATTTTTTGAATAACGGCGGACAATTAAACCAATAAAAAGGAAACTGAAATACAATCTTATCGTACTGTTCTATGAGTTTTTGTTCTGCCTGTACATCAATTTTTTCTTCGGAATAAACCTTGTGCAGCTCATGAAGTTGGTATTTGTCGGGATGACTTTTTATCTCTTCTATCCATTTTTTATTAACGACGGAACTCTCTATATTCGGATGAATAACAACTATTAATGTTCGCATATATCATTTATACTAAAATCACTGTACAAAGGTAACTGTCAAAAAATAATTCTAACTGTATGGCTCCAATTGTACGGTACTATAAAAAATGTAAGCAATGACCAAAATAAAAGAAACTTCTACAAACTTCATGAACAAACAGGCTTTAACTAAGGATTGTTTAGAAGTGTACGCTTCCAACATAATCGGTGGACAATGGACTTTAGCTATCTGCTGTTACCTAATAGACGGTAAACTCCGTTTTGGGGAACTAAAAAAATGTCTGCCTAATATTACAGAACGTATGCTCACAATGCAACTTCGAAAGCTGGAAGAAAACAAGATAGTACAACGAACGGTTTACGCAGAAGTGCCTGCCCGGGTAGAATATGAACTTACTCAAATAGGCTACGAATTGAAACCAATTATCAAAGAACTTAAAAAGTGGGGCGAGAAACACAAAGTGCTTTAATTGTCTACATCGGTTTGAATTTTACCATAATTGTTTTCCTTTCCTGCTTTACGAAATATTTGAATACAGGTCATTACCGGAGACAATGTGCTTCTTGCACTGAATTGGGGAATGCAGGGCGGTGATGTGTTTGCTGATATCCTGACTGCCTATTGGCTTTAAAACTAATGTGTTAAAAACATGATGCTGTCAAAATATATAACTAACTTTAGATAACGTAAAAAACATGTAACTACCGATCATCAATATGTATTTTATAGCTAATATACCATCACCACATGAACTACAAGAGCATTTTATTAGATTTGGGTTCGGAAGGGGAAAATCTTCTCAACTTTAGCAACCCCAAAATTGACAAGGAGCAACTGCACCTGCCCTCTCCAAAATTTATAGATGATATATTTCAGCAAAGTAACCGAAGTGCGCAGGTGCTTAAAAACTTTGCTGCGCTCTATCAACATGGCCGTCTAAAAAATACAGGGTATTTATCAATATTACCTATAGACCAGGGAATAGAGCATACTGCAGGTGCTTCATTTGCTCAAAATCCGCTCTATTTTGATCCCGAAAATATCATAAAACTGGCTATTGAAGGAGGGTGTAATGCTATCGCTACAACGTTTGGTAACCTTGCGGTCATGTCTCGAAAATATGCACATAAAATTCCATTTATCGTAAAAATAAATCATAACGAGCTACTTACTTACCCAACAAAATATGACCAAATCATGTTTGGGAGTATTAAAGAAGCCTGGAATCTGGGGGCTACAGCTATAGGTGCCACCATTTACTTTGGTTCAAAAAATTCGGACAGGCAGATTATGGAAGTGGCAGAAGCATTTGAAAGAGCTCATGAGTTAGGAATGCCTTGTATTTTATGGTGTTATGCCCGTAATAATAGTTTTATAAAGGATGCTATTAACTATGAAGTTGCTGCAGATATTACAGGCCAGGCCAACTATTTAGGCGTTAATATACAGGCAGATATTATTAAGCAAAAACTTCCGGTAAACAATGGTGGATTTACTGCGATCAATTTTGCAAAAAATGATCCAAAGATGTACTCTGATCTCTGTTCTATGCACCCTATTGATCTGTGTCGTTATCAGGTTGCAAATTGTTTTATGGGTAGAATTGGCCTGATTAATTCGGGAGGTGAGTCAAAAGGAGCCAGTGATCTTACTGAAGCCATTAGAACGGCAATAATAAACAAACGAGCTGGAGGTACAGGTCTAATACTGGGAAGAAAGGCTTTCCAACGCCCGTTTACCGAAGGTGTGGAGCTACTTAGAGCCATTCAAGATATTTACCTGGACAATACCATTTCGATAGCGTAATGTATATCGCTATGACCAACAAGCGCTAAAACGTTCTATCCATCCTATTTAGACGCTCTTTAGCTCTCATCAACATCGAGGTGAAGGCGGTATCAAAAACATGCTCCATAAGTTTATGTCTGCCAAGCTCTGTCAAACCCATATCACGTGTTGTGGTAAAACGGTTTTGAAAATTGGACACTGACTGTCTGTACCGCACAAAAATTCATGTAGCTCCGCCCCTAGTCTCTTACTTTTTTTTCAATTGCTGTAAACGCTCTTTTGCTAAAGGAATGACATCATCATCTCCATCATAATTTTCAATGATACTCTCCAACGTACTCTTGGCCTGAAACGTATCTCCTTTGCGTGCATAGGTGTCGGCAAGCAGGATGAAACTCTTGGCCACCCAATAGTCATGTGAATCCATATTCTCGATCACATCAAAAGCCGACTTTTGGGCGCTGTTGTATTCCTTGTTCTCATACTGCAATAGCCCTATGCGATATCTCGCCTCTGCACTGACTGCTGCCTGGCTTTTTAGGGCGGCCAAGTTCAATTCCTTTAATGCAGATTCCTTATTTCCTTGCTGTAACATTGCCTTGGCGGTATATAGGTGTGCTGTCGCAATTTCTTCATCAGATGCCCGATCGTAACTTTGGATCAATTTTATGTACTTGTCCATCTGCTTTAAGTCACCGATCTCGAAATAGCAAATCATCAGATTGGTGACGGCGTAACCGTAGTTAGCTTTATAATCGGTATTGAGCTCGAGTTTTTTGAGGTGCACGATAGCTTCGTTGTATTCCTTTAGGCTCAGGTATAAGGCCGCGGCCGTCAGGAGTGTCTTCTCGGTATAAGGGCTTGTCCAGTCGTTCAGGATAATGTTCAGGTCTTTCAATGCCTCTCTAGGCCGACCAGTATGGTATAAGCTCACGCCTCTAATGTAGCGGGCATACTTTTCTTGTCTGGGTTTAGGGAATTTATCGAAATACGCATTGATCGCCTCTACGGCCGGGCCGTACTGCCCTCTTGAAAACAAGGTAAGACCTGCCTGAAACGCCAGATTGTCCAATTCTGCGGGACTCAGCTCGGTAATATTATTGCTCATGGCATACTGAATATAACTGGAAGCATCCCCTTGATCGAGATAGATGTTTTCAATGGATCGCATCGCTTGAGCTGCTTCTCTGCTGGTGCTATATTCCTGGATCACCTTCTGGAAAGTGGCCATCGCGGATTCGGAATCATCCTGATTGTATTGGACCAGTCCGATAGTCAGTAATGCTCTGGGCACGTAGCTGCTGCGCGGGTATTTTTCGATCATCTTTTTCAGTCCTTGGATAGCCCCTTCGTAATCGCCTGTCAGGAAATATACATAGGGAATCTCAAAGGCAACGTCGTCGGCGTAGTTTGAGGTCGGAAATTTTTCAACGACAGCCCGTAGGGTGTTGAGTTTGGCGGCATTGTCTCCCTGTAATCCCTGAATAATACCGTGCTGGAACAGGGCGTAATCCTGATTGGGAGCTTTACGGTGGATGAGCTGGTCATAATATCCTTTGGCCCGTTCATAATTTCGCATGGCCAAATAGGAGTCTCCTAATCGGGCGATGACATCATAATATATGTTTTTGTCCAGTGAACTTTCGGCCGTGGCTAAGAAGCGTTCAAAATACTGCGCCGCCGCACTGTATCTGTCGATTCGGAAGGCTGCATAGGCCAGGGCATAGTTTGCATAGTTGTATACATCGGTGTTTCGTGCAGCAGGAAGGCTCAGGAATCGGGAGAAATTGTCCACAGCCTCTTTGTACTTACGTACTTCGTACATGGCCTCTGCTTTCCAATAAGTGGCCAACGCGGCCATTTCCATATCGATAGGTAGTTTTTCGGCCCGCATTAACATGGATATACTGTTCTCAAAGGCGCGTTCGTTGTAAAACTCTAATCCCCGATAATAGGTTATTTTTTGATAGACGGCATCGGCTTTCTGCTTTCGAGGGCTGAATGATTCGAACAGATGTACAGCTGTCTCAAAATTACTGCCTCCAGACAGGATTTCGGCTGTCCGGGTTTCGGTATTCTGATTTTTTTCTGTTTGTGGATTGATATTTACGTATTTCAGCGCGAGGTATTCCTGAAGGGGTGTCAGGGCTGCCTGAACCGAATCCAAGTCTCCTAAGATCTTGGCGTAGTTATAAAGGGCATCTGCCTTCAGCTCCTGATCGAAATCCATTTTCGATGCTTTGGAAAAGGCAGCTCTCGCACTTTGCTTATCTCCTGTCTCTTGTGCAATTTTACCTAAAGCAATAATCGAACTCTGATAGAAAGCATCGGAAGGCTCTACTTTTTTCAGAATGGTGGTCGCTCTATCGTACTCGCCTGCGTGATAGGCCAATATACCAATCCTGTTATTATCGATATTGTCACGTAAGGCGTTGGGGTACCTGTCCTGCAAGGGACTATGAAAAGGCCTCTTAAAATCATTCATATCAAAATACATGCGGGCAACCGTTTGCCGCAATTCGGCCTCCAGGTCTTTCCGCTCTATCTTCATGTCAGGACTCCGACGGACCTTGACCGCATCGGCAAGTATCGGACGGTAATCACGTACGACCTCAATGGAATCTAAAACTGTTGATCGTGTAGCGGCCTTTTGCTCGCCAACCTGTCGCTTTTCGTCCTGCTTTTTTTCCTGGTCCTGCGCATAACCGGTAAGCAGCAGAACGGAGAAGATCCCACTAAGTATATGTTTTCGATAACTATAGTCTATGCTTTGTTTGAGTCTCATTGTTTTTCCTTTTTTATGAAAGTGTTTGTTGCCAAAAGCCATCAAGCACTTTCAAGATGTTATTCTTTACTGTTGGCTTTCAGGGGCTTTTCCGGTAACATCGGGATCGGCTCATGTTTGTTGATAATCTACCTGCCGACAGATCCTGAAAGTTTCTTTTCTCAGCTTTTAAAATCCTTTTCTGAGCCTGGTCATACTAATGATAGGGAAATTTTGCCAAGAATCAGAATTAATCCACTAACTTGTAAGTGTAAGATATAGTAAAATCCATGCCATAATCTAAGGTCATTGATAAAAATTGATCAATAATGGCGCAGAACGAATAGTACAATGGTCTACTACCGGAAAGATCCGCTTTGGCAGTATCCAAATACAGCGCGAAACGTTACATTTACTATTTTAAACACGGCTTTTGCTATTTTAAGGTTTTGATTTTGCTATTATTGTGACAAGTTTGATGTAAATTAAACTAGAGGCCATGAACAAAACCTTATTTGCATTTCTCAGTTTCCTATTAATATTGTCCGCAGTATACGCACAAAAGGGCACTAACATTAATCGCAGCTATCCTGGAGGAGGTAGATTGCTTATGTCGGTGGATAGCACCGCTAAAAATGTCTATTACGGCACCACTTTTTCCAATCTATATAACACCTCCGTTAGTTACAGACTTTTCTCGTTCAAACAGGAAATTTTCAGCCATACTGCCTGCGCAGGAAAGGAAGACAGGGGCTATTCGCAAAACCAGCGAATATTGACCTTCTCAAAAGAAATTTTGTAGCCAAAAAATGTACTTCAGGAGGGGCTAAAGCCTAAAGAATTGGATTTGAACCGGATTGCTTTGCGCATAGCCTAAAGAAATACCCGGCACTACCCCTTTACTACTCGATAAGACCGGCCTACTACCTATCACTGTCTTCGCAAACTACCTTTAAACTACCGCCAGACTACCCTAGATATCCTTGTGCAGCTGTTAAAAAAGCTAAAACTTTGCGGCGCCAAATAGTAGTAGATGGCAACGACGAATTGCTGTACAATGAAGTTAATTCATCGCTACAATAAAATACATTAATAAAAAAAACGACACCCAACTATGTTTAAACAGTCTCTATGCTTTTTGTCACTTATGTGGGCAGGTATCCAATTGCAGGCACAAGAAAAAATCAATGTAGCATTCATCCCTATAACTTATGATGAAACAAGTGTTTCGCCCGCTCATTCGAAGATTATTCAAGAGGGAATTGTAAACTCCTTTGTTTCTACCAAAAGATTTACCGTGGTAGACCGTAGTAATCTGGAGGCGCTCGAAAAAGAGAAAAAACTACAGCGTACGGAAGCTTTTATGGATAGCAAAGAGACGTTCAAAGATGGCGTGAGCAAAGGTGCAAGCTATCTGGTGGAAGGAAATATTCTGTCGGTTAAAAATTACGGAAAGAAAGATAAATGGAAAAGTGATGTAAACCTGCAACTTAAAGTTATTGATGTCTCAACTGGAGAAATTGTAAATACAGAGAGCATCAACAGTACGCTTGAGGAAGACGACAAAAATACGCAACGCTCACCTAGCACCTTAAAGGCACGAAAGATCCTTGCCAAGAAACTGTCGGAAACCCAGGAGACGACAGATGCTGCCCTGGCGCAGGCCATAGCGGGTCTGCATGAAAATGTAAAGGATTTTGTCGGTTCCAATTTTCCGTTGCGACTTCAATTTGTGGAATGGCTGGACAGTAAAGGAAATAAATTGACCGCTGATAAAGGAGCTTATAAGTTTTTTTTAGTTACGGGAGGTAGCGACATCGGTATTCAAGAAGAACAATTGTTGGACTTGGTCACCTTTAGCAGCGTCTCGGTTGGTGACAAAACTATCGCTAGGCAACAGAAAATCGGGACTGCGATAATTACGAAGGTGGATGGTGCCAATTTTTCTACAGCTAGATTGCTAAGTGGTGAAAAGGAAATAAAGAATGCTGTTCAAAAGGGTGAAAATTTTGCTGTCGTCTGTAAATAATAGTTAGTTAAAGCTTTTTAAAAAAAATAGATATGAAAAAAAACAAACTAATCGTTTTAATGGCCATCGGCCTGCTTTGTGCCACTGGTTGTTCCAAAAAATTATACACCAATCCGTACGCTGACTCGGCAGTGCTGAAACACGATACCCAGGGCCTGGTTACCTTGAGAGGTGTAAGTGATGATTTTCCAAATAACAAGAAAAATGAAGGGCAACAGGTAGCGCTTAAAAATGCACATAAGAAAGCCTTGCAGCAACTTTTCTACATGGGTTTTCCGGGTACCGACTTCAAGAATGGTATAATTCGTAAGGGTATATCGGTAGAGACGCAGCATAAAGCGTTTTTTGATAAATTCTGGGCTGGTGGCTATCAGCAATTTGTTACTCAATCCAATGCGAAATTCTACGGCTGTGCAGATAATAAAAAATGTGTATCTGCAGTTTCTGAGTTTACAGTAAATTACAATGCACTTCGCACAGAATTGGAAAAGAATAAGGTATTGAACAAAATAGGCTTTTAACATGAAGAAGGTTATCCTTGGCTGTCTTCTTTCTTTGCTATCCGTCTTTTCCTTTCAAGGGGTAAAGGCGCAGCTGGCAGCAACACAGAGCAGCGAGCGAGCGCGTGCAGCAGCCAAAATCATGGTGGTCCCTTACAGTAAACAGGGCGAGAATATACAAACTGTCTTGGATGATAATCCCGCTGTGCGTACGGCGGTGATTAAAGTCAAAGAGGCTTTTGACCAGCGCGGATGGTCTACGGTAGATTTTGTCGCCAATCTCCGTGCAGCACAGGCCAATTCTGCGTTTACGGCTGATCGACAGTCGAACTTTAAAACAGAGCTGTTAACTGGTTCGGGATCTGATTTTTATGTTCAGGTAGATGTGCAGAACAATACGGACGACAATGGAACGAATATCACATTGAATCTTACTGCTTTCGAAACCCATACGGGAGCGAGTTTTTCCAACCAGACTGCGTCAAGTGGACGATTTGCAACCAGCGACGTGGAAAAGCTTATAAGCAAAGCTTTTGAAAAGATTCAAGAAGAGTTCTTAAATAACCTGATGGTCAAGACCGATGAAATTCGGGATATCGGAAGAGCATTGGTCATACATTTCAATTTGGATGAAAACTGTTCTTTGGATTTCGATGCTGAAGTCGGAGATGGTAGTTTTTTAAACGAGGTAATTGAAGAGTGGATTGCTGAAAATGCCTTTCAAGGAAGAGCTAATCTTGCAGGCATCATCGAAAATAAAATGATATTTGACGAAGTACGCATCCCTTTGTTCGATCAGGAGACGGATAAACCGTATAACCCGAATAGATTTGCTAACGAAATTATTCGCTTCTTGAAGACTAAAAACATTACGGCGACTCGTAATATTAAGGGACAGAATTTATTTGTAACGATTAAATAGTATTAGATGTTTAAGACTTTGTATGCCCTGTTGGGGAGTCTATTGCTTTTTTCGGCTTCTGTAGCAGCTCAAGAGATAAAAATCAATGCTATTGCTTATCAGGTGTTGGTACCAAAAGGTAATGCCGATTTTCAATCCAAACACTATCAGGCGCTTGCGGATCGCATCAAGCTTCATTTAAAGAATACAGTTAGCTTTTCCAATCAATCCTCGTTTTGTATCGTACCGGAGATACACCTACTCAGCGATATGACTGCTGGGGAGGTGCAAGATACAAAAGTATTGAAATTGGAGTTTGTCTTTAGTCTCCAAAACCCCGATCTAAACGTAACTTTTCATACTTTTAGCAAGAAGGTTATAGTGACTGCGGACGATACGGATCTGGCTGTACAAAAGGCGATAAAGGAAATAAGACCTAATGATAAAAACTTGGTTGCCTTCTTGCAGAATGGAGAACAGTTGATCAAAAAGTTTTATAACGACAATTGTCCCAAGATTATGCAGGCGGCCCAAGTGAAGATCGATCGCAAAGAGTATAATGCTGCATTTTCGCTTTTGCGTTATGTGCCTGAACAATTGGACTGCTCAAAGGAAATCGAAAATACCATTACAGGGATATATCAGCATTATAAGGATGAATACTGTAGCAAACAGCTTCATATAGCACAAATAAAGGCTTCCCAAGAAGAGTATGGCAGTGCGCTAGCTATTCTGCAATATATTGATCCTAGAGCTGCCTGTAAGGATGAGGCTTCTGCCTTGTTGCAACAAATAGCAGACAAGGTAAACCAGGAGACTATCCGAAAGTTTGAGATGGATAAAACTATTTTCGAAAAAAACTCCGAAATGGAGAAGATGAAAATTCTGGTACAGCATATGGATGAAGTAGCGTTACATCTTCATCATTAATACGCTCTTGAATAGCCCGCTACATTTTGATAGATGGCATTGACAAATATACTGTTTCATAATGAGTGTATAAATTATAGAAATGTGAAGTTCAACTGGACTTCACATTTTTTTTGTTTAACTTGACTTTATAATAATCTGGGGGCGCCCACCAAGATTAATGCTTTAAGTATCCTATCGATTACCGCTATCTTTTGTAAAGACAACAACTCGGTAACTTGTCATATACTGCTTTGGGAGCCTTGTCCAACGCTGTATCATGTCCGACATTGGCAATAGCTTTGCTAATGTCTTTTTTTGAAGTTAGTTTGGAATCGAATTCCAGATGGATAACTTTTGCTTTCACATCCCAGTTTGCAGAAACCACTCCCTTTATACTTTTCGCTGCTTTCTCGATACGACTTTGACACATTTCACAATTTCCTGATACTTTCAACTTATCATGCTTTATATGGACATTGGTTTGTACGTCGTTATGTTCATCTCCGGCGGCCGATGATACAGCATCGTTATTCATCATACTGCTTTTACCTTCCAACTGTGCACTTGCATCCACAGTGAAAGCCCCATTGGTCACGATTTCTTCGCCAATTCTAAGGCCTGACATAACCACATACTGGTCGCCCAATGAGGGACCCAGCACAATCTCCCGAAGTTTAAAAGCAGGTGTGGAGGTAGTGGGCTGTTTTACGTAAACTATAGAGCGCTTACCTGTCCATAAAACGGCCGACTTGGGGATAACCATTTCTTTGTTGTAACCTTTTAAAGGAGCAGTGATTCCTGCTGTCGCATACATTTCAGGTTTGAGATTGCGATCGTGGTTATCGGCTTCAACCCTTATTTTTGCCGTTCTTGAATTGGCATCAATAATAGGGTTAATAAAAGTAATCCTTCCTTTATAAACCTTTCCAGGCAAACTCTGTAATGTATATTCCAGTTGATCTCCCACTTTTAGAAATGGCAAATCTGTTTCATATGCATCAAAAACAGCCCATAATTTGGAAAGGTTTGAAATGGTATAGAGCACGCTTCCTTGGGTAATATAATCACCGGTGTTGACATTTTTCGACATAACAATACCGCTTGTATTTGCATATATATTTACGTAAGGTGAAACGCTGTTGGAAACAAGTATAGTGTTTATCTGATCCTCTGACACTTTCCATAGGCGCAACTTTTCTTTTGCCGCATCAAGCAATAAGGGTTGGAGGTCTTGTAACTTTGCTGCTTCCAACAGTTCCTGTTGTGCTGTCAGCAGGTCTGGGGAATAAATCCTGGCAATCAATTGGCCTTCGCTCACAGACTCGCCGGTAAAGGTTACGTAAAGATTTTCAATACGGCCATTGACATGCGAAGTTTGGGATTGTTGTAAACGTTCGTCCACCTGAATAGTTCCATATAACCGTACCTCTTTAACAACGCCTTGATGGCCGACAATCGAAGTCTGGATGTTTGCCAGGGCTACGGCTTCTTGTGACATTTGAATGGCATCATCGTCTATCACATCATCGCCGCCCCCTGCTGATTTTAGGGGAATCAGATCCATTGCGCATATCGGGCATTTTCCGGGTTTATCCATTCGGATCTGTGGGTGCATGGAGCAAGTCCATATAGTAGCTTGCTCTGCGGACACTTCCTTTTCAGGATCCTGATTGTGATCATGGGACGAATCTCTTCCAAATATCACCCAGCCTAGGAGTACTCCAGTCAAGAGTATAAGTCCATAAACTGCGGCCTTTTTTCTAAAAATATTTTTCAGTTTATTCATTGCTAAGAATTTTAAAATAATTTCATTATTTAGGGTCTGCTAATAATTTTTTTATTGACACGACCATGGTATTATAGTCGGCAAGAGATTCGGCTTTCTTAAGCTGATAATCCAATAGCTGCCGCTGTACCTGAATAACGTTAGTCAAGTCACTTTTTCCTGTGACAAACTCTTTTACGATCAGATTATATGTCGTTTGGGCGAGTGTCGTTTGTTTTTCGTACAGGGTCATCACGCGTTCCGCATCATCGAGTTGGCTTTTGAAGGTATAAAAATCGCTTATCAGGGTGTTGAACGTGTTTTTAAAATTCTCCTCGCTCGATTTCCGCCACATTCTGCTTTCGTTTTGCTGGGCATTATACTTTTTACGGAAGATAGGCAGGCTCACTGAAACCATAGGCATAATCATATCCTTACCGTTCATCCCGTCCATTGTGAGTGAATTGTTCGTTTTTCCTACAACCATGTATTGTGCACCGATACCGATCATCGGGTAGCTCATTTTTCGATCCATCTCCGCTTTTGCTTTATACGCTAATCCTTGTTCGGTAATCATTTCAAGCATAGGGTTGTTTGTCTCCATAGCTCTCAACGCTTCTTCCTCGCTGTATAAAAAAGTCAGCTTATGGATTTCCTGGCCTAACATTACTTTTTCAGCTGGTTCCCGATTCAGAAAGGCATTGAATTTTGCTTTTTCGGCATTGATCTGAGCGTATAAGCTTTCAATGTTATTTTCAATTTCAGCGATTTCCATTTGAACACGAAGCACTTCTGACATACCCGATCCAGCGCCACTTTGCATTGTCCCCATGCCATCGCCAGAAGGCATACTCTTATTACTAGCAGGAGCCGGACTGCTTCCCATATTATTCATCCCTCCCATAGTCGATGAAGCGCTTTGCTGGGTTGTCGCGGGTGGTGTAATACTGCTTACGACGGGTGCTCCGCTTGTTGGTGAGTTGTTTGGGGATGCAGAGAATTTCCGTAATGCCAATTGTTCTAATTGTTTTAGAAACACTATGTTTTCCTGATTATTACGGAGTTGCTCGTTTAACTTTTGCATCGTATACCACTGTGTACTCACCTGAAGAATTAGGGTATTTACTGCTTCCCGATACTGCTGTTCCTGCATATTGGCCATATGTGCAGCCTCTGTACGCGCAGCTTTTCTCGCGCCAAACCATGGGAACATTTGCATCACGCTTACATTTCCAATAGAACGCCCTCCTATGATTTCCATAGGCATCGTATAGGCTTCAAGAGACAATTCCGGATCTTGATATGCTCCGGCTTGTGGAATTTTTTCCAGGTAAGCCTCATATGCATATCTTTGTGATTTTACTCCTGGATTGTTGTCGATTGCGACTTGTATATAATAAGACAGCGAATCAATTGTCTGATTTTGGTCCGCAGCATGTGAAAACATGCTCGCGCATGTCAATACAGCCACGGTTATATAACGTTTTATCTTATTCGTCTTCATTCGCTATTATTTTACTATTTTTTCTATTTTCTTTTTTTATTGCCGATTCTCTCCACCAACATTGGAATACCGGAACGACAAACATGGTCATAGACTGGATGAGCATACCGCCAAAAGTGGGGATAGCCATCGGAACCATGATCTCCGCACCTTTACCGGTAGAGGTCAGAACAGGGAGTAACGCGATGAGGGCTGTAGCTGTGGTCATCGCTGCTGGTCTGACACGCTTTAAACCTGCGTAAATGACGGCTTCTCGTATTTCATCTTTGTTTTTTGGACTTCGGGCTTCAAATGTGTCGTGTATGTACGTTCCCATCAATACACCATCGCTGGTAGCCAGTCCAAACAGGGCGATAAATCCTACCCAAACAGCAATACTGAGGTTGATGCTGTGCATCTGAAACAAGTCTCTCATATTTGTACCTGCGACGGAAAAATCCATAAACCAGGTCTGCCCGTATAGCCATAACAAGATGAAACCTCCTGCCAATGCCACAAAGACACCCGAGAAGTGAATCAACGAGGCCGTGACTGTTCGGAACTGAAAGTAGAGAATGATTAAAATGGCTAATAAACTCAAGGGTATAATAAGCATCAATCTCTTTGCCGCCCGTTCTTGCTGTTCATAATTTCCTGCAAACTTATAGGTCACCCCATTGGGTAAATCAAGTTCTCCAGACGCTATTTTTTCCTTTAGAATTTGATCTGCTTCGTGTACTACGTCGACTTCTGCTATGCCGGTTTTTTTATCAAAAATTACATAGCCCAACAAAAATGTATTTTCACTTTGAATCATCTGTGCTCCCTTGGCATATTCGATGTCTACGACATCTCCCAATGGGATCTGAGCTCCTGTAGCTGTAGGAACGATTATTTTTCGCAGCGCATCTGGATCGTCCCGTAATTCACGAGGATATCGTAACCGTACAGGGAATCGTTCCCGGCCTTCGACCGTTGTCGTTAACGTCATGCCGCCCACTGCCGCACTGATCACTTCCTGAAGCTCAGCAACAGTAATGCCGTACCTGGCCATTTTGTCCCGGTTTAGATGCATTTCAATATAAGGCGCACCAACAGCCCGATCGTAGAAAACGGTCGATGGCATAACGGATGGGATACCTTTTAAAGCCGCTTCAAGTGCCTTACCTCCTGCTTCAATAGACTCGAGATCGGGACCCGAAACTTTCAATCCCATGGGGGCTCTCATTCCGGTAGAAAGCATCACCATCCTTGCTTCAATAGGTTGGAGCTTTGGAGCTGAGGTCAGACCCGGCATATGCGACACATTAACAATCTCTTGCCATATGTCGTCAGCTTTTTTTATTTTAGGACGCCACCTGCGGAAAAATTCACCTTCTTTATCTACGATCAGACTATCTCGGGGTATAGCTCGAAATCCATCAGAAACAGCATAAGTCCGGCCACCTTTCAATACAAACTGCCCAGATCTATTGACTTTAAATCTTTCACGGCGACCATCTTCGTCCAGATAAAATTCCGGAATATAATTGATCGTGTTTTCAAACATCTGCGTCGGAGCAGGATCCAATGCTGAATTTACACGTCCCCATTTCCCCACGATAAGCTCGACTTCCGGTATATTTTGGATGCGCTTGTCCAAGGTTTTGATAAGCTGTAAATTTTGCTCAATTCCTGTATGCGGCATACTGGTGGGCATCAAAAGGAAAGAGCCTTCATGGAGACTGGGCATAAACTCTTCTCCCATGCCTGGAAATGTTTCTGTCGATTTTTGCCAAAAAGCGGTCTGGCGAAATGATTTCCAACCTATCTTTTCTAGGCCGTTTGCCACGGTACCTAAGCTTCTCTCCATGCCAATCCAAGCCAATAATCCTATTAACAGGGTGATCATCGGTATAGCCATGAATTTCCATCTATTTGAAAGTGCCCATCGGAGGATTCTTTCATAATAAATCACCAATACCCACAACATGGAAAGGATAGATCCAATGGCCAGCAGCACGAACACAAAGTTGAGTATAGTGCCTGCCTGGGTTCCTAATGGCAGCCACTCGACTGTTAGGTAATATATCGCAACGAAAAGTGTGATACCGACATTGATGTAATTGACGACTTTTGCCCCTTTCCATCGGTGTACAAAAAGGTTGTTAACACCGATCAGCGTTAAGGCGAATGTGACAAAAAAACCGGTGTAGATCCAAAGAGCGACGCCTGCAATTATCAGCACATAGTTGGCTATTCTTCGGAATCTATTCCCGTTGAGCCGGACCGAAAAAATATAATAGGCCAATGTGGGTAGCGCGATAATTCCCAGCACAAAGGCTGATACGAGGGCAAATGTCTTGGTATAAGCTAAAGGAATGAACAGCTTTCCCTCCTGTGCTTCCATCATAAAGACTGGAAGAAAACTTATGATGGTCGTAAGCATAGCTGTTGACAAAGCTCCGGAAACTTCTGAAACGGCTAGAGAAATCAAATTTGCAAATGCTTTCCCGCGACTCCTCTGCCCTCCCCTTTCTTTTTCTTCGTCCATATGACGAAGGATACTTTCTATAAAGACAATCCCGACATCGACCATGACCCCAATGGCAATGGCGATACCGGAAAGGGCCACGATATTCGCTTCGACTCCCATTTGCTTCATGATGATAAAGGTTGCCAGTACTCCGATAGGCAGAATGCTGGAGATGAGTATGGAAGCACGAAGATTAATCACCAGCACAATGACCACGATAATAGAAATCAGGACTTCGTGAGCAAGGGCACTTTCCAGCGTCCCGATGGTTTCCTGAATTAGACCCGACCGGTCGTAAAATGGAACAACAGTTACTTTGGAGATGGTTCCGTCCGCTAATGTTTTTTGAGGAAAGCCTGCTTCCATTTCTTTAATTTTTGCCTTGACGTTGTTGATGACCTCCATGGGGTTTGTGCCATGCCGAGCCACTACCACACCGCCAACTGCTTCAACGCCTTCCTTATCTAGGCCTCCACGCCGGGTAGATGGCCCTAAATTGACAAAGGCGATATCTTTTATTTTCACCGGAATATTGTTCCGGACTGTTACAACCGCATTTTCTAGATCCTCGACGCTTTTCAAATAGCCAAGGCCTCGCACTAAATATTCCGCTTTATTTATTTCGATAGTCTCTGCACCAATATCGAGATTACTGTTTTGAATAGCCGACATGATATCCATAACGGATACGTTGTAGGCGCGCATCGCGTCAGGATTAATATCGACCTGATATTCTTTCACAAATCCGCCAACAGAAGCTACTTCGGATACCCCTTCTGATGCTGCCAAATTATATTTTGCGTAAAAATCCTGAATCGTACGCAGTTCATCCGGTCCCCAACCTCCGGCGGGTTCTCCCGTTTCGGGGTTGCGCCCTTCCAGAGTGTACCAAAAGACCTGCCCCAAAGCCGTGGCATCGGGTCCTAATGTAGGCGTTACACCGGATGGAAGTGTGCCAGCAGGCAATGAGTTCAATTTTTCCAGTATACGGGAACGGCTCCAATAAAACTCGACATCCTCCTCAAAAATAACATAGAGAAAGGACATTCCGAACATCGAACTGCTCCGGATAGTTTTTACGCCGGGGATTCCTAGTAAAGAGGTAGTAAGGGGATAGGTAATTTGATCTTGGATATCTTTGGGGGATCTCCCCATCCATTCTGTTGCGACGATTTGCTGGTTCTCTCCAATGTTTGGAATAGCATCGACGGGTACCGGATCGCTTGGCAATGCATTTTGATGCCAATTAAATGGTGCTGTTATCATCCCCCAGGTAAGGACAATGAGAAGTAATAACAGTGTTATTAACCTGTTCTCCAGAAAATATTTGATGACTTTATTAAGCATAACATATACATAGTTTACATTTAAATATCAGACACAAGCCAACAGAAGCCGACCTGTACCTGATAATGGAATTCTAAGCGTTAATCCATCTTTTACTTTAGTTCTTCTTGGACCTCTCCACAGGAAAGCATCTCTTCACCGTAATACGGATTTTTAATTTCTTTACTGTCGCTCAACCAAAATGCTCCTTTGTTATTATCGTACATCGAGCAGAAAACTTTGTACATAGGCTTTTCGGTACCGAATTCTTTGGCAATATCGTAAAAGCGCTTACTTAATGTGACCAAATGTGCTCTTTGATGGGCTATATCGCCTTTGTTATCTGCTATGTGTTCGGATTGCTCCTGGATATCAGCAGCTATATGATCAAAGCTGGTCTTTTGTTCTGTGGTAAAGCCTTCGGTTTTAATTTTGGAAAGTGCCTCAAGCATACCTTTGGCGGCATTTGTCGCTTCCTCATCATTGTCGGAAGACAGTGCGAAGGTCAGGTGCCGGTAATGGGAAAACAATTCTGAGAAATTTCCTTGACCGTTTACAGCATTGTTTTCTTTGGATGCAGTTGCTTCTTGGGAGACATTAACGTCGTCTTCAGCTTTCTTTTCAGAAGTAGCGTTGCATGCTCCTAGCGTGAATACGAATAAGGCAATGAAGCCTAAAAATAAATTTTTCATTGTCATGGTTCTTGTTTTAATGATTAGAATTGATTTATGTAATTTGCATATGTGTTTATTGTTATCAAAATATGATGCTCCGCTGTGACTGCCTTTATTACTATTATAGCAGTCGATTCATCTATTTGCTTCTTGGAAAAGGGATCTGTTGCAATGCGTGTAGATGTATCTTTTGGAATACTTTTTTGCACATTTGTACGCATAATCGAGCTTTCTAAAGCAGATGTATTATCCGGGCAAACCTTATCCAGAAATACCTCATAACGGCAGACTAGTTTAATTTTTCTATAGTTCTGCCGCAGCTAAGCATTTTTGAACCGTAATACGGATTTTTGATAGCCGGACTTTTACTCAACCAAGTTCCACCTTTGCCATTATTATACATCGAGCATTGCTGGTAGTAAATTGTCGCTTCTAGATTTGATACTTTTGCTAATTCATAGATATTCTTAGAAAGCGAATTTAATGCTGTACGTTGCTTCACAAGCTCTTTTGATTTTACAATGCTTTCAGTATTTAAAGAAAGTTCTTTCCTTACCTTCATCCATACGGTATGTTCCTCGGCGGAAAGCTTGCCCATATCCAATGCTTTAATAGCTGCAGCCAACGCTGTAGCATTTGAAGATGCTTTCTTGGTATCGGCGCTTACCAATGCATCTTTAATTGAAAAATACTTATCAAATATGGCCTGTAATTGTGTTAAATTTTGTGAAGTAACGGCGGGCATTTGCCCTTTGTGATGTTGTTCGTTTTGGTTTTGAGCAAAACTCTTTGTTACGGATAGTAATACAACGATTACCATCAGAATTTTTGATAGTGATTTCATTTGGAAATTTTTTAAGTATTAATAATGAGAAATAATGAAAAACCAACTCTGGTTTTTCAAACAGAAATGTATTGCGGATAGGTACTAAATCAACAGATTTTGCACACCTATGGCTATACAGGCTTAAATTAACCTATTTTAGGCGGCTGCCAAATGGAAGATCCTTGTGAAGTATAAGCGTGTTGCTGGTATAGGGAATAAGATTTTTTACTTTCAAAAATTAGATTATTTTGAACGTATTTGGAAACCGGGAGTGTTGCAGAAAAACTATTAAGAGAACTGTGGCAGGACGCAGAGCCACATTTTCCAGAACATTCATTGCTTGTGCGATCGTTCGACTTGCAACAGTCTTTCTCTCGTTCATCTTCTGAATCATGCTGCTTATTGACGCTACAGCATAAACTCTCGGAAGTGACAATTTCTTTGGAATGAAATTTACAGGTACAGGATTGAGTTGGGATTAGAAAAAAGTCCAACAAGCATATAATCAACAATATGTTTATCCTTTTTAACATGCACAAATCAAAAGACCTCATTTCAAATATAATTATATTTTTTAAATAATTTCCATTTTTTTTTAAAATATCGGACTAGTTTTGGAGAAAGCATTTGCTAATTTCGAATAATTTGCCTTGCTATGAAAACATGTGTCCTGAATTAAATCTATTTAAGCCCTAACATTCACTGTCTACCCCAAAATGGCCATTTGGCTTGCAGGATAAATACTTTTAAATATGAATTAACAGCAAAGGGTAATATTTAGTCCCGAAGCACTAAACATTACCCTTTTGTACTGTTTTATTTAATATCATCCAACTGATGGATTTAGCTTTTTGCTAGCTCGATCATAGTGGATAGCTCTGCAACTACTTTATCTATACTTGCGCCTCCACCTACTGATTTGAACCTAACATTTCCTTTTTTATCGATAATGAACTTTGTCGGGATACCGGTAATCCCGAATGCGCTTGCTGCGGTGTTTTTGCGCGTACTTGTATTTTTTAGATCCATAAACAACTCGAAGTTGTAATTATTATCGTCTAGATATTTCTTTGCTGCAGTGGTTGCATTTGCTGCCCTCTCGAAAGTGTGAATGAATAAAAACCTCACATCCTTGTCGTCTTTAAATTTGTTAACGGCAGCCTGCATAGCTGGAAAAGAACCTTTACAAGGTCCACACCAAGTGGCCCAGAAATCAAGCACCAGAACTTTTCCCTTTAAGTCCTCTTTTGTCACTTTTCTTCCCTTAAGGTCAGTGATGAAGAAATCTGGAGCTGCATTATTCATCATAGTGCTTGCAAAATGTTGTTTCAAACTATCCGTAAATTTTTTATTCAAACCTCTTAGATACGCGTTAAAATCTTTATTACCGAGCGCATGATATGATTTTTCTAAAAGATTGTTAACTTCATCGGATGATAATCCAGCTGCAACAGCACTGGAAAGAAGTGGTAATGCTTTTTCGTATTTCCCACATTTGGCTAATAGTTCGCCATAAATTCTATTGTATGCTACATGCGGTTTCACCTGTGCTTTATAGACCTCGCCTGCAAGCTGAACAGCTTCTTCGCATTGCCCCAACTCTTGAAGGGCTTTTGCTAATTCACCTTTTAGTGTTAAGATGGATGGATCAGCAAATCTCTTCATTGCGGCAGGGGCCTTTTCCATCACTTTAATTTCGTCTCTCAAATAGGAAACCCGAAAACTAGCTTCTTGCTTGTTTACCAAACCCAACACCATGTCAACCAGTGAATAACGCAGCTTATCTGTGTCATCAATTTGATTTTGGTATTTAATAGCATCGGTCAGATTGTTGTCCTTAATGCTTTTCAAAAATAATCTTAAGGAGGAAGTATCTCTTTGTACTTCTGCATGACCGATTGAACTCTCATTGACCTTAACTTTGTTTTGAGATTTTGAGTCGTAAGAATTTGCACGCGCTAGTTGGCAGCTTAAAAATATCGATACTACAAGGTGAAAATAAATCAATTTCATAATCTTAATATTGTTTTATATACAAAAATTTGTTTAAATGTATTCAGTTAATCAAAATCAATTAGATCCGGATAAGAGTCTGTCTAACTGTATTCGTAACATACTATTTGAGGGTCGATCGGCATTTGCCGTGATAATTTTACCTTCTTTATCAAACAACAAGAAACGAGGTATACCCGTAATATCGTAGTTCTTCACTATTCCTGAACTAAAATCTTTATCGGCCATCAACTGGACTCCTCCCAATTGTTGACTTTTTACAAAATCTTTCCACTTTTGCTGATCCTTCATTTTATCGACAGAAATACTCATAAACACAATATCTTTATCTTTATAATCATGTTCTAATTCTTGTAAATGTGGAATTTCCTTCTTACATGGCCCACACCAGGTCGCCCAAACATCGATATATAAGAATTTGCCTTTAAAATCAGAAAAGGAAACCGTTTTACCGTTTATATCTGGATAACTAAATTCAAATCCCGGTTGTCCCTTATCCTTATGCATCTGCTTTTCGTATTCCAAAATATACGTCTTACTTTCATCAGAAGTTAAATATGAATATAAGGGTTGTATCACTACTTTATATTGTTCAGGCTTAAGCTTCAATTCCTTCAAAACCGCTAAACTATAAACTTCCTTCAGTTTTATGTCAGAAATTTGCTTTGTATCGTTTGCTATTATATCAACATTATTAACCGTAGCCCCATCTCTCCCTCTATAATAAGAGAAATAACTCGTCATCCAACTTACCCCATTATCCAGCTTAAGAATATTAGGCTCATTAAATTTAATTTCCTCAGCCTTTAATTGACTGTATAATGTGGGTCTATCAAATTTGTCCGGATGGGCAGTGCGAGGTAACCTGAAGAAAAAGTAGGCTTCATTTTCAAAATCAGCCTGAACAGCTAAACGCAACAAATCATTAAATGTATTGTCTTTTGTATTGATTGACTTCTTAAATTGGTCGACCATTTTTATTCCCTGATTCTCCAAAAAAGGAAAAAAATCAACGTATGTCTTTCTGGCATCTAAACGGTTATATGCGCGAAACTTATTGTTTATTTCATTGGCTTGGTGTACTAAAGTATTGTGGCCAAGATTTTTGCCCCCTAAAGTATAGTCATTTTCATTAATCGTTAAATCAAGCGATATTTCCGGCTCCAAATATAATCTGATATTCTGCCCTCTTAGCCGATTGTTAAACTGTCCGTAGTCTATAAAGTAAAATCCAGATTCGGCTATAGGGACATTAAAACCAAATTCTCTATTTTTATTAAGCACGGTTGTTGAATGTTCCTTTAATGATCCGTTATAAACCTGATAGAGCGTGATCTTATCAATTTTAAAATCGAAATCGGATACTTTGCCTTGAATCATTGCCATTTGAGGATCGTGTCCAGCCTGTGTAGTTTTTAACAAAAACAATATGCTAAACACTATTGTTACTATTCGTAAAGCTTTCATAATTATTTATTTTCCGTTAGACGGTTTTTAAACAGTTTTCTTTCTAATTTTGTTATCGTAACAATTCATTTTCCAATATTTGCTTTAAGCTGGGGTCAGATGGACGTGGCGCATCATCCAAAATGATACGGCCCTCCTTGTCAAAAAGTATAAAGCGTGGAATGCCTGTAATATTATAATCTCTTTTTATTTTTGAATTCGGTCCTGCAAATAGATGGATACCTCCCATTTCTTCCTCTCTAACCATCTTTTTCCATTTTTCTATGTCCTGCTGACTGTCGGTCGAAATACTGATAAAAACGATATCCTTGCCATGCATTGCCTTCTCCAGTTCCTTAAGATGAGGAATTTGCTGACGGCAAGGACCGCACCAGGTTGCCCATACATCAACATAAACGACTTTGCCTTTTTGTTGATATAGTGACACCATATCACCATCTATATTGGGAAATTCAAAATCTGCCGCCTGAATACGGGATTTGTTCTCTGGAAATTTTTTCTTTAGGCGTTCTACTTGTTCCTTTTGATCTTTGGTCGCAAAATATTGCCCGTAAGAATCTAACATCGTTTTTAATTGATCATAGAGCTGTATTTTTGGCGTAAAGACTCCTAACAGATATTCACCTTTCTGACGGTTAGTGCTAAGGAGAGCAATTTTACTTTCAACATCCTGACTATGATTTGTAGCAAAATTAAGATATAATCTCAAAAACTGCTTTCCGTAAGGTAGGTCAAATACCGAGTCGTCCGGAAATTTATTTTCAATTATCATTGCCTTGTAAAGAGCCGGATAATCTTCCTTTTTAGGATGCTTGTTCCGTGGCGTTGACAAATACTGCAGTGCGTAAAACTCCATATCAAATGCTGTTAACTTGTTCAGTAACTCATCAAACTTTGGATTGCCTGTCTTTATACCTTTTCTAAAATTCACTGCTTTTTTTGCTGTCTCATCAAGATCTGGAAAGAAGTCTTCATAATTAGTAATGCCATCTACTGTATATGAATACATAAAATGTACGGATTTTCTCTTCAGCGATTGCGTCAAATCCATCCAACTGCCTAGCTTCTTATTTTCAGCGGTATTATCGCCGATAAACCGCGCGTGTACGCCCTCTATAATCAATTCTGCTTTATCACCAGGTTTTATATAAACCGGAAATTGACCGTCTTGACTTTTAGGAGAGCCTACCATATAAAGCCCTTCATATCCTGGCTCATAAGAAAACTCAAATCGTCCTCCTTCTTTGAGTTTTGCACTAGTTAATACTCTAGGTTCGCCATTTTCGATTTTCATTAAAGACACACTCCCTTTTATACTTGCACCTTCAGGATCAACTATACCTTTTATGATGCTAGTCTGAGCGATGGCATGACTAGCTAAAAATGTCACTATAGTGACTACAAATAACTTTTTTATTGTTTTCATCTTTAAGTATTATTTATTGAATAGCATTTATTTCGGCAAGACCGGCAAAAGGTGCAGCTTGAGAAGTCCTGAAAATAAACTTGAAATACCGAGCTGTGACTGGCGTAATAAATTTGTACACTTCAATGTTAGGTGATTCTACACCCGAGCCTGCCTGTGTAGCACTGCCATAATATACTCCCTCAAGATGCCAACTAACACCGTCGTCACTGGAAAAAACTTCTGTTTGCAAAGGGTTTAATTTTAAAGATGATACATCCGCAGGTGTAACCTTAAATCCTTTTATAGAAGTTTCCTTCGCTATATCTAAAGAGAACCAGCCATCCCCTTTTACGGCATATGTTACCCAATGCGTAGTATTTTTACCATCAATTATGTTTTCGATTGCTCCATTTATATTAGAAGAGCCACGCTTCACCAGCCAATTACTACGATCGATCACATTCCCTTCTAGTTCATGACTGCTACCTACTTCGATATTGTTAAGTTTCAAAAAGACATAGGAGATAGACTCTGATTCAATAGCCAATACTTCTTTTGGTTCTGATGAACTGACCCGTACAGGGAGAAGATAGGAGCGGTCTGTGGAAAAAAACGAATTGTCTGGAAATTGTACTTTAATTCCTGTGGTATTTAGGAGCTGATAGGGATTAATTGTTGCTGCACCTAAAATTTTGTATGAACCGATTGGAAATGGTAAGTAATCTGTATCATGTTCTTGGTTATATCGTGTTACTAAATCGACATTCTGCCCTTGGTCAACAAAAACACTAACGGGTAACCCGTACCGTTGATTTAATAAAACACGGTAGGGAATATCTGCATTTTTATAACCAGGAGTAAAAACTGCCTGTACATCCTTAATCGAAGGAGCCCCCTCAATAGAAAGTTTTAGATTTGTTGCATCGACATTATATCGAACAAACATCAACTCACTTTTTAATTTTGCCCCCGGCGTTTTAACCTTCATCTGAATAGGTATGACAAACTTAAACTTCCCTTCGGATAATTTAGAAATATTATTCAGACGTAACTTAATTTTATCTGATGAGGCCAATTCACCGGCTTTAATAATAATTTCCGATTCCTCTATCTCAAATAGATCTCCAGCCAATTCAGGAGAATTCAAGTTATAAATTTGATCAAAAGTCTTAATCCAATTAGCGTCAGGAACAATCTTTGCTTCAACAGCAACATCTTGAGATAACGAATCTTCTAACATAACCTGAAACTGAGCACGCTTATTACTAGCTTGAATATTCCCCATATTAACAACTACGTAATCAGTACCATTAACAGGAACAGATTCGTAACCTGCTAAATTCTTAGTCACATAAGCCAATAATTCATTATCAACTTGATCCTTTTCACAGCTGTATATACCTATCAAGAAATATATAACAATAATATTTGACAAGAATCTTTTCATTTTAACGTTCATTTTGAATAATTAATTCATTATTAGCAATTACAACAGGTGAAAACGGCATGAGGTATCTTGGAGATTTGGGCGGCAATGTGCCAATAACTTCAGTTTTTGCATCATTATACCTCTCTACATTTGTTACATAAACTCCCTCTCTATTTAATCGCTTCAAATCAAAAAGACGTAAACCACCTTTACCATATAACTCTCGTCTACGTTCCTCCAATATACGGGCCAGTACATCCCCTTCAACAATTTCCGCTACATAATCAGTTACTTTAAACCGATAGGAGCGCAACATATTTAATGCGTCAATTGCTTCCTGATTTTTGCCCGACCTAGCAAGACACTCTGCTTTAATCAACATCATCTCAGGAACTCCCAAACTATAGTTAAAAGGCATAGATGAAAGTCCTCCGACAGTATATGAAGTTAAGAGAGGTTTTGTTGAGTTAGGCAAATAGATAAAGTTGTAAGCTAAGCGCAAATCTTTAGGCTGCTTATTAAAGAGCTCAACTAAACTATGGCTAGGTTCTAAAATGGCTTTATATTTATAATAAAATCCAGTTTCATATCCTACCTTAGCTAAATAAATTTCAGGATTTCCTTTCTGATCAACTATCGAAATTAACTTACCATTAACACCCATAAAAGGCAAACTTGGATTTTTATAAGACATCTTTCGATAGTCAAGCAATGTACTTTTAAAGGAAAGAGCGGCTTCTGCATATTTCAATGCATCGTCATACTTTGTTAACATCAAATTTACCCTTGCCAATAATGCATTTGCCGCAGCCTTACCTGGATGAAGTACATCACTTCCGAATGGGGGTAATTTATCTTCATTAATAACATCTTGCAAGTCCTGTAAGATAAAATCATAAACCTCTTTAACAGTAGCACGTGGAGGGGCATCATTTGTACTAGGTTTCAATACTAGCGGAACTGCTAAATCTGAGTTAGCTGTCGTTGACTGATAGTCCCATCCATAAATACCAACTAATTGCGTATAATAGAATGCCCGATGCAGTTTTGCCTGAGCTCGAACTATAGACTTTCTTTCAGCATTGCCCCCAGGTGCCAGATCAATATTATCCAAGATTATATTTAACTGTAATATAGCTTTATAAGTATCGTTGTACATTACATCTTCTTCAGAATTGCCAAATACATTATCATTCCACAAGTAGGTATTTATATAGGCTGAGCCTGTCCCGCTACTCTCCAAAATTTGATCCTTTACATGGAAGTCATCCGAGATTAAATCAGCTACCAGATATGTCTGTTCTGAGAAGAAAACATTGTTCAATATTTCTTCAAAGTCCTCTACTGTCCTAGGCTCTATCTTACCATTGTTGCTAGGTCGAACATCTAAAAATGAATTGCAGCTGCCGAATGTTAATAATAGTGATATGCAATAAATCGCATTTTTTAATTTTGTTCTCATAATTCTAGTTTACATTTCTAAACTGATACTCATTACATAGTTTTTAGGTCGTGATAAACCAATTGTTCCATTCGTACTTACTGCCTCTGGATCGACACCTAGATCATTACGAACCCATAAAAAGGGATTTTCCACCTGTCCGGAAATAGTTATCCCTTTTACAAACAGGCCTTTTAAAAGGTTACGCGGAACTCGATAGCCAAGTTGTATCTCTGTAATACGTATATGATCCGCTGTCAACACCGTATTGCTCGCATTTTGGATAGAAAGTATACGATCGCTGTCATACATTGCCATAGCCGGCACATCGGTGATATTTTCATCACCTGGTTTTCGCCAACGATCTTTAATAACATTACTCCTGTCTAAACTCGCAGTCATCTGTGGTATATATCTTCTCATCACATGCCCCCAATTAAACACAGAACGAACAGACACAAAAAGACCTTTATAGTCTAAATTAGTTGATAATCCTCCTGAATAAGGTGCTCGCTTTCGACCGCTATAGATAACCGATGTTCCGTCTGGCAAACTAATAACATCCCCTTGACCATTAAAAAACTGTGGATTCCCCAAAGTGTCTAAACCAGCCCAGTTATAACTCCATAAGTTGTCCGTCGTATAACCGGTTCGTAAAGCACTCAAATAGTTCGCCCTTAGAGAAAATGACTGTTCGGGAATTTCTAATACTCGATTTTCATTATAAGCTGCATTTAATATAACCCGCCATTGTATTTCCGGTTTACGAATAAAATTTGCGGAAAATGAAAACGCTATACCTCTATTTGTGATTCTACTGTAATTTACCTTAGAAGATAGCCCCGAAGAAGGGTCTGCTGGAATACTGCCTTGCGCCAACCCAGAGGTGTTATTGTCATACAATCTTCCTGAAAAAGTATATCGATTGCTTAAGATTCCTAAATTTACTACAACTTCCTTATTCAACTTGCTAGGGGGCAATAAACCCGATGTACTCTCAATAGGTGTGCTTGTCCCCCCTCCTCCAGTCACAGAATTTGACTCCATCATGATCTGCATTCCAGCAAAAGGATTTATGTTCTGAACTGTCAATCCAACGTTCAATTGACTAATTAGAGATGAGTTAAAATACTTTGAACTAGCAATATCGTATTTAAGCCTTCCATTCCATGCATTATTCCCTTTGGAATTTTTATCATACTTCCAATTTATTAAAAGAGAATTTTTAAAAAATCCGGCATCTATACCTGCAGTTATTGAATTATTCGATTGCCCACTTTGTTCGGCATAGTTAAAACTGTTGATAATTATAGCTGAATTTCCCCAACTTGTCTGATCAAAACGATTTGCAGAAATTGAACTGCGAGGTAAGTCTGGAACAGACATTGAACTTATGGATGAATGAAGCTTAAGTTTATTCATAAATTTAATATTATCCACAAAAAACTGTTCATTACCCAAATTCCATGCAACTCCACCCCGCTTACTCACCGTGCCCGAGTATACTGGAATACGTCCAAAGTTAGGTTGATAATTAGAAAGATATTGGAGATTAAACTCATACCTATTATTGAAACTATATCGGAAATCACCGTTAAAATTAATGTTACGTGTAATATTATCCGTTACCGCTGCTGGCCTATTTAACTTGGCAAAATCCAGTTGATCTCCTTGAAAATTTGTCAAAAGGTCATTTTCGGCTTCTAAGAATGGATACCCTGCCTCCAGCTGATCATTATATCCATACAGCGTTTTAAAAGGATTATTTTTCCTGCTATTACTAGCCAGTCCAAAATTAATACTTGAGGTAATCTGATGAGATTGATTGATTGTTTGACTAAAAGATAATCCAGAATTTAACCGATATTCAAAACCCGAAGTATTTGTTTTCCTAAGCATATCGCCGACAGGCACATAATATATTACTTCTGATGGCTTATCATTATTTGTCGTCGTATTAGGCACAATGACCCCATAGTCATTAAATAATAGCCTTGCCTCACTAGAATTTGCACCTACAATACTATTATTGGTACCTGTAGAGCGAGAGATCCGGAAAGAATTAACCCAATTCAATCCCTTGAAAATTGAATAATTGATTTTGAGGTCTGAATTCAGGGTATTACGACTAGTTTTGGTATAATTGGATAAAGCATCTTCGTATAAGTTAACCCCACTATTAAAATATCCAGCGGCCATCATTCTGTCATTTAGCTGAGCATCTACCTGATAGTATGCATAATTTCCCCGTTCATCGAACAGCATCTGATAAGGGTCATAATCAACATACTGACTTCCAGTGATACGTCCATTTGTATTGTTCAAGTTCACCAACAAGGAGGCAGTCAATTTTCCATTTAGTAATCTTAAGTTGTTATGCATTCCCAAACCATAGCCTTCGTCATGTGAACCAATACTTCGGGATATATTTTTACGATATAAACCGTTAAATGCGTACTGATATATCTTGCTCCCTCCTGATAATTGAAGAGAATGATTTTGATTAAAAATATTTTGTTCCAGTGACCGCAATTGATCTCTGTTATTCAATAAGCTTAAAGAATCCCATTTTACTTGAAATTGTTCTTGACTTAAGGTGCCTTTACCTAATTCAAAAAGGAAAGTTTCAGCAGGACTCAAAGTCCCTGGATTAACGGCCGAAGCATTCTTCGGGTAATATGCTACTAACTTACGATCAAAAGCCTCCTTATAGTAATCCAATACATCTACCGAACTTGCCAGTTGCATCGCTTCCAAACTATTGTCAGAAGGACGAGAAAAATAAATATTTGAACGATAATTAATCCTGACTTTACCAGGTTCTCCTCTTTTAGTTGTGATGAAAATAATACCTCCCGAAGCCTTGGGGCCCCATTTCAAGCACTCTTCGGGATCAGTAACGATCTCTATAGACTCTACATTATTCATTGGAAAATCACTAGGAAAACCTTCTTGTGGAAAACCATCAATTACGACCAACATACCCGAGGTTTCTGCTCCAAAGCTACTAGCACCTAACATTTGAGGAATTAATCCAGCGTTACTGTTTGTCTGCATCAATTGCTTAGTCGAGGCGTTACTAAACCAGTTATAACCACGAAGAAAATCTTCATATGTGGGAAACCTTTGGAGATTTTCGGCACCATTGTTAGAATTACTTATAGCACCCTCGTATAATTGCTTAATTGTCAAACCTTTACTTCCTGTAATAATTTCACCTGGGGTAGAAGTAACCAATGGCTGCATAGTTAACCCTGGTACCCCCCCCTCTAATATCTGTCCTAAGTTTTGGTGTAATTTATCTTTCAAATCCAATTGGGTTCCTGCCGACCTTCTCGCCCTAACCTCGGCCTGCTCAATTTGATTATTTTTACGCTCAAGCACTATTTTTCCGATGTTAGCTTTTGCTTTTATTTCTCGAGGTACATAGCCAACACAGGATATGACCAAAATCTGTCCCTCGCTTACATTTCGAAATAGAAAGCTTCCATCGTCTTTGGTTAATATAAAGCTCCGTGTCCCCTTCAGTCTTACGGTCACTCCTTTTATGGACTTGTTATTTGCATCGATAACGATGCCTTTGATATCTATCGCTATATTTTCCGACAACTCTCCATCTTCTTCTGATTTGTTCGAACTTATAATCGAATGTATAGGCTTATCTTTAACAAAAACAGTTTTGTTTTGAATCTCTAATAAAATTGGTTGGTCATTGCAGATAAGCTTTAATGCTTCAGCTAATGAAGCGTTTTTAATGTCAATATCAACCAGATGTGTATTCTTTAACGCGTCTGCTGAATAAATAAAACCATAACCGGTTTGCTTTCCAATTTCTAAAAACAGTGACTCTAATGTCGTTTTTTTCTTTGAAATATTGATTTTTTGTGCAAATGTCTCCGCACTCACATACATAAGTGAACACAATAGGATAACGGTAGTCAACCTCATAATGAGCCATAGTTTTTTTATATACGAATTTGGGACACCCCGTCTTTGTGTATAAAGAATATTCATAAATTAGTATTGCAACAGAAATAAACAGACTGCCAGTGCATTTGAATTACCAGCAATTTCCTTATTTTTGTTAGGTCTTGAAATGTATGATGTGCCGACCATTTGCCGTGAGAAAGCACATCAAAGTTAATTAGTTAGCTTTTTGATAGACTTAGCCATCTCTTTTTAGGGGTGGCTTTTTTCTTTCTTACTTCATCACGATGACCCTCCTTCCCTCGACTTTAAATTTGACCGCACTAGCTTTTTCAATTACAGATAGTGTTTCATCTAGTCCCCCGTCTTTAGACGTAAAACCACTGATCCGTTTTGTCGGTCTCTCCCCTTGATATTCTATCTCGACGTCGTAACGTCGTTTTATCTGATCTAGCACCTGCTCCACGCTTTCGTTATCAAAATGTAAGATACCATCCCGCCATGATACGGCGGTAGCTACTTCTACTTCTTTCACTGTTATACGCCCACAAAGCAATGTCGCTTGCTGTCCAGGTCTTATTTCAACAGGATTTTCCGGTGTCCCTTTTCCTTCTTCAATAACCTTTAAGCGTACTGATCCCTCTAGTAATGTAGTCTGCGTACTATTATAGCTAGGATAGGCTTTAATATTAAAATGTGTTCCCAATACGACAGTCTCTTGTCCCTTCGTTTCAACGATAAATTGCTTGCGACCTTTTGCCTGTCCATCTTTGGTAAGGGCTAAAGGTGCGACTTCAAAATAGGCTTCTCCTTCCAACATTACCCGCCTTTCATACCCTTTGAACGAACTTGGATACGTCAGCGTTGATTCTGAATTTAGCCAGACTTTGGTTCCGTCAGCGAGCAACACTTGATACTTTGCACCTCGGGGAATCGACAACACAAGCTTCCTTTCTGTCCCCTGTGAAGACATTGCAATAGCTGTTCCATCACTATAAGTGATCATTCCAGAATCAATTGCTAAACCTTCGTGATCACGACTCAATTCAACCACACTTCCATCTTCTAGAGTTAGTAACGGTACGCCCGAATTTAAATCCGATACAGATTTTACCGGAGTAGAATTAACCAACAAATTATCGACACTAGGTATGCTGTGTTTACTTATAAAATAGAATCCTAACCCAATAAAAAGAACGCACAGTATTGCTGCCAAACGCATTTGCGGTAATTGTAACCAAGCTTGGAATTTATACCTAATCGCCATTAACACCGTTACATCTTCTTTTTTATTTTCTTCTGTGTTTACGACATTGGCCTCTAATATTAACTTTTCTTTAAACTTTTGATGTGCAACAAGTGTATCTACCGACTTAAACGCTTCTCTATACGATTGAAAAAACTCAGGATTGGTTAATTCTTCAAAAACCCGTCTGTTACTTGGGGATTCATTTAACCAAGCATCAAGTGATTGAGATTGCTCTTCGCTTAAACTTTCACATAAGTAGCCGACAATCAACTCGCTTACAAAATATGCTTGTTTAATATCTTTTCTTTCCATTTTTAACATTTAGGTCTAGCCCGATACAAGTTCATTTACGGTTGCAGATCGGGGCTTTTACTCTAAAAACAACTATGATCGGACTTTTGTCCAAACCAAAATCACTTTTTTTTTAAAAATTTGGTGCTATAGGATGATAGATTCGAAATAATAATATGGAGACTTATAAATTTACGGCTTGATTTGCAATAAGGATGATAAGCAAAAGGTCAAAGTCGTTTTTCGATAAGCTCTTTTTTAACAAGCTAAGCCCTCTCGCTTTTTGACTATTTACGGTGCTGATGTTTAGATTTAACTTCTCGGCGATTTCTTTAGGCTTCAGGTCTTCCTCAAACAACATTCTAATAATTTTGCCGCATTGATCTGGTAGTTTATCTATGGCGCATGAAAGGTTTGACCAGACTTCGGAGCGAATAATCTGGTTCAGAACGGGCTGTTCGTCACCCTCACTTAATTTGACATAGTACTCTTCATATTTTTCTCTATTCTGGCTTTTCTTTATATAATTTAAACAACCATTTTTTGTCGATATATATAGGAATGCTTTTAAAGATGCGACAGTTTGGAAACTATGTTTGCCCTGCCACAGCTTTACAAATACATCTTGAACTATTTCATCAGAAGCAGCTTCATCGTTCATCAGTCTTTTGGCAAAAAGAAACAATAATGGATAAAATTTATAAAAAAAATAATCTAAAGCACTCTCACTTCCAGCATTCAACGCTAAAAGTAACAACCGTTCTTGATGATCATTGGGTTTCATAATTGTATTCACCGTACAAAACCTGGGGTAAAAAAACACGACTTAAAACCCAAAGTTTGTGGAGGGTCAAATATAAACATTAAAATAATAGATTTCCTACAGCAGGAATGATGATTTTTCGATTAAAAATGAAACGTACCCTGCACTCGAGATCCTGCCTCCCCTCCCAATAAGCTTATATTAAAGTCTCATAGCAATAACCAACTGGCTTTTTGGAACTATCTTAAGCTCGAAAGTACGGTTTCGATCACGGTGAATTTCTCATTTAAACTATAAAAACTAAGGTTTCTCCTTAATAGAAAGATTACTTTATCCTTCCTCTTTGACTCTATAAGGCTGAATTTCGAGCTCTCTGGTCTTGGAATCGCTTTTACTGAATCGATAAGACGTATTAGGAAGACAAAACAAATGGCCGGACTGCCCCGTGACCTATGCCACGGCAAGTACTAACAGATGCTAGAAAAAAGCGTTCTATTATGAAAACTTTATGGTTCACGGCTTGTTATTACAGTCCTAAGGAATTCATCCTTAGGGTTTAATAGTGTTTTAAAACATGAAAAAGTTAGTTTTATCAGTAGCATTGATTTCCTGGATCGGATTTAGTGCTTCGGCTCAAGAACAAAAAAAGGAACACAACAAGGAGAAACACCACATGCAAAAGGAACACAGTATGCAACATTGGTGCTGGAAAGATGGAAAAATAATGGAGATGAAAGATGGTAAATCGATGCAATTGACCAAAGAAACCAAAGTTGGCGATGTTTGGATACGCCCCAACGGGGAGGTGGTGATGAAAGATAAGAAAGTCGTGCAGCTGAAAGCGGACCAGTATCTCGACCATACCGGTGCAATCCATCAGATGATGAAACCAAAAGAAATGAAAATGCCCCCTTCTAAGAAGTAGAAAAAAAAACGACCTATTGGTAAGCATGATGGAGTAACGGCAACTTACTCCATCATTAATTTGATAAGCTCAAAAGATTGCTGCCATACTGCGCGCTGCGCTTGGTGTACTTGAATAATCGATTGATTCAGGTCGGATAATAAGGCACGGCCTTCGTTGTACAACGCCTGTTGGGACTGCTTAGATGATTGCGTCAGGTCTACGATGACATTTAAGCGATCGAGCTTTTGTTTAGCTGCATTAATTTTGGCCTGTTTTTGCTGTAATCGAATATGATCAACTTTTTGCTCCTGCTGAATATTTAGCCCTGTGGCATTTGCTTGCCACAAAATCTTGTTTAATGTGGGTTTGGCCGTAAAAAAAGAAGATAAAGGGATCCGCATCGTCAGATTCACGTAGCTGTTGCCATACCACTCTGAGCCTCTATCCAAACGAAACTCATTGCTGAAATACTGTTCGCCAAAGTATGCATTTATTTTTAATGCGGGGTATAGTTGCCTCTTTATCGCTTTCTGTTGTAATGTATAATCTTTTAAATCAACCTGCAAGGTGGATAGGTTGTAATTTTGGCTTTGATAAGCCTCAAGAAGTGCTATCATATCGGCTATGCTGGAGCTCAGATAAGGGATGCTGTCTAGGTCAATGTATTTCCTGAGTTCAAGATCGGCGTCGAGCAAGACAGCCCATGCTTCGCCCAGTTGTATGCGTTTACGTTCGAACTCCTGTTGTGCACCCCGGTAATTGATGTCGGTTTCCCGCCCTTCCTCGTAACGTATTTTGGAAATCTTGAGTATATTATCGTACTGAATAGAATCCTGTTGGGCAACGATATACTGTTTGGTCGCTAATACAACAGCGGCATAGGCCAAGGTAGCTTTCTCCTTCCATTCTTGCTTGTAAGCTTCTATATTTAAGTTTGCCTTTTGTATGGCGAGATCTTTCTGTTGATATTCAAGGTTTTGCTTAGGATCAAATATAACCCATTCCAACTGTACTCCGGCTTTGGAAGACCATTTTGTTGCAAATTTTAGAGGGACGACTGCGCCGTCCTTTGCGGATGGATCAAAGGCTATTGCCGGCACAGGTGTAGTGGGAATAATAAGGTTACGCTGCAAGTTGGCATCTATATAAAATACTGGAATCCGATTGGTCTTCAGTTCGTTCAACTCCTCTTGCTTTACTTTTTTCTGTAGGTTGCGCTGCTGCACAACTAAGTCCTTATCCGATTGGTTCCAAAGATCTTGGATCGTTAAACTTTGACCAAAAGTTAAGAATGGCGCCAGTAATAAATATAGGTGTAATAGTCGAGTCATGTTAAAATACTGAAGCAGGTTCAAGTTTGGAAATTTTACGCACCGCAAATAGAGAGCCACCGATAGAGATGAATAAAGTAACAGCTAATAAAAATAGGCAGAAGGTAATGGACAAATCTATGATTAACCCTGCATTTTTAACGCCCAGCTTAAATCCAAATAGAAATAGCATAGCGATAGCGTATCCGAAGAGTGCATAAAGAAATGCTTGCATAATGATTAACTTGTTAACGTAGCTGCTTGTTGCTCCAATGGCTTTTAATGTGCCGTAATCTTTGAGACGGTCCAATGCGGAGGAGTACAATGTGAGCCCTATAATAAAAAATCCGCTTACGATGGCAAAGATCACAAGGGTACCAAAACTCATGCCCATGTTGGATGTGATCAAAATCTCTTTTACGGTGGACTTCTGGAGTGCACGTGCATCCCAGGCTCTCAAGTGCGGAAACAATCTGTGTATAGCGGATATAGCCTGCTCCTTGTCAGTGGTGGGCTTTAGATCAACGATTATCACACTCACCTCGTAGGGCGATACGTTGCCAAGTGTCCGGACATTTTCTAGACTGGTATACATCAGACTGGCGCCAAATGCCTGGGCATTTTTTGTCAATAGTCCAATACGAGCGGCCTTTCCGTTGATTTCTACGGCTTTGTCAAGAGACAGTTGGGTATCCCAGCTTTTTGCACTATAAATCTCTGCCGAAAGTGTATTCGGATTTGTCAACGAACTGAGGTTGCCTTCGACTATTTTTTCGGGAACGGGTCCCATGATAAACTGAGTTGCGTCGGCGCCTACCAAGGTAACGGTAGCAGTCTTGCCGTCTAAGAAGGAAACACGAGCGGAAGCGAGTACAACCGGGTAAGCGGCTTTGACATCAGGAAGACTGCCGATCTGGTATACCAACCTTTGGTCTATGCTATTTACGATATTAATATTCTTACTCTGTCCTTCGATGATCCAAAGCTGATTGTCTTTTACAGGAGCGTTGCCGATAAGGTTGCCCATTAACCCCATTAAAAAAATCAGTAAACTAAGCTGTTGACCAATCAAGAAAATGCTGATCACAATAGCTGTAATCACACCAATGCTTTTGGCTTTGTCAAATTTGATGAATTTGAAGGCTATTCTTAACATTACTTAATCTTTATTATGCAGTCTACCTTGCTGTTGATAACCAGATTGTTGGGTCCGGTAATCTCTATTTTAACCTGACGTACCCTGCGGTCCACGGCTTCGTTAGCCGTTTCGTACAATATGGACTTGTTGGATAGTATCGGACTGATGTAAAATATTTTACCGCTAGAAACTTTATCTAATCTACCTACAGGGAATATTTCTACGTGTTGTCCGACTCGAATATCATTAGCGAACAACTCATCGACTTCGGCTTGTATTATCGGATTTTCGATTTGAATAATGGTACCTAATTTTTCGGTACTGCTGATACTTTGCCCGATACGTGCCGGAAAATCACTGATGGTGCCCGAAACGGCGGCTTTGATTTGCAGATCATGTAAGCGCCTATCTGCCTTTTCAATTTTTATGCGTTGTTCTTTTTCTTGGGCGCGATGGACTTCTAACTGTTGATAAAGGCCCTGCAGATTGGACCTTTGTTGTTGCCAATTGGATAAGTCACCTTCTAGATTCTCTCGTGTTTCCGCGTTTTGGGAAAACAGTCTTTTGGAAGTCTGGTATTTTCCCTCCAGTTCACGAAGCTTGATCTCCGCATTCTTTATGTTTTCAAGAGTCACTTTTTCGTTAGATTGTAGTTGCTGTAACTGTGCTCTGGTTTGCTCGAGCTCGAGATCCGTATTATCGTACTTCAAAGTGATCAGTGTTTGACCTGCATGCACGGAGTCGCCCTCTTGAACAAATATTTCTTTAATAATTCCTGCGGATGGACTTGATATCAGTACATCTCCTTGAACTGAGGTGACCTTTCCAATAGCTCTGGTCTCGGTAACTTCATTGAGTATGGTTTGCGCTCGTTTATCATCCTGTGATTCTTTTTTTGATGAACTACAGGACTGTAAAATGGAAAATCCCAGGTATAAGCATACCAGGGCAGAGTTATTTATAATCTTCTTCATTTTTAAGTGTATTAGATACCACCCCTTCTTCGACGTATACAACTCTGTCGGCAAATTTCCGTAACCGCAGATCATGGGTCACAATGACTACTGCTTTGCCAGCAGTGGCTAATTCCTGTAGTTTACGCATAATGACTTCGGCACTTTTGGCGTCTAGTGATGCCGTGGGCTCGTCGCAAAGGATCATAGAAGGGTTTGTTACCAACGCTCTCGTTATGGCTACTCGTTGTTTCTGGCCTCCGCTAAGTTTCTTAGGTAGGTTCTCTAAACGATCTCCGAGACCGATGTTTACCAATGCTTCTTTGGCCTTTTGTCTAACTACAGGTAGTGCCAATCCTTGTAAGAGTAAGGGTTGCATAACATTCTCCAAGGCGGTAAGTGGCTCTATCAAATTGAAGTGTTGAAACACAAATCCTATTTCTTGAAGCCTGATTTTGGCAAGTTCTCTTTCTTTAAAGTTTGTAATATTTTGATTTTTGTAATACACCTCGCCCTCAGTAGGATAAATAACACAACCTAATATTGAAAGTAAGGTGGTTTTTCCACTTCCGGAAGGGCCCATTATTAGGGTCAAGCTGTTGGTCTCAAACCGAATATCGGTAGAAGCCAGAGCCGTAATCTTTGTATCACCTGTCTTGTATATTTTATTAACGTTCCGTAGTTCAACAATAACCTCTTTCATACGATGATATTTATTCGTGTATTTATTAACTTCTCCACAGAACTCATGAATGCTTTGCTTTTATTTCATGATTTCTCTGCTACTGTCTCAATAGGTATGTGCGGTTTTATGCCAAATGGGTATTTCATATGCTGCTTTAGAATGAACAACAAACCATACGATCTTATGTTTCGAACCTGTACATGTAATTTGTCTTACCCAATAATGACTGTAATGCATTAAAATTTATAAATATAATGAAAAGTGTATTGAATAATAAAAACGAATTGGAATAGCATCGGATTTGTAGATGTCAGATATAGAAGTTAATCGGAATCGGGATAAAATCGGTTAACAAGTTGCCCATTAAGGGTATTTTTTGTACATTAGGCTATATGGGATTAGAAAACATTACAAAGCAAAGGCTTTTGGATGCTCAGAACCATGGGTATACTGCAATTATTACAAAACAAGACTCCAACCCCTTGGATCCTATTTGGATCTTTGAAAAAGTAAAGGAAGCTGAGTTAAAACACCTTTCAAAGAAGCTCAATGCCACATATCAGCTTGGCTACTCAATTTCGGAAGCGCTAAAAACTATTGATGACTATGCGTTTATAGGTAAGGTTAGTCTACCAGACTAGTCGGGTTAAAAATCAAGGTTAAAACTTTTTTAGAAAATATAAACGGCTGCTTCTGATCTTTATATGAAGTAGCCGTTTTTGTTACAAAACTATAAATGGCTGTGTATTTGGACTTGGACTTGACAAGCACAATTGCTAACGGCTCTAATACGGTATTCTTTTTACGTTTCATAACACTGTGCCGAGATATAATTTGAAAGGTATAGGATGTTAATATACGGCTTTTTATGACTCCATTGTGGTCCCTATATCTCTTTGGCTCAGAAAGTAGTTATTAAGTTTATTTTTAACAATTTCAAATTACACATTCAATTAAACATAATTAAATTTCTCACTATATTTACATAGTGAGAAAAATGGTAACCATATTGTTTTTATCAGTATATCTGACCACTTTCACTCCTTTCAAGGAGGTGTGGAAGCTCCCTATACTGATCGAGCATTTTATGGAGCACCGCGCAGAAGATCCCTCGATTTCAATTTCGGCTTTTTTGGATATGCACTACATGCAGGGCAATCCGCGTGATGCCGATTATGAGCGGGACATGCAATTGCCTTTTAAGGTGATTTCGCATGCTGCAGTAATCTCCGTTGCGATCCCCCCTTCGTATATTTTTTTCCAAGCTGCTCCTCCTTTATATAATCAAGAGGAGAAACCTATTCTATACGACGTAGCAGCTTATTCTTTCAATTTTCACCGTTCAATCTGGCAACCCCCAAAAAGCTGTTAATATTTCCTTTTTGCAGGACATATCGATTTCGTCTTGAACTAACGGCATTACTGTACTATACGCTAGCGTAATCTTATTTAAGGGTACCCGGATGTTTCTTATGGTTCCGTAGTTAATTTCTTACACTGATGTCCTGCTGTGCGTAAAGTTTTATTGTTAACGAGTTTCAGAAAAATTTATGTTGAACAGAATAATTGAGTTTTCCGTGAGGAATAAGCTCGTGGTAGGGTTAATGGTACTAGCCCTGATCGTCGTAGGGGTTTATCAAACTACCCGACTACCGATCGACGCTGTCCCTGATATCACGAATAATCAGGTTCAGGTCATCACTATCGCCCCTTCATTTGGAGCCACAGATATTGAAAGACTGGTGACTTTTCCTATTGAGCAGGCGACCAGTAATATCTCCGGTCTTAAGGAGATCCGTAGCTTTTCACGTTTCGGACTTTCGCTGGTAACTATTGTATTTGATGATGGTATAGATATATATTGGGCAAGACAACAAGTAGCGGAGCGACTGCAACAGGTACAGGGAGAAATTCCAAAAGGAATAGGTACCCCGGTATTGGGCCCTATCTCAACGGGACTAGGCGAAATATATCAATATGTGGTACGTCCGGAAAAAGGCTTTGAAAAAAAATATGACATCACCGAATTGCGTACCATTCAGGACTGGATCGTACGACGCCAACTGTTGGGCGTGAAGGGCGTCGCTGAAGTAAGCAGTTTCGGCGGCAAATTGAAACAATATGAAATAGCGGTAAATGCCGATAAACTGCATGCGCAGAGCATCAGCATCAAAGATGTCTTTAACTCCCTGGAGGCCAACAATCAGAACACTGGAGGTGCTTATATCGAGAAAGGCCCTACAGTTCTGTACATCCGAAGTGAAGGGCTCATCGGCACTATCGAAGATATCCAGAACATTGCCATCATCAACAAGCCGGACCAACCTCCCCTTTTTCTGCGCGATGTCGCGGATGTGAAAATGGGATTTGCCACCCGATATGGCGCAGTCTGCTACAATGATGAAGGTGAAGTAGCTGGTGCTGTAGTCATGATGCTAAAAGGTGAAAACAGCAGTCAGGTTATAAAAAATGTAAAAGAGCGTATCGCGCAGATACAGAAAACCTTGCCAGAGGGGGTGGTAATCGAGCCGTTCCTCGACCGCACGAAGATGGTAAACAATGCGATCGGAACCGTAGAGAAAAACCTTTTGGAGGGTGCACTTATTGTCGTATTTGTCCTGGTCATATTTCTGGGCAATATACGGGCAGGTCTGTTAGTGGCTTCGGTTATTCCGCTAGCTATGCTGTTCGCTATTTGTATGATGAACTTATTCGGGGTAAGCGGCAATCTGATGAGTCTGGGGGCACTGGATTTTGGGCTGATCATAGACGGTGCAGTAATTATTGTAGAAGCTGTGATGCACCAAATGATGCATAATAGACAGTTCAGACAACTCAACGGCATCTCTAAGGAACAAATGAATGGAACTGTCACGACTGCGGCTGGCAAAATGATGAATAGCGCAGTTTTCGGACAGATCATCATCCTGATCGTGTATCTACCTATTCTGTCTCTCCAAGGTATAGAGGGCAAGATGTTCAAGCCCATGGCACAAACCGTTGCTTTCGCTCTACTAGGCGCCTTTTTATTGTCACTTACCTATATTCCGATGATGAGTGCGTGGATATTGAACAGAAAAGGTAGCACAAAAAGGAATTATTCGGACCAGATGATGGCGGTCCTGGAAGCCGTTTATCAAAAAACGTTGATACGCGCATTGCGGTGGCCAAAACTTATCCTATCATCGGTTGTAGTACTTTTCGTTATAGCAATTTTTACGCTTTCTCGTCTTGGTGGTGAATTTATCCCGTCTCTGGAAGAAGGGGATTTTGCAGTCGATACTCGTGTGCTTACCGGAAGTAACCTGAACACAACCATCGAACATACACAGAAAGCAGCACACCTTTTGAAAACAAGATTTCCAGAGGTCATCAAGGTGGTTACCAAAATCGGTAGTGGCGAAGTACCTACCGATCCTATGCCTATGGAGGCCAGCGATATGATGGTCATTCTTAAAGACAAAAAGGAATGGATATCCGCAAAGACATTTCCCGAACTAGCGGAAAAAATGAGTTTGGCTTTGCAAGAGATTCCCGGTATTACTGCAGGTTTTCAATACCCCGTACAAATGCGGTTTAATGAACTGATGACGGGCGCCAGACAGGATGTGGTCTTGAAAATATATGGCGAAAACCTTGATACTCTGGCGAAGACAGCAACACTGGTAGGGAAAGTGGTAAATACGGTGCAGGGAGCAGAAAACCTCTACATTGAACCCACTACAGGTATGCCGCAGGTGGTCATAACGTATAATAGGCCGCTTATCGCTCAATATCACTTGTCTATTGCCGATATAAACAATATCGTGAACACTGCATTTGCGGGACAAAGTAGCGGAGTGGTGTATGAAGGGGAAAAGCGCTTTGACCTTGTGGTCCGTCTGGATGCAGAGAACCGCGACCGCTTGGAAGATATAAAGCGCTTGCTAATAGCCACTCCTAAGGGAACCCAGTTACCGCTATCGCAGCTAGCTGACGTGCAGATCAAAGATGGTCCGAACCAGATACAGCGTGAGAATGCACAACGGCGCACTATCGTCGGATTTAATGTAAAGGGACGGGATGTACAGGGTATTGTGGAAGAACTGCAGCAAAAAATAAATACCCAGATAGCGCTTCCAGCAGGTTATTACATTACCTATGGAGGCTCTTTTGAGAACCTGAACCAGGCTAAGGCACGATTGATGATCGCCGTACCTTTAGCATTGGCCCTGATATTTATACTGCTTTTCTTTGCTTTCGGATCGGTCAAGGAAAGCCTCCTGATTTATACGGCCATCCCCTTGTCTATTATCGGTGGCGTACTGCTATTGGCTGCCCGTGGTATGCCTTTTAGTATCAGCGCAGGTGTCGGCTTTATTGCGCTATTCGGCGTGGCAGTATTGAATGGAATTGTACTCATTTCGGAGTTCAAGCGGCTTAAAAGTACGGGGGCAAATAATATTTGCAGCATCGTAGTTCATGGAACCAGGGTTCGGCTGCGCCCCATCCTGATGACAGCAAGTGTCGCATCATTGGGCTTTTTGCCGATGGCGTTGAGCAATGGAGCAGGGGCTGAAGTACAACGTCCATTGGCGACCGTTGTAATCGGTGGATTATTGATAGCGACGCTGCTTACGCTGTTTGTCCTGCCTTTGTTATATATACTTTTTGAAAAAGGCTTTAAAGTAAAAAAAAGACCGCTCGCTGTAGTATTTGTCGGCTTGCTATTTATCATGACGGCACAGGCCCAGGTGCCGATCACATTGGATGAGGCTATCCATATTGCTGTAGCGAATAATCATCAGATAAAAAATGAAAAAACGGTATCTGAATATAACAAGGCGTTGGTAAAATCGGGCACAGCAATACCACTGACAGCCGTTGCTGCTGATTTTGGTCAGATAAACAGTGTTTATAATGATATGCGCTTCGGTCTTTCGCAAAGCTTTGCTTTTCCGTCTGTTTACAAGAGCCAGAACAGGGTGCTGACAGAAGAATACAGACAGAGTCTGTTGCAGGTGTCACTTAAGTTATATGAGCTGAAAAAAGCGGTCTCGCAGACTTTCTATTCTATCCTTTATTGGAAAAAGAAAGCTGCATTATTGATCGAAGCAGACAGTCTGTACAGTGGATTCTACGAAAAGACAAAACTACGTTTACAGAAGGGCGAGAGCAATGTACTGGAAAAGGCAATGGCGGAAAGTCAAAAAGCAGCCATAGCAATGCAGTTGCAACAGGTGCATCAGGAACTTCATGTGATGGGTGTCCGTTTCAGATTTTTATTGAATACAGACAAGCACTTTCAACCGGTAGAAGTCATGGCTACTCCTGTCCTCTTTACGGATTCCATAACGGAAAATCCATCACTGCAGGTATTGAAACAACAGGAGGTGATTGCGCGTGCCCAGACCAAAGCGGAAAAGTCAAAACTTCTGCCAGATCTCATGCTGGGATATAGTAATAACAGTTTTTATGGTGTCGGTCCCGATGATAAATATTATGACCGATCTAAAAGGTTCCATTCTGTGCAGGTGGGAATAAATATTCCTGTCTTTGCGCAGGCGCAAAAAGCGCGCATAAAGGCTTCGCGTGTTGCGGAAAATATTGCAAAAGGTCGTTTAGAAGCCGAAAATGCTGCACTAAATAGCAGGAATGAAGAACTGTGGATCACGTATAGAACCAACCTCGATATTGTTAAACAGTACGAACAGGCAGAGCTGAAAAATGCAGATGCAATCGTAGCCACGGCGCAACAGCAGTTCCTGGCCGGTGAAGTGAATTACCTGGATTGGGTGGTACTCATGAACCAGGCCATAGCCATAAGGAGCAACTATGCTGATGCAGTACATATGCTCAGCCAATGTATTATATCTATCAATTACCTCACTTCAAATCTATAATTATGTTTTTATCAGCACTAAATATTAAAACACTAACCACGATAAGGCAGCTATTGCTGCTAAGTGTTCTGGTATTTTCCCAATGCAAAAATAAAACTGCAGATACAGAGAAAACCACTACCGCAGATGAAAATAATGTGGTAATTCTTACCGATGCACAGTTAAAAAATGCGCCGATAACCACCACCATGCTATCCGACAGGAAGATCGCTTCTCAATTAAAGCTGAACGGCAAGGTTGACATACCGCCGCAAAGTTTGATTTCGGTAAGCGTGCCGCTGGGCGGCTATCTAAAAAACACAAAGTTGCTACCGGGAATGCAGGTAAAAAAAGGCGAAGTAATTGCCGAACTGGAAGACCCGCAATATATTCGACTGCAACAGGATTATCTTCAGGCAAAATCAAAACTACACTTTGCCCGGTTGGATTATGACCGTCAGAAGGAACTGAACCTGAACAGGGCTGCGAGTGATAAAGTGATGCAGGAGGCTCAGGCCGAAATGAGCGATCAGCAGATAAAGCTCGATGCATTGGCTCAGCAGCTGCATCTCGTTAATATCGACCCCGATAGGCTGACAACGGGTTCCATAGCCAAGGGGATCTATATATACAGTGCGATCACGGGTTTCGTAAGCAAGGTAAACGTTAATAAGGGAAGGTATGTATCTCCTTCGGAAGTATTGTTTGAACTGATCGACCCTAACGCTATATACCTGAGCTTGAAGGTATATGAAAAAGATATTACTTTTTTGATGAACGGACTACAGGTGACAGCCTTCACGAATAACGATCCTGATAAAAAAGTGCCAGCAGAAATCAGTCTGATCGGCAAGGATATCGGGACGGATGGTACAACTGAAGTACGCTGCCGCTTTGGTCAGGATGTAAAAGGATTGTTGCCCGGCATGTACATGAATGCAATCATAGAACTTGAGTCCCTCTTCTCGCAGGCTTTGCCCGAAGAAAGTATTGTGGATTTTGAAGGTCAAAGTTATGTATTTGCGCAAACTGGAAGACAACAATATACCCTATTGCCGGTAACTACGGGTACACAGGAAAACGGTTATATACAGATACTGAACAGTAGTGAGCTGGCAGGTAAAGCTATCGTGGTAAAGAATGCCTATACCTTATTGATGAAATTGAAAAATGCAGCAGATGAGGAATAACTGCTGTGATAAATAAAATGAGGACTTAAAGAATTAAAACATATGAAAACTATTTTTGTAGCTACTGTTTTGGCGATATTGTCAAACCTGGCCTACTCACAGACACGCTTTGAAAAGGCAAAAAAAGAAGCTGCTGAAAAAAGGGAATTGATCGTTCTCAATTTTTCAGGCTCTGACTGGTGCATACCCTGCATTAAATTCCATAAGAATATTATTGAAACGGACGTATTCCAAAAATTGATCTCGGGAAATACGGCTATTTATCTCAATGTTGATTTCCCCCGGAGTAAGAAAAACCAACCCCTAGAGGCCATTAAAAAGGAAAATGCCGAACTGGCAGACCTTTATAACCCTAAAGGTATATTTCCGTATACGCTCGTGTTGGATGCCGATGGCAAAATCATAAAGACCTGGGAAGGCCTGCCGGCTGAAAATGCGGAAGCCTTCGCCAGTCAGATACAGCGTTTGTACAATAAAGGACAATGACGATGTTAACGGAATTTCGCAGATCGCAAAAGCTGATGGGCAATAGCTTTGAGATCACCGTTGTCGATACAAGTGAAAAGTGTGCATCTGAACATATTGATGCCACGATTGCCGAAATCCAGCGGATCGAACAATTGCTGTCCACGTATAAGGAGGACAGCCAAACCAGTATGATAAATCGTGATGCCGGCTTACGGCCTGTCGTCGTGGATGCGGAGGTATACAACCTTATTGATCGTAGCCTACGTATCAGCCAGATTACAGATGGTTATTTTGATATTTCTTATGGGGGGATAGACAAACGACTATGGAACTTTGACAAAGAAATGAATGCGCTTCCTGATCCCGCGGTTATCAAAGAAAACCTAAAACTCGTCAATTACAGAAACATCGTGTTGGATCCGAAAAAAAAGACCGTATTTCTGAAGGAAAAAGGAATGCGTATTGGCTTTGGAGGAATCGGAAAAGGCTATGCTGCCGAAATGGGGAAAAGACTATTGCAACAACGTGGAGTACGATCTGGTGTTGTGAATGCTTCAGGCGACCTTACTGTATGGGGGTGCCAGGCAGATGGCAAACCATGGACGATCGGTATCGCTAATCCAGACTGTGCAAATCTGCCTTTTTCGTACCTCAGCATGAGCGATATGGCGATTGCCACTTCGGGCAATTATGAAAAGTATGTCCTGATCGGTGGAAAACGCTATTCGCACACGATCGACCCCAAAACCGGGGTGCCGGTATCCGGCATCAAAAGTGTCACCATTATTTGCCCGAATGCGGAAATTGCTGATGCAATGACTACTCCGGTAGCCATTATGGGCATTGATGCAGCGATGGATCTTATTAACCAGATCGCTCAGGTAGAATGTATCATCATTGATGATAATAACAGCATATATACATCAAAAAAAATTAATTTGAAATGAAAACTGCAGTAGATAGAATATGGGGAATAGTACTTGCTTTTGCAGCAATTTTCTTTGTTTCCTCTTGTACATCGGTAAAGGAATACCAGAAGAATAAACTGAACGACGGGGAAATGGTGCTACACAATAGAACGATTGAAAAAACGGAACTAAATTTCCAGTCTTACCGCGAAGGAGCTTCGGGAGCAAATGCCGGAAAATCGGGTGGTGGCTGTGGCTGTAATTAACTAAACCGGAAACGTAATGAAAAGGATATTTTTAACAGCAGCGGGCATTGTCACTCTGCTGCACACATACGCACAGACAGCTCCTACTGATACAAGCCATGTATCCAGGAAATTAAAGGTTGATGAGATCAATCTGGTATCCAGTTACTACCAACAGAACGGCAACAACTCTGCTGTAACGGGTGGTATCGGTTCGGAAAGATTGATGGATATCTCTAATGTTATTGACATTACACTCGTTAAATACGATAAGAAAAATAGAAAAAATAGATTTATGGTAGATATAGGGGTCGACCACTATACTTCTGCCTCTTCAGACAGGATCGACCTGAAGGCTAATTCTTCGGCTTCTTATGCTGATACTCGATTTTATCCGTCTATCGGTTGGACACGCGAAAATGAAAAAAAAGGCAGCACCTTGATGGGGGGGCTCTCCTATTCCGGCGAATTTGATTATCAGTCCATAGGGGCCAATGTGGGCCTGGCGCAAAAAACGGCCAACAGGATGGGAGAATTTACAGCAAAGTTTCAGACGTACATCGATCGAGTTTTATTGATCGCACCGATCGAACTGCGGCCGAATTATATACCTGGGGATACGGAAAGCGAGCACGATCGGTATGGCAGTAGTGGAAGAAATACGTTTGCGCTTTCATTGGCGTACTCGCAGATCATCAATCACAACTTTCAGATGGAATTGCTAGCAGATCTGGTTCAGCAGAATGGCTATCTGAGCCTTCCCTTTCACCGGGTATACTTCACGGACGGAACTGTACATCAGGAAGCCCTGCCGGACAAACGTTTTAAAATCCCTTTGGGAATTCGCGCTAACTATTTTCTAGGGGATAAATTTATTTTACGGAGCTACTACCGCTACTATACGGATGATTGGGGGATAAAATCGCATACCATTAGCCTCGAAACGCCTATCAAACTATCCCCATTTGTCTCGGTAAGCCCTTTCTACCGCTTTTACCGGCAGACGGCAGCAAAATATTTTGCTCCTTACCAGCAGCATACCGCTTCGAATGTATTTTATACCAATAATTATGATCTCTCGGAATTCAAGAGTGATTTTTTTGGTGCAGGTATCCGATACAACTTGCAAAACGGGCTTTTTGGGGTTAGGCGGATAAGTATGCTAGAGCTGCGATATGGTCATTATACAAAATCGGTCGGTATGGTATCCGATATTTTCTCCATAAATATTAACTTTAAATAAATCTTTGACAAACCATTATGAGAAAATCACTTTTTAAAAAAATCGCGTTAGCCACAATAGCTCTACTTATCGTTATCCAATTTTGGGGAACGAAAAAAAACAGCAGTTCTGTTCCTTCAGAAAATGCGATTGAAAAGCATTACACTGTGCCCCCTAAAGTCCTGGGTCTTTTAAAAACGAGTTGTTATGACTGTCATTCAAATAACACTGTCTATCCTTGGTATAATAATATACAGCCGGTAAAATGGTGGTTGGCCAGCCACATCAACGACGGTAAAAAACACCTTAATTTTGACGAGTTTAACGCTTATTCTTCAGACAAAATGTTACATAAACTGGATGAAGTCGCGGAAACTGTTAGCAAGGGGGAAATGCCTCTAAATTCCTATACACTGATTCACGGAAATGCTAAATTGTCCAACAACGATAGAAAGGAAATCGAAGCTTGGGTGAACCTGGTCAAGCAAGAAATTAAATCAAACTCAAATGGCAACGAATAAACAATCAAGCTCGCTAGACAATTATTTGGACAACCATTATATGCACAAAAGCAACTGGCTGCGCGCAGCCGTATTGGGAGCTAATGACGGCATACTGTCTGTCGCTAGTATTGCAATCGGCGTGGCAACGGCCAGCAACAGCAGAGAGCCAATTATCCTTGCCGCACTTGCGGGCCTTGTTGCTGGAGCTTTGTCTATGGCGGCAGGCGAATATGTATCGGTAAGCTCTCAGACTGACTTAGAGAAAGCTGATATAGCAAGAGAACAACAGGAGCTGGATGAAATGCCGGAAGTTGAGTTGCAGAGATTGGCAGAGATCTATGAAAAGCGTGGCCTTAAAAAGGAAACAGCCCAACTTGTCGCAATAGAATTGACTGAACATAATGCGCTTGAAGCGCATCTTAGGGATGAACTTGGTATGAATGAAATCACCCAGGCGAACCCCATACAGGCTGCCTTGGCCTCTGGAGCAGCATTTACAGCCGGTGGTGTTCTGCCACTTGCTATAACCTTATTGGTTCCGGTAAATAATATGGAGTATATACTCTATGTTTTCGCTATTGTATTTCTAGCCATATTAGGTGCATTTGCTGCCCGTGTAGGCGGTTCAAGTATTGTAAAAGCGACGATTAGAATTACCCTTTGGGGGACGATCGCGATGGTACTTACCGCTTTGGTAGGTTATTTTTTTGGCGTAAATGTTTAATGGGAAAAGAAGCCCTGAAAAGAATTTCTTTTTCGGGGCTTTAGCTCTTCTGTGCTCCTGCTCTCATTTTCTTGAGCCATAAAACCACTGTCCATATGACGGTAATACCGAAGATAATAAAAAGTGGGATGTAATAGTTTAAAAAAAAATAATGGAAGTAGCTTCCCAAAATAATATAGATACTTGCGATACAGAGTTTAAAAGGGATAAACTCGCTGTTTGACCAGGTGGTTTTTACTTTCAAGAAGTTCATATGCTATTATTTAGTGCATATAAAGTTATTAAAAAAAGCAAAAACCATATAAAAAATGAGATAGGTTATTTTTTAACTCGTTATGTGTTACTCCTAGCAGGGCTGACTTGCTGAAAGGTTGTGATATTTTATCAAAAATCTAACAAACAGATGCTTATCGTTTTTTTCAGAGGGATTAACAAACAAAACCGGGATTGAATTGGATAACTTCAAAATCTTACTTTTAAAGGACGATATATTCTTTGATCAAAAATAGTCTTGACCTTTTGATACCGGGAGCTCAACACGGGCCAAGAAGCTGCCTATGAATTGTATCAGCATATCTAAGTAGATCGCTATGAAGCTAGAAAAAATGATACTTCTGTCATTTCTTAACTTTAGTGAACGCATTGCCCATTGCCCGATTCGTAATATTGTAAAAAACCTTAAATAGTATTTGATTCTTTTTTCAAGAAGCAGGACTCTTTTCGGTGAGCAATTTTATATTATTTATATATGCAAAAGATGAAAGCCGTAGTATGCCGGCAATATGGCCCTCCGGAGGTGTTGCAGATTGTGCAGGTAGATAAACCTCTTTGTAGAGATAATGAGGTTCTAGTCAGAGTTATGGCAACCTCTGTCAATTCGGGTGATGTTAAGATTCGCGGACTGGTAGGAAACGTCTTGCTCCAATTGATCATGAGATTGGCTTTAGGCTTTTCCAAACCTCGGAAACCTATATTGGGAACCGTATACGCGGGGGTAATTGAACAAACGGGAAAAAATACGAATCGTTTTAAAAAAGGGGATCGTGTTTTCGGAATCACTGGTTTTAAGTTTGGTACTTACGCGGAGTATGTCAGCGTAAAAGATAAAAGTGTTGTTGATATAATGCCTGCCAATGCCACTTTTGAAGAAGCGGCTGCCCTGCCTTTTGGATGGCATACAGCGCTATACTTCTTTGAAAAGTCACGGATCAAAAAGTGTAAAAAACCTGCTATTCTTGTTTATGGATCGACGGGTTCGGTAGGTGTCGCTGCTGTACAATTGGCGCAACATCTGGATGCGGACCTTACAGTAGTATGCGGTAGTGCTGGAAAGGCGCTAATGGAAAGTTTACATGTTAAAAGCGTTATTTTATACGACCGTGAGGATTTTTCTACATGCCAAAAAAGGTTCGATTTCATTTTTGATGCCGTAGGTAAAGTGAGCTTTGGGGAGTGCAAAAAATTACTAAACCCTAATGGGACTTTTCTAAGCGTAAATGGTTTTGATATCGCAACTGAAACGGTTGGTCATCTCCAGCTTATAAAAGAACTATTTGAGAAAAGAAAATGCAAGGCTGTTATTGACAAAATGTACGCGTTCAAAGAAATCGTATCTGCACACAGATATGTCGATGACGGGAGGAAAAAAGGAAATGTAGTGATAGTAATGGATGATTCGATCGAGATACGTCGCCCTGCTGTACCAGAAACTCATCAATAACTGGAAAATAAATTGCCTATTACGGGAACCCGTAATACACTCTTGAATAGTTTACCTAGCTTTGCTAGAAATAAATATGAATTACTAAATTATTAGTTAGTGCGTGTATTTAGAAAGCTACCTGTCATCGGTAGCTTTCTTTATTTTAAACCCATCTAACCAAGGTATGGGTTTCCTTGTAGAAGACGAACAATATTAAATAAGATTCTGAACCAAGCAAATTTAGGTAAAAGAAAATTATTATGTATGTTTGCTGCAACGATAATAACTTAAACCTAGTTTATCTATGAACTTTTGTTCTTCATCTTTTTTCCTTGCAATCAGCTTAACGGTTTCATTTTCTTCTTTTGCCCAAACAAAAAGTCTGTTCAATGGCAAAGACTTAACGGGGTGGCACATCGATGTTCCGGACATGGACAAAAATACGGCCTTGAAAAGTCCTTTCCTTGTCAGGGATGGTAAGTTGGTAAGTATGGGTACCCCAAATGGTCATATCATAACAGATAACTCGTATAAGAATTATAGCCTGACTGTAGAGTATCGCTTTGCGGGCGAGCCTGGAAACTGTGGGGTATTGGTACACGCTTCTACTCCGCGCGCGCTCTACGGAATGTTTCCAAAATCCATGGAGATACAGATGATGTATGAAAATGCGGGAGATTTTTGGTGTATTGTAGAGGATGTTAATGTCCCCAATATGGTGGAACGACGCGGTGAGGAAGCTACATGGGGGATTACAGAAGGGAAAAAACGTAGAATATTGAATCTTACCGATCACTCGGAGAAGCCGCTCGGAGAATGGAACAACATGAAGATTGAATGCTTGGACCGGATCATAAAAGTGTGGTTAAATGGTGACCTCGTGAACGAAGGTTACGACTGTACTGCAAATAGTGGACAGATTGCCCTTCAAGCTGAGGGAGCTGAAGTTGAGTTTCGTAAGGTTTTACTAACTCCAATTAATCAGCTTTCGAAATAAAGGATAAACCGAATCGTTTATTCTTACTTGTGTCAAGAGAAGCGGTTGAATTAACTATTGGTGCGGGTCACTTAAGATAGAAGAACTTACCCCGAAAGTGGAACACAACTCTTGTAAATCGCGGAAAAAACCAGAATGGATCTTGGTGATTACTTAACTGGCCGTGAAGGAAATAAAAGACGTCCAATCGGTATCAAAGAAAAATAATCATGATAAGTAAAATTACGCTAGTACTCGGAATATCCTTACTTTCTTTAGCTGATGTTTTTGGTCAAAATCGGCCTAATATTATTTATATCTATGCGGATGATCTTGGATACGGTGAGCTGGGAGCATATGGCCAAAAGATAATAAAAACGCCAAATCTCGACCGGATGGCAAAAGAGGGTATGCTGTTTACACAGCACTATACCTCTACTCCTGTCTGTGCACCTGCTAGAGCAATGTTGCTCACCGGAAGGCATGGTGGGCATAGCTATATTCGTGGGAACTATGAAATGGGGGGATTCAGTGACCGCGATGAAGGAGGTCAAATGCCACTACCGGAAGGTACATTCACAATAGCCCGTATGCTAAAGGATAAAGGTTATAGGACTGGTGTCATCGGAAAATGGGGTCTTGGGATGCACTTTACGAGTGGAGATCCTAATAAACAGGGTTTTGACTATGCTTACGGATATTTGGATCAAAAGCAGGCACACAACTACTACCCTACGCATTTGTGGGAAAATGGTAAAAGGGATATTCTGAAAAATAAAGAGACTTTTATTCATGTCCAATTATCAGAAGCTGAAGCTACTGATGCGAATTTTAAGCGTTTTGAGGGCAACGAGAATGCAGTCGATAAAATGACAGAAAAAGCGGTGTCATTTATAAAATCTAATAACAGCGAGCCATTCTTTCTATACCTACCTTACACCTTACCTCATGTGGCATTGCAGGCTCCTGATCGGTGGATAGCTTATTATAATTCGTATTTTGAAAACGAGAAGCCGTATCTGGGTGGGCAGGGCTACAACCCACAAAAGTACCCCTTAGCAACGTATGCTGCTATGATCAGTTATCTGGATGAGCAGGTGGGAATAATACTATCTAACATCAAAGAACTGGGGCTAGATGACAATACCATCATCATGTTTTCCAGCGATAATGGGCCTACTTTTAACGGTGGTGTAAATGCGGAACTGTTTAATAGTACTGGTGGTCTGAGAGGGTTAAAAATGGATGTATACGAAGGAGGAATCCGCGTGCCGTTTATCGCCCGCTGGCCTAAGCATATTCCTTCGGATACTAAATCTGACCTTCCTAGTGCACAGTATGATCTTATGGCTACTCTTGCAGAATTAACGGGAGCAAAAGTACCAACTACGGATGGTATTTCGTTCTTGCCGACGCTGATGGGGCAATCGAAGAACCAGTCTGTCCGAGAATTTATCTTTTTTGAATACCCTGAAAAAGGAGGTCAACTGGCTATTAGATTGGGCGATTGGAAAGGGGTCAAAACTGACGTAAAAGCCAACCCGAAGGCTAATTGGTCATTGTTTGACCTTAAGCTGGATCCGAAAGAACAAAATGACGTAGCACTTGAACATCCTGAAGTGCTGAGAAAACTTGATGAAATCGTACGTAACGAACATCAGAATGCACATATCCGAGAGTGGGAATTTTTGAACAGTAAAATGCCTGTTCACAAGTAATCTGGCGCAGTCCTTAACCACAAATCAAACTCCAGTCTCCATATGTTTTTAGATTATGTGAGACTGGAATTTTTATGAATGGAGGTCTAATCTATAAAACGGGACGAATGGGCAATAGGAGTTTAAAAAAATTGTTTATTATCTCAACGCAATTGTATTGTGTATAATACTGAATTTACGTAGGTTTGATAAATCCTAAATTACAATGAAAATTATCGAACCAAAGAAAAGAGACGATCTACAGATTACACCTAAGCTCCACGAAGCATTTGGTCTATTCGAGAAATTAATCTACGAACTAAATAAGAAAAATCTGCCTGAAACAACCGTTGAATTTATTAATCAACGTGTTGAAGAGCTTAACACTATTCCTTCTTCGGATAAGAGTTTAAAAAAGCAACTGCTAAAAAGGCAAGCTCAGATGACGAAATTTCTAGAAAAGGAACACAAACTCGTACCTAAAAATTACTATCGAAATTTATGGATACCCTTGGGTATGTCAGCTTTTGGGCTACCTTTTGGTGTCGCATTGGGCCTAGTTGTTGATAATATGGGGTTATTGGGGGTTGGTTTGCCCATAGGATTGGCTATCGGAGCGATAGTAGGCACACAAATGGACAAACAGGCATTAAAGGATGGACGTCAATTGGATACCGATCTTAAATATACCTAAAACGACCGTTAATTTTATGGTTTAGAAACTGGTAAAAACTGTTTGTCGTTTGTGGTTGAATCTTTATACTTCAATCGAGTTTCTTCTAGCTTCTGATGCATTCTTTGACGTATTTGGACATAATCCGGGTGATCGTATACATTGTTTAATTCCTGAGGATCTTTTTCTAAATCATAAAGTTCCCATTCGTCTACATCATAATAAAAATGTATCAATTTGTATTGCTGCGTGCGTATACCGTAATGCCGCTTTACGGTGTGTATGGAGGGATACTCGTAATAGGTGTAATAAATGACATCGCGCCAGCTCTCGGTGTTGCCATTAAGGAGGCCGCGAAATGACTCTCCTTGCATATCGTCAGGCGCCTGTACACCAGCATAATCTAACAACGTTGGTGCAAAGTCTAGATTTTGCACCAATGCATCTGAAGATTGTCCAGCTTTGATTTCGGCTGGATAGCGAATGATCAGCGGTGTGCGTAAGGATTCTTCATACATAAAACGCTTGTCGTACCAACCGTGCTCTCCCAAATAGAATCCCTGATCTGAAGTATAGACCACAATAGTATTCTCGTCCAAGCCGTTTTCCTTTAAGAAATCTAAAAGACGTCCTACCCCATCATCGACTGCAGCTACTGTACCCAAATAGTCCTGCATATAACGCTGATAACGCCAACGCATTAGGCTGCTATCCGACATCTGTCTGTAATTCGTTCTGAATTCGGCCATAATCGGGTTGTATACGGCATCCCATTTCGCACGTTCGTCGGGTGTCATACGTCCCAGATTATTGTTAAATGCAGCTTTGTCCCAAGAAAGGTACTCACTGATCCCCAATTCATCCATCATTGCAGGTGGAATCTTATTGTCGCCAGCCCAATTCATATGTTTAAGGATATTCATCTCTGCAGTTTTGGCCGCAGTTCCTCTCCCTTCGTAATTGTCAAACAATGTGGCAGGCTCTTTATAGGTTCGAGATGTATATTCTTGGATGTGCCGCAAGGCGGGCAGCCATTCGCGATGGGGTGCCTTTTGATGATATAATACACAAAATGGTTTAGCTGTATCCCTCTTAGCGATCCAATCTAAGGTCATATCCGTGGTTAGATCCGTAACATACCCTGTAATCTGTTGCTTCTTCCCGTTGACGATGAAATTAGGATTGTAGTACTCGCCCTGATCGATAAGTACAGCGGAATAATCAAACCCCTGCGGTAGTCCATCCATATGAATCTTTCCTATAAGTGCTGTTTGGTAACCATTCTTTTTCAATATCTTAGCAAAATTATCCTGATTCCAATTGAAGGTGGCTTCGTTGTCAATTTTGCCATTTATATAACTGTGTTTTCCGGTCAATAATACTGCTCGACTGGGAGCACATAATGAATTGGTAACTGTAGCCCGTGTAAACAATGCTCCCTCGTCAGCTAATCTATCAATATGTGGCGTATGATTGAGCCCATAGCCGTACGCACTTACTGCCTGATAGCCGTGGTCATCGCTCATAATATAAACTATATTAGGTTTCTTGCGGGGAGATTGAGCAATAACAAAAATGGGTGCTACGGCTAAAATAAACATTGTCAGTATTTTTATATTCATAATCCTTACTGTTATGATAATCAATCTGCACTAATATAAGCATTATCCCCTATTGTACTACTATGAAAGTTGGAATATAGGCACGAAGGTATCTTACTATAAGTAAGAAAAATGAAAAGTAACACAATAAATATAATTATGTTAAATAGATAATCGCCTTATTTTGGAAAGACTAAAATATCTCTTGGATTAATTTACTTATATATACAAGAGCTAATAACGAAAAGCTGTGCAGATCCTATCTGCACAGCCTAAATTGTACTGCTAGCGGACAGTCTGTAATCTATCCAATGCTATTTTCGTTTCCAACGTACCGAAAGCGACTGTAGCACGACGTCCTGATATATCTAAGATGACCCCTATCGCCGTCTGATCTACCATACATACTTTGTCTCCTACACTTAAAGTGACATTCGCGTGCTTGGGTGAATCTACTTGTGCTAGCGGAAGGAGGGTTGGTGAAGCAATTGATTCTTTGTAGGATTTATCTGCTGTTAACTCTTTCCGCTTACTCTCCCAGTATAACTTATCCTGTGATATGGCTTGTAAAAATTCGTCCATATTGACAAACTCTTTTCCTATTTTGTTGGAAGCGTCAACGATAATAGTCTCTTCCAAGCCGATCCGTCTAGCTACCTCGATCGCAAATGAACTACCCGGTGTGCCGATCGATAACTTGTACATCGGTCGGTTATTTTCCGAATCGTACAGCATCGCACCATTAACAATACCTGCGGTCCTGTAAGCAAAGTGTTTGAGGTTTTGGAAATGGGTGGTGATCAAACCAAAGCTTTTTTTACTATTGAAACGATCGAGTAATGTTTCGGCTATAGCCCCACCTATCTGTGGCTCGGTACCTCCCCCAAATTCATCGATGAGCATCAGTGTTTTATCGTTATGATTTTCAACAAAAAACTTCATATTACGTAAATGTGAGGTATATGTGCTTAAACTGTTCACTACACTTTGTCCGTCGCCTATATCCATGAAAAGGTGTTGGAATACCCCTGCTTTGGACCTAGGGTCTACGGGAATCAATAAGCCACATTGGAGCATGTACTGTAACAACGCTACGGTCTTCAGACAGAGTGATTTTCCGCCAGCATTCACTCCAGAGACTACCAAAATCCTATCTTCACGCGTAAGTCGTATATCCAACGGATGGGTCTGCATATTCTGTTGACGTAGGGTGATCTCTAATAAAGGATGAATTGCTCTTGACCAATCAACCTGTTGTTTGTTTTCGATCAGGGGCATTGTTGCTTTGATTCTGCTTGCAAACAACGCTTTGGCACGAATGAAATCAATCATCGCCATAAAGTCATAGGAATTCAAAATATCTGTGATATCCGGTCGTATGAAATTGGCAAATTCGGTCAATATGTGTAAGACTTCACGTCGTTCCTCATTTTCTAACTCTCGGAGTCGAATCGATGCTTGAACAACCGCTTCCGGTTCGATAAAAAATGTGCGACCACTTCCTGAACTGTCGCGGACGATACCTTTAATCTTCTTTTTGTTTGTTGCAGTAACTGGGATAAGGTAATGCCCCCCACGGAAATCAGCCTGAACGTCGCGGTCTACAATTCCCTGTGTCTGGGCTTGCCTTAATGCAGTAGCCATAGCTTTTATGATATCTTTTTCTGCTTCTACCTTACCTTTGCGGATAGTTGATAGCCTTTTGGAGGCGTTATCTTTTATCTGATTGGATTTATCTAAGATAAAATTAGCTTTTTGCACTACAGCAGGAAACGTCTTGATCAACTTTGATAGCTTGTTGAGTGTAGGGTATTTTAATCCTCTTTCTTCATTGTCTTCTTTATTTAAGAAATCTACTATCTGTATTATAGTCTCTAACGAGTCTGCCAAAAGAGGGATTTCTTTTTCGGATAGCCAAGCGGTACTGTCTTTCTCAATCTGCCGCAATGACACGCGAATATCTAGAAAGAAATCTGCAGGGAAGCTCTCCTTGCTAGCGATAATCTCTAATAATTCACTGGTGCATATCAGTGCGTTAGAAATCTCTTTAAAATCTGTGGCAAAGGTCATGGAATCTACTTTCTCCATGCCCAATGGGCTTAAACAGTAGTCTTTGAGGTACTGTCTAATGGTATCGAAATCTATTTTTTGTTCGAAGTTTTCCGGATAAATATTCATTTCAAAAGAATAATGTAAATAGTGTATCCATCGGCTAAAATATACCGATGAAACAATATTGTCGCTTGTAAAAAAGTAAAAAACTGAAACTTAATTTTTCCCATATCCAATCTATGTACTGCCACTTGCTAGCTGTACAAGGCTTCTCTCGGGTAGGAGAAACAAAATTGCGATATGGTATTTATACGGAAAGAAAAGACATTTTATTATGTTTTTCTATTTTTGTCAAATATATGTTTTTATTCTTGAAAACTCAAGATAACAAACAATTTAGACGTGATTTGTTATCCTAAGGTATTGTACCTATAAAAGCTATTTGAAGCTTTGAGTGTAGACTTGGTGGTATTTATCGATGACTTTTTGGCTAATTACAGCGCAGCAATGGGGATATATGATCTAGTGCAAAAGACCGGTGCTCATTTGCTGGGAATGGACATTATCATTGAAAAATTAGTTCAGCGGGGTCATAAACTTCTACTTGAATTAGGTGTACCGGTTAAATCACTCACACGAACCAGAATCTTAGGCGCCAATAAAATTGAATTTGAGGAAGGTGAAGTTAACTATTAAAAATACTTGAGGACTTCGGTATTTCGGTCTAATAAAAATGGGGACTCGTGTTGAGTCCCCAAATGGAATAGTAGTCTGTACTACAACAATTCCTTAAGCTTATTTTCTAGACTATTACCGTGGAGATTCTTGGCGACAATCTTTCCATTGGGGTCTATGAGAAAATTCTGTGGGATTGCCTTGATACCATACAACGCAGCCACCTCCGACTTCCAGCCCGTAAGATCACTGACCTGCTGCCAAGGTAAACCGTCTTTCTCGATCGCATTGAGCCAATCCTGCTTCTTGCCTTCCTTATCCAGTGATACTCCCAGGATAGTGAAATTTTTATCCTTAAATGCATGGTATGCTTTTACCAGATTAGGGTTGTCTGCCCGGCAAGGGCCACACCAAGAGGCCCAAAAATCGACCAATACATACTGACCTTTAAAATCCTCCAACTTCACGATATTGCCTTTCGTATCGGGTTGACTGAATAAGGGGGCTTGTTTGCCCACGCCTACGAGCTTAGCGATAGCAATTTCTGAGGCAAGTAATTGCCCTTCTTGACCTGCCTGCAACTGAGGAGACAAGCTTAAAAACAAAGGCTCTATAAAGTCGGTATCAATATCATACCCAGCTAATTCTTTCAGCGCAAGAAGGCTAAAATAAGAATTGGGGTTTTGTTTGATATACACTTCTTTGGCCTTTGCTTTTTCTTCTTCGATCTGCGCTAAAGCTAGATTCACGTTTTCAAGCTCTACTTTTCCCTCTTCCTTCATTCCAAAGAGTGTAGATCTTTGTGCCATCAGTTTATCTATCTGAACATCTATTGGCTGCATAAAACTCCTGTAATGTGCAAATGCGGTCTGAATTGTAGATCCTTTAATCTGCGCCTGAGCAATCTCCTTTCCAAAACTTATTGTGGTGGTTCCTTTATCGACATATAGATCTACTTTGTCTAATCTTTTGGCCCTGTTGCGACTGAAAAAAGAATCGCCCTCCGGAGAATAGTAGAGATTCACTAGCGTTGCTTCGTTCAACTTGTTGGTATACCGCTGTGCTTTACCATTGAACACCACCGAATCCAAGACCAATTGTCTATCAACAAAGTAACGAACGAATACCTTTGCCGTTTTCGGTACGTCTTTACCTGGTTTTAACTTAATCGTGAAATCAAATTCTTGCGCTTGTATCTGCCCTATGGCTATGCCGCCCAACAATAGAGTCCAAAGGATATTTTTCATTGCTTTCATCTTTTTCATATACGTTACAATGCCTGTGCTCTAGCTAAAAGCGCATCAGCTATCTTTACAATTTTAGAGGTCTCTAGCTCTGCCAAAGCGCGTGCCGCTTCAGCTGCTTTTACAGCTTCTTTTTTCTTTTTCAAGGTGATACAGATCTCTGCAAAAGTACCTTGATTGGAATAAGAATTCTCATTTAGAGCTACGGCTTGCTTTGCCAATACATAAGATTGCTTCAGTACTTTTGCAGAAGGCTCTTTACTTGTTCCATACTTGCCCGAATAGCGTCGAGCGATAAAACTTAACCGCTCGTCTTCCTGCTTAAACAGACCTTTGCGCAAGTGATTTGTGTAATCGATAAATTCCTTATCAGTGCCATGAGCTGCTATCCATTCAACCTTAAACATCGCTGCATCGACTTGACTTGCTTCGTCCGTTTTACTTGAAAAATAAGCTAGACCTTCTTTAAACTGTGCTTCATCCTTAGTACGGATATAATCATACATCGCATATTTCATCAGATGAGCTTCTTTTTTCTCAAATACCTCCGCAGAAAGTATGCCTTTGAAATATGGACGGTTGTCCATAAAGAATTTGCCATACTTATCCTTTGGACTCTGACCAAATAGCTCAATGATGCTCCAGCCTGCTTCTGACTTTAAGAATGAAGGATCGGCAATTCCATCCAAAGCACTTTTAGCTTCCTCTGTCGAAACGGGATCCACCTTGGTCATAGTAGTAATATAAGCGGCTAAAAAGTTCGGGCTTCGCTCACCAGCCTTATAACGGGCACGAATAGTCGGAATCTGAAAGTTAGGATCTAACGCACGCTTGCCCTCGGCGATAAATTCCTGCATTTCCATTCGGGACTGCGAGCGATACATTAACTCGCCTTCCGTATCCAAAAATAGATAAGTCGGAAAACTACGGATATTGTACTGCTTGGCCACATCAATCCCCTCTCCTACCTCACAGTCAAATTTGATATTGATAAAATTGTCATTGTAAAACTTTGCCGCATCGACCTGATTGAAGACATTGCCTTCCATCCATTTGCAGGGTGCACACCAAGAGGTATAACCATCGACAAATATCAACTTGCCACTTGCCTTCGCTTGTGCTTTAGCCTCAGAAAGGCTTATTTTCTTAAAATGGATAGCTTCTTGGGCCTGTACAAATGTACAAGCCACAAAGAAAACTAAACTAAATATAATACGGTTCATAGGTATTAATTTGCTTTCTAAAATATTTAAAGGCGCATTACCGTTGCTCGATCTGCAAAGTAATACGCCTTTGGATTTATCTTTCGTATTGCGGCATGGTGGGGTTAATATCCAATGCCTTTGGGGCAACAGGAAGGATCATTCGTGCATCACCTGATGACATCCGGAATTCCTTTCCTTCTACATAATGGACTATGTCCTTGGTTAAGTCGCCTGTCTTGTGTAAGCGCTTTAAATCAATCAATCGCGTACTCGCGATTAATGGCATTTCCCTATTACGTTCGTCCAAAACTAGCTGTAAAGTCTGGGCTTTGTTCAAACCGGTAATATGCTTATTGTTTTCAATACGTTTATCTCTTAACGTGTTAATCAAACGCAATGCTTCTGCTGTAGAGCCAATACGAGCTTCTGCTTCCGCTGCGATCAGGTACAGCTCAGGTGTTCCGAACCCAGTGTTGAAATCTATCCATGGGGCCCACAGCACCCGACCAGGAAAGCGGATTACATTTGCTCCAAAGGAAGCACTGTCACGACAGAAGAATAATTCGTACCGCATGTCCTTAGCATCTGCATCCAAGTTACGCTTGTAAGTATCTATCAAGTCATTTGAAGCATAGACCTCTGTATTTAATGATCCGTTTGATGCTGTCCCCATTCGTCCCCAAAGAACCTCATTATTATCTCTGATTTCTGGAAATTCTTCGTCTACATCTGTTTTTAGATGTACCCTTCCCCAAGTAGACTTTTCCTTGGTCGTATACAGATTATAATCTTCCAAATAATCGTTCAGCTTCAGTGCTTCGCTGGCATTTTCCAAGGCCGCTTTAAAATCCCCCTGATATAGAGCCATTCTACTTAGAAACCCATATCCAACAGACTTTAGGGCTTGGTACTTGTTATTTGAATGGGTTGCAAGGTGAGGTAAAGCGTCTTCTAAATCACGTCGTACCAATTCGTAAATCTTTGCTACTGATACACGCTCATAGCTCTTTGTAATATCTTCAGTAAGTACCAAAGGTACACCTAAATCCGTATCTGCTGTAGCTGTATCATAATGCTTGCTATAGATATTGACTAAAGATAAATACTCAAAAGCTCTACCTACTTTCGCTTCTGCCCACACTCGTTTCTTTTCGGACTCCTTACCATCCTTGGCAGCTAGTACGTTATTTATAATTACATTGAACGTAAAAATATGAGAATATGCAGTTTCCCAATAAATCTCATACTGCCCATCTTCGAATATCGGACCATGTTCAAAAGTGTACAAACGCTTTTGGAATGTCGAATAATAGTCAAAGCTTGCTCCTCTATTCACGTCGACCCTAGTGCCTGACAAAATGTTGTCTGTTATGTAGTTAGAAAATACTGGCGAGGCACGTATCAGACCTTGATCATTCAAAAGTAACTGATAGTCATTGAGCAATTCTGGTATCGTAAACCCTTTAGGCTTCACGTCCAGATAAGAGTTACAACTTGAAAGGAATATAGAAGCTATTAAAGCTATAGAAAATACTTTCTTCATGTTTTTTGATAATTAAATGAATTATAAACCAACCGATACACCGAAACTGTAAGTTATTGGAGCCAAAACACCTCTTGAGGGAGAACTTGGCGGGCGGTATCCCTCCGGAAGGCGAAGATTGCTAGGAGTGCTTCCATAACCGAACCATACTTCTGGATCGATATTGTGCTTATTAGCTGCCCAACGCCACGCATTCATTACTTGACCAGTAACACGAACATAACGCAATGGTGTTTTTTCTACTAACTTGGCCGGTAAATTATAGCTTAACGAGATATCACGTAACTTAATATAGTCTGCACGTTCCACAAATCGATCGCCTGCAGAGTAAATATCTGTTACCGTGTTAGAAGCACCAGCCATGTAACGCGGAGCGATATCGGCATCCACTTCGTCACCAGGGTTTCTCCAGTAGTTCAACCAAAGCCTATCAAAGTTGGCGGTATAATTTAACATCGGGTACTTCGTCAAAGGCTCTGGTCGTACCGAACGCATCACATGACCGCCATTGAAAACAAACATAAAGTTTAAAGAGAAATCTTTATAGTCAAAACCATTTCGGAAAGCTACACTATACGGAGGAATAGTCGTACCATTGTAAATCAAATCATCCACACTCAACTGCTGTGTTGTCTTGACTAGTGTGCCATCCGCCTTACGGGCTTGCGGCGCTCCAGTAGCATCAAGACCTTCATAATCAATACTGTACAAACTACCTATTGGCTTACCTACACGCTCCTGTACGGTATTATAGTAGCTGTAAGGCGTACTCTGCTGGGTATAAAGATTTGTTATTTCATTTTGATTGTAGCTAAAATTGAATGTAGAATTCCATCTAAAATTATCATACTGTATTACTTTTGCATTCAAGGCTACCTCGATCCCGCGGTTGCGCATATTACCGTAATTCATGTTCACGACAGACCATCCTAAAGTAGGGTCTACTGCTGTAGGTCCTAACAAATCAGCTGTACTTTTGTTATAGATATCTACTGAGGCTGTCAATCGATTAAATACTGAAACATCTATACCAAAATTGAAAATATCTGTACGCTCCCACCGTAAATAAGGGTTGGGTGGAGATGTAATAGTAGCCTGCATTTCTCCTGTAAAGTAATTCAATCGTGAATTGACCTGAGATATGAGATATGGGCCATTACCTTTAGGTACGTTACCATTTACACCATAAGTCATACGTACTGCCAAGCGGTCCAGCCAATCTTGCTCGAACGTAGGTAATTTATATAAAGCCCCAACTGACCATAATGGTTTATATTGACTCTTGACATCCGTACCAAAGAGGTTGGATTGATCCATTCGTATACTAGCTGACAAGGTTAAATTACGATTGTAGGTATAAGACCCGTTAGCATAGAACGAAACAAAACGATCCAAGAGATCCTCGAAACCTTTTTCCTTTTTCTCTAGTGTGTAATTTCCGAACAAAGACTCTGTATTTTTTAAATTGACTCCAAATAAGTCCTCGTTAATACCTTTGTACACTAAAGAACTCGGGTCATAGCCGTATTTGTAGAGATCGGTAAAGCGACTATTAATCTGACGTCGCTCTGCACCGGCTATCACATTGATGTCGTGCTTATCTCCAAAGGTATTTTCGTAATTCAACTGTCCACGTAAGGTATACGAATTAATGTCATTGCGACGCTCTGACAACTGCGCACCTTGTGGCACGTTACGCTTAATAATTCCATCTTTATCAATCTGCGTAGCATCATTAATTTGCCTAGTAACCGTATTGTTGTCTTTCGCGTAGGTAGTAGCGTTGTAACCTTCTGTGCGCTCTGTCTGGTACATCAAGTCAAAAGTTAAGCCTTTCATTAACTTAAAGTTTGCCCCGACGTTGATATTGAGGTATTTGTTAAAGAAATTGACATGGGTTTTATTAACATGTTCAATAGGCATATAACTCTCATCCTCTAGTCCCAGACTATTTAGCCGGTCTATTTCAAACTGTGACTTATCACCGTACCAATGTGTTGGCGAGCCATCCGCATTGCGAAGCATAAAATAAGATGCTCTACCACCTACATAGTTGTCATAATAATTGAAACCGATATCACCATTTTGTTTCTGATTTTTACCCAATACATTTAGGTTCACATTCATCCAATCGGTCAGTTTTACATTATTTTTGACATTAAAACCGACCCCCTTATTCACTGGACGTCCTTTGTTATAATCACCAGGCTGCGTATAGTTTAACGAATAGCTGTATTTATAACGATCAGTACCACCTGAAAGGGATAGATTGTGCTGTTGGTCCATTATGGTACCGTTCAAAAACTCATCCATATGATTCCAGCGGCTTCTATTACGGTACACATCTAGCTTACTCTCCAATTCTTCATCAGATAGCATACCTGCCTTATGCTCGTGCAATATCAGGTATACATCGTTCATATATCTCTCTTTTTGTATCGACGAATAGTTCGTCGAATTGTACCCAAACATTTGCCTTTGGAAATCTACGAGTTCTGCCGAACTCATTTGGTTCTGGTACTTTTTACTAGGCAATCCTTTAAAAGATAACGTGTTAGCATAATCGATCCTAGCAGGCCCTTCTTTCCCCATTTTTGTCGTAATGACAATAACCCCATTGGAAGAACGTACTCCGTAGATAGAGGCTGCCGAAGCATCTTTTAATACAGTCATCGTTTCGATATCGTTTGGGTTTAGCGCCGTCAGATCTCCTTGATAAGGCATGCCGTCAACAACAATCAAGGGAGCTGCTTCCGCGTTAAGTGTCGCTCTTCCACGAACTTCAATCCCTACGGAATTATTTTTATTCTGAGGATTAAGTAATGAAGTATTCAAATTGAGGCTCATCCCTGGCAATAAACCTTCCGCTCTTTCCAAAAAGCTGGTCTGCAACCTGCCCTCCATATCTTTGGCCGTAACCTGAGAAAATGAACCTGCAGCGCGTTCTTTACTGATTTTTTGGTACCCCGTATTGACAACGACATCTACGGCCTCGACCTCAGCACTCAAATTCTGCAGCACAATCGTCCCCATATTGGTAGATGCTGTTAACTCCATAGGTTTATAGCCTAAACAAGAACACTCTAACTTTTGACCCGCGTCAACCGTCTGCGTAAACTTAAAATAACCTTTTTCATCGGTCACAGTACCCAATTCTGTTCCTTTCACACGGATACTGACACCGCGGACTGGTTTGCCCTGCGCATCTACAATTCGTCCGGATACCTGCTTTTGTTGGACATCGTCCAAAGCCGTAACACGATTTGCGGTATTACTCGAAATCACTCTGGATTTCTCTTTGATTACGATAGTTTTATTATCGATTTCATAACCTAAATCCAAATTGTTCAAAATAGAAACCAAAGCCTGATCTAGTGGCTTTTGTACGATATCGACCGAAATTTTGGTATTCGGATCCACATCACGGGCAGACCATACATAATGGTAGCCTGTCTGTTTGTTGATCGCCATAAAGACCTGACGAACAGATGTTGACTTGGCTTTCAGTGTCACTTGCTGTGCGATGCCACTAGCAGATAGCTGCATCATACAGAAAGTCATAAAAATAGAAGTCAATGACACACGCATAATTTGTCTCCTCCATGTCCTACTACCCCTTATCAGTTGATAGCAGACAAATCGTTTTAATCCAGCAAAATAACCTGTCGAGACACGGTTATCTTGTCCATAATTTTCATACATTTGATTAGGTTTTTAAAAAAAATTGTTGTATTACAGTTTTAGGCCTTCGGGTAGAGGCGCCGCAATCGCTTCTACCCTTCCATTTATTTTTATTTTTCGCTTACATACACCTTTCTGTCATCATATTTAAATTTAATCTTACCAGTCTTACGCAAAAGATCAAGGAGCTCTTCCAACTGCCCAAAACGTGGTACCATCGCTTCAAACCTTTCTCCTTTCAACTTATTATCTTCAATGATAAAGTCAACATCGTACCAACGCCCCACTTGTTTCAGAATTTCATCCAAACGCTCCGAATTGAAAACAAAACTCCCTTCCTTCCATGCCAAAACAGTAGATACATCTACAGGAGTTTTATCTAAGGAATTATTCTGAACTACTCCCTGTTCTCCGGGGATCAACATAAGCTCTTTTTTATCCGTACGTACACGGACAGCCCCTTCAACCAACGTGGTATAGCTTTTCGCATCTTCTTTGTAAGACTTAACATTAAAATGAGTTCCCAATACGGCGATTTCTTGTTTGCTGGTCTTTACGTAAAACGGCTTTAATTCACCATTTGGATTTTTGTCACTTTTCAATTTTCGCTTTACTTCGAAATAGGCTTCTCCATCCATATCAACAACTCTTTCGTAGGTATCTTCCCGATAAGCTAATCTGGTATCCGCATTAAGCCATACCTTGCTGCCATCGGGTAGGGTCATCCGATACTGTCCACCCCGTGGAGTAGTTATCTCAAAGGAAGAAAAATTAATGTTTTCAACACCAGCAACCTTGACACCGTCTTCATAAGTAAGTCCATTGTCCATCAAAACGCCATCCTCTCCGGTGCTTAAAGGAACAACTGTACCATCCGCTAGTTTTAATGTAGCTTGATTCGCTCCAGGGTGAATAGAAGTCATAGAATGTTCTTGATCTGTAACTCTTTTTTGAATGCTAAAAAACACCATGCCTACCACTACAGCTATAGATGCCGCTAAATAGAAGATGAACTTTTTATTATATGTGTTACTTCTGATTTCTGGATGCGAACCTATAGCTATCAAGGCCTTATGCTTGTCCCAAGCATGCGCTGTGTCGAAAGATTGTAGCAATTTTAGATCCTTTGACACATCCTCTTTGCGTAAGACAGCGTCTAATACCTCTTGATTCCGCTCATCCTCGGACAACCAATCTCTTATTAATGCTTTTTCTTGCGCAGTCCACTCCGAAAAATGAGCTGTCACTAAAATCTGGGCAATATGATGAGAGTATCTATCCATAATCAACTATATAACAGAAAGAGGGATTAAAATCTCTAAAGATTCTCTAAAGAAAAACATAAAACACTAGTGATCAACAGCTTTATTTTACAGACGAATGAATTACATCTGCAAAAAGAAGCATAAAAACAAACAATTGATCTTTGTTTAAGATACTCCGAAGTAACTGAACACCACGCATTTTCTGATTGTACACTGTACTCGTGCTAACCTCCAATTGATCCGCGACTTCTTGAGGTGTATACCCTTCCACAAACAACAAGTGTATAACCTTTTGACATTGATCTGGAAGTCTGTCAATGGCAGCATGCAACTCTTGTATAGTCTCTGTGTAAATAATTTGCTGGGTGACCGGAAGATCAACCCACTCTTGGCTATACTTATAGCTTTCTTCCTTGACACGTAGCCGCTTCTCTTTATCCAATAAATTAAGCGCAGCATTTTTACAGCTAACGTAGAGGAACGACCGAAGACTGCCAAGTTCAAAAAAATCGCCACTTTTGTTCCAAAGCTTTAGGAAATTATCGTGAACAATCTCTTCGACAACGAAACTATCTAATCCCATTTTGGTGAGAAATAAACATAACGGCTGGTAGAAAAGATGGAACACAGCCTGGTATGCCTCAGGCTTACCGGCTTGGAAATCCAAAACCATTTGGTCCATCTTATTATTTTCTACAACACTTAACACGTTCAATATTGCTCAAATCTAATAATTATAACGTAATAATAAATAAATACGAGACAAGACTGCTGTAACTATTTTTTAATTTTACTTAAATAAGATGTTATTAAAAAATGTTATTCAGACGTTTATATTTTTTCAATATATCTATTAAGAATGATCGCGTTAGCTCCTGTATACTATGCATAGTAGTATACAGGAGTATAAAAATTAAGCGATTAAAACCCAAGTTTAGCAAAGAATCCTGGTTTTCGCCAAGTCCTTTTATAGGTTTGAGCTAATTCTGAATGATCGTCGAATGAACAGATATAATCCAATATAGCATGCGCTTCTTTGATAGCTCCTGCCTCATAGGAGCTTAGCGCTTTGACAAGATAGGCATCCTCTAGTTCTTGGTCGTAAGACCATCCCTGTTCTGTATAAATCGTGTCTAAACGGTTACATAATAGCATAACTTGATCTTTATCTTTCAACTTTCCACTTATTTTTATTCCGTACCCAAGCCAAAGGATATAGTCTTCTGGTTCCATAATACCTTGCAGGTTGGCATCTTCTTGAGCAAATAGTCTTCTTGCTTCGATGAACCGCTCTGTGAAATAATCCGTTTTGACTATCATATATATAGTTTTTGCACGGTCAAAGTCGTTCAACAGAAAATCTCGCTTTTTCTCTAAGTAAGACTTTGCAGCTTGATTAATACGAGCATAATCTTCAATTACATTATAGTATTGCATCAGCACATAATAGGCATGTGCTTCATCTGGATAACGTTCTGCCGTATTCTCGTAATAACGTATGCGATCCTCTATAGGTTCATCTTCCATTAATCTATAGATTATTCCTTCAATAATATTCTTTGCTGCTTCGAAATCCCGAAAGTCATAATCGCTGATTACAGGGCTTTGTAGATGGTGATCATAAATCATATATAACGTCTGCTCAGCCTCGGATTGTATATCCTCGGAAGTTCCTAATTCGTAATCGGCTTCTATCTGACTGGCTAGATGCTGTACGTGCTTGTAAAAAGAAACCTCTTCGGCATTATAATTCGCAAAATAGATGCGCAATGCTTGCTGTAATCCTACAAAATCCTGCCCCCTACGCAAAGCGTCAATCAGGGTATGGTGAAGTTCTTCAAACTCTGAATATACTAAGCCTTCGGCTGCTGTGAGAGCTGCTGCCCCATAATCTTCGAAGTAAGCTTGGACAATCGCTAGGTTATTACAATTCATTGCCCTATTGTGAATGCCACCGAAATAATCGCTTTTATATTTGTTATCTTCAAAATAACGACGAAAGGCTTCATGTGCTTGTTCATAGAGTGCTAAGCTCAACCTGCGTAATGCTGTCCGATCAGGCTCTAATTCAACTTCCATGATGAAATCATCCAATTCTATCGCATCGTTATATAACTCGCGTGGCAGATCCCTAAATTCTGGTATATCGCTTCGTGTTTGACCATCCGTTAAGTAGGCAGCTATCACTTTTCTGCGCCATGCAGTAGCACTAGCGCCTAGATACACAGCTTGTTCCAATAACGGAAGTGCTTCTTCGTGTCGACCCTGTTCAAAAAGATAGGTGCCCGCAAAATGATATCCAGCGAAGTTCTCCGGAAACAACCCGATGAGAGACAATGCGTGGTTGTAGTAAAAATCAGCAGCAACTCCAACCCTATCGGGATAACTCCGTTCTATAATAAGCTGGTAGTAAAAGACTCTGGGATTATTATATCCATTTTTGATTAAAACATCGAACCTTTGATGCCACAATACAAGCTTCTCCTGAGTTGCTGAACTGGTGTTGTCCCCTTTGATTAACTTCAACAGGATCGTTAACCCAAGATCAATTGCTTCGGCTTCAAATGCCATCTCAGCCAAATCGGTATAGTTATATTCTGTTCTACTCACAAATCGATCTATCCCCTCTTTTATAATGGAAATTAGTTCCTGTTGTGAAATCATTTTGGTATGATCCAATACGTACACTTTCTTCATCCAGAAAATAGAAGTATTTCTATCCCTCAGCTCTCGATTAAAAGCAAATGCCTCCTGACAATAGGTAATAGCGAGATCTATAGTCTCGATTAAAGATGTATAATCCTCTAATGACTCGTAGATCTTAACCTTACTGTCATAGCCGTACACCGCATTTGATGCATCAGCAATCAATCGGTCAGCATAGCCCAGAAACTCTGTTTTATTATCCGATGTGATGTGCTGTTTGATACGGCCCACTTGTAACAAATTGAACTGATTTCCTAAGGGATAATCAAGAATGTTGTAAAGCGCTATTTGATGGTCCGGATGTACTTGTAATACCTTTCGAAAATAGGGTATTAAGCGCTCTTGTATTGCGTCGTAAACAGCTTCATGCCCCTTTTCATAAACCCGATCATGATAGGCGACAGCGAGTAGTATAATACTCTCTAGATCGGAAGGATTCGCTTCGATATGCGCCTCGCCCTGTTCTATTAATAAATCGAGTTCTCCCTGATAAAATAACTGTTGTAAATCTTCAAATGTCATCTTCTAAATATTGTTGTACCTCATCTTCTTGTTTAGAGACATTCCCTGTCTCGTGATGGGAGGCCACAAGCTCGGTTTTCGTATGGCTGCAAAATAGAAAGAAAATTAAAAAAACACTTAAAATAAAAAGTCTAGTTTTCAACATCGCTGTACCTTTTTTTTGACCCTACAACTACACTATCTACCTCTAGAATAAATAAATCATACAGATGTTGTTATAAAACTCCCTGTAACTGAATGGAGTCTTTATCGTAACTTTGACTATAACTTGCATGATTCGTTGAGGTCACCAACAAGCATGAGCCAACCCCGCATTTTATCGGAGGAGTGCTTGAATTTCAAAAGTATCATAAAAATTCTGCGAAAGATCTTAATGTATTTTAAGGCTGACACTTTCAGAAAAAAGAACAAAGCATATGGACCATATATCACGTAAAAATTTTATCCGAAACTCCGCTCTAGCAGTAGCAGCTATGTCGCTAGGATCTAACGGCTTGACGGCGGCAGGTTTTCAAAAAAAAGAATTTCAGACCATGAAAAACAAGTTAAGCTTAAAAAACGTCAGACTGGAAACTGGCTTCGAATACGACGGTAACGATGTAATAGCGACAAAAACAGCTCTTTTCTCCGTCGAAATAGAAAACGGTCAAATCACGAAGATAGGTCCGAACCACATAGACTCTGCTGCCATCGACGCCAAAGGTCTTCTTATGCTTCCTTCATTCAAGGATATGCACATTCATCTGGACAAAACGTATTACGGTGAGCGCTGGCAAGCGGTAAGACGGGGCAGTGGTGGTGTTAAAGGCATGATTACTATGGAACAACAGATGCTTCCTGAGCTATTGAAGAATTCAACTTTTAAAGCAGAAAAGTTAATTGAACTACTTCAATCAAAAGGTACCTCCTTCGCACGAAGTCATGTCAATATAGAGCCTACCTCGAAACTAGAGTCGCTAACAAACCTTCAAAAGGCATTAGAAAATAAAAAAATGGGCTTCGGAGCCCAGCTTGTCGCTTTTCCTCAACATGGCGTATTTTATACAGATTCTGTTCCGTACCTAAAAGAAGCGGCTAAAATGGATATCGACTTTATCGGAGGTGTGGATCCATACAGCATTGACGGAGCGATAGAAAGAACAATCGATTTTACAGTACAATTGGCGCTGGACCACGCAAAGGGTATCGATATACACTTGCATGAATCTGGTGAGTCTGGATTGAAAACGGTCGAATACCTTATCGATAAAGTCAATGAAAACCCGGCATTGAAAGGTAAAACTTATTTAAGTCATACCTTCATTTTAGGGCGTATCGACAAAACAAAACAAGAGGAAATGGCTGAAAAACTAGCTGAGTCAAAAATTGGAATTGTGACAACAGTCCCCTTCGGTGGACTGGTAATGCCTATCCCTACCCTACTAAAATATGGTGTTGAAGTCATGTTAGGCAATGACAGTATTGTAGACCACTGGAATACCTTTGGAAGTGGAAGTGTCTTGCAAAAGGCAAATCTAGCCGCGCAGTTGTATGGTTATTCGTCTGAATATGCATTATCCCGAGCATTAAAGCTCGCTACTGTAGGTATCGTCCCGTTAGATGATAAAGGTCAGCAACGATGGCCAAATGTTGGTGATAAAGCCAATTTCGTCCTGATCGACGCCAGTTGCTCTGCGGAAGCCGTATCCCGGATCTCGGAGGTTAAATCGCTCGTGTATAATGGTCATATTGTTTACTAAACAGGAAACAATATGAAAACAGTAATTCTCTTACTCGCATTTGTTATATCGACAGCTTCTTGCCAGTCCAAACAACCCGAGCATCCATTAAATGATAATAAAATGCAACAATCTGATATTCTTACAGCTGTAAATAATGCAGATCTACCCGCTGTACAAGCTGCTTTAACCAAAGGTGCCGATGCAAATTCCAAAGATGAAAGTGGACGATCGCTACTATTAATCGCAACTAACAATAAACAACGGCCTCTAGCAGAGCTACTGCTAAAGTATGGCGCCGATGTCAACCTGCAAGCTTCGAACCTCGATAGTCCTTTTCTTTATGCAGGCGCTACAGGACAAACTGAACTTGTGCAATTATTCCTAGCAAACGGAGCTAAGTTTGATGTTTTCAATAGATACAACGGAACGGCCCTGATCCCTGCCTGCGAAAGAGGCCATGTCGAGACAGTCCGTGTACTGGCGAATACTAAAAACTTCCCTATAGACCATGTCAATCGTCTAGGCTGGACGGCATTGATGGAAGCTGTCATTCTCGGTGATGGCAGCGAGAAATACCAACAAATAGTCCGTATTTTGAAAGAAGCTGGATCAAAACTAAATATTCCCGATAAAGAGGGGCGTACGCCTTTGCAGCACGCTGAAGCGCGAGGCTTTCATTATATAGTCAATCTATTAAGGTAATTAAAACATTAGCCTGAAAATAAGACATTTATTACACACTATCTAGCGTCTTTTGCTACCGAGAGAAATATTTCTTTCCTCGGGCAGCAAAAAGGCCGCTAAGTTTTATATTTTTATAAAAACTTTGAAACATGCGTCAAGCCTCAGATTTCTTTCCGGTGTTGGGCCTTCAGGAATTTAGTAAGACTGTCTACACCGGTGATCACCTATTGTACCATGAGTTGCATGGCGAACGTCTGATCGAATCTCCACACAAGCATGATTTTTTTATCATTATGCTGTTTGAAAAAGGTGAAGGGAAACATATTATTGATTTTAAAGAATATGCTATCGGAAACAGGCAAGTACATCTACTATTTCCAGGACAGGTTCACGCATGGCAAATCCAAGAAAAAAGCATGGGATACCAGTTGATGATAAGTCGTCAATGGTTTGAAAACTTTATGCCATCCCTACAGTTTGCGACATCGTATTACTACCAGACACGCCCGGTGTTTGAGATCTCACAGTCTGCCTACCAATCCATGCTTTACGAATTTAAGGCAATACAACAAGAGATCGTCGAAAAAGAGATATCCTGGGATATCGTACAGACCCGGATTAAACTCATTTCTTTACTATTGAGTAAGTCTGTCGAGAAAGAGTTTAAAGATTTTGAAAAATACAATGCAACACCCATACTTTCTAGATTCTTAACTTTAATTAATCAACATTTTGCGGCGGAACGATTGGTGTCATTTTATGCTGAAAAACTTAACATTACACCCAACTACCTAAACATTATCTGTAAAAAGACACTAAACAGTCCGGCATCTTCTTTGATAAAGGAAAGGTTAATTCTGGAATCGAAAAGGTTGCTAAAGGTCTCCGATCTTCCTATGAAGGATATCGTATACCGACTGGGATTTTACGATCACGCTGATTTTTCCAAATTTTTTAAAAAGAAAACCGGAATGACCCCGTCACAGTTTAAAGAAGTAGGATAAGTAGATTTATTGTTTCTTCAATACCATGCCGTGATCGAAACTCAGGTTGCTTTTATCACTGAAGATCATTTTTCCTTCGCTTTCCTCTATCGCGCCGTATCCCTCGATCAGACCTTCATCGGTAAGCTTGAATACTATCTGGCGCACAGAAGGAACTCCTTCAGAGATGAAATCGTATTCTGCAATAATTACACTATCTTTCAAAGAGCCACTAATCTTACCGATATTTTTATCCTTACCTGAAAAAGCGTATTTTAAATCGCCATATACAGAATCTTTCTCCTGCTTCAATGATAATGAGATGGTATCCTTTTCCGACTGAAACAAATAATCACCAGCTACAGTACTCACATCTGTCGCCGTATTGGAAGAGTTACACGCTACGAGAAAACATAGTGTCATCCCTGTAATAAATGAAAAACATTTAAAAAAACACCACATAGACGTTCTAATTACTTATTATATCCAAACTTAGATAAATTGCATTTTATATACAATATAATTGTGTCACTTGTCCAACAATTTTCACTATTCAAAACAAGGACCTCATGTCTATCCAATATAAGCATATGTTATGCCATCACCTCCCCGATCCGCATGCTCATCCTCAAATCGGCTCACATGATTATATTTTCTAAGGTAGTCCCTAATAAACTTTCGTAAGATGCCATCTCCCTTTCCGTGTACAATCTTCAACGATGGGTAGCCGATCATCACTGCCCGATCCAGAACAAGTTCGATTTTATGAAGCGCATCTTCGGTACGCATGCCTCTGACATCAACCTCTGGGTGAAAGTCTGCAGCAGATCCTGTAGAAACTCCAGAGCTTCTCTTTATGGCCTTAGACTTTTCCTTACTTCTTAGCTTACTTACTCTGTTCATTTTAACCACAGTACGAAGCTCTCCTAAAGCGACAATTAAACTATTGTTTTTCGTGATCTCTATAATTTCTCCCTCAGAACCGGAGTCATCAATACGTATCCAGTCCCCGACAGTAAAAATATCAGCCTCTTTTTTGTCTACTTTGCTTGTTGTAGGTTTCTTTTCTAAAGGAACACTATGCTTATCTAAAGACGCATTGAGCTTAGAACGAATTTCCTTTGTTTTCTCCTTGTCGGCCTTAACAGAACGAATCTCAGAAATGGTATTTTCAACCAAACGATTCGCATCCTTAAGAATCACTTTAGCTTCTTCTTTGGCTTTACGAAGTATCTCTTTCTTATTCTCGTCGATATGTTCTTGGAGGCTCAAATACTTCTCTTTTAGTTCGATCAGTTCCTTCTCTCGTTTATTTACGGCAACTTTCGTATCGAACACCTCCTTTTTATCCCGCTCGAGATCAACCAACAGTGTGTCTACTTTCTTCTGTTGTACACCAATTTTCTGCTTTGCCGACTCTAAAATCTCTTTCGAAAGTCCGATTTTTTCTGCAATCTCGAAAGCATAAGAACTACCTGGTTTGCCCACCTGCAGTATGTATAGCGGTTTCATCTGCTGATTATCGAATAACATGGATGCGTTTTCCAGTCCTGCCGTATGGCTTGCAAAAAGCTTTAAGTTCGAATAGTGTGTCGTAACAACTCCTCTTACCTGCTTTTTATTCAATTGCTCCAATACGGCCTCTGCAATAGGACCACCAAATTGGGGGTCAGTTCCTGTACCAAATTCGTCAATCAAAATTAAAGTACGCGCGTTAGCGAAGGTAGAAAAGTGTTTCATCTTCGAAAGATGTGCACTATAAGTACTTAGATCACTCTCTATAGACTGATCGTCTCCGATATCTGCAAAAATCTGCTTAAATACGCCTAAAGATGAAGTTTCATCGGCTGGAATAAGAAGGCCGGATTGGAGCATCAGCTGCAATAGACCTACAGTCTTCATACAGACCGATTTGCCTCCTGCATTGGGACCTGACACTAAGATAATCCGATCGGTATCGTCGATCTTAATGTTTAAGGGTACCACCGAATGGCTACTATCCTTAAGCGAATTCAAGAATAACAGAGGATGCTTTGCCTGTACTAAGTTGATCCCCGCTTCTTTGGATAGTATAGGCATATTAGCCTGTATATCGAGAGCAAATAGTGCCTTTGCGCGAACAAAATCCAGTTTGGTTAATAACCCATGGTATGCTAATAACAACGGTACATGAGGCCGGAGTTCGGTTGTCAGATCTGTCAAAATACGAATTACCTCTCTCCTACGTTCAAATTCCAGATCTCTTACTTTATTATTAAGGTGAAACACCTCTTCTGGTTCAATATAAGCAGTTTGTCCAGTAGCTGATTCGTCGTGAATTAATCCTTTAACTTTTCTTTTATTCTCCGCAAGAATAGGGATACACATTCGACCGTCCCGAATGGTCAGGTTACCGTCTGCCGTCCATCCTTGAGCCTGCGCTTGTTTGAAGACGCTCTCCAATCGTTTGCGAGCTTCTTGTTCGCTTTTTGCAATCTGTTGTGTCAGATCCAATAGCAATCTAGAGGCGTTGTCTTTCAGTTTACCCCGATCATCCAGTACCTGCTCTATCGATCGGACAATAGATTTTTCTATTGGAAGATGTTCAAATAGCAATTCAAGGTGCGCATACTGTCCAGCTCTATCATTAAAATATTTTATGATCGCATACACCGTCCGTAGAGACAGTAGAATACGGTAAAACTCTTCTTCGCTTAAAAAGGCACCTTCCAACTTAGCCTTTTCAGCTAATGGTTTAATCGCATAGATATGATCCACCGGCAAAGGTGCGTCATGCAGCAATAAATTTTTGAACTCATTGGTTTGCTTCAAAAAGCGATCAATCTGATCCATCTTCACTTGTGGTTGTATTTTGTCAACCATCAGTCGCCCAGCTTCACTCAGGCATTTTTCTTTTACCAGGTTACGAATTTCCGTAAAGCCTAGTTTTTCTATCGCATTCTCAGGGTAAATCATTAATTAGTAGATTTTCGCAGCACTTTCTTTACATTCGATGTATCGGACATAGCTGCAGGAGTCACCGTTTCCAGTCTTTCTTCGACCGGAATCTGTTCCTGCGGACTATCTAAACGCTGTGGCGTAGTAGGCACTGTCGGAGCTATAGCAGGCACTTGAATGCCGTAAGCATTGAGGTTGAGTTCCGCCTTAGAGAGAAAATCTGTACCGTACTGTGAATAGGTATACGCTGTACTGTCCCTATGTACATTAAGAATCATATTTTTCATCATTTCTGTATGTCGCTGGAGGCGCATGGCATTACGAATGCTATCTTGAACAACGGCATTCTGTACAGAATCTATACGATGATATTCCATATCCTTTGCCGTAAGCGTCTTGCCGATACTGGTATATATCTTCTCCGTTAAAACCGGACTACCCAAATAGTAATCTAAATTTTTTATGAACCCCGCAGAATCTAACTTGAATTTCTTAAATGCATTCTCATAAAATACCGGCATTACCTTGCGGCCGCTATCTATAGGTAATGTATTCAAGTAAGCATCTATCAACGACACTTCTGCCATCAGCTCTGTCATATCCTTTTCGGATAAGACTCCCTTTGGCTTCTGCTTACCACAGCTGGCAAGCAAAAAAAACAATAGAATAATGATGAAATTTACGCGCTGCATTGTTTAAATTTGTACAAATTTACAAAATGCCTTTGTAATAGGTACCTTTGTAAATCATATCTCCAAAAATAATTTTCGAATAATGGACATAACTGCAAATATTCAGGAAGCACAACATGAATTAAATCCGATAGGTGTGACATTGGTAGCGATTTCTAAGACCAAGTCTATAGAAGATATACAAGAAGCATACAATGCCGGCCAGCGGATATTTGGTGAAAATATGGTTCAAGAGCTTGTTGAGAAGCAAGAAAAACTACCCAAGGACATACAATGGCACCTGGTAGGACATCTACAGACAAATAAAGTGAAATATATCGCTCCATTTATTGATATGATCCAAGCCGTAGATTCATTAAAACTACTCGCTGAAATCAATAAGCATGCTGCCAAGCATGCTCGTATTATAGACTGCCTGCTTCAGGTAGATATCGCCCAGGAGGATACCAAGTTCGGTCTGGATCACCCTGAGGTGATTGAACTTCTCGAAAGCAGTGATTTTAAGGCTATGAAAAATGTTCGTATACGCGGCTTAATGGGTATAGCAACCAATACCGACAAAGAGAAAGAGATTAAGGAAGAGTTTTACGAACTTAAAATGCTCTTCGATGGTATCAAAGTGAGCTACTACCGTAAGGATGATAACTTTGACACGTTATCTATGGGAATGTCTTCGGACTATAAACTCGCGATAGAGCAAGGTAGTAATATGGTTAGACTGGGCAGTAGTCTTTTTGGAAAGCGGGTAATCAAACACTTTAAGGCAAAGTAAATGGGAATTGTTGTACGTGTAGCGCACAGAGATGATTGTTCTGCTATGATGGAACTGATCAAGGAGCTAGCTATATTTGAAAAGGAGCCCGATGCTGTTACCGTCAGTATGGAGGAATTTGAAGATGCGGGATTTGGAGCAAATCCGGTATGGGGGGCATTTGTCGCCACAGATCAAGATAAGATTGTCGGATTATCTTTGTATTATATTCGCTACTCTACTTGGAAAGGAAGAAGACTTTACTTGGAAGATCTTATTGTTCACCAGCCGTACCGAGGTCAAGGAATAGGAAAACAGCTTTTGGACCGAACTATCGAGTATGCCAAGACAAATGACTTTTCGGGAATGATGTGGCAAGTTTTAGATTGGAATACTCCAGCTATAAAATTCTACGAGTCGTACAATGCTTCATTAGATGGAGAATGGATCAATGTAAGTTTAAGCTTTAGAGAATAATGCGCAGCGGGATACTGTTTATATTTATTTTTGTCGCACTCTCCTGTGCCAACGAACGAACGAAAAGTAAATCGTCAGTCAATTTGCCTGAACTAGCGACAACAGATACTGTCAATTATTCGTACCAAACCAAACGGGAAATAAGTTCCTATTTCGTTGGGGATTCAACACATATTGACACGGCATATTATCAGATCACCTACCCTATTTTTGCAGATAAGGAAATCGACAAAGCGCTACAAGAAGCTATCTTTATAGACAGGGAGAATAACGCGGATGATGCTGCTATTTCATTCTTAAATGGATACAACGAATTTGTTGAAGAGAGCAGCACTACGGCTATACATTCAGCATGGTATAAAAAGTTACAGAGTCAGATCATTCTTAATACACCGCTTTTCCTGACATTACAAACATCTATTCAAGAATATACGGGAGGAGCCCATGGTAATCATGTAACTATTTTCACTGTTTTTGATACCGATCGTCTCAAAAAATTGAGCCTGGGGGAAATAATTGTAACGGGCGGTTTGAAAGTGCTGACCAAGAAAGCCGAGGCTAAATTCCGTAAACAGGAAAGCCTTTCTGATACCAGCTCGCTGATTAAAGATTTTTTCTTTGAAGATGGAATATTCGCATTAAATGATAACTTTGGGCTCACAAAAGATAGGTTGATTATCTACTATAATGAATATGAGATCAAACCCTACTCAGAAGGTATTACTGTCATTGAGTTGCCTTATGATGATATTTCGGATATTTTAAATGAACGGGGCAAAAGGTATATAGATAATATTCAACAATAAATAGCTTCAATCAACCGTCACTATTAATATATATAATACATTAATGCAGGTTTTTAAATTTGGTGGCGCATCTGTAAAAAGTGCCGATAACATAAAAAATGTAACTTCCATATTGTCGAGATACAAGTCTTCTGAATTACTTGTCGTAGTCTCCGCTATTAACAAAACGACAAACAAACTGGAAGAACTTACACAGGCCTACTACTATCAGGAAAAGGATACATTTGCATTATTAGCGGAAATAAAAAAAGATCATTTTAATATTCTTAAGGACTTGTTTGAGGATGCAAATCATCCGGCATTTGATGAAATTAATAATTGTTTTGTGGAGATTGAATGGATTTTAGAAGAAGAGCCTCAGGATACCTATGATTATCTTTTTGACCAGATAGTATCTGTCGGAGAATTGGTATCTTCTAAAATACTTGCAGCGTACTGCTTGCATATCGGTATCCCTACAAAATGGATTGATGCACGAAATTATATCCAAACCGACAACACCTATCGCGAAGCTCAAGTTAACTGGGATTTAACGGAAGACAAAATAAGAAGGGATCTACCTGAAATCCTGGACAATAATTTGATTGTGACTCAAGGTTTCATCGGGTCTACTTCTGAAAACTTTACAACAACGTTAGGAAGAGAAGGATCCGATTATTCAGCTGCAATTTTTGCCTCTTGCCTTAATGCGGAAGATATTACCATATGGAAAGATGTACCTGGAGTTTTAAATGCCGACCCAAAATGGTTTGAAAAAACTGAACTGATTCCGGAATTGTCTTATACTGACGCAATTGAGTTAACCTATTACGGAGCCACGGTAATACATCCCAAGACTATCAAGCCATTACAAAACAAGAAGATCACACTTAATGTAAGATCGTTCTTAGATCCGGAAAGCCCGGGGACGAAGATCAGAACAACAAATCAGACACTTCCTGTTCCTTCGTTTATATTTAAGGTAAATCAGACCTTCATCAGTATACAACCGCGTGACTTCTCCTTTATTGTGGAAGATAACCTGAGTCATATCTTTAATCTTTTTCACCAATATCGTATTAAGGTTAACATGATGCACAACAGTGCGATCAGCTTTTCGGTTGCTATAGACAGTACTGGTCAGAACATCGAAACTTTGCTGGCGGAGTTAGAAAAAAGATACAAAGTCTCTGTAGAACGGGGTCTTGAATTGATCACCATTCGTTATTATAATCAACAGACAATCGACCGCGTACTAGTAAATAAGGAAATAATTCGCGAACTTAAGGACAGTTATACTTGTCAGATGTTAGTGAAAAATATTGATGAATAACCATATACTGGATAAAGAAGTACAGGCCTTTATTAAAGCTAACCGGGAGCAATCACCGAGTAGCATGGCTTTAAAGAAAAGTCCGTTTAATGCAGTAAGTTCTTCGGAAATTGCTGCTCAGATCGATGGCTGGCAGCGTGCAGTACGGAAACTTCCGACCTGGGCTTTCTCTTCTAATATATATTATCCGCACAAGATAAACATCGAACAATGCTCTTCTGAACACACCGCATTGATCAAACAGACGCTCATCAAGAAGGGAAGCAAAGTTGTGGATGTTACTGGCGGTTTCGGTGTCGACAGCTGCTATATGGCACAGGAGGCGGAAATCGTCGTGCATTGCGAACTTAATGAGAGATTATCACAGATCGTCAAGCATAACGCCGCTGTACTAGGAGTTCCCAATTTGGTCTGTATCGCAACCGACGGCGTAGAATTCGTCAGAAATCAGGATAATAATTCATTAGATTATATCATGATCGATCCCTCAAGAAGGATCAATAATTCTAAAGTTTTTCTACTGGAAGATTGCGAGCCTAACATCATCGCCACCCAAGATATGTTCTTTGAGAAGTCAAGGTTCATCATCTGTAAGGTATCTCCGTTACTGGATATCAGCACTGCATTACAAAAATTAAAGCATGTCAAGCTCATCTATATTATAAGTGTAGATGGAGAGTGTAAAGAGTTATTATTTATTCAAGATGCTAATTATACGGGCGAGCCTAGACTTGCAGCGATAAGATTATTTCTAGATCAAATCCAGACGCTTAATTTCACTTTAGAGGAAGAGAGACAGACTTTAATACGGACTTCACAGCCGCTAACTTATCTATATGATCCTGATGTTTGCGTTACGAAGGCCGGCGCTTTCAAAACCGTAGCCAAGCGATTCAACCTTTTCAAAATACATACACACTCCCATCTGTACACTTCTTCCGATTTCCAGGAAGATTTTACGGGAAGGACATTTCTTATAAAATCAGTATTTACCCTATCCGCTTTTAAGAAAAGACAGTCCATTGACAAGGCGAATGTGGCTTCAAAAAACTTCCCGATGAAGGTTGAAGAAATTAAGAAAAAGTTTAAAATCAAAGATGGTGGTATCGAGTATCTTTTCTTTACCACGGACTATTTAGGTAATCCGATTGTCATACATGGACATAAGGTTTAATAAAAGACAAAAGCATTACAGATCCTTTTTTCATTCCTTGTATCTTTAAGTTATGGAAAAACTAAAAATTTCTGTGCTAGAGTTAGCAACCATCTGTAAAAACAGCAATGCATCGGAAGCTATCAAGAGAGCCGTCATCGGTGCCCAACATATAGAACGTTTAGGTTATCATCGCATATGGCTGGCCGAACACCACAACATGCAGCATATTGCCAGTTCGGCCACCGCAGTACTTGTTGGTCATATCGCGGGCAAAACATCACGAATACGGGTTGGGTCGGGAGGTATCATGTTGCCTAATCATACCCCTTTGGTGGTGGCCGAACAGTTTGGCACATTGGAAAGTATCTATCCCGGTAGAATAGATTTAGGTCTGGGGAGAGCACCAGGCACCGATCAACTCACCGCAATGGCGTTACGTCGAAACAACCTTAATACTTCGTTCTACTTTAAAGACGATATCTTAGAACTTCAACGTTATCTGGATGAAAACAATGTTGATGCAAAAGTCCGGGCATTTCCAGGCGAAGGTCTCGATGTGCCAATTTATATCCTCGGTTCTAGCACAGATAGTGCTTACTTAGCAGCTGAACTTGGACTCCCCTACGCATTTGCAGCCCATTTTGCTCCAGCAATGTTAGAGCAGGCTTCTGCAATATACTACAGCAACTTCAAGCCTTCGCCGACCCTAAAAGAACCCTATTTTATTATTTGTGTCAACATTGTGGCTGCATCGACGGAGACTGAGGCGCATGTCTTGTCAACTAGCTTGTTCAATATGTTCGCAGGGATATTGACCAATTTAAGAAAACCTCTATCTCCTCCTACTGACAAACCCATTTATCATGGAATACCTGAAATAGAAGAAGCTGTAAACCGCATGGTTAGCTGCACTTTTATCGGTACAGAATCGATCATCAAAAAGGAGGTGCTTGATTTTGCAAATCAACACAAAGCCCATGAAATAATGACAACAAATTATATCTTTGACGATGCAAAGCGTTTGGAAGCTTTTGACATTATCGCCAGCGCATTACATTAGATATAGGTATATGATAAAATACGGCTATTGCTTTCTGTTCATGGTTCTTATTTCCGCCTGTCAACAAAAGGCGAGCGAGACCCAAAAAACGAGGACAAACGATTCGGTTGGCGTCGGTATAATCGTCCAAAGTGATAGTATTGCAACATCTATAGTGCCCCACAAGATTCCGATCTCCTCAGACTCGATTATCGAAGGGCATGTATTAATGCCTGTTCGTTATCGTGTATGGGGAGATCCCGTATCAAAGATTATCAACAAGAACTGGCTTGAATTACACTTAAAAGACGGTTCTTATGCAGTAACTTCTGCGCTTTACCACATCGAAAATGAAGATGAGGAACCCTGTTCAGGCCTTCCGACGGAGACGATTGTACCCAAAGAAGATGTTTTAGTATTCTTCAATATACCTACCATACAAAAAGGTACTGTAGACAGTATCGCTTTTACAAAGTCGATCATTGAACCAGGAGAGCCATTCCAATTTACGTATCAAGATCAAAAGTATCAGCTACAGGCTTCAGGTATCCGATTCTATAAAGATGAAGAACGGAATAACCCAAATACCAACTATACCCTAAAATTGTATCGCGAGGGCAAACTCATTCGTACGTTAATCAACCAAACATCTTATAACGATACGGCCACCGAATTAAAATTTATTGGAGACCTGGACAGGGATAAACAATTAGACTTTATCTTTTCCAGCCCGAGGGATTATGAAGAGATGCGTCTACTCATCATATTATCTGGTAGTCCACAAGCCTATGAAGGCATTATGCAGTTTGACTGCTAGTGACGGTTAAATGTTCAAAAGGCTATGCTGTGTCGCTGTAAATATATTTCTAAAAATCGTATTTAGCTCTGTGCCGTTTTGTGCCGCACTAATGCCCAACAATGGGAACAAACGTGTCGTTTCTTCCCGAATGTCTTTTACCATCTGTCTAGATGAACAAGCTATATCCTCTAAAAGTGTTGTTGTTATCGTTGATTGCTTAGATCCGCGCCATAATAGATCAGCGAGTAGACTTATTTTATTTCTATCTGATTCAAGCTGAAGCCTAAGGGTGTCTATGTTTCTAAAATACTCTTTTCCATGTTTTGATAGCCAACTCTCTACTTTAGATTTTTCGAAAAAGTACTTTTCGACCAAATCCAGATACCTTCTATACATTCCTAAGTAGTTGACAAGAAGTGTCAACTCTGCAAAAGGCATAAAAGGAATCCGATACAATGCTGTATCTACTGTACGATGCTCAGGTTTGATCTGAAATGCATAATTCGGCTCTATAGCAACATGGTCCAACGAGAAGCTATGGCTTGCGGTGCAAGCCAAACCGAACGAATCCCAATCATAATGTACAAGTACTTTGTCCCGCGGTACTAGGAATGAAAATACAACCTGTTCTCCCAAATCATCCAGTCTTGGCTCTTCACCATCAAAAACAAAGCTATTTAATGTAAAATGGCTTAAATGAGGCGCACCAGTTGCAAAGCGCCAAAACCCAGTAAGTGTAAAGTACTCGCCGTCCCACACAGCTCTTCCCGAAGCACGTCCCGAACCACCAAAACAAACCTTTGGATCTGCAAATATTTTTGTGGTCAGTCCTTTGTTCAAGTACCCCGCAAACATATTTGCTCCAGCACATAGCGTCACCGTCCAAGCCATACCACCATCCCAATAAGCTAGTTCTTCCAATAATGTCAAACCATCTTGTAAATTCAGTTCCAATCCACCCAGGGAAGTAGGCACCCATATATTAAACCAGTTATTTTCGTAGATCAAGCCGAGTTGACCGTCTACCAAAGTCTTCGCTTCTATAGATGCCAACTGATTATCTCTTATCACCTGTATAGCATTTTCACAGATCATCATTTTTTTAAATATTAAATTCGTAGCAGATTCTATTACACTTACGAGTAGCCCTTCGTTTACGAAAACTTCATGAGCTTTCGCCAATTAAAATAGCCGAAGATAGCGACAATAAATAAAAAAGTAGTAAGGGCTGCAAAAAGATAGAGCTCTTTATGTATTAACAACGGTATCGCAAACAGGTTACTAACGTTAAGTAGCAGCCAATTTTCTACCTTTCGTTTGGCCAAAAGCCACATCCCGGCCCAAGCAGTGGCAGATACCCAGGCGTCCCAAGCGGGAACATCGGAGTCTGTAATATGCTCAAGCACTAAAAACAATAAAATAAATCCAAGCACGCTAATTATCGCGACAATACTCCAATCTCTCTTTGTGCAATTAGTGATAGGTTGTTCTCGCGCATCCTTATTATTAGACCAATACCACCATCCATAGATGCTCATAACTAGGTAATACATATTTAAGGCAATCTCAGCATACAATTTAACTCCAAACAGTACATACATACCCGATATAATGCCCATGATTCCGAAGAAATAATTAGACACTTTATTATTTTTAGAAAGCAATACCTGCGCGACACCACAAAGTACCGAGAATCGTTCTAACCAAGAAGTTTGCTGAAATGCACTACTAATATTTTCGATAATATTTTCCATTAAACAATGTAATCAAGAACACTATTTATGGGTATGCTTTGATAGAAGAGCAAAATTAATCCCTACGCCAGCATTATCTGGATCAGGTTCCTCCTACTGAACGCAGGATTGGGTATAATCTCAGCTCGGTTCCGCATGAATACGGAACCTGCACCCCATAATTATTTTATTATCTAATCCAATTTCAATACACGATGTGTGTGCTTACGCATTTCTGCACACAATTCGGCATTGTTGTTAAGAGACTGTCCCCAAGAAGGTATCATCTCTCGAAGCTTCTTTCTGTATTCATCAGATTTTGCACGTTCCGGAAAGCAACGTTTTAATAGTTGAATCATGATTTCTACGGAAGTAGAAGCACCCGGCGAAGCACCAAGCAAGGCTGCAATAGAACCATCTGCACTAGAGACTACTTCAGTTCCGAATTCCAATATACCACCGTGTTTCGGGTCTTTCTTAATCACCTGTACACGTTGTCCAGCCTTCTCTATCCCCCAGTCTTCCATACGGGCTGTAGGCATAAATTGTTTCAAAGCATCCAATTTATCCTTTGGCTTTTTCATGACCTCCGTAATCAGATATTTTGTCAATGGAAGATTGTCTAATCCAGCCGACAACATTGGCTTAATATTAGATAGTTTTATAGAAGCCGGCAAATCAAAATACGAGCCCTGTTTTAGGAACTTTGTTGAAAATCCAGCATAAGGACCAAAAAGTAATGCCTGTTTACCATCAATATAACGCGTATCCAAATGCGGTACTGACATTGGAGGAGCCCCTACAGACGCTTTACCATATACTTTAGCATGATGCTGTTTTATTATCTCTTCGTTTTTGCAACGCAGCCATTGTCCTCCGACAGGAAAACCGCCGTATCCTTTTGCTTCTGGAATTCCAGATTTTTCTAAAAGCAACAAGGAATGTCCTCCGGCGCCAATAAATACAAATTTAGCTTTGATCTCCCGCTTCTCACCTGTTTTGAGATCTTTAACTTCAATCTCCCAACGACCATCATCTTCCCGTTCAATGTCTTTAACCTCTTGCTGCAAAGCAAGCCTAATGTTTTCCTTTTTATCCAAGTAAGCAATCAAATCCCGAGTTAGCGCACCAAAGTTTACATCTGTTCCGATATCCATCTTAGTGGCAGCCATAGGTTCATTGGCAGCACGTCCCTCCATCATCAATGGAATCCATTCTTTAAGCACAGATTTGTCTTCGGTGTACTCCATGCCTTTAAAGAGCGTTTCTTTTTCCATAGTCTCAAATCGAGTCTTTAAAAAACGAACATCGTTCTCTCCAAACACAGCACTCATATGAGGCACTTTACGGATAAAGTGGCTCGGATTTTTAACGATTCCTTTCTCTACCAAATATGCCCAGAACTGCTTGGACACCTCAAACTGCTCTGCTATCTTTATTGCTTTGTCTACTTTTACAGATCCATCTGCTTGCTCGGGCGTATAATTCAACTCACACAAGGCAGAGTGACCAGTACCAGCATTATTCCATGCATCCGAACTCTCTGCTGCAACAATATCCAAACGCTCGATGATTTCAATATCGATATCTGGATTTAACTCATTGATTAATGTTCCAAGAGTAGCACTCATGATACCACCACCGATCAGAACGACGTCAACTTCAGTATTTTGTTTTTTCTTGCCCATGACTTGTTTAAATTGTTGCAAAATTAACATTCGTATTCGTTTATCACGAATGAATTTGTCAAAATTCTCTCATTTCCATTACCTTTTATCAAATCAAAATTGAATAGTTTCAAAAATTAAAAATTATCGTCAACATTTAATAAACTTAGTACTATCTTAAAATTTACTTATTTTTGTGCCTCAACAGTAAAAAACGAAAAGTTTGTATATGAAATATCGGTGTAATATTTGGTTACGCATCTCGAATAATCATAATTTGCGGATATTCCTTTTGACAGAAAAAATAAACCGAGCTTCCAAGCTCATGAAATAATTATATACATATGAAATTACTTGAAGGAAAAGTAGCTTTAGTCACAGGGGCATCAAAAGGAATAGGACGTAAGATTGCTGAAGTTTTTGCACAGCATGGCGCAAATGTCGCATTTACCTACCTATCTTCTGTAGAAAAGGGTCTAGCACTAGAAAATGAATTACAGGCATTCGGAGCAAAAGTAAAAGGGTACCGGTCGGACGCTTCTAAATTTGATGAGGCGGAAAACCTGATCAATGATATCGTGAGCGAATTTGGGACGTTGGACATCGTGGTTAATAACGCAGGGATTACCAAAGACGGTTTGTTAATGCGTATGACCGAAGAAAGCTGGGACGATGTTATAAACATCAACCTTAAGTCTATCTTTAATATCACGAAGGCGGCCTCTAAAGTAATGATGAAGAATAGAAAAGGGTCGTTTATTAATATGTCTTCGGTAGTTGGCGTACAGGGTAATGCCGGACAAGCAAATTATGCGGCTTCAAAAGCTGGTATTATTGGATTTACAAAGTCTGTTGCTAAAGAACTTGGCTCTAGAAACATCCGCGCAAATGTAATAGCGCCGGGATTTATCCGTACAGAGATGACAGAGATCTTAGACCCAAAAGTGGTTGCGGGTTGGGAAGCTGGTATTCCATTAAAACGTGGGGGCGAACCTGAAGATGTTGCTAATGCTTGTCTTTTTCTGGCATCCGACTTATCGTCTTATGTCACAGGACAGGTATTACCTGTAGATGGTGGTATGTTATAGCTATTTTTAAGAGTTTTCCTTGATTAGAACCAAGGAAAACTCTTAAAAACTTCATTTTTTTGCTTTAAGTTTGTACCTATGATAAATAGGGATCAGGTTTTCAATATACAGACAGCGTTAGAGTTCAACAGAGCCGCTTTAGAAATCTTTCGTTATCAGGCACAGCATACACCTGTTTACCGGGACTACCTAAAAGCACTAAGAATTGATACACACAGTATAACTGAATACAGGCAGATCCCTTTCTTACCAATACAATTTTTCAAAACACAATCGGTATTGGCAGACGGCCTATCTCCAGAGCTAACATTCATCAGCTCCGGTACTACAGGGATGACCAGCAGTAAGCACCATGTACCCGACTTAAAATGGTACGTTGAAAGTTACAGAAATACCTTTAAACTTTTCTATGGTGACATACAAAATATGACTATTCTGGCCCTACTACCCTCCTATTTAGAGCGTGACGGGTCTTCGTTAATCTACATGGTAGATGACCTTATCCAGTCCTCCGAAAAACCGGAAAGCGGCTATTTTCTATACAATCATCAAGAACTGTACTATACGTTAGAAAATCTACAGCATAAAGGCAAAAAAACGATACTTATAGGTGTGACTTATGCCCTACTCGACTTTATAGATAACTACAGCATCAATTTTCCTGAACTGATTGTCATGGAGACCGGCGGGATGAAAGGCAAGCGCAAAGAGATGGTACGGGAAGAATTGCATCAATTGTTAAAAAAAGGATTTGGTGTTCAGGCTATACACTCAGAGTATGGGATGACCGAGTTGTTGTCCCAAGGCTATTCTTATGGAGATGGTTTATTTTATACTCCCCCTTGGATGAAGATCCTAATCCGGGATACCAACGACCCCTTAAGTCTCTTGGAAAACAAAAAAACCGGCGCAATAAATGTCATTGATCTGGCAAATTATTACTCCTGTTCTTTTGTTGCTACCCAAGATCTTGGAAAGATCCACGTCGATCAATCTTTTGAAATCTTAGGTCGTTTTGACAATTCTGATATCCGCGGCTGTAATCTTTTAGTACAATAAACTACTTCAAACTAGGGGCATTAAACGTGTCTCCGGCTTTTAGGTCTCCGGTGTCATAACCTTTCTTAAACCAATAGGCTCTTTGTTCAGAGGTACCGTGTGTAAACGACTCTGGATTAGCATGTCCTTGGGCTTGTTTTTGTATGTGGTCATCTCCTACTGCTGCTGCTGCACGCATTCCATCGACAATATCTTCGTAGGTCAATTTAACATCTGAGTTTTCATTGACATAGTGCGCCCATACACCAGCATAAAAATCAGCTTGTAGTTCTGTCATTACAGAAATCTTATTGTACTCCTGCTCACTTATCTTCGCGCGCAAGGCATTTGTCTTTTGCAGTACACCTAGAATATTCTGTATATGGTGCCCGACTTCATGTGCAATCACGTAAGCCAGTGCAAATTCTCCTTTAGCACCAAATCGTTCTCGAAGTTCGTCATTAAATGTCAGGTCGATATAGATACTCTGATCTGTGGGACAATAAAATGGTCCGTAAGCAGACTGCCCCACACCACAACCGTCAGTATCTGTCGTTTTATCATACACCCTCAAAGTGGTTGGAAGGTATTCACTATTCGCTTGCTCTCTAAATAGTTTCCCCCAAACGTCTTCCGTACTTTGCAGCACTATCCTCGAAAATTCCGTCAATTCTTGCTCTTCAACACTCAGTTCTCGAGGTTCACCACTTGTGGTCTCCTGTTGCGTCGCTATCTGTTGCAATAGCTGGCCTGGATCACCTCCCATAAAAAGTCCGATTAACAGAATGATAACGCCTCCTATGCCACCTATTGCCACTTTACCTCTTGAGGACATACCTCTTCTATCCTCAAAATTGTCACTTTGTTTACCGCCTTGCCATTTCATAGCTTTATTAATTTAAGTCAATAATTTCTTGTTAATAGTACAAAATCTCTGCCAAAAGAAACCAATGAAATCTGTCTTTTTGATAAGTCATTCCCCGACCTCCTTGGTCTTGCTTTAACTATTCCCGTTCAATCTAACAAAAAAACAAAAGCGAAAAATTGTGTATCTTTGCAGTATGACTTTAGAGAACTTATTAGCCGAAAGAAGCGGAAACCAATGTGAGCTTTGTACAAGCAATTCAGACCTTTCTAAATACGAGGTCCCCCCTACTTCAAACGCAAGCTTAGAAAACTGTATCTGGATCTGTGAACTATGTAAATCACAAATAGAAAAAAGAGAACAATTAGACGCCCATCACTGGAAAATTTTATCAGACACGATGTGGTCCGAACACGCACCCGTACAGGTTGTTGCCTGGCGCATGCTTAGCAGATTAAGAAACGAAGGTTGGGCGGCTGATAATCTGGATATTCTTTATCTTGATGATAAAAATCTGGAATGGGCAAAAAAAACGGGAGACCACGAACAAGATGGTACAGTCGATTTTCACCAAGATTCCAACGGCACACGTCTGTATGAAGGTGATACCGTTGTATTGATCAAAACATTGGATGTCAAGGGCTCTTCCTTAAATGCAAAACTCGGAACTGTTGTCAAAAACATCCGATTAGTACCTGATAATACGGAACAAATTGAAGGTAAAATTGAAGGTCAAACTATCGTAATTCTAACAAAATACCTACGTAAAGGATAAAATAAAAAAGGAACTGATGTTCCTTTTTTATTGAATTATTGCCGCATTTCTGTCTAGGAGAAAAAAATCTTCTTTCTTCACCATTAAATTCTAAAAAAAACGACATCTTTAATTCGTTTGCAAAATCCATTTTATATGTAAAAAATATTTCATATTTGCACAAATACAATCAGTAACATTAAATTCTTTGGTTAATTTTCTTACATTTGCACAAACAAAAAAAAGGAATTAACACACAGTATATTAATGTTTTAATCACAACACATTAATATACTGCAAAAAATACTAGGTTCGTGCCAGATAAATCAAATTTAACTTTAAGGAGAATAGTATTATTCAGCCTTGTTCTATCATTTGCAATATTAAGTTCGATATTTTTCTATCAGTATCTACAATACAAGAAGGTTGAAAATAGATTAAATGCGGCATATTCTTCAGGACAACTACAATCTCCTGCACTGTATAAATTGTTTTCTACATTTACCGAAGCTGACAATCTATTCCGCCTATACACAATAAATTTTGATGAGAATGATTTCCAAGGCTACCGTAGTAAACTGGACACAATTAAAATAGTAGTTGACTCTTTGGCTGCCCTACCTATGGAAAGCAACCCCGTCAAAGTCGACCCAAATGGTGTGACACAAAGTAATCTAGCATTGCAATACGCCTACTTGAAAAAACAGGTAGATGATATCGTATATTATGCCCAAGACTCTTTGCTCGCACTGACAGCACAAAAAAAAAGGATCTCGCAGAAGCCGCGTATCACGCAGTCTGATTCCGTCATTAGCCAAATCCTTCGAGACACGTTAAAAATAAAGCAAGAGAAGGATACTGTTGTACGAAAAAAAGAAGGACTTTTCAACAGAATATTTAAAGCAAAAAACGACACACTAGTCAATCAAAGTACCAATGAGGTGTTGAATTTAAATCAGGTAGACCTCGTACAACGCAACATCGACCACCTGATTTCAACCAATGAGAGGATATATAGGAATAATCTTCGCGATCTACGTGCTATATTACTAAAACTTCAAAGTGCCGAAAAAGACCTTATACTTTCGAACTACACGCTCTTGAATAATTTAAAAGCCGGAATAGAGAATTTAAGACAGATAGAACTCGACGAAATTCGAAAAGCAGAAGAAGAGGATTTCATATTATACAAAGAAAATTCCGAAAACTTTAGAAGCCAATTAATTATCTCATTATCTATTATGTTATTGATGATTTTCTTTCTAATATATTATCAATATGAAGTCGCTTCATACGAACGAAAGTTACTTAAGGAAAAAGAGTATGCTTCAAAAATAGCAGAAGAGAAGACTAATATACTTGCAAACATCAGTCATGAGATACGTTCGCCCCTGGTATCGTTACAGGGAATCGTGAATCTTCTGAAAAATAATAACACCGCTAAAACAATAGATAAAGAAATAATTCAGACTGTAGATAACGATATTGCGGTTATCAATACGACCATAAATGATATTTTAAGCCTTAGTAAGTTAGAGTCGGGGGCCTTGGAAATCAAGTTTGATTACTTCTCGCCACACAAACTAGTGGGAGACACAGTTAGTCTACATCAATATCAAGCCGAAGTTAAAAATCTAGAACTTCGCTTAGAAAATAATATCAACCCTTCGTTGCTTATCTGGAGCAATGCATTCCGTTTCAAGCAGGTGCTATCCAATTTGTTATCTAACGCCATAAAATACACCCAAAAGGGAACCATTCGCATCATTACCAGTGTAAAAAAAAGCAACGATAAGCAAAAGGTTGTTATACAGGTCATAGACACCGGGGTAGGCATTCCTGACGGCAAAAAAGATCAAATATTTAGAAAATATTATGTTGCGGATAATAAAAATAAAGCCGGAGGTTTTGGATTAGGTTTGTATATATCCAAATTATTATGTGAACAGATAAAAGGTTCAATTTCCTTTACAAGCGAAGCTGGCAAAGGAACGCAGTTCACTTTCACATTACCAATCGAAAAGAGTCGGGTTCAAGAGAAAGAGAGCCGAGTTCTATCTATTTCCGATCTCCCTTCCGATCTTAAAATCGTATTTATAGATGATAGTCGTATTGGGCTTTTCTTTGTACAGCAACTGTTCAAATCGAGCCAAAATGTTCATTTATTTGATAACAGCATCCAAGCTTGGAATTATATCAGATCCAACTCAGTAGATATTGTTATCACCGATCTACTCATGCCGGGACTCAATGGTTGGGATATCCTAAACCATGTCAAATCTGATGATACCAAGGTCGCAACAAAAGTTTTGGCCTGTACAGCGGAGAATATGCTCTTAGAAGCTAAATCGAATCAAAAATATCATTTTGACGGCATCATAAATAAGCCTATTAATGAAACCAATTTAGTCTCCACCTTACTGAGAATAATACAATAACGAATTGACTTACTAGCACGAAAGATCTACAGGGTAGTATACTTTGCCCATCTCACTCAGCTCATCAAGGTTCACCTGTTCTGGAAAAATGCCATACACTGCTGATCCAGAGCCGGACATAGCTGCGTAAATAGCTCCCCTCTGGTACAACTCATACTTGATTAGTGCTACTTGTGGGTACCTTTCAAATATGCCGAGTTCAAAATCATTGACCAGATGAAACTTCCACTCCTGCATCGGCAACTGGATTGCTCTTCTTAAATCTACTTTGGGCAATTGTGGTATGACATGCCCATAGGCCTCTGCCGTCGATATGTGTATTTCCGGCTTTACTACGGCAATAAAGTGATTAGAAAGATCTAATTCTATGGGCTCAAATGTAGTTCCGATCCCAGAAGCATACACGGGTTTGTTCGCCAAAAAGAAAGGGCAATCTGCCCCCAATCTTTCGGCATAATGTGCTAACTGTTCTGTAGTTAGCCCCAACGCATTATAATCATTTAGCATTTTCAGAACCTGCGCCGCATCCGATGAACCACCACCTAACCCGGCGCCTATTGGGATGTTTTTTAAGAGCTGAATATGAACTGGCTTCAGTTCGTAGTCCTGTTGCAATATACGATACGCTTTTTCACAAAGATTGTCTCCCTGCTCAGGGATAGTCAATCCACTCGACTGAAAAACTGTGCTTTCAGACGGTGTAAGCTCTAACACATCATAGAGTTTAATAGGGAAAAACACCGTTTCGATATTGTGATAACCGTCTGCTCTTTTTTCGGTAACCAATAGTCCCAAGTTGATCTTGGCGTTAGCAAATGAGATCATTACGACGAAGCCTTTTTTTGTTGATTAAATTTTTTGTTTCTATTAAATGGTTTTCGCTTATTTCTGTTATTGCTCTTCAATTTCGGGGTATACTCAGGTCCTGCAGCAAACCCTTCTGGCAAAGGCACTTTGGCAATTTCGTATTCGACCAATTTTTCAATCAATGCAAATTTACCTTGATCCTTCACATTAATAAAGGTAATAGCAGTACCGGTAGTTGCCGCGCGAGCGGTACGTCCCACACGGTGCACGTAGTCTTCTGGATCCGGAGGTACATCATAATTGACAACCAAACTAATACCTACGATATCTATACCCCGAGAAATAACATCTGTACCAACCAGTACATTTAGCTTTTTGGCGCGAAAACGACTCATAATATCTTCACGTTCCGACTGCTCAAGATCCGAGTGAAAGCCTTCGGCCGCAACTCCGCTTTTTATCAATTCTTTCGTGAGTGTTTTCACGATCTCCTTCTTAGAAGCGAAAACAATCACACTGGAATACTTAGGATCTTTGAGGATATAGCGGATCAGATCGATTTTATACTCATCGTACACCAGGTAGGCGTGCTGGTCAATCCCTTCTGATGGTTTCGAAATAGCAATATTTATCTCTATAGGGTTGTGCAATATCTTTTTAGCTAGTCCTCTGATTTTAGGAGGCATTGTAGCAGAAAATAAAAGCGTTTGTCGTTTCTGAGGTAAATAACTGATAATACGTACAATATCGTCATAAAATCCCATATCTAACATAGTGTCTGCTTCATCGAGCACTAAATGTTTCAACCCGCTGAAATCAAATTTGCCAGAGGCCATATGACTAATTAACCGGCCTGGTGTAGCAACGATAATATTAACACCTTCACGAATTGCTCTTTTTTGTTGCTCGTAGCCCATACCATCACCTCCACCATATATAGAAATTGATGTAGTCCCCGTAAAATATCCCAGACCCATCACCTGTTGATCGATCTGCAAAGCTAATTCCCGCGTAGGAACCAGTACGATCGTATCTACACGCTCTTGAGGCTCCTGTCCATTTTTATGCAAAATAGGCAATAAGTAAGCCGCGGTTTTGCCCGTTCCAGTCTGAGCACAGGCGATTAAATCTTCGTCGCGTAATATGACCGGTATGGTCTGTTCTTGAATGGGTGTAGCTTCTACAAACCCCATAGTATCAAGCCCCTCTTCCAATGTAGGAATGAAGCCAAATTCATCAAATCTCAATGTATTGAAATATCTATATTGTTAAATTACTCGAAGTTACTAATTTTTACGCAATAATCCGATGCCTCTTTACCGACTCATTTTATACTTTCACCGAGCATCCGCCCAAACTAACCTATTTATGCTATACCAATCCGGCCAGCCATACTACCTTTGGACTATACAAACAAGTAAAACAACAAATAACATGGCAACTAAAACAACATTCGACTTCAATAACGAAAACATCACAAGCGGTTTTCAAAAAGTATTCACCACAATACAGGATTCCAAGATCAGCGTATCCTCCAAGTCTGGAAAGCAATGGATAAATATCCCTTTGATTTTCGCATTGGTTATCGCAATTATTTTTCCTTTTATTGCTATTCTTGCAGTGGCTTTGGTTTTACTTTCGATTATTAAAATCACTGTTGAGCGTGAGATTAAAGAGACAAAAGATCCAAATAAAATGATCGAAATAAAATAAAACTGTGTAGCCCATGTATCTATAAATGGAGATGTGGGCTGCAACTAATTTTAAAGGTAAGCTCCTTTTACAATCCAGCTTCCTATCCGTTTATTATACCGCAGTGATTATGTGATCAGCGTGACTTTAATAAAGATCCGCAACAGTTTTATACTCGTCAATAGAGGTGCCTTCCTACTAGATTTTAGGCCTTTTCTTCCTGATATTATAGGTGTCTCGTCTTCCCAGCCGTACGCCCCAAAAACAGTCATTAATCGCGAAGTTCCATTTCTACTATTCCTCCACTTATACCACTAAGTCCAAGAGTCCCACTTTGCGGTAAGATGAATTCAGATAAACTATACGATATCGAATTACAATAAAATCTCGTTAATTTTTGTTAACAAAGTATCGAAGCTGACGATTGGCATCGCTATTGTCATATTTCAATGACATATTTTTATAAAACTAAAATTTATTTGTATGAAAACAACTTTTAAAATCTTGAGCTTATTCTTTGTCACAATCACATTGTTCACATTCTCTGCCTGCAGCAAAGATGATGATCCTGCAGACAACGATCTTTTTGTAGGAAAATATGAAGGTACTGTTTCATTTAACAGCACCAATGATAGTGACACTGATGTGGCGCGTACCAACGGTTCAGTAACCGTCACAAAAATCGGTGACAAGTACGCTTTCAACTTTTCCAATGGAATACCTACGTTGGGAAACATCATAATGGAAAAAGGAGACAACAACACAATTCTTTTCAGTGACAATGGGATTGGAACGATAACAGTTACCGCTTCGGATCTGGATATTATATATACCAAAGACGGTAAAGCTTGGACTGCAGATTGCAAACGATAAATTAGCTAAACAGCGTATACTACAACCAATAAAAAAAGTGAATTAAATTTCACTTAGTGTTATTAATACACTATATTTGTGACATCATAATTTAGGTTTATAATTGGTTATTAAAGGTTTTCATTCTCCCCGTTTGAAAACCTTTATTTTAACAACTACATCTAGAATAATTTGGATTGATTTAGATTTTTAAAATTATACTGTTTAATACAATTTGTGGTATTCATAGCGTTGGGACACTACAAAATAAAGACGAGGGCGATTCTCCGCTTTCGTCTTTTTCGTATGTTAATAGGTTGTTTTTACTTTCGTCTCAACAATGCCCGATTGTATTCGTAATTCATCCGCGCTATATTTAACACCGATACCCCCTGTGGGCATTCAACTTCACAAGCTTCGGTATTCGAACAATGTCCAAACTCTTCTCTATCCATCTGTTTGACCATCCGAAGGACACGCTCCTGTCGCTCTTCCTTACCTTGCGGCAACAGAGCCAAATGGTTTATTTTAGCGGAGGTAAACAATGCGGCACTTCCGTTCTTACAAGTTGCCACGCAGGCTCCGCAACCGATGCAAGCTGCTGCATCAAAAGCTTCCTCGGTGACTTGATGCGTTACCGGTAGCGCGTGCGCATCGGGCGCTTGTCCTGTATTTATAGAAACAAACCCTCCACTTGAAATAATGCGATCAAACGAAGTTCGATCCACCCTTAAGTCTCTTTTTACAGGAAAGGCGGCTGATCTGAAAGGTTCTATAACGATAGTGTCATTCTCTTTAAATGAGCGGAGATGTAATTGGCAAGTTGTTGTATTCTTCAATGGACCGTGCGCGATACCATTGATCATCACTCCACACTGTCCACATATTCCCTCTCTACAATCGTGATCAAATTCAACCGGGTCTTCCCCTCTCAAAACCAGCTCTTCATTAAGTGTATCAAGCATTTCTAAAAATGACATGTGCGGATTTAAATTTTTCAAAACATAATCCACCAATCGTCCTGTAGATTCCCGATCCTTTTGTCGCCAAACTTTAAGATTTAATATCATATGTATCTATTTTTTTAAACAACCATTAGAAACTTATTTCCGATCAATCGTAAGGTTCTATAAACTATCCTTCTCCTATTTGTAACTACGGACTATAGGTTTTACCACTTCAAAACTAAGTTCCTCCTTGTGCAGTACAGGGTCTCTATCCGCTCCAGTCCATTCCCATGCCGATATAAATTGAAATTCCTGATCATTACGCATAGCTTCCCCCTCGGGCGTCTGATATTCTTCGCGAAAATGGGCGCCACATGATTCATTCCGGGTCAATGCATCAAAACACATCAATTCTCCTATTTCCAGATAATCGGCTACACGACCGGCTTTTTCCAATTCACTGTTCATGGTTTCTGCCGTTCCAGACACTTTTACATTTCTATAAAAGTCCTCGCGCAACTTGCGAATTTCCGTGATTGCCCAGTTCAAGCCCTCTGCATTACGCGCTAAACCGCAATAATCATACAGAATCTTTCCCAACGTTTTATGATAATAATCAACCGTTTTATTGCCATTAATAGCTACAAGACGCTTAAGATTACGCTCTACGTCGGATTGAGTCCTTTCAAATTCTGGATGATATACGTCAATCTTCCCAGTATGTATATCTCCCGAAAGATAATTAGCTATGGTATAAGGCGCAATAAAATAGCCATCCACCGAAGCCTGAAGTAACGAATTGGCCCCCAATCTGTTAGCGCCATGATCAGCAAAATTAGCCTCACCAAGAGCAAAAAGCCCCGGTATAGTGGTCATCAACTCATAGTCAACCCACAATCCACCCATCGAGAAATGGGCAGATGGAGAAATCATCATAGGCTCTTCATAAGCGTCAAAGCCTGTTATTTTAAGGTACATGTCAAATAGATTACCATACTTCTCCTCGATCTTCTCTCGTCCCTGTTCGCGAATAGCCTTTGCAAAGTCCAGGTACACGGCATTTTTCAAGGGTCCGATCCCAAATCCAGCGTCAATACGTTCCTTTGCTGCCCGCGAAGAAATATCGCGAGGGGCAAGATTTCCGAATGCGGGATATCTTCTTTCCAAATAGTAATCTCTTTCTTCCTCGGGAATATCATTCGGGCTCCTGGTTTCATCCTCTTTCGTAGGAACCCAAATCCGGCCATCGTTACGTAACGATTCGGACATCAACGTCAATTTCGATTGATAATCGCCCGATTGGGGCAGCGATGTAGGATGTATCTGTATCCAACTGGGGCTCGCCATGAGCGCGCCCTTTTTGTGGGCACGCCAGATAGCCGAACCATTACAGCCCATAGCCAGTGTAGATAGATAATATATCTTTCCATACCCTCCGGTAGCCAGTACCACGGTATGAGCCGCGTGCCTTTCCAGCTCACCTGTATCTAGATTTCGTACAATAATACCCCTAGCCTTTCCATCAATTAGAACCAGATCCAACATTTCATGCCGAGAATAGAGCTTCACAGCTCCCTTTCCAACTTGCCGCATTAATGCTTGATACGCCCCTAACAACAACTGCTGCCCCGTCTGTCCCCGGGCATAAAACGTACGGCTCACCTGCACACCTCCGAAAGATCTATTATTCAAATAACCACCATATTCCCTACCAAAGGGTACTCCCTGGGCTACCGCTTGATCAATCAAATTTAGCGAACACTCGGCCATACGATATACATTAGCTTCCCGCGCTCTAAAGTCTCCCCCCTTTAAAGTATCGACAAACATCCGATATACGCTGTCACCATCATTTTTATAGTTTTTAGCAGCATTTACGCCTCCTTGCGCGGCCACAGAATGTGCCCGCCTTGGGCTATCCTGAAAGCAGAAAGCTTTGACCTGGTAACCCATCTCAGCCAATGAAGCAGCTATCGAACTTCCTGCCAAGCCGGTTCCCACGACAATCACATCTAATTTCTTGCGATTCGCTGGATTGACCAGCTTTGCCTTCTTCTTAAAATTATCCCATTTATGTTCCAATGCCCCCTCGGGAATTTTTGCATCTAAGTTCATAAGCTTTGATCTTAAGTTTAACTCTTAGTGATATATATATAAATGGGCATCATCGCAAAACCCACACAAATTAAAACGGCATAGATCTCCCCCGCTATCTTGAGCCATCGCATGTATTTTGGATGAAACAATCCCAGTGTTCTAAAAGCGCTATGTAAGCCGTGAATAAGATGATAGCAAAGTGCAATCATCGACAGCACATAGATAACCACATACCACCACTCCTGAAAGGTAGTCACTACCAACAGGTAAAGATCCCGATGACCATTGCTATCTAAGGGTAGTTCCCCAAACTTATATACATACCAGAAATTTTTGAAGTGAATAACGAGAAAAATTAATACAATCGAACCGAGTATCCCCATATTACGGCTATACCACTTGCTTGCTCGACCTCTCTCATCTTTTTGATATCGTTTTGATGATTTATTGTTCTTCATCGTCACGATCAAAGCATCGGCAACATGCAGGATAATACTCAGATATAAGACATAGGAAACAATTTTTATCAATGCATTACCCGACAAAAAATTAGAATACCAGTTGAACTGAAGGCGTGCCTCCTCTTCGGGCATAAATAACTGTAAATTACCCAACAGGTGTATTGTTAAAAAGAAAGCTAAAAATAGTCCAGTCAGGCACAGCAGCATTTTACGAGATAGTGTTGTCAACATCGCAGTATAATTTTAATAATAACCAATTACTTTCATCCATAACCCACCCACAACCATGTAGATAATCAAAAGTAGAATACCTATCTCTAATCCTCTTAACCACCAAGCCTTGAGCTCTACGTAACCACTACCAAAATACACAGGAGCAGGTCCATGCCCGTAGTGTGTCAAGACACCGTAGATAGAGCCCATAAAACCAAGCATCATAGCCAATAGCATCGGCGGGATTCCTAGAGAAATACCCACACCCAGCAAGGCAGCATACATAGCGGCTACGTGTGCGGTCGCACTCGCAAATATGTAATGGCTGAAAAAATAAACCAGAATAATCACCGGAAATGCTACCATCCAATTCAAGCCACCTATCTGTACTTTAACGATATCACTGAACCATGCAATAAATCCTAACTCATTGAGCGAGCTCGCCATCATTACCAGTACCGCAAACCACACTATCGTATCCCAGGCCCCTTTCTCTGCTTTCACATCTTCCCATGTCAATACAGAGGTCAAAAGTAGTAACGTCAGGCCGATAAACGCCGTAGTTGTCGCATCAATAGATAATGACGCTCCAAAAATCCACAAAGCCAATAAAATAAAAAATGCTAACAACATCAACCATTCGTTAACTTTAATAGGTCCCATTTCATTCAGCTTCTCTGTCGCCATTTTTGCTGCGCCACCCGTTTTTTTTAACTCTGGTGGATAGAGTTTATAAAGTACCAGCGGAACAATAAAAAAAGCTGCTAGCCCAGGGATAAATCCAGCGATTGCCCATGACATCCAGGAAATATCAACGCCCAGATTCGCAGCAAATTTCTGACACATCGGATTGCTCGCAGTCCCGGTTAAAAACATAGATGAGGTAATGAGGTTCATGTAATAGCTATTGAGCGTCAAAAAAGAACCTAACTTCCTGTGGGTAGTCGGATCCTCCGGTACAGAGCCAAAACTCATAGCCATGGATTTCATGATCGGATAGATGATACCTCCTCCACGAGCGGTATTACTCGGAATGGCCGGTGCCAGACACATATCTGCCAATCCCAGCCCATAGGCTAGGCCCAAGGAGCTCTTACCAAAAATTTTGATAAAAAGAAAAGCGATGCGGTTACCTAGTCCCGTTTTAATAAAACCCCTAGCGATAAAAAAAGATATACCAATCAGCCAAATCACCTTATCACCAAAGCCACTCAACGACTTGACGATAGAGCCACTGGCATCGCCAGGAGCAAGAACCTGTGTCAACGCCGTAAAGCCAATCGCCATCATACACATCGTTCCCATCGGTGCGGCTTTTAATATAATACCGAGGATAGTAGCCGCGAATATGGCAAATAAGTGCCACGCCTCAGGACTCACACCGTCTGGCGTGGGTATAAACCATAGTGCTAAAGCAATTAAAAAAGTAATACCTATCTTTTTAATACTAATTTCTTTCATATGCGTATGATTATTTCACAATCCGCCAGCTGGCGTATCCCTTTGATTTTCAATTAAAGTCTACTCTGTACCTGTACAATAAATAAGTTGCCGTTATAGGTCGTTGTATTTGATAGCTGTGTCTTATATCGATCCATTTGCATCCCTATCTGTATGCGTGCACCATAATCTTTTAAGAACTCCAATCCCAACATCGGTGTGATGGTCTGTCTCGGGTTCGAATTTTGGCTAAAATTTCGGTCCAGGTATTCATAACGGCACGAAGCTTCGATAGACGATAGATTCTTATGCTTGATTTCATAACGAAGGTTAGGTAGGAAATAAACGCCACGCACTAAAAATTCATTAATGCTCATAGGCCTCTCTCCATCAGGTAAAGCTGTATACATTGCATGATTGGACGCTTGTTTGCCCTCCAGTTGCAAATCAAGAGACCACTTTGGCGCCAAGGCTACGTTGGCCACGATATCTGCTCCCCAAGCGTATACATTCTTTCTAGCCACCTCTCCTACACCACCGTTGAGCCCAATATTCAATGCGTACTTCTTGGATAACCCAAATACCATCCTAGTCATATACTGTTTGCCGTTATCATTGTCGGAAACTTGATTTTTACCGTTCCCATTGACTGCAGATATCGCGTACTGAAAGGGTAACTTTCCGAGATGAAACGTCCCTCCAATTGATGCACCAATCTGGAAGCTAGTCCACCCCAGCTTGCCGAATTCGAAGTACTGATTAGACCAATCCAAGGACTTTATGATATCTACGGGATATGTTTCCTCAATTCCAAACCAGGGTCTGAACTGCCCCACTGTAACAGCAATTTGAGGACTAAATGTATATTTCAAATAAGCATTTTCCAATACACGAGCCTTAGGATCATTTTTAAAGTCTGCCAGATTAACAAGTGCGATGACTTCAGTTCGCTTACTTATTTTAGCTTGTACCTGTGCACGCATATATTTGAGTAAAAATGAATTGCTTGTTCCGGAATGATCCTCATGGTGCAGACCAGAAACATCAACATCATCATTTGCACTGACAACATATCTCGCTTGGAATAAGCCTTTAAACTTAAATGAAGGGTGTTTTTCGGACGTTTTTCCCCAAGTGCTATCTGGCACCTGACTATAGTTTAAACCAGGCATAGCGCAGAAAACCACAAACAGAAAAGCAAGGTAAATGTATGTTCTTTTCATAAGGTAATACACGATTACATTTGTCTAATATCAGTTGGCTATAGTCTATACAAATTGTAGTGCCCATTTGTTTTGAATTAAAACATTAACGAAAAAACCATCGCAAAATGCAATGGTTTTAAACGATAAGTTATACGATTTTTACCTTCCGAAGGCAAAAAGCCGTTCTAAAGGGTGGATTCTATTCTTCAACCAGAGAGATAACATTTCCATGCCGACAATTGAAAACGTGATCCCATTCCCCCCAAAACCCAATACGAAGTAAGTGTCTTTAAAATCCTTATGTGTCCCAATATAGGGCAACCCATCCTTGGTCTCTCCAAATGTTCCGGTCCAGGAAAAATCTGTGTAAAATGTACGCTCAGGGAACAATTGGCCGAAGCTCCTATGTAGCCGATCGGCTTTTTTATTCAACAACGCGTCCCGTCGAACCGGGTCTTGAAACTCCTCATCCCCGCCACCAATCAACATTCGGCCATCATCTGTACAGCGCATATAGAGATAGGGCTCATCCGTAGTCCATATCAATAGATCTTTCACCTTCTTACAGGCAGCCTCATCTATTTCAGATACTATAGCATAGGTGCTTAATAAATCAACAAATTTTTCTTTAATCAAGCCTTGACTTTCATAACCGGTACAGTACACCACTTTTTCCGTCCTAATCATAGCACCTGTATTTAATTTACATCTACTTTGCTTTTTACCAGAAGACACCGCTAAAAGTTGGGTCTTATCGAATATACGTAACCCACGATTTTGATTGTAAACCAACAGTTCATGCAGGAGGCAAAATGCGTCAACACTAGCTCCCTGGGCAGAAAGAATACCACCATACCCCCTTTTTAAACCGAAGCGCTGCGTTATTGCTTCCATATCTAACCACGAAACCTCAAAGCCTGCTTCGGCTCTTGCATCCAGCTCTTTTCTTAATCGAACAACATCCTTTTTCCTTGTCGCTAGGTAGAGTGATTCCTTCTTAACAAAGCCCGCTTTTGATTTAATCTCAACAGCAATTTCGCCTAATCTATCGATGGCAGACGAGCAGGCTTTATAACTCGCTTCGGCTTTTTCTCTACCAATCATCTCGCTGAGCCGATGCAAAGGCACATCGATCTCGTATTGAAGCATTGAGGTAGTCGCCGACGAACTTCCGTTGCCGATCTCGCGCTTGTCAATTAACACCGTATTGTATCCGTCGGAAATACATTGGTGAGCTATCAATGCACCCGTAATCCCCCCACCCACGATAAGCACATCGCATTCAATATCTTCTCTTAGCGAGGGGTAAGAATACATCAAACCGTTCTTTACTAGCCAGAAAGGTTCCGAAGATTTTAAATCCATACAGTAAGAAGCTTAAACCCTAGGATCTTTTTTAAAAAACACAAAATAGATAATGGCCAACACGACTACAGCAATTACAATCGCCCAGATGATCCCCTGCCCCGCTGGCTTGTCATCGGGTTCATTTTTGACTACTTCCGGTATTCCATTCTCGTGCTCTGGTATAACGTTTTTTTCCATGACTAAAACATTTTTTAGTTGTGATATTACTTGTTGAACAGCTTTAAGCTATTTTAGTTTGCATTTAGTCCCTTCTTTTTTTATCTAGTAACTGCAACATACTTATTGCGGTTTTTCTCGTTTACACCCTAGTGTTTATACCCTATTTTGAATATCTTCCCAACTATATTTCCATACGACTGTCCTCTAGAGTAAAAAATATAAAGACATGAAAAACGTACATCAAGAAACAGCAGGTTTGCTAAATCAGTTGATAGAGATCAACAACGATCGTATTGAAGGCTATGAAAAAGCCATTTCATTACTTCCTACGGACGGCAACTACGGTTTGCAAGCTACATTCGAAAAATACAGAGATCAATCGATCCAATTTAAAAATGACTTAATTCCTCTTGTATTTCGGGAAGGCGATAAACCAACAGATGAAACTAAAACCAGCGGTAAATTATTCAGGACTTGGATGGAAATAAAATCCGCAATAGCCCCTTATACAGCAAAAGCAATATTAGAAAGCTGTGAGCGTGGCGAAGATGAATTTAAGAAAGTTTATCAGGACGTTATTGAACAATCGCAGCTAGCTCCGTTAAATATGCTATCCATCATTCAGAGTCAAGCCAACCTACAATTACAAGCCCATGACCATATTCGAGATTTGCGCGACAATATGAATTCGTAGATTGAAAGAGGAATGCCATCTCGATGTGACGGCATTCCTCTTTCAATCTACGAGCCTATTTATAACTGCATATTTTATTAATGAAGCGGAATTTTTAACCCCTGCTTTTTCAATGAGATTCTGCCGATGCCCTTCAACCGTTCGTTTACTTAAAAATAGCTTGTCCGCTATTTCTACGTTTGTGTATCCTTCACTAATCAGTTGCAATACCTCTAGTTCTCTTTCGCTCAATTCCACATCAGTCGTGGAGGTATCTTTTTCATAACTCGCAAAACCAGACTCCTGTGCCATCACCCGTTCGAGTAAAAGCATAGCCAGCTCTTCACAAAGGTAACGCCCGCCATTAGAAATATGGTTAATAGCAAATAAGAGTTCATCATAACTTACATTCTTGACCAAATAACCCTTTGCACCCTTTTCAAACGCCTGCGATACGTTCTGCGTATTGTTCAACATGGATAATACGATAACTTTCACTTTTGGATACTGTTCGACCAATTTTTCAGTAAGCTGAATACCATCCATTCCCGGCATATTGATATCCGTAATAATAATATCCGGAATAACATTCTGCTCCAAATAAGCAATCGCTTCTTGGCCGTTATTGGCTTCGGCGATCACTTGTACATTCTCTTGTGTGTCTAATAATAACTTAATTCCATTACGTACCACCAGGTGGTCCTCTACTAAAATTATCTTAATCATATAATGACCTTAATTATACATGGTTATTTTTAACTGACTATTTTCTAAAACTCGATTTACCTCCATAGCACCATCGTATAGCGCAATACGATTACGGACATTATGTAACAGGGCTTCTGGATAGTGATGAGCACTGCTATTCAATGCGCGTCTGGATTCACTCAAATTAATATTTATTTTATTTCCCTTTACAGCGATTGTAAGCGAAGCTTCATACGGCAAAACATTTTCTTTCCAGCTCTGCAATAAAGACTGCACTACCCGATAACAGCAAAACTGAAACTCTGGTGACTTATCTTTAATGCGGGGATCGATCTTATAACGAAGATCATACCCCAATCGCTTTACAGCAAATACCATATCTTCCATAGCGGGCAAAAATCCCATATTTACAAATACATTAGGCAATAGATCGTTCGAAAGTTCGGTAATCTTACGTATGGTATCGTTTAGTCGCTTTTTTAAAGCTGTTATTTCACTTTCATAACCGTGCGTGAGTATAAAATTCTGCATGCTTACCCGCAATCCATAGAGCTCTTGAGCGATATCGTCTCGTAATGTCAAGCCGATCTGGGCTAACTCTGCTTCGTACATGTCAAAAAAGGAACGATACAGTGTATCAAACTTATCCGTGGTGAGCGTAGCAAAACTATCGACCTCATCCAAAAGAACCACACTATACCCCACTTCTTCCTTACTTATATTTACTTTTTTAGAATACAGGCTTACCCAGCCCTTTCCCTTCCCACCTTTAGAAAGTTGGATGTAAGATAGCACGGAAAGATAGTCTGGATTGGAATTCTTAAAAAAATGGTTTAACCGTACTTTCTCCTTAGTACTAAAAAACTTAAAAAGGGAAAAGCCCGTCATGTCATGCCCATCTGCATGTCCTACCCTGTCTGCCAGCTGTCTATCTGCTTCAATAATCTCGTACGCATTATTCAGTAGCATCCTTCCCCAGGCGCCGTGTGGAAATACCTCCTTTATTACAAAAACTTCATTCGGCGAATTATTAAGCATTAATTTCGACCGTTCGAAAAGTTCCTGTTCTTCTTGCTTTTTATTTATTGCCATCCAATTATTAAAATTACACGATTACTAATAAAATGATAAAATGTTGAGGTATTACCGTTTTGAAGCAAAAATCAAACCCATTATCTCCTGTTTAATACCCATTATACACTTTTTTTTTGCGGTTTATACGTAGCAAAAATTATTTCCACCTAAACTTGTTGGCACAAATACGGTTTTTACACCTCTTATCTTTCAAAAGATAATTAACTTGATGGAGAATTCTTAAAATCGAAAAACAACACAAAATACTAATAAACAGTATATTAAGAAAAAAAAGACACCTTAAAAGCATTACAGGTATTTTACACGCGGGTACCATAGCTACGCCAACAAAATCTGTTTAGGCCATAATTCTGCACCATATTTGATGTAACCCAATGAACACAACAACAGTTACAACTTAAAAGAATATCGATATGAGAACAGCAGAATTAAACTTAACAATTTTAGAGAACAGTCCTATTCTCAATAGCATCGCTCAGAAATTCACCAGTGATCCATATGAAAAAGAAGAACTTGTTCAGGAGACATTTATCCGTTCGCTGAAATCATTAGATAAATTCATTCACAATCCCAAACTTATAGCTTGGCTATATACCATAATGAAGAATATCTATATCAATAAATACCGCAGACAAGTCAAATTTAGAGCCATAGAGTCCGAGCTCCAAAACGTACCACACTTCGAAAGTAAGTCTTTTAACAGAGGAGAGTCAAAATTTGTAATGGAAGATATTCAAGGAGCACTTTCCAAACTACCTGCCTCCAACTACGAAGCTTTTACCATGTTTGTAGAAGGATACAAATACAATGAGATAGCTGATCATTTGCAGGTGCCTGAAGGAACAGTAAAGACACGAATACATATGGCGCGCAAATTGCTCAAAGAAGATCTAAAAGGCTACACCGCTTAATTATTAAGTCACTGCTGATTTCGAAGTGTGTTTCTTCAGATTGAAGGAGCACACTTTTTTATTATATAGTCGCCCTTCCTCCTGTTATAGGCACAGTAGCACCCGATATATAAGAAGCAGCTTCCGAAGCCAATATAACATATACAGGCGCTACATCTTCTATTTCTTCTTTATAGCATATCACAATATCGGCTCCCTCACGGGCAATAGCGATAGCTACAGCCTTTCCTATTCCCGAATCGCCTCCTGTAATAATCACCGTCTTATCGGTCAATACCCCTTAACCTTGATATCTTTCTTCACCATGGTCGGGTCTAGGGTTCATCTTGCCAGTCACACCATTTGATAGGCTGAGGCTGCCTATCAAATGGTGGTTGAGCAAATTTATGGATCGGGTTGTTATCTTCTGCTTTCATAGTTATCTGTTTTCAATCCATAATCTGTCTCTAAAAAAGTTACCTATGAACAATACATGTCTGACATAGTCAGACCAAAATACATATACGGGTATTTACCTCTATTCGTTAACCGTAGTAAATACCTATTTAGAGGTTAATTAATGCTTGTTGTAAACTTTCACATTCTTTATAACGTTTTTATATTACTACAATAAATCAAACATCTAAAAATTTATGCTCATGAGAACATTAGACACGACCCTATTTCAACAACTTATTGATGAAGAAGCATCAATTTGCCTTACGGTGTATATCCCTGTAGGCCGAGAAGTAGCGGATGTCAGTAGTAATATTCTTCAGTTGAAAAACCTAATCAAAGAAATCAGATCTTCAAACATCGACAATATCGAAGTATCTTCACTCTTATCTACTCTAGAAAAAAAGGCAGATGATACAGAACTATTCAAAGGACACGAAGGTTGTATAGGCTTCTTTTTATCGTCGAGAGGACTTTACGAAATTGTTTACCTACCGGCCTGCAGTGATGCCTTTTATCAGCTGGACGAGGTTTTCTATGTAGTACCGCTCATAGATCTGATTCAAAAACTAGCTCCCTATCAGGTACTGGCGTTAGGAAAAAATACCGTACGGATGTATCAAGGCAATTATTACGGCATAGAGGAGATTGTACTATCTCCAGAGATACCGCGCTCGATGCAAGAAGCACTGGGCTATGATCTTACTGACAATCACCTGCACACGGCTTCCAGAGGTTCAACGACCATACATGGCTATATGGAGATAACCGATGAAAAAGATATTGATAATCAGCGCTTTTTCCGAATAGTAGACAATACGATATACGAGTATTACAGTAAACCCTATGATCTTCCTTTATATCTAGCCACCATCTCCGAAAATCTAAACCTTTTCAAGAAGATATCAAAAAATCCAAAATTACAACATGAGCATATTGAACTATCCGCAACTACAGCTTCCAATGCCGAATTACTTGATGCTGTAAAACAGATCATAGATGATCGACATTCGCACGAATCGGCAGAAATTGTGCAATTGTTCAAAAAAGCAAAAGCTGAAAATCTTGCAACAGATCAGCTAAGACAAGTTGTCAAACAAGTGATGGATGCCCGTGCAGAGCATCTTTTATTGGGTAAAAGTAGAAAAATATACGGGAATGTCTTTTTGGAGGAACGCGCTGTCAAACCAGATCCACAAAGCAGTAAAGACATCTTAAACAGATTAGCTATACTGGCTCATAAAACCGGCGCAAAAATACATATTATACACCCTGGAGATTTCCTACTAACAGAAGGTGCAGCTAGTATAGCGCGCTACTAATACCTGGACATAGTCTATTCTTCCGATCATATAGGTCTACGACCTGTTACCTTACCTTTTATGCAAAAAAAAAGAACCATAATTATTTCCAATCGATTACCTATACGTATTGAAAAACGTACGAATAAATTACATTTTATACCGAGTGAAGGGGGCTTAGCAACGGGGTTGGGATCTTATTACAAAACCGGTAGTAATGTATGGGTAGGTTGGCCTGGCTACATTCCCGAAAATGAAAGTGAAGAACAGTTAATTCGTACGGAGCTTGCCAAACTTAATCTTATTCCCGTTTTTCTTAGTTCAGAAGATCTAGAAGGATATTACGAAGGTTTTTCCAATGAGATACTATGGCCTATTTGCCACTATCGCTTATCCTACGCGGTATTCGACAAATCCTATTGGCTTGCTTACCAAAAAGTAAATCAGCAGTTCTGTGAAATTATCTTAAATCAAAACATTACTTCCAAAGACGAATTGTGGGTACACGATTACCAGCTCATGTTACTACCACAATTACTCCGTCAACAACGAAATGATTTGACGATAGGCTATTTTCAACATATACCCTTTCCTGCAGACGAAATATTTCGTTGTATCCCTTGGCGAAATGAACTTTTAAAAGGTCTGTTAGGTGCAGATTTAATAGCCTTCCATACCTATCATGATGCCCAGCACTTTCTAAATTCTTGTTTGAATATCTTGGGCCTTTCATCTAAGAATAGTAGTGTACGCTGTCGTGACCACCGTATACAAGTAGAAGTCTTCCCCATGGGGATAGATTTCGATAAGTTTGAACAGCTGTCCCGATCCGATATTGTTTTGACCAAGGTACAAATGCTTAAAGAACAATACCAGAAGCATAGATTGATTTTATCGATCGACCGCTTAGATTACAGCAAAGGGATTTCAGAGCGTTTATCTGCCTACGAAGGTCTATTACAACATTATCCCGAGCTGCGCAATAAGGTGGTGTTATATATGTTAGTCGTTCCTTCGCGAGACAACGTGCCTCAGTACAAGCTACTTCGAGATGAAATAGATCGTATGGTCGGACACATCAACGCCGTTTATGGTTCGGATGAGTGGACGCCGATTACTTACTTCTACAACTCATTGCCTATTGAAGATATTTCGGCGCTCTATGTGGCGGCCGATATTTGTTTGGTCACATCCCTCCGGGATGGAATGAATTTGGTTTGCAAAGAATACATTGCCAGCAAAGCACAAGATCACAATGGAGTGCTTATCTTAAGCGAATTTGCAGGTGCAGCGAAGGAACTACCTGAGACTATACAAATCAACCCGAACGCTATAGAAGACATTATGCAAGCGATGCATCTCGCGATCTATATGCCCAGAATGGAACGACAGCAACGCATGCGGAGCAACGTAGCAATTGTTAAAAAATTCAATATCTCACATTGGGTAAAATTATTTTTCGTAAGGTTGCACGAGGTAAAAAGCGAACAGAAGGCATTGGCTAGTCGTAAAATGCAGGGCGCTACACTCAAAAAGTTGACCGATAAGTTTCAACAAGCCAGTCGGCGTCTATTTTTTTTGGACTATGACGGTACTTTAGTCGGATTTAAAAATGAAGCCAGTGCAGCTAAACCTACCGCTCAGGTAATGGAGTTACTGGCTAACCTTCAGAGCGATGAAGCCAACCAGATCACTATAATAAGCGGACGGCAGCATTCCGATCTCAATAAATGGTTTGGAGACAAAGGCTACTATCTTATCGGTGAACACGGAGCCTGGAGCAACGTACCAGATGGTCTATGGCGCGATAAACCCAGTATGCCTACCAATTGGAAACCTCCTGTGAGACGCATTATGGCCAAATTTACCGACCGAACTCCTGGCTCTACAATAGAAGAGAAAAACTATTCGTTGGCATGGCACTACCGCAAGGTGCATACCGGACTAGGTATGATGCGTGCCCAAGAACTTGCTGATGCGCTTCGATACCTTCTACCGCAATATGACCTACAGCTGCTCATGGGTGACAAGGTAATTGAAATCAAAATAAATAGCCTGAACAAAGGAAAATCTGCTCTAGAAGTTGTAGCACACCACAAGCCCGATTTTATCTTTGCCATTGGTGACGATTCTACCGATGAGGATATGTTTTACGAACTGCCAGACTGGGCAGTTACCATCAAGGTAGGTAATAAGCAGACCTTAGCACGTTACTACATCGAAAACCAAGAAGACGTAATTAAGCTACTGCAACAGTTGACTCCACAAACTACAAAATCATTAGAACAATCTATAAACACATCCAATGACAACACAAAAACATATTTACAATAGCGGAATAATTGGAAATTGTGCTTACATAGCCCATGTGGGCAAAGACAGCAATATCAATTGGTTATGCTGGCCATCTTTCGAAGATTCCTTTGTATTCGGCACTCTTTTGGACGAACACAAAGGAGGTCGATTTAGTGTTACACCACCCAGCGGCATTAAACATTCAAGCCAGTACTATCTAGAAAACACCAATATACTGTGTACCACCGTTGAGAGTGCCGAAGGAAGCTACCGGATTACCGACTATGCACCACGCTTTGAACAGTACGAGCGTTATTACAAACCACTTATGTTGATCCGTAAGATAGAGCCCATATCAGGACATCCCAAAGTACGTGTAGTCTGCGATCCAAAATACCACTATGGAAAATCTTCTTTTCAAAAAAATAGAGGTAGCAACCATGTTCAGTTTGAATGTGGCGATGTTAAAATACGTCTTGTTACAAATATGCCTACAAGCCATTTCTTCGACGATATTGCTTACTTAATTAACAAACCCGTTTACCTAATTCTTACATTTGGCTATCCTTTTGAGGCCCCTATCGAACGTACGGCCGAAGAATTTTTGACGCGGACACGTCAATACTGGCATCGCTGGGTAAAAAATGCTTCCATACCGTCCTTTTACCAAAAGGAAGTAATACGATCCGCTCTCGCCTTAAAACTACATCAATATGAAGACACCGGGGCTATCATTGCAGCCAGTACCACTAGCTTACCAGAACACCCCGGTGCAGGTCGAAATTGGGACTACCGATTCTGCTGGGTTCGCGACAGCTACTATGTACTCACTGCTTTAAGTCACATCGGTCATTTTGAAGAAATGGAAAAATATGCTTCTTACATCGCCAATATCACCCAATCCGATGTAGGAAGGTTACAACCCTTATACGGGATCCTTGGGCAATCCAAACTAGAGGAAAAAACATTAGATTTTCTTAACGGCTATATGGGAAACACCCCCATCCGCATCGGTAATCAAGCCTATGAGCATATTCAAAATGATGTATATGGACAGGCTATGATCGCTTTACTCCCACTTTTCACCGACCATCGCTTTCGTCATCAGAACACTGGATTTGCGGCTCAATGGACCCGCTTCATCCTTCAAAAAATGGAACTTACCATAGATGAAAAGGATGCTGGCATATGGGAATTCCGAAACATGGAAAAAAGGCATTGCTACTCCAATCTTTTCCAGTGGGCAGGCGCTACAGCAGCGCTAAAAATAGCCCGCCAATATGGACTGGAAGATATATCGACTCAGGCCAATACTATACGTGAGCGCGCTATACAGCATATTGAAAGTTGTTACGATGCGCAACGAAAGGTATATACCAATGCGCAAGACAACTCCGATCTCGATGCGTCTACCCTACAGTTGATCATGATGGGGTATTTAGACCCCAGTTTACCCAAAGCGAAAGAACACTTAATCGAGCTCGAAAAAGTTTTAAAGGGTGAGCAAGGCCTTTTTTACCGTTACCTGCATAAAGATGATTTTGGTCGCCCCAAATCTACATTTCTGGTATGTGCGTTTTGGTATGTAGAAGCTTTAGCTTGTGTCGGTCGTTTGGATGAAGCCCAAGAAGTCTTTAAGCAACTCTTATCATTTAGTAACCACCTCATGCTATTCAGCGAAGATGTAGACGACCAAGACGGCAGTCAGTGGGGTAATTTCCCGCAAGCTTACAGCCATGTCGGTCTTGTCAATGCCGCATACCGCATCGCTATCAAATTAGATAATCCAACATTCTTTGATGGCCCGTACGAATGATACATTTTATACGCAGCTAAAGGGGTAAATACTTGTAGCGAACACGTAGATTCCGGATCCAAATAGGTAGTCTTCCGCATAATTTTGGTCTATTTTTTGAAGTGGTATAAGCAAACAACTCAACATACTATTATGAATATACAAGATTTGAAAATTACGACAGGCCAAATGAGAAGCTTGATTATTGCGATGATCAATGTTGATAGTGACGATTCAAAAGAAAAATCAAAAAGTATGGCAAAGAATCATGGAAAACAGATTAAAGACGATGCCAAGTATGAGGCAATACCTCGAGTTGGAGCTAGTAAAGAAAAAGCAGCCCGATATCGGTAGAAAAGTAGGAAAAAGTAGCCCTATGGGCGAACGTACAAAAGTCGAACTATTATACGAAGCAAAAAAGATCAGGATTAAGCGACGACATGATATGACCAAAGCCAAATTGATTGACGCTATTCGTAACCATTAGTTATGCCGACAATAGATCATATAACACCGGATTCAGAAGCCTTGCACGAAGCAGGGCTTCGTTATGTTTCGTGCTAAGGAAAATGCTATCAACGTGTGCGTCATGGAAAGCACTTTAAATACCTCGATCAAAACAGCAGTCTTACCCAAAAAGCCCAGACGTTGGCCCGTATCCAGGCATTGGTGATTCCTCCTGCTTGGCAGCAAGTATAGTTATGCGTTACGGCCAATGGCCACATTCAAGCTACGGGGATCGATGCACGCCTTCGCAAGCAGTGTCTGTACCATCCCCCCTATATCCAGGAAAATTACCTCCAAGGAAAATTAGACAATTGGATAAAGCGGATCTCCAAAGCTCCTGATCGTCCATCCACGGACGCCGCATACAAAAAAAGCTCATGCAGCTTATCCAAGCAACAAGTTACATTGGATAAACTTTCACACCTGATTCATTACCTTTTTTTAACGCTATCCCTATCTACAGTATCCGGTATGCCATACCTTACTTCATCATTCGGATTGATATTGTACCTTGTTTTATCGGATTCCGTCACAGGGCCTGGCCCTACTGCTTTTTCCTTTTTAGAAGGACCGCATGCCGAAAGCAACAATACAGTGATACCCAATCCAAAAAAATAAATCGCTTTCATACGCTTTGCTATTTTGTTTCTTTAAGTGAACAGATCAGTTGCTTATTTGTTAAGATTAAACCTCAATTAACGTAATAACACCCAATTGCGACGTTTAAATACGTAAAACATTACGAAAAATAAATTAATATCTAATTTTTGAATGGTACTCCTTAAAAGAATTCATCTATGTTTGTTGTACTTTTTACATCCGTATTTTTTATTTACCGTTTTTGTCGTGATGTATAGCGCAAAACCTATTCACAATTGAATAAACAAATAACATCAAACCTATTAACACAATATTTATCAAAAAACACGTTAATTCTAGTAAGATTTCTAGGAATAAAAAAGAAGGATTCTATTTTATGAAAAATACCGATGGACAGATTGTGGAGGCATCCTTACAAACCATTGACAATTTGATCATTACGGATACCAGTCTAACCATTATCGCGGTAAGTGAGTCTGTAGGCCTTTTTACTAAATCAAACACACAGACCATTTTAGGTCTACCTTTGGAAGATTTCTTTAAGTCGCTTTGGATGGGCGATTGCAATAAATTTTCACATACCGTGCAAGCCCTACTGGAAAAAAGAATCCCAAGCCAAGTATTTTCTAAAAGAATAAACTACAACCGCTATTATTTCAAACTCAGTCTAAGCAAAGGCCGGGTATACATCGAATGGGAAGAGCAGCATCACAAGCACATTTCGGTCTCCCGCATGAATGAGCTAGGCTCTCTTTTTGACGAGATCTGTACCAACAATTGGCATTTTCTGTGCAAGGCGTTGTACAAGTTGCTCAAATTCGAGCGGGTATTTGTTCTTCAGATTCAGGAGACCTGCCATAGTCAAGTTATTGCAGAACATCAAAAGACTTCTAAAGCCGATTTTATCGGCAAGGAGTTTGCCGAAACTTTCTTACCTAACGCAGCTATAGCTTATTACAAAAACCTATCCTACCGCTACATACCTGATTGAGAACAAGTCAATCAAAAACTATACAGCCTAGAACCCCATATACATTTATTATGCAGCCAGCTCGCTCCTCCTCCCCGATTACATCAAATTTATCTTAAGACTTTAGGCGTATCATCGGCCTTGTTCTTTCCACTTTACCTAGAGAATGAATTCTGGGGCTTAGTCATCGTACAGCACTCAAAGCCCAAGAAAGTGGATTTGCAGCAACACAAACGCTGTACTTTTATCGTAGAAAGCGCCATGAATAAATTTGAAAATCTCTTCAAACAAGATCTGATCGAACACAATCAACAGCTTATAACCGCCGACAATATCCTAAAACAATCCTTAGCCAGCAACAAGACGATCAATTGTGCCTTGGTGCAACATATGGATCTCCTGTGCGAGATGCCGATTACCGCTCCTTTTCCACCCTCCATGTTATATTACTTACACTCCTTTTAAACCAAATACGTTTTTATGTGTTCGTTGATCGTTAGCTATTTATTTTTTAAACGATAAATCACAAGATCATGAAAGAGAAAATGCAAGAATGTATCGAGAAATGCTTAGCCTGCGCGAGCGCCACTATGCAATGTGCGTCAGCCTGCCTTAATGAGTCCGAAATCGAAATGTTGCGCGATTGTATTCTAATGAACCTCGAGTGTGCTACCGTCTGTAAAGCGACTGCAGAGTTGATGCAACTGGACAGCAACAACCGTCATGCCTTGTGCGAATTATGCGCGAATATCTGCACCGCCTGTGCCGAAGAATGCGAGCAGCATGCCGCTCATGGGATGGAACATTGCCGTGAATGCGCTCGCCTATGCCGTGAATGCGCGGAGATCTGCATGTCGATGAGCGCAGTGGCGTAGCATATCCCCATAGCGACTGTATCACAAGCGAAGTATTTATACGGATAGTAAAGATTTAATACGGCATTTTATATTTTCGCCCTTTTTGCAACAACATAGTCGTTCATTTTCTGTTCTTTATAATAGAAACGAAAAACAAAGTCACTATGAATATCGCCATTATCGGAACATACCCACCTAGGCAGTGCGGTATTGCTACATTTACGCAGGATTTATTCAAATCCTTACAGCAAGACGCTTCTTTAGCGCCGGCTATCATAGCCATCTCGGATGGTAGCGAAGATTTCTTTCCATCCGAAGTATTCATTAGTATTGAAAAAAACAAAATTGCCAGCTATCTACAGGCTGCCAAACAGATCAATACGGCTTTTGATGCGGTAATAATCCAGCACGAGTACGGCATATTTGGCGGTGAGAGTGGCAATTACATCGTGAATTTTGTGCAAGAACTTTCCATACCTGTAATTACGAATTTTCATACGGTGCTCCAATACCCTAGCCCTACAGAACTTCGCGTACTCCAACAACTCTCCGAGTACAGCCAGAGTATTACCGTCATGACCGACACTGCCGTAGAAATGCTCAAACGCATCTACCACATCACTCCGCGAAAAATAGAACTTATTCCTCATGGTGTACCTTATTTTGCCTACAATCAAAGCGAGGCCAAGCAACAACTTGGCCTCGCGGGCAAAAAGGTTATGTTCAGCTTCGGTTTTTTGGGCCCGAGCAAGGGGTTCGAGACAGCTATTGAAGCAGTAGCCGCTGTACCACATGATGATTTTGTTTATATTATTTTAGGTAGCACACATCCCAATATATTACGGGACGCGGGCGAAGCTTACCGCGAATACTTACTGGCAAAAGCACAAGAATTGGGTATTTCCGAAAAGGTGCACTTTATAAACGAGTTTGCCTCCGAAAAGCTGCTAACACAGTACCTTAGCGCCTGTGACATTTATGTTACCCCATACCCGAACGAGAATCAGATCAGCAGCGGTACGCTTTCCTTCGCGATTGGTGCAGGTGCCGCCGTGGTATCTACGCCATACTGGTATGCCAAGGATCTCTTAAAAGACGACCGAGGTCTGTTGTTCGACTTTAAAGACAGTAATGCCCTCAGCTTGATTATCCGTGCTCTTTTAGAGGAGCCACAACTATTAGCTAAGTACCGGTACAATGCTGCCCGTTATGGTGCATCCATGAGCTGGAGCAAGGTAGGCAAACTACAGTCCAAACTTCTCCAACGTATAGTAACAAAAGATGTACCTGTGGCTATGACATTACCCCGCAGCAGTGCAAAACACACTATCAACAATCTGTTACGTACCTCTACTCATAAATTGTCCTCTTAAGTAATAAGCGATGAAACAAGAAGTAAATACAGTCGACTCACTTTTCGAATTTGGGGTCTTACAAGAGATTATTCCGGAGCTTCCTCCTTTTGATCTCTCTCATATCCGACGAATGACAAATCAGGTATCTATCGTGCAGCATGCAACCTACAGCATACCTAATTACAGACACGGTTATTGCCTGGATGACACGGCTAGGGCCTTATTATTGACTACCTTGTCCACTCAGGCACATCCGTCCTGCGAATTTAAAGACCTGGCCTATACCTATCTTGCTTACATCCACTATATGCAGAGAGACTGCGGCAGATTCCGCAATCTACTTTCCTTTGATCATCAATTTTTAGATGAGTATGGAACAGAAGATAGCTACGGGCGTACCTTATGGGCCTTAGGTCACTTTCTCCGCTATACCCAGGATTCTGAACTGGTCTTCCTTGCTGAAGAGATACTGCACAAGGCCTTGCCCCACTGTGTCGCCCTAAAATCTGTAAGGGCGGTTAGTTACACGCTTTTGGGGTTACAGCACTACCATGCTTCCAACCGCTCGGACGATAAGATTTTACTCTATATAAAGCAACTCAACTATTATTTATTGGACGAATACAAGGGCAGTCACAGTCCCGATTGGAATTGGTATGAGCAGATACTTGCCTATGATAATGCTGTTATTCCTTTAGCAGTATTACGTAGTGGCATACTACTGAAGCAGGAGTCCATGATTACGATAGGCCGACAGACAGCAGCATTCCTCGAAGGCCTGATATTCGAAAAAGGGTATCTCTCCACCATTGGCAATGAAAGTTGGTATGTGCGGGGAAGCAAACGTAGTATATTTGCCCAGCAACCGATAGAGGTTCCATCGACTATACTTATGTACAAAGAGCTGTTCAGACTATATGGCAACAGCAGGTATAAACAGCGTATGATCCAAAGCCTACAATGGTTTTTCGGAAAAAATGAACTCGGTATACCCTTGTACGACGCTGTCACTAAGGGATGTTGCGATGGCTTAGAACGATTCGGGCTAAATCTCAATCAAGGGGCAGAGAGTAGCATTAGCTTTTGGCAGGCTTACCTATATGTTTGTTATAATCTTGAAGATTAGCCGTTAACAATCCGTAAGCGCATCCAACAAGTCATCTAGGCATATCGTGGCATAGGTCGAAGCATGATCAGACATGGCGTAGGGAATCACCAGATGCCCTTTGTGAATGAGTTGCCCGCAGGAATATACCACATTAGGAACGTAGCCTTCACGTTCCTCCGTATTGGGATAGAGCAAAGGCTGATTGAGTTTGCCTACTATTTTGGTCGGATCCTCCAGGTCTAAAAGAATCGCTCCCAAGGTATATTCCCGCATAGGGCCTACACTGTGGGTCAATACCAACCAACCTTTGGACGTCTCTATGGGCGAGCCACAATTGCCTAACTGTACATACTCCCATGGGAATTCGGGCTCCTTGAGCAATGTTACTTCCTGATGCCAGTTTATCAGATCGTCCGAAAAAGCGATATAGTTGCTTTCACCATCCACTCTGCACAGCATCGCATATTTGCCGTGTACTTTTCGCGGGAATAGTGCTGCACCTTTGTTGGCAATCTTCCCATTGATCGGCTGCACTTTAAAATGCACAAAATCCTTTGTGGAAAGCAATTTAGGTAAGATTGTAAGACCATCATACGCTGTATAAGTTGCATAATAAATCGGCCTTCCTCTTTCATTGATAAATCGTACAAAACGTGCGTCTTCGATACCGTTTTTCTCCGTGTCCGAAATGGGAAAGATAACCCGTTCGGACAATGAAGAATCCAATGAATAGGTCATTTCATAATGCGAAGAAGCTAGCCATAATATATGTGTCATTAAGTTCTGTCCTTCGATATCCAGCTTATTCTCCTGTTGGATTTCTGTAATATATTGGCGCAACTCTTCATAGGTAAAACTGGGCGCCATCTTACCCTCAATTTTATCCAACATTTCCTTTACCGGATCATGAATCTGCAACAGTTTATCCAAAAAATCTGCTTTCTGATAACGGTGACTTTTTACCTGCTTGGGCTTCTCCAACAATCCCCCCACCTCTTCGACATGAATCTTTAAATCACGATCGATTATTGCAGATCTAAACACGATAGAAGATACATGTCCTTCGCCAGTGGCCCTAAAGCTGAGGATGATCCGTTTTTCTCCATCTCTCAACTGGGTCTGATCTGGAGACTCTACGATTGAGGGATTGAAAAATGCCGCTGCTTCTACCGAATATTCCATCGTAAAATAGGCTCCAATTAATAAGCGCTCCTGATCCGAATACTCCCGATCACGTAACTTATCCTCCAATAACCTACCTGCGGTACGTTGAAAATTCCGTTCCCAGATGTCAAGTACGCTTCGATGCCGCTTAGAAAAGTTGCGTAGAAGCTGATTGAGCATATCCGTCTTTTGCTGCTTAGAACTCTTTAAAATTCGGTATACAATTTTTGTTGTACGCTCCACGCTAAGGTTGAAATATCGCGCAAGCACCCTTTTCGAATCGGGCTTGAAGTATATGTTTTTACGGACTACTTGTAAGGACATGATATGATTTATTTAAATTATAACCATCCTTTACCGTATTTAGTTTTCGATTAGACTACTGTTTTTTTTTCTTTCGCCTTAGCCGCCAGCCATTTTGATAGATCAGACAATATACCGTTACAGGTTTTTACAATTATTTCAGCGGCATTTCCCTTAAATTTTCTTTTATAGATGACGGTACTGTCTTCCAGTCTAAATGCATAGTATACGGTACCTATCGGACGTTTTTGTTTGGGATTCTCCGTCTCATAAGCAAGTCCCGTCACGCTGACATACACCTGTGCTTGAGGAAATCGCGCCCGCAGTCCATCTAGGATCCTTAAAGTAGCTACAGCAGATTCCGCACATATCCATAGATATTTACATTTGCATAGCTCCCAACTCATATTCAGGTATTTTGCTTACTCTTTTCAGTATTTAATCCGGCAACCAATGCATTATCCAAGCGTTCACACAGCAAACATTTAATACTAGAAAACATGAAAGAGCAAGCAAATGAAGTTACCATGCGACCAGGTCTCATCGTAGCGATTAGTTTAGTGGGCAATAATCCAGGCATGCCGGGCGAAGATGATGCTGCACCTTATTCTTCTCAAAAAACAGAAGAATCCACGGAACTGTCTCCAGACCGGAAAGGCGTAGAGAACTTACCTCCAGAACAACCCGATGTATATCCATTAGAACGGGAGACACCGGAGATCGATGAAATAAAGGAAAATGAACCGACCGAACAGCCCGACATGGATCCTATGGAAGCGCCCGTACCCGATATTGATGAAATAGAACCCGACACCGACCGTGAGATCGATACCCCTTATCTGGAACCGGACCAAGATCGGGACAATATCGATCGGGATCCAACCGTTCAGCCTGGTACCGATCCGATGAAAGAAGACAACTCTCAGATTATCTAACCGTAAAAGACCATCGAGCAGCAGCTTGATGGTCTAGGTATATTAACAAACTATTTACTTATGGAAATGCTAATCGGTATCACGGCGGGAATACTAACCTCCCTATCTATGCTGCCCCAACTTATCAAAGTCATAAAAGAAAGAGACGTACAGACATTATCTCCTGTTATGATAGTCGTATTACTGGCGGGAGTATCTTTATGGGTATTGTATGGATTCATAAAATCCGAATGGCCTATTATCTTATCCAACGCATTCTCCGTATTGGTCAATACAACGCTGTTGTTCTATTATTTTATTTTTAAAGAATAGTTAATAAGATCTATCAAAGCGGCTTCGGAAAACGGATCAATTCAATCAGTGTTCTAGCCGTTGGTGCAGCAGACATGGGATTCTGTCCTGTAATGAGGTTTTCGTCCAACACCACATGGGCCATAAAAGGTACGACAGCATGACTAAAATCTGCGCCATTTTCCACGAGCCTGGTTTCGAGCTCATACGGAATATTATCTTTGCGCATCACGATCGACTCTTCCATATTGGTAAATGAAGTAAGGCGTCTTAAGTTGAGATATCCGGGTCTACCCACTTCCATAGCAAACAAAGCTGCAGGCCCATGACATACCGCCGCTATCGGCTTTTCCTGATCGACAAATTATACATCTATAGAAGCGCAAGAAATCACTATAAAAATGAGTACCGATAACCCGGAACGAAAACGTAACGGATACTGTACTACCAAATCAGGTATACAAGGATTTACCGAAGCCCTACGAAAAGAAATCAATACTTAATACATTCGCGTATCCCTCATCGAACCTGGGCCTGTGGGACACATATGAAGCCTTCTTCTCACGAACAACAACGCGAACTAGAAGAAAAACTGGAAATACTAAATCAGAAGACATTGCTCCGTCCAAAGAATTTATATTCGGGTAGGACAGACTTGTGTCGATCGTATTGATGCAAATAAAAGTCCTGCGACAATTTATATAAGATCATGTACGATGATCTTCCTTGAAAAAACAATGTTAGTCCGAGAGTTTGCAATATTGCTAAAGTGAATTTCTTTCCGTAGCTTCCGTTGTTATTTATCCTTTTCCTTCCGACAAAAAGGTTATATAGAATCGAAATAGGTAGGTAGGTAGTCCGCATAGGAAACCAGAAAATTAAATCATATCACTATGAATACAGCAATTTACTATGGACTTGGTCTACTTACCAGCAGCAGCATGGTCTTACAATCCAATATCGAGCGTTTACGCCAAAATTATCCATTGGCCGTAAAGGATAAAAATGTTTGTAAGGCCGAAATCGAACAACTGCAAGATACAAAAGCTACTAATCCTTTAGAGATGGCCTATCATGGCGCTTATCTAATGGTATGGGCAGATCACCTAAGCACCCCGATATCCAAACTCAACAGCTTCAAAGATGGAAAAAAGCTGATAGATGCCGCCCTGAAAAAGCGTTATGGGGATCCAGAAATTCACTTCCTGAGGCTTACCATCCAACAAAACGCTCCTGCCATACTCAATTACAACAAAGATATCCAACAAGATACCAATCAGATCATAGAACACTGGGATTCCATTGCTTCCAGCAAACTAAAAACACAGATAAAAGATTTCCTTCTTTTGCACAAGCTAGTAGATAATAAAGTACTTAATGTACTGAAAACCTAGAACAGTAGAAAAGTCGACAAACATATTATTTAAATCCTTTTAAGCATTTTCAGAATATCTTATTGATTCATACTAAACGGATGAGGCTTGCGCTTCTTTATAAGTTTGGTAGGCAATATCAAGTAATGAGTCACTATTTAAGCTTTGCCTGTATAAAGCATGGTGAAAATCATTAAGTTTGCTCAAAAGCTTAATTAAATCCATTTTCTCTGTTTTCGTCAAATTACCTGTCACAATATGTGTTGCTTGTCTGATCCGGTCCATCTGATGATTTAATACACGTCCCCCCTCTTCAGTAATCATAATCACTTTTCTTCTTCTGTCGGTACTGGATTCCCTTTGACTCACCCAGCCCTGATTGATTAAACGATTGATAATCTGCATCCCTACAGGCTTCTCATGTATATTCTTTTTTATAAGCTCCATTTTGCTCATTGCTCCAAAGGCTTGTAAATTTATCAGATAAATAAACTCTTCCTGGGTAGAAAAAGAAGAACCTGCTATAGCTGATTTTGAATAGCTCTTTGCATAACGATTCATATGTACCAATAAGGTACTTATAGCGCTTTCTGCACTTCTTCCCTTTTCCTTACCAAGCCAAATAGGCTCCACTTCGATACCGTGATTGGGAGACTTGTCCGAGATCCAACGTTGAAAACCTTGTATATTTTGAGGATAGCCATCCGCTAAAGATTCCACTTCAAACTTCTCTAAAAGTCCGATAACATCTTTCATTAAACTATACTTCATACCAATAAACTTATTGTAGGCTGTTGAACTTTGATTCTAAAACCTGGTATCGATAATCAAATATTTCATTTAGCTTCTTTTTCACAAACAGCTCATGTGCCAATTGACCAAAAATTCCCGTAGGCAATATATACCGTACACTATCTTTCATAAGCACCCCATCGCCGTTGGGGATAAATTGATGAGTGTGTTCCCAAAGTTTGTACGGTCCCCTTTCTTGAAAATCTACAAAACTTTTTTTTGTATCAACATGCGTTATACGAGTTCTCCAACGCATCGGTATCCCGAATATCGGAACCACCCTATAATCGATCTGCATACCTTCATAGATAGACTCTTCAAGGTTTTTGGACAATACCTCAAATTGCATTTTAATAGGGGTAATATTTGCTAAATTATGTGGATTAGAAAAAAAATTCCAAGCTGTATCAACATCACAAGATAATTGTTGCTCTCTATATAACAGATACTCCATATCTCAAGAAAAAACTAAATCAGAAAAACAAGTACAAATATATACTATATTACTTTAATTTAGTAACTAGCCTATATTCGGACATACATACTGTTCTTGAGTACTTTGGACGAGTTACATTGCCTAGGCACGCACGATTAAAACAAATTCAGTCCTATTCTCATTTTTTTTACTATTTTTGATGAAATAATTACCCTTGAGCCCAATAAACTACTTGTCTGAAGATGATCTGATTGACCTTTTACAAAAAAAGGATCAACGTGCATTTCATTATCTTTATGACAATTATGCGGGAGCTCTCTACGGCGTAATATTACGTGTAGTGACAGACAAAAATTATGCAGACGAAGTGCTGCAGGATACCTTCGTCAAAATATGGACTCATGGCTATCAATTTGACCGGGAAAAAGGAAGATTATACACCTGGATGTTGAATATAGCTCGCAACACAGCTATAGACTATATTAAATCTAAGCGTATCCGTAACGATCAAAAAAACCAATCGCTCCAAGATATCGTAAATAGTGAAGAAAAAGTTAGTTTTGTCAGGACAGATATGGAAGAGCAATTAGGACATATAGGAATCAATTCCGTGATTGATAAATTAAAACCGGAATGGCAGATACTGATTAAAATGGCCTATTACGAAGGGTACACGCAACAGGAAATAGCAGAAGAGCTAAGTATACCTCTAGGTACGGTCAAGACTCGCGTAAGAGCGGCGTTAATGCAATTAAAGTTTGTTTTAAAAGAGTACAGATAATTGTGGATATAAAAGAGTACATATCGTCTGGCATTATTGAATCGTATGTAATGGGACTCGCTTCAGAAGAAGAGGTGAGTGTCTTGGAGTGCATACGCCTCAAACACCCCGAGGTACAACTTGCAATACGAGAGGCTCAAGTGCTGCTGGAAGATCTAGCGACAACTCAAGCAATATATCCTGAAGCTAACTTAAAACAATCTGTATGGGATAAAATACAGGAAGTAGAAGTTAGGTCTAAAAACGTTGAGATATCTGACGACGATAAGGATATCGCCGCAGCAGAATTTAAGACCTCCGAAAAGCAAGAAAGCACACCGCCTACACGCTATTTTGTAGCTGCTTCTGTTGTATTGGCCCTTAGCCTACTAGGTAACCTCTACCTCTATCAACGTACCGAAAAATTGGGTAGCACACTAGTCGAAATAGCTAATAACCAACGGGAGACCGAACTAAAACTACTGGAATCCGAACGAAAATGGGCATTATTAAATCGTCCAAGCGTACATACCGTAACTTTAAATGGTGTAGAATCTCATCCTTCACTAAGAGCATTTGTATTATGGGATAGCCAAGAATCTACCGTATATCTTTCCGCTGCGTCCTTACCTAAAGCACCTAAAGGAAAACAGTACCAGCTATGGGCATTAGTAGATGGAGTCCCAGTGGATGCAGGCGTAATACCTAGTCAAAACAATGAAGTACTAGTACGCATGCGCAATATAGAGCAAGCCCAGGCTTTTGCAATAACACTAGAAAAAGAAGGGGGCACCCCTCAGCCCACCTTGACTGAAATGTATGTCATCGGCAATATATAATACAAAAAATCCACCTCATAGAGATGGATTTAGGGGATTTAAAAAAAACAATTAAACTAACTTTTTATAAATAACTTTGCGATATCCAATACTGCAGTAGCAGTTAATGGTTCATCAAAAGATTGTGTGGCCATATCGAGCGACAATTTGCCCGTCACTCCATTAAGGCCCGTTATATCCACTCCTCCTTGCACTTTATTCTCTTCTCCGTCATACACCGCATCCACTACGGATCCTATTCCCGAGTCATTTGCTCCGGTAATCCAAGGTTTTTGCATCGATGCAGCACCTCCTCTAGCCCGACGCATCTGCCGGATATGCGATGCGTGTCTAGCCTCCACGGAATGAATCTGCAATGCAGCGGTAAGCACCACTTTATTTCCCTTTAATATACCAGCCTGCCCCTTATAGGCACGTACGCCTGTATCTTCAAAGGCTTGCGCCAATGCTAGAAAGGTGTCGTAATTGGTAAAGACGTTAGCAAATGTACCTCCTGCAGTAAAATCAAATGTTGGTTTGGATACCGCATTACTACCTAGTACCTGTTTTAAAAAATTGACATGGGCCACTTCGTGATTCCGTATGGTTGTAATTGCATCCATAGGCTTGCCTGAAGGAACTAGGTTCGACGCAGCAGTGCCTAAAGTGTAATATTCAGCTTCCAAATATTCTAGGGTAAGTGCATAATTTAATACACCGTTTACATCCGTGGGGGTCTGCCCATACGCCCGCTTAAACAAATCATTCAACACAAAAGGCATGGCAGCAATACCAACCTTTTTACCAAAAGACATCATATTACGGATAGCCGCTCTACGTGGGCTCACACGTTCGTTGAACTCAGGGTCTACCTGCGTTACTTGATCAAATATGTCGAACAAATTCATGATTATTATATTTTAATGTGACTAATAGGTAGGAAGATCTTTTGCGTCTATCTTGGTTTTTATATATGGTGCTGCTGCCTGTAGCACCACAGTAGGACTCTTGGCAACATCAAGTCCATTACTGTCCACCACTTCCTGATTTGCAAAGGAGCCATTTTCGATCAGATCTCTGACCAATGCCGCATGTCTCGCCTCTACGGATACGATCTTACCGGCCAATAATAAATAGGCTTCGTTTTTGATGAGCCAGCCTGCACCATTATAAGCAGCTACACCTAAGTCTTCAAACGCTTTGGCTGCTGCCAATACACTGTCTCTAGAGGAGAAATTTACGCTTGAAAAGTTAAATTCTAAATTAGCTATAGCACTTTTACCTAATGCAGCTTTAAAAAACTCACGATGAGCTACTTCGTGATTTCGAATATCCGTAAACAGTGTCTTCTCCCAATCCGAAATTCCAGTGTACGGTTTATTCGCCACTTCAATATAAAAGGCGGCTTCCAATTGCTCTAATGCATATGCATAATTGAGTATAGCTATATCGCCACTCCCCATGTAGTATCCATTCCCAACCATATCTGGGGTATCATCATCCCTTTTGCAACTATACATACCCATTAATGCCATACCAGCTACTCCAGCACCCGCTAGCTTAAGAAAATTTCTTCGCTGAAGCGACTCGCCTGTTTTAGGAATAATTTCCTCTTTAAGGCTTTCATTTGAGATTGTCTTGTTCATAACTATTGCTTTTATTGTTTATAAATGTCTTTCCTCCTCATATACGAACTCTACGTCTAATTGGATTTCCTTTTTTATTACTTTTTTTTAAAAAGTAATAAAAATGTGTAGGTCTCACAGATCCCGTGTACTATTATCTATTTCAAAAGCTGGAGTTACAAAGACCATTTCTCAAAGAAAATTATGGGACAAAGCCAAAGTTTATAGGGGTATTCTACAAATAAAGAGAGGTAAATCAAACAACATGCGTGCAAGTTAATTTTCCTGTATCATGAGCTTTCATCCCATTCTCCTTTACAAAAAAAGCCAGCGTATACTGGCTATTATCATTAGAAAATGCTTAAATAATCTCCTGGAACTTTGTTCGGGAAGGAATTTGATTGATTATTTAACTATAGATATCTAAGCGACCAAAACTTTGATAATGAAGGCAAAGACAGGCGGTCAGTTGGACTGCATTATTAACTTTTCTTTCAGGGTCTTTTCGTCTGTCAAATCGAGACGTAGCGGCGTGATAGATACTAGATTATTTTTACCTCTCCAAACTTCATAGCAACTCTTGCAAGGGCTGCAATTCCTGGGCTATATATACCATCATCGTTAGTGATCAATATTCTCATATTTTTTTAAAAGTATCAGTTCCTTTAGAAACCATAAATGCTTTCTACCAATAAATATTTTATACAACGAGAACAAATAGACGAATCAAACGTTCATTCAAAAAATATACCCTATATCGGTCCAAATCTTCTCTTAGCTCCAGAAGCTGTGATTGATGATGGCTTATTAGACATTGTTATTGTGAAAGAAGAACAGCACGAAGATTTTGCTGCTTATATCCAGAAACTCCTAAAAGGTAAAACATCTGTCTTTCCCTTCAAAACTCTTAAAACCCAAATCGTAAATATCGACTACGCGGGTTCCTATATGCATATTGATGATGAACTGATGCTTCCATTACGAGAACCAATGACTATAGAAGTCCGTAAAAACATATTACAGTTATTGATGTAGGGAGATAAAATCCAACAAAAGACAAATTGTTATAATAAAAAGTTAAGACACGGTTTTTGACAAAGGTAGTACCCCATCAACAAAAAAAAGCCGTAAAGGCTCTAGCTTGGGGAAAGCTCGGAAGGAGTATCTACATGGGTGAATACACCTATTCCAAATAATACTAGTCCTGCAAAAACATGAAATAGAAATGTTTGCCCACTGAAATCGAAAAGCCATGGTGAGATTATCAGGAAAATACCTGCAAGCTTTTCGATTAATAAATGTATCCTTATATTTACCAAACGGATAATACCACCTTCATATGCAGTAAAAAGATTCATTAATGCCAGAAATACGCCAATAAATAAACTTACGCATTTAGCGCTAACCCCATAATTACTTATAAATATGGAAGGTCCTGCAAGCAACAAAGAAACAAGAGAATAATCGATACAGGCATGAAATACACGAGGAATTATCTTTTTCATAACAGAAAATCTAATCGGTTATAAACACAATACCCGCCAATTCGTACTCACTCAGGTTATCTATTGCATCTTGGATCCATAAGATCATAGGTTGATTTAATGGTGCAACGTACCCTCTATTTGTTAGTTTAACGATATATTGATTTACATTACTTACCTCTTCGGGATACCAGTAGATCTGTAGATCCGAAAGCTCATTATTCGACGTTAAGGCGTTATAACCTTTCTGCTTTAATTCATTTAAAAGTGAGTGCGTGACCTTTTTGAACTGCATACCCATATAGAAAATAATTTTACACATTCAATTATTCGCTGTATCAACGAAATACGCTTCTTCATAACAAGTGGTGCTTCCATAGAAACACCACTCGTCGGTATACCGCTTATACCCATTCTAATAATAGATGCTAATAGAAGCGTTCAGCCAATAACCAGAGCCATTACAAATCATTCAACCAACTTTCTACTTCATCTTTGGTCTTACCTGTTTTTTTCTGCAGTCTTCCCAATAATTCATCTTCCTTACCTTCTGCGTACAATAGATCATCATCTGTAAGATCCGCGTACTTTTGTTTCACTTTTCCTTTAAGTTCGTTCCAACGTCCTTTCCAAGTTAATTCGCTCATAATGTTTCTCCTTTATTAATGTAAATTTTAATTGTTGTTATAGATAGAACAGCTGTCCTACAAAAACGTTCAATAAAATTTTACTTTTTTAGGAATAATGTATTAATAAAATCCTTGAACAGCGGATAAGAATAAAAGCCTGAGCCGTAATGCCAAGATAGAGACATTGACACCTACGATATAGATCGCATCAAACAATACACAATAGATTTTAACTTCTTATGAATCCGAAATTCTCTGGTCGCTTTCTATCCTAGCAGATGTAGCTTTACGTAGTAACTACCTTATTTACAGTCCGAATACAAAAAGGGTGCATTTCAATAAAAAAGGGATAGTATCCTACCTTTCCAACGTATTAATACGATTGGCTTCGCTACTTCGTTAGTTTCAACAGCAAACAGACACTGCTGTTATTTACTATTAACGTCTTTATGAGTAGCTCATACTTTCACATTATCGTTTCATTATCTTGCGTATCTCCTGCTGTAAATTAAAGAGTTCCGGCAGTGCAGTAAAGGAAAAATGTGTTATATTCTCCCAACGGTGTTCTTGGACGAGCTCTGCATATAGCTGTATGCTTTTATTGACATGCTCTTCAAATAATTGCAAGTAATCGCTTTCTCGATCGACGTTGTAATTTTCAAAGCCCTTTTTCAACCGATCCAACAATACATCTACATCCTTTTCTGAAAGTTGTAAATCCTTACCCCTACACAATTCAACAGCTTCAGACTGTGTCTCCTTATAATACGATTTCATGCGGAGACATAAAGCCTTTATTTCTTTATTATGACTGTGAGAATGCAGAAGATCAATCATACCCAATCCCTCCGTGCGCATAAATACAATTGAGCGCAGTACGTCGTTTTCTCGCGGATCGCTTTGTGCCTCAGAACGGGGCATCGGAATAATAAATAAAAATAATAATGCCCAAACCTCAATATTCATAACAACCCATTTTCATTAATAGACTTTTCAAGTTAACAATTATCTCGAGAATTTGTTCAACACTATCTTTTGAATCAAATACAACGCGTACTTACAACATCTATAAACCTGTTAAACACCTACTTGCCGAAATAAGCCAGCAAAAAACCAGCGTATTTTCACCCAATCTAAGTATATATATCCTTTCTAAGGTGGCGAATACCCAAATTATTGAAAATCACGGCATCTTGCATATTTTTTGTAACAGGCTTAGTACATCTAAAAATAACTTCAACATGGAAAACAAAGATTTGAACCTACAGCTTATTGAATACCGTTCGGTATTGAAAAGCCTTGCCTACAAGTTTACCAATGACCCAGAAGACATTCAGGACTTAGTCCAAGAGACACTTATGCGTGCATTAAAATACGTAGATCAGTTTTTTCATAATCCACGGGTAATATCCTGGTTGTTTGTTATTATGAAAAACATCTATATTAACCATTACCGAAATCGCAAACATAGGCATCTTTATGAAAGTAATAAAGTTTCCGAACTGCACGATCTAGGTTGCCATGAACCATTTACCGAGAATACTGTAGAAAAGAGCTTGGTATTAAAGGACGTGGAGCACGCCCTAAAGCGACTCCCTGCCGAACACAAAGAAATGTTTGAATATCATGTGCAGGGGTATAAATACAAAGAATTGTCCGAACTATACGGCCTTCCGGAAGGAACGATAAAGTCACGTATTTTTCTGATACGGAAGAGTCTACAAAAGCAGTTCTCACACTATATGTAGCCCTAGGAGGCGGATCATGTACACTAATCCGCCTTTTACTTGTTTAATCAGATACTATTTAAAAGGACAATCATCATGAGAGCAATATGGACAGGAGCGATCGGCTTTGGTTTGGTCAATATCCCTATAAAGATCTATAGCGCTACACAGAGCAGTAGCCTAGATCTAGATATGCTAGACCGCATGGACCAATCCAATATAAAGTACAAACGTGTCAATAAGAATACGGGCAAAGAAGTGAGTTGGGACAATATCGTCAAAGGATACCTGCTAAAAAAAGACAAGTATATTGTGTTGGAAGACGCCGACTTTGAAGAGGCGAGCCCAGAGAAGAATAAAATGATAAACTTACACTCCTTTGTCAAAATAGAAGAAATAGACAGCATATATTTTGAAACTCCCTATTACTTAGAACCCGCCAAAGGGGGCGAAAAGGCGTATCAGCTGCTCCTTAAAGCGCTCGAGAAAAGCAAGACAGCGGGTTTGGGATCTTTTGTGATGCGTAGTGCCGAGATTCTCGCCTTGATCAAGCCTTACAGCAATCTATTGCTCTTGAACAAATTGCGCTTTGAAGAAGAGATACGTAGTCCTGACGAACTAAAAATCCCTAGTAATACAAAAATGAAAAAGAAAGAAATAGACATGGCTTTACAATTGATAAATCAACATGCACAAACCTTCGATATCTCGTCTTATAAAAATGAATATACAGCCGATCTTCTAAAAATTATCAAGCAGAAGGCCAAGGGTAAGCATACATCTATACGTAAAATCCACGTCGAACACACCAAGTCTACAGACCTATTGGAGAAACTGAAGGCCAGTCTAGCCTAATCGCTTCAACGATTTTTTAATATCGACAGGTTTACTCCAGATTTCTGCCCATGGGTTCTTAACTTCTTTCACCCGCTTTAACATACTCTTTATCGTAAAGCTTTTGGTATCAAGTCCGGGACGAACCTCATCCCAATTCAGTGGTGCACTCACAGTAGCCCCAGGCTTGGGTCTTAAAGAATAGGGAGCAGCCATAGTCTGTCCTCTTCTGTTCTGCAAAAAATCTAGATAGATCATTCCCTTACGCTTTTTAGGATCGCGCACTACGCTTGTGGTCTCCCGGCACCGCTCATGCAAGGTTTCGGCCAATAGCTGAACAAAATCGCGTACGATATCGTAGTCATATTTTTTAGCAACATTGAGATAAATGTGTAATCCGGTAGAACCCGATGTTTTGACAAAAGAAGGCGCCCCCATTTTATCTAGAAATTCCTTAGCGAGCAGCGCCACGCGGATTACCTCCTCAAAATCGGCTCCGTTAGGATCTAAATCCAGTACTGCGAAATCTGGATTTTCTGGTTTCTTGTAAGTAGCTAGCCATGGGTTTATCTCGATGGAGCCTAGATTGGCTATATACAATAAGGTGGCTTTATCATTGCATATAATATAATCAATCTCCTTACCTGTACTTTCCGCATGGATAGGCACTGTTTTTACCCAATCCGGAATTTTATCGGGGTCGACGTCTTTCTGAAAAAAACTCTCGGCATCAATGCCGTTAGGAAAGCGATGTAATGAGATCGGTTTATCCTTCAGATAAGGCAAAATATGATCTGCCATCTCCTCGTAGTAAGCGATCATCTGCCCCTTAATATAATTGTCCTGTGGCCAATACACTTTATCTAGATTGGTAAGTTGTACCGTCTTGCTTCCAATAGTAATACTCTCGTCTTTAATTTCCATATGTAATTCTTCTGATTCGATTTCTAAAGCCTCCTTATCTGTACGTAACATCTTAAACACAGGATGCCGTAAACGCCTATCCAATGTCCATTCGGAATAATACACCTCACAGATAAGCTTAGGGACCAACCAAGTCACCTCCTTTTCCTTAGCCACCTTTACTCCTTGTGGGAAGGGTTTTCTATCATTTGCTATACTTTCCATACGCTTATAGATCGTCTTCAGGGATACTTCGTCAAATCCCGTCCCGCAATTACCGATATACGTCAATAATCCCTTCTCATACATTCCCAAGACCAGTGCACCAAAATACGATCTGCTCCGTTGTGGTGTAGTGTAGCCACAGATGATAGCCTCTTGGCTACATTTCAATTTATACTTTAGCCACTGTTTACTACGTACTCCTTCGAAATAGCGACTTTCCTTTTCTTTAGCAATGATACCCTCCCAATTGTGCTGCTCTGCCTTTTGCCTTAAGGTTGCTACGTCGCCGTGTAATTCCTCCGCTAGCTTGATCAGCTTACTACGTTTCAGACGTTTTAGCAATAGTCTTAGCAAATCTTTACGTTGCACCAAGCTGTAATTGGTAAGTATCTCATTTTCCAAGTGCAGGATGTCAAATACATAATAACGGAGCTGCAAGGCGCCTGGGATGGGCTCACCCCTAGCGATGAGTTGAAAATATGGACGGCCCTGCTTGTCTTCGATCACGACTTCACCATCAAGACTCACTTCCCTATCCAGTGCTAATAGCTCTCCGACAATCGATGGAAATAAATGATTCATGCTTTTTCTACTGCGCGAATAAAGCTGCACCCCCTTTGCAGATCGTACTGCCAGTATCCGAAAGCCGTCATACTTCTTTTCATACAGCCAATCTCCTTCTTTGGGGAGCAGATCGACCACCTTGGTAAGCATAGGCTTAGGTGGTGGCTGTTCCTTAAAAACGACACCTGCCTCTTTAATACGCTCCGCTACGCGGTCTTCACTATTATATGGCGTATCCGTCGAGTACTTATCCTGATGTTTGATCAATAGCCAAGCCTTGCCATCTCCTTTCATCTGTACCAATGCAAATTCACCACGCAGAATATGGCCAAACAGTTTAAACTTCAAAGCTCCTCTGCGCCAATTCCTCAAAAATTCGGCTTCATCCTTTGCTTCTGAAAACTCGTAATAGCCCGAATCAAAAATGTGGACCGTCCCCGCCCCGTAATTACCTTTGGGTATACTCCCTTCAAACGTAGCGTAATCTACCGGATGGTCTTCGACCTGCATGGCCAATCGTTTGTCTTTGGGATATAAGGAAGGTCCTTTAGGTATCGCCCAGCTCTTTAACACACCATCCAACTCAAGTCTAAAATCATAATGTAGCCGCGACGCATGATGCCGCTGTACCACAAATCGCAGTTTACGCGCACTTCTATTTTTTGAGCGTGAAGAAGCTCCTTTCGGTTCATCCGTAATACCAAAATCCCTTTTCTTGATGTATGTCGTAAGCTTCGCCATTTCCATATTTCATAACAGCAGAACAATCGACTGTCCCGAAGGTTTTTAAAAACAGGGCGTGACGACCCGCGGAAGCGTATTTACCCCGAGCGCAAAGCGTACTTTATATCCAAAATCGGGTATTTTGTACCACAACCAGATACATACCGAACTGTTAAACTCCTAAGTACCCAAAATCAATACAATTATGGCAGAGCAAATTCCAGAACATATCGAAGGTAGGTCTTTCGATTACTTTAAAAGCTTAGATTTTTCCAGTACCAACGAAGCGGAACAGCTTTTTGAAAAAGCCAAGATCAAACTGTTGGATGTCAATCATTGGGATGATATCTCAGGAACCCCATCGACCGTATTTAAAATAAAAGATGAACAAGGACTGGAACTGGACCGCCTTGTACAACAGGGCGATTATATACAGATAGATATACCAGGACCGGGCCTCCCATCGGCCAATGGGTATGACTGGGTACGCGTAGAGTCTATCAATGAAGAATCTATTAATGAAGGTCGGCATATCTGCATCACGTTAAGGCCAAGTGCAGATCCTACAGGTGAGAATAACGACACAGCACATTTTTTCAAGCGTTTAGCCACCTCGTCCATTCAGATGGAACAAAAAGACAAGCATGTTTTTTTTCGTTATGCCGGTCGCAATGAAGTGATCAATACGGACAATAGCTTGTTGATGGACAATTTCAGAAATTTTATGGTAGGTCTAGGCGCAAAGATGGGCGCTTCGTTCCCCCTGTGGAAAGCCTTAATCGAAGGTCTAGGCCATATGCGTTAAATATACATTAAATCGATTAAAACATGAAAAAGCAAAAATCAACAACAACCCCAGAAGAAAATGAAAAAGAGTACCGAGATCGTAAGCCTAAAACAGCAGTTGAAAGTAATACGGCCAAACGTCCAGAGAAAGATACCAATCCACTCCCTCCCAACCCGAACAAGGTCGATAATCACGAGGATTAAAAAAGTGGTGTTTCGCTATAGAAACACCACATACTATTAATCCAGCTATGGATAACACGAACAACAATAGCAGCCTGTACGATGTAATCAGATCAGCTACAGATAGATTGCTCGCTGTTAGAACAGCGATAATCCGAAAACGTTTAAAACAATTTCCATCTAAAAAACACAAGCTTAATCCCTCTTGGCCGTTAGTAGAAATATCAGCATGATTAAATAGGAGGAACAATGAGAAATATAGATACGAAAATCACTAGATACAACCAGGGACTTATCGTATTTAGTGTAATACCAGTAACGCCCGATGACGATTATCCCTTTGGGAAGGAGGACGACAAATATGATGGCGATAATCAATACCTGGATATAGGCGGCACAAACGATGTATATCGGAATAATCCATCTAAAAGTCTACGTGATTCGGATCTTGTCGACGCTGACCCACTCAAGGAAGAGCTAGCTGTGCCCCCAGAAAATGATGCAGGTAAAAAAGAAATAGACGATGAGGATATAGCGCCGCCTTGTGAAGGAGATCAAGATGACACTAGCCTACACACGCTCAAAGAAGATGGCAACTCCTTAGACGCAAACCATTAAACACGAAATAAGGCTCACCATTTCTAATCTACTTAAGCCTTAGATAAGGAAGGTTGATTTAGCCCCCTACAAAAAAAAGACAAGAAAGATCTATTTGGTATTGCAATAAAATAGGTATACCTTACATTCAAACTACACCCCTATCAAATGACTGAAAAAAACTCAGTGAGTTCTAATTCCCTACATCCATTGGCGGTGAAAGCGCATGGGCAGTTTATCATAACAGATCTTCAGAAAAAAATAGTAGCTGTTAGCGAAAACCTGTCGTGCAACCGAAGAGACATTGATTGTATCATCGGGAGTGAACTCGAAGTTTTTTTAAAGAGTCGTTTTTCATCTTTACATGAGCTTTCCGCTTTATTAAGTGACCCATCAAAAATCAGTGACAGTGGAAGAACTTTTGTTATAAAAGACGATATACGTGCTTACTACCTACAGGTTCATAAAACAGCCGAGCAGCTTTTCATTTGGATAGAAGAGAAAGTATCGGAAATTATATTTTCTTCCGAAATGAATGATTTCACACCAATTGACACTGAAACACAGTCCTCCATATGGTGTGAACTCCTAGAAAATATACAGCGGATAACAGAGTCAGACAATGTCATAGTAGGGCAGATCTTTGAAGACCGGACGAGCCGCGTAATAGCAACAACAGATAAAGAGTTTGCATACATAGACAAATTGTTTTCAAAAAGCTTTATCTCGCCTGCAATGTATGACTTCTTTTTAAAGAATGAGTTGATGTATATACCCGACATTGAAAGACGTCAACAACGTATCTTTTGTAAGGAAGCTGTACAGGCTATACCCATTGAATACTTGCCTTTACCCCAACAGCCTAAGTTTTCGAGTGTAACCTCTGCAAAATCTACCTTCACAATTCCCATAATAATAAATAAATGTCTGTGGGGAATCGTCGTATGCCTGAACCGAAATTCAAAGCAAATCGACTACCAAAAAAGGATGCTTTGCCAGCTCTTAGTACAAAATGCCTCAGTACGTCACGATGAAATTTTGCAGAAGAAAGGAATTGAATTTGACAAGATTATTAAAGAAACAAAAAAGGTATTTGACGACAATATTACGGATGGCCGATCGCTTAATTATTGTTTAGTGCAGCATATCGAGAATATATCAAAACTAGCAAAAGCAGATGGCGCAGCTATTTATCATCATGGTGTGATCCATACGTATGGAAGCACCCCCTCCAACGTACAAATCAATCAAACCATTGATTTAATAAAGCAGTTCGGAAAAAAAATTTTTAAAGATAATAATTTCAGGCTCAAACGAAAGCATCTTTTTAGTGCACCACTCCCCATCGCGGGAGTTGCGGCCTTACAGGTTGCCGATGAGAAAGATCATTCTATACTATGGTTTAGGAATGAAAGCAAAACATCGCTGATGGAAATATGCGACCCCGTGGATGAGGATAAACAAGTAAAAAGTAAATGGGACTTCCAGCTGAAAGAAACCGAGATCATAGATACTGCTCCCTTTTGGGACGACGAAGATCTCTCTTTTATCCGCAGCCTTGATAAGATGATAACCAAGGCTGTGATTATCAGAGCTAAAGAAGAAGCAAGGACAAAACAGATGTTAATCACAGCGAATAATGAATTGGAAATGATCACTTACACCCTTTCTCATGATCTTAGAAATCCATTATCAGTAGCTAAATTGAGTGCTCAATTATTGCAAAGAAAGCCCGACATGTCTAAAGAGACTCAAATTGCCTGTATATTAAATATAAAGGCGGGTTTGGACAACATGGAAAGTCTAATTAATAAAACCGTCGCCTTTATGCGATCCAAACATATTACCATTATAAAAGAACAGGTCGCAATACATCCTCTCCTGCAAAAATTGTTCGAAGACAGTAAAAGTCTTAATAATAATTTCCACTGTACGTTAGAAATAGCTGAACTGATTCCTGTCTACGGCGAAAAAGCGACGTTAATACAGATTTTTTTCCATATTATAGACAACTCCGTCAAATTTAGCAAAGTGAAAGATCCTCATATTACAATCTCGAGCTACCAGCAGGAAGGCGTAATCATATACCAAGTTACAGATAATGGCATAGGTATACCATCAGGGGAATTAAATATGATAAAAAATGCCTTTTACAAAGGTAAAAATGCATTGACGTATCCCGGTGCTGGTATAGGGCTAACATTGGTACATCAATTGGTAAAAATGTTAGGTGGCTCGCTAACGATCGAGAGCGCTCTGAATCAAGGAACTACAGTCACAATAAACTTCCCTAATAAGTAAAAAACACATTGCATTGCTAAACCGCGGTTCCGGAAAATTCTTCCTTGGCAAAATTTGGCCTACTTTAGCAGAATCAATCGTCCGAGCTCCACAATAGAACATGCACAGGTTCAGAACGAAACGAATCAGACCCTTCACGCAGCCCAATACACGTACAGTGGAATAAAAATGCATCTTGACGACAAACAGTTCGGTTATAAAAGGCTTTCCGAGTAGGTGTCTCTAGCCATTTTATCATTAGGAGAATGAGTATTATCTACCCTTATCCACATAATTAATAAAACCCGTACGACCAGTATTAACAATAACCCTATCACCAAGACAAAGCCTTTTTTCTTTTTACTTCTAAAAGTGCCATATCAATCATTTTTGTTGCATGCACACAGTATCAATAAAAGTTCAAAACATCGCTATAACCCCGTTGCCGACGATAGCAAATAGTCGGCTAGCCCCCCTATCCTTTTGAATTTGTAGTCCTGTCCAGCGACCAAAAGCCGGAAGTATAAAAACATTATCCTGTAGAACAAAACAAGGTAGACGAAATACCTGCCTGCCACGGCCCTGAATCTGTATACCCGGATGGAGATGCCCCACTATATTCAAGATATGGGCAGGTATATCGGGCCAAGGTTCGTGCGATAAAATAATGCGATCTCCAAGCGCTAAATAGTCCACTACTTGAAGGGGGGCCTGGTGCAATACGGCTTCTGAAAGAATATCGTGGTTACCTTTGGTAAGAATAAATGCCATCTCCTTAAACTGTTGTAAATACATCAGGAATTCATCCCACTCTCTGTTCCAGGTCGAATGAAAGAGGTCTCCCAAAAATACTACCTGCTGCACTTGAAGACGCTGCAGTATACGTGTGAGGCGATCAAACTCCTCCTGCAATTGCATCGGCGGCACAAAAAAGCCTTCCTGCCTAAAATGTCCCAATTTACCCAGATGCCAGTCCGAAAGTACCACGGTATGATATGCTGGAATATATAACACTTTCTCTGCTAATAAAACCAAACTTATGCCTTCCCATTCTATTTGCTTTGTCATTGTTCTAACCTCCCTGTTAGTTGTAATTTTAAACGATCCAGTCGGCTTTGCCAATCTTCATTGCTATATCTCTCGCGAAAGGATTCTGAAAATATAGGAAAGGCAAAAGGGGTTAACTTATCCGGAAAGGTCAAAATAATCTTGTGGGTACTTATACGTTCAAAAGCACGTTGCATGCGCCCCTCTTCCAATTGAAAATCAAAGACCTCATCATAGGCTTGGCGCAATAGTAAATTATCTGGATCGTAATCCGCAAAGACCGAAAAAAACAACCCCGCATTTGCCTGTAAATGTTTGCTCTTCATCTGCTTTCCTGGGTACCCTTGAAATACCAGACCTGCAATTCCTGCGATGTCCCTAAAACGTCTACGGGCCATCTCTTGTACATTAATACCCGATGTAATATCTTGGTGAAGTTCTTTAGGTGACAGCAATTGGGTCATTAAGTCCAGATCGACAGAAAATGGTGTGGCCGATAATAACTCAAAGCCGTATTCGTTGCTAGCGATACTAAAAGTCACAGGCTGTAGCTTTCCTATACGATAGGCCAATACCTGAGCCAGTCCTTCGTGGACCAACTTGCCATCAAACGGATAGACAAAAAGATGATAGCCATATCTGGTATGGACGTATTCTACTAAAAGTTCGTCCTCCTGCGGTAATCCCGAACGTCGTTCCTGCTCCTTAAATAAGGGAGTTAAAAATTTAATCTCCGAACTCTTTCCGGATTTTTTGTGAATATGGCTAAAGCTGTGTCGAATCGCAATCCCCAAATCCGGTGATATCGAAAAACGCCCTCCCATCCAAGAAGGTACTACTCCGGTCTTGCGGGTGCTCGGCTTTACGATTGCTTCTATATTACGAACGTGGATAAGCTCCAACTGACGACCGGAAAACCAAAATACATCACCTGGCTTCAATCTGGAGATAAAGGACTCTTCAATACTACCAAGATACTTACCTGACATAAACTTCACACGTAGCATCAGATCGGAAACAATAGCCCCCACACTTAACCGGTGTCGCATCGCTAATTTACGGCTTTCGACCTTATACAGCCCAGCATCCAATACGAGTCGATGAAAATCGGGATAGGCCGACAAGGACCTACCGCCATGAATAAGCATAGCCATACACTGGCCAAACTCTTCCTTACTGATTTCCGCGTAACAGTGTGTAAGCTTCAGTTCGTTATAAATCATCTCTGCATCAAAGCCGTCGCCTACAGACAAAGTAGTGAGGTATTGTAGCAGTACATCAAAACTGCGAACGTAAGGAATACGCTGCTCTACAATATGGTTTGCTACTGCATACTTTAAAGAATCGCCTTCGATAATCTCTAAAGAATTGGTAGGCACATAGTAAATATACGAAGTATCATAAGGCCGATGTCCTGATCGTCCGGCACGTTGCAAAAAACGGGCTATCCCTTTAGGGGAGCCTATCTGTATTACGCAATCCACTGGGCGAAAATCAACGCCTAGATCCAAGCTGCTGGTACAAACCACCGCTTTCAACCTCCCCTCATGCAGGGCCTGTTCGACCCAATGCCTGATATCCTCACTCAGTGAGCCATGATGGATCGCCAACACCCCCGCAAACTCCGGATAGTGTGTGATAATCTGCTGGTACCAGATCTCCGACTGCGAGCGCGTATTGGTAAATATCAAGGTGGTACGATAGCGCTTGACAATATCGACCACTTTGTCCAAAAGCTTTATACCCAAATGACCGGCCCAGGGAAATTTTTCCAAGCTATCGGGCAAGACAGTCTCTATCGACATCTCCTTTTTTATAGCCGCACGAACCATTACTCCCCTATGTTGCTTTCCCAACAGTATTTCCTGTGCTTCTTTCAGGTTACCTATGGTCGCAGACACCCCCCATATCTTGAGGTGCGGATTGATCGCCTTAAGACGACTCAGGGCTAATTCTACGAGTACCCCACGTTTGCTTCCCAGCAATTCATGCCATTCGTCCACCACAATAAACTCTAAGTGTTTAAAATAGTCTACCGCACCTTTGGAAGCCAAAATAAGATGTACGCTTTCCGGCGTGGTTATTAGGGCCTGTGGTGGAGATTTCCGCTGTTTCTGACGATTCAAAGTTGAGGTATCGCCGGTACGCAGTTCAACTTTGTAGTCCAGATCCAGATCAGCATTCACAGCTGATGTGGCCTTATGGATCTCTTTGGATAACGCCCGTAAAGGAGTTACCCATAGTGTATGTAATTTATCAGCTTTAAATTTCGCCTTCTTTTTCAGGAACCGATCATTTCCGTAATAGTGCTGCAATATACCAAACCATAATGCGAAGGTTTTGCCAAATCCTGTGGGCGCATTCAGCAGGCCAGATTTGCCTCGGGCAATAGCAGCCCAGGTCTCTTTCTGAAAATCATGAGGTTGCCAGCCCTGATTAAAAAACCATACTTCAGCGAGTTGATTCATCGAAAGACTGTATCAAAGTTAATAAATCCTGTTTCGTATTTGCCTCTTGGGCGGTCTTATCCTGCCTCCACCTCGCAATGCGTGGAAATCGGAGTGCAATACCCGACTTGTGTCGAGCGCTGTGATTTATTCCCTCAAACGCTAATTCGAATACCAATTCCGGTTTGACACGACGTACAGGTCCAAATTTTTCGATGGTATTACGCTTTATCCAATAATCGATCTGAAGCAACTCTTTATCCGTTAATCCTGAATATGCCTTTGCAAAAGGAACCAATGTACCTTCATCCCAAACAGCAAATGTATAGTCGGTATACAGATTGGCTCTTCTGCCGTGCCCGGATTGGGCATAGATCAACACACCATCAACCGACATAGGGTCTGTCTTCCATTTCCACCAATTACCCCGTTTGCGGCCCACCTCATAAACACTTTCTTTATGTTTAAGCATCAGCCCTTCCGCGTTGTGCTGCCGGGCATCCGCTCGAAAAGACGCAGCTTCGTCCCAGCTAGTAAAGTGCTTGATCTCAGACAGTCTTAATATATTATATACAGGATATCTAGAAAGGATTTCCGCTAACAGTTTTCGTCTTTCCATAAGAGGCTTACCACGGAGATCCTTTCCCTTCCATTCCAAAATATCGTAACAGACCATTACTAACGGTACTTCATCGAGGCTACGTTTAGTAATATTCTTCCGAGCTATACGCGTCTGCATCCTCTGAAAATCCAATGGTCGGCCATCCTTCCAAGGGATTATTTCACCGTCGAGTACAGTACCATTAGGCAGAATGCACTGGAGTTCCTGAAATTCAACAAACTTGTCAGTCATTAAATCTTCCCCGCGACTCCAAATAAAAACCTCGTCCTGACGAATGATTATCTGTCCACGGATACCATCCAGCTTGGGTTCGATGATCCAGTCGCTGATAACGGCACTATCGAAAAATGAAAGTTCTACAGGATAAGCCAAAAAAAACGGGTAAGGCAAAAAATGTTTATCTTTTAAAATTTCCTGATGGAATAAGGTGGTAAAACTCTCCTGAAAAGGATCCCAACGGCCCATCATCCGATGCTCAACAACAGCTTCCTCCATAGCCAGATAATTAGACAGCGCTCTGATAACCAACTTTCTGGACACCCCCACACGGAAATTACCGGTGAGCAATTTATTGAACAAAAACAGGCTTGTTCCGGTCAAGCCAGACCAGTATTTTTCTAAAATAGCACGTTGCTGAGCTGGTAAATACCCATCCATAGCGATAATATCTTGCAAGATGGAAAATAATTTAAATTCTATGGTATGTCTATCCTGAGGTAATACCAAGGCCAAGGTTTCTGCAAGATCCCCCACGACATAGTACGATTCTTCCAACAACCATAAGGGGATGCTCGTCGATTCGGCAATCCATAATCTCAGATCTGTGGTTTTTACAGGACGCTTAGGCTTATACCCCATAAGCACCGATACGGCAAGAAGCTTTTCAGCCTCCGCTGCGGATTGCAGATATTCAACGATAGCCAGTACCTTTTCAGAAGTTTTCGTCGTAGAATCGATCCGTTCGAATAGGGTTACAAAATTCATTCCTCTCCCTCCATGTCATCACTATAAAGAGTCTGCAATACCGAAGAACGCATCCCATAATGTTCAGTCGCCCAACGCGCAAAACTGGCTTCGTAACCATGCGTCAGATAAATATGAGAAGCTCCGGTATTTTTTACCGCTTGATTGAGTTGATTCCAGTCGCAATGATCAGATAGCGGGAAACCTTTGTCCATCGATCTGCGTCTTCGAGCCCCACGTAACTGCATCCAGCCACTACACATGGCTTGACGATAGGGCTTCAACTTCCTTGTCCATGGACTACCATTAGCGGATGGCGGGGCTATAATTAAAGCTCCTTCCATCTTGCTCCGATCAATGGCGGACGACAGCCGCGTCCCCGGGAAGTTGTAGCCGATATCCGAAAGGGCATCATTCACATTTGCTACTGCTCCATGCAAGTAGATATCTCCCAAAGATTGATCCAGGTGTGCGAGTATATTCTGTGCTTTACCCAGTGAATACCCATATAACACTGTATTGTAACCAGTTTCACTATTTAATTTCCACCATGAATTAATATCAGCGTACACTTTTTGCGAGTTGGGAAACTGATAAATAGGTAATCCAAATGTACATTCTGAAATAAAATGATCACAAGCAAGCTGTTCAAAGGGTACACTTACCCCATCGTGTTCAAGCTTGTAATCGCCAGTAAACACCCACACTTCATCTGCATACAACAATCGGATCTGTGCCGAGCCTATGATATGACCCGCCGGATGAAAAGATACGGTCACTCCGTTGAGTTCGAAGCACTCTTGATAATCTACCCCTTGCACCGATTGTTCTCCACCTAGCCTGAGCTTTAAAATCGGTACTGTATCATGGTGACAGATATAATGCTGCATCCCCCACCGCATATGATCACTGTGACCATGCGTGATCAATGCTGTTTTTACAGGTCTCCAAGGGTCGATATAAAAATCACCTCGTTTACAATATAAGCCATTTTCGTTGACCGTCAATAAGGACATATTTTATCGGGTATTTATAAACTATACCTAATGCTAACAAGCGACCCGACTTATTGTTTAAAACTAATAATAGACAATGAACTTTCGTTCGAAAAAACTGTTTTAAAAATGTATCAAAAATTATAACGACATGAATGCAAATACACAAAACTTAATTGCGGGAGCCATCGGAGCCATCGTGTTAAATGCAATACACGGCCTGGCAAAGAAAACAATAAAAAACGCCCCAAAAATAGATGAGGTCGGTAAAGAAGGTGTCACCAAAGCCATAAGGTCTGTAGGTCTGACGTTGCCATCAGAACAAGTGATCGAAAATACAACAACAACATTCAACCTGGTCACAAATACATTGTCCTACCGGATGATCGGCGAATATAAATCGAAAAATCTACTACTAGCGGGTGCTTTGCATGGACTGACAGTAGGGCTAGGCACCCTATCGCTTAGTAAAAAGCTAAATCTGGACGAAAGGCCTGTGACCAAAACATTCCTGACCGAATGCTTAACGGTAACTTGGTATGTATTAGGCGGAATGGCAACTGCCATGGCGCTAAAGGTAATCCGCAGCAAAAGTAGCTGAATGCCGGAGCCGAAAAGCCTATGTTGCAGTCAACGAACTGAATAGCAAAACAAAGCGTTATAACACTCATTTATAATATGTTTTAATACTAATATTAATTAAAAGTTTATGTATTGTGGCATGATTTATGTAAAATATGGTCATCTTATCACTTTATCTTCGTACTATGCTACAATATGATCTGGATTTGCTACAGGTTCTAGAACACTCACCTTTGGCCTGTGCTATCTATGACAATCCAGACTTGCGTATAGTATTCGTTAATGAAGCAATGCTGGCTATGTGGTGTGTCCCAAAAAATATTCTGGGCAAGAGATTTGGGGAAGTGTTTCCTAGCTTCCGCGTAGAAGGTTTTGAGAGCATACTCGAAAAAGTATGGCATAGTGGTATCACCTACCGTGCTACAGATACTCCGGCAGTTATTGTCGACGGGGCGGACAAACACCTCCGTTATTTCGACTTCGAATATAAGGCACTGCTGGATGAATCGGGAGATACCTATGCTATACTACATACAGCTACAGATGTGACTACACGCGTCGAGACAAATAGTCAACTCCAGATCCAAAAAGAACAATTATCATTCAATAGTGATTTAGAAACGTTAACATATACTCTTTCGCATGATGTAAAAAATCCTTTGTCCATTGCAAAAATGGGCATAGGTTACCTCAGACGCCGAAAGGATCAGCAAGCTCCGGATAATCTGCAATGGTTTGAAGTAATTTCACAGGCGATCGACAATGTCGAAAATATCATCAACCAAACAGTACAACTTAGTGCAGCCCGTTCTATTGCAAACGTTCAGGAAGTACATTGTGTGACGGCCAAAATACCAACATGGTGCCAAGAAATCAAGATATTGCATCCTTCTTTTCAAGGCAACGTCCGACTAGGTCATCTCTTGCCTATCTATGGCAATATCGGCGCCATTTATCAGATCTTTATAAACATTATCGGCAATGCGGTCAAATATACGTCTCATGTTGATCAGGCTCAAATCGATATCTATAGCGAACAAACGGACAAAGGCGTGGCATACTTCATAAAAGACAATGGAATCGGTATTCCAGAATCCGAGTTGACAAAAATATTCCGCATTTTTAGTAGAGCCAGCAACACCACAGAACATCAAGGTACAGGTATCGGCCTGTGCCTGGCAAAACGCATTATCGAACGCTACGGAGGTAATATTAATGTGTCCAGTACAGAAGCAAAAGGCACACTGGTTCGTCTCTTCTTCCCGGATAAGGTGAAAACTAAGTTATTGTAAATCAATCTTCGGTCGCGTACCTGACGACCTCCTGCGAATACCTATGTCTAAAACTTATCGAAAGATGATCTTCGAGTCCATGCAACCTCTCATAGATGGGACTCTCCGAATACCTGTACTCCAACTCCTTTAAGGCCTTCAAAACCTCTTCATCATCGCTATACTCGCCGAATACCACTTCCGTATGTGTTAGTTTATTGGGCGCCTCCACGCTTTTAATTATTTTGATATTTCTATTGATAACAGCCTGTTCCATAGCTGCACAAAATTTAAAATAGGCTGCCCTAGAATCGAGCCTATTATTTACCGTATATAAAATATAGAAGAACATATTATTCCGTGTTGGGCAGCCTGTCACTGCTAGCCTCTACTCTGCTTTCGAATTGAGGTTAGTATCCGCTATACTCGTCAATAGCTCGTCACATTTCTTCTCTTCTTTCAAGGTTTGCAATAATAATTTGAGCGCCTCTTCATGTTCTAAGACTTTGGCAAAAGCGGCGAGCGTACCATATGTAGCGATTTCGTAATGTTCTACCTTTTGCGCGGCCGAGATAATTCCAGCGTCACGTACTGGTCCAGACTGGGTCTCCCCCATAATGCTTTCCCCTTCCTCGATCAGACCTTCCATGGCGTCGCATTTCTCTGTCTTCGCCTTCTTACCGATACTTTCAAAACACGCTTCAAGACGTTGCACATGTACTTCGGTCTCTTGGATATGCTGGGTTATAGCCCTTTTCAATTTTGCTGAAGTAGCATTTTTCTCCATCTTAGGAAGAGCTTTCAATAGTGCCTTTTCAGCCCATAAAATATCCTTAAGACCATCCTCAAACAGATCTTGCAGATCCTTTGCTGCATCAGCCTTCGCTTTCAACTTTGCGGTTGTAGCGCCCTTGTCAGTTTCTTTCTTCGGGTTATTAGAGGTAGACGACACCTTTACTCCTGCTTCTGCTTTAGCGCCTGTGGTGGAAGTTTTTGTTGAAGTTTTCATTGTTGTTGCCATAATATGATAAAATTTAAGGCTTTATTAGCCGGTGATCGATACTTGAACAACGTTGTCTGGTGTCGGTTGATAAGTCCAATCAAAAAGCGTATTATTTGCCTGAGATCACGTACAAACACGTGTCGTCTCCCCTATTAACTGTGTCTCTTTGTATTAATGGCTATGGTCCAATCATCCTTTCCACAACTTCTGCACTTTGGCAATGCACTATTTAATGCAGGCACTACAAGGCCACAATACATACAAGCAAAAGGCCCCTCATTTTGAGTTACATCAACTTTCTTGTAGCTCGAGGGGAACAACGGTAATCCATACCGCACTTCTTCATCGGCATAAAAAAGTATGCTCAGTGTACCGTCTACCTCCAGCACTCCTTCGCGCACTTGTCCAAGATGCTCGACGTTCAGATTTCGGAGTTCAGAGAAAAACTCCATTTTTGAAAAGTCGTTATCATTCTCATGCTTCATATCAAACACACCGTCTTTCACCACCGGCAACACCTTGCCCTCCAGCAGATAGGTTACTTTTTGAGATCGAACCGCAAGCCAGGTTACCGATTTATATACCAGGATCACACATATAAAGACAATGACAGCATGTACGATGGGGATATCACCCTGAAACATAGGATCACCTGCTGCCGAGCCTAGACTAATGATGATGGCAACTTCAAAAACAGTTAACTGTCGAACACCGCGCCGGCCAGACAAACGAAGTATGGTAAGAATAAGCACAAACATGATCACTGTGCGTATAGCGATTTCTATGAGAAAAAACACTTCTGAATCGCGGCCGATAATATCCTCTAAATTGATCATACGAGTTGATTAAACAAGAGAAGGCGATGTTTCATTACTGAAACACCACCTTCATTCACACACACTAAATTCCTTATTAACCTAACCTGTTAGTTAGGTTTCAACGCACTAACTAATGTCGATTTTTAAGTGTTGTTTCGGACATAGAACAACTCTACCTCACAATCGTTTTTCAATTCGTTTGTTTTTTCAGCAGCTTACATCTCCCCTGTTATAAAACCCTTCACAAACGAAATATATACACCCATGGTAACGAGCCAGTGATCCCACCAACCGAATAATACGCGAAAAATGTCGAGCTGTCTTATCCCCCCGTATAAAACTACCGTTTGGTAATCTTATTGATCACCAATGGTAATGATGCTAGATCGTAATGATTTTCATATATCATATATTTAGGACTCCATTTTGGCGAAAACTTGTCTTTAAACTCGTAAAGCCCTTGATAATGCTTGAACTGAGGTAACTTCTCATAAGCAAATTTTATCGCCCACTCTGAAAACCCCTTCGGATCTTCGATACCGGACATAGCAGCCATCCCCATGTTAAGATAGCTCAAGTTCTGCTTTTTCACCTCTTGAATTAAGGCGATAATCAATGCATCCATCACTCCGGAGGGGGCATCTTCTATGATTACATTGAATCACCAACAGCGATGAACCCAACCCGATTGTATCGGGTGAGCTCTTGAATGCTAACAGTAAAGTAAAATGTTATGAAAAAAGTTCTTGATGGCCTCTGCACACCTAAACTTTCAGAAAAAAGCTATAAAACACTTCTTTATTTCTATATTTAGTCAGTGAAAACAAAACCTATGGTATGGCAAACTTAAACCGACCACAAACAGTCTTTTTATTATTTATCTGGCTTTTGTTGCCCATCGTACTGAAAGCTCAGTCAGCAACAGTTAGCGCCACGGATACCATCAAGACGGCCAAAAGCCCGAAAAAAAAATACTATAAACAATTGATCGTACCATCAGTACTTATAGGCTACGGCATCGTGGGTCTTGAAAGCCCCTATCTTATCGGGAAGAACAACGAAATCAGAAACGAGTTTCAGGAAAATATCGACGAAAAAATCGCCATAGATGATTTCAGCCAATATGCCGGTACCGCCAGTGTATTTGCACTTGATGCCTTAGGCATCAAGGCAAAGCACAACCTGAAACAACGCTTATTTCGAGCCGCCTTGTCAAATGCTATTATGGCTACCACCGTAATAACCATAAAATCTACAAGCACCGTATGGCGACCAGACAGCTCCGCTAATAACTCATTTCCCTCTGGACACACTGCAACCGCGTTTGTAGGAGCCGAATTATTGTGGCAAGAATACCGGCATCAATCGATCTGGTACGGAATAGCCGGATATGCTGTAGCCACAGGAACAGGCTTTTTTAGAATGTACAATAACAAGCATTGGTTTTCTGATGTCGCCATGGGAGCTGGAATCGGTATTTTAAGTACTAAAATATCGTATTGGGTACTCCCGCTGTTCGAAGATCGTATAAAAAAGAAGAAAAACACTTACCTATTTCTCCCGGGATATGATGGTAAAAAAATCACACTGCACGCCAGCCTAAGATTTTAATTTATTAATTTATTTTGCCAGAGTTACCATTTATAGTTATAGACAAATAGAAAGATCATTAATTATGGGTTATTATTAATTTTGATTATTGTATAATTGTAAGTTATGAACGCTGACAAACAGATTATCGTAAAAGACAAAATCAAGGATCGAAGGCATATCAAGATCGTTGAATTTGACCGTTCAAAAAACATCACCCAACCGCATAGGCATAATGGCTATCTGGAACTGGTCTTCCTTTCGTCCACTTCGGGTATACATGTGATTGACGGTCGCGAATCTACCGTCAAGCCCCCCTGTCTTTTAGTCATCAGAAAAGACAATGTACACCATTGGGAATTGGTCAATCCTGTAAAAGGCTTTGTTATCCTTATAAAGGATTCTTTTGTGATGCAGAGTGCTGATTTTGAAATCAATAGATTAGTGGGCATCATCAGTCAATATGATACACTATATTTTAAACAGGGAGCGATCTTTGAAACCTTATTGCGTATACTCGTCAATGAAGGTAACAAAACCTGCCAAGAGGGATTGTTCAAAGCATTCCTGGCCAAGGTATTAGAACATGTAGACTCTTCAAATGAAGCTAAAGCCACCACTAAAAACATATACGACCGATTCTATGCGCTGTTGAATAGTGAGGCAAAGGTAATTAACCACGTGGCTTATTATGCAGTCAAACTTAACACCAGCCCACAGAATCTCAACGCAGTCTGTAAAAAGAACGCAAATCGCACAGCATCTGCACTTCTGGCAGAATATATTATCAAAGAAGCGAAGCGGTTATTGTTTTATACAACCTGTTCCATATCCGAAGTAGCTTTTGAACTTGGCTTCTCGGATAAATCTAATTTTGCTAAATACTTTAAACGCCATACCGGCACTACACCGACAGCGTTCAAAAAGCAAAACTATTAAAATTCCTTTTCTCCGCGTAAGTAGAACCGCTACGAAGCAAAGAAGTAACGGCCTTTTAATACCATTTCCAGCAGGCATACTATATCGCCGTTAAGGGCACAGCTACAGAACCTATAGAAACAACGTATTCTGCCTTTAAAATCGATGGTATAGAAGATAGGTTTACATCTACAGATGCGTGATGGGCGGACGGAGGCAATTAATAATAAAAAAACTCGTGCTTATCGACTACTTCTTGTAATTTAGCCGTTCAAACTTTATTAAAATGCCCTATCAAATTGTATTTAACGAATTTTGTGAACACATAAAATCAAGTATCAAACAAGGAACATTTGCCAAATTGACATTCGCCAAAACGATAGGTAATACGGAGTTAAAGAACATTTATGTACGACTTCATCTTTTAGATGCTGGAGGTTACGATTTCGCGTTAACCTTTTGCTACAAAACAGAAGAGATTGAACATTTCCATACCAAAGAAGAAGTATTTACCGTACTAAGCGACTATATTCGAAACCCGTTCAGCAGCGTAGTGTTATTTACCACCGAAATGGATCTTACCTTTAAAATCAACAAAAAAGGGGTCGGAAGTCTTGTTGAGCAAGCACCTACCTTTAAGAATCCATCCCCCCCAATGTTAGAAATGATAAAAAAAGGAATGGTAAATACATAAAATATGTCAGCTTTATACGGTAGATTTATCTAAACCGTATTTTTTTTTCTTCCCCCGTATTTATACCCTTACCGTTAGAACAGTCGTTCAAAACTTTGAGAAGTGACTTCATAAAGTTATATTTATACCTTGAACGTTTATTTATGGGTAAAGCATGGTTGCAGTGCGAAGATGAACCAATTCATCTTTGTGGCCAGATTCAGGGGTTTGGTTATTTGGTGGTGTTTGATTATGCCCTACAGTGTATAGCCATCAGTGATAACTTTGGAGATTGGCTCAACCTATCTGCGGGTGATTTATTAGGGAGCCCCCTGAATGACTTCTGGACAATTAGTAAACTGGATCCCGCTACCCTATCCACTTTCTTTTCTAAATTTGAAGAAGACCCATTATATAGACAAGTTTCAGAAATAAAAATAAACGAGAGAGACTTTCATTGGAGTATTTATCAACTTGAGCATAAAATTTACTTTGAGTTCGAGCAAATTAATACACGCAAGTCAAGTAATACCAAACTATATTCCCATGCGCGGCATTTGGACGCTGCAGGAGATGAGCTTTGGTTTGCACTCTGTTCCAGCATCAGTACGGTGATCAATTTTGACCGAGTCATGCTGTATAAATTTATGGATGATGGCAGCGGACAGGTCATTGCCGAAAAGACCGCCCCCGACATGACTTCGCTACTAGGCTACAAGTATCCCGAGTCTGATATTCCCAAACAGGCCCGTGAATTGTACACCCATTTTATAGCCCGTCATACAGTAGATGTTGATGCTCCAACGTACTCTTTATTAAGCAAGGAGACTGATCCCCTAGATTTAAGTAAATCCAGTATCCGCGCCTTGTCGCCCACCCACCTCCAGTACCTTCGTCATGCGCAGGTACGTGCCAGTGCCAGCTTTTCCGTACTTATGGACGGTCAACTGTGGGGACTCATAACCTGTCAACACCGAAATCCTAAAATGGTCGATCTGGCACAGCGTCACCTGTGCGTCTTCTTGGCTCAATATGCCGTAAATCGACATCTCGCACATCAACGAGAAATAGACCTACAATACAATAAAAAGATCAAATCCTTGGAGTTAGAGTTGAAAGAAAAGCTCTTGGTCAATCGCAAAATACTCGAAGTCCTGGCCGACAGTGCTCCTTCCCTCTGCAATATGGTATCGGCACAAGGCTTGGCAATTCAACACCCTGATGGTGTTTATCTATATGGTGAATCACCTATCCTTCAGCATTTTAGAGAAATTCAATTCGCTATCAATCAACGTAGTCAAAAAGAACTGCTTGCATACCATAATTTTACGTTAGCGGATCAGGCGTACGAAGAGACATTTCCAGGTGTGGCAAAAGTCGTCATATTGCGTGAACCAAAATTTAGTCTCTATTGGTTTCGTAAAGAAATAGAGATTGAAGAAACCTGGGCTGGAAATCCTAAAAAAACTCCTGTGGACAAACCAAGGGGGAAAGTACAATACCCTTCCCCACGAACATCATTCGAGGCCTGGAAGCGGAAAGTAAAAGGACATGCTACGCCATGGAAAAAAAGAGAACTGTTATTTATGCGCCGTATGCGATACATCGTACAGGACGCTGTCATGAAAAGAGTTTCTGAAATACAAGAGCTGAATGAAAGACTCGTAGAAGTCAATAATACACTAGACACCTATAGCTACACGCTCAGTCACGACCTAAAAAATCCTTTGTCTTCCATAAAGCTGGCGGCACAGGTGATTCAGCAGCGAGACAACCTACCACAAGAGTTTCTTAAAAAGGTAAGCACCAATATCCTGGAGGCTGTAGACCTGATGACAAATATGATGCAACGGGTATTTGAATTCTCAAAAGCCAAGACCTTTGACTTTGAATATGACACCATACATCCAGAACCCTTCATCTATAAGATCATCGCCGAAAGTAAAGAACGCTATTACTGCCCAGATCTGGATGTTCAAATAGGACAACTGCATCCGATCGTTGGAGAAAAAACTCTATTGTATCAACTTTTTTTAAATGTACTGGCCAATGCCGTCAAGTATAGCAGTAAGACCGAATATCCGCAAGTGTGCATAAACAGTCATTTCACTAAAGACGATGTTATATACCGTATTACAGATAACGGGATTGGCATCCCTGCAGATGAAGTTGAAAATATATTTGAAATATTCAAACGTATGTCCAATTCCAGCGGCTTTGAAGGTTCGGGAATCGGCCTATCTATCGTAAAGCGTATTGCTGACCGTCTACATGCAGAGATTAAGATTGAAAGTGAACTTGGACAAGGAAGCACTTTTATCATAAAATTTAAAAACCATCTAGTGAAGGAAAGCACTCTATTATCCCAAAACATGTCTTTTTAGCGTATCCTACAAGCTTTAACAGCGAAAAAACAGCTATTTGGTGCGTTTGCCCATTGCCTTTTCCTGCTCTGTCAACGGAGCAGGCGGCACTACATTAACCTCCTTCTCCACCTCCTTGACTTCAACATACACCGCAAACTCAGAGGGCTGTATCGGCGTGCCTTTATGGATCGCATATTCCCGTGTATAGACAGCTCCAAAATAGAGTATCGCCGAGGTATAGTATACCCATAACAGGATTAGTACAATAGCACTAGCTGTTCCATAGGTGCTTTCGGTGCCTGAATTTCCGATATACAGACCGATCAAAAAATGCCCGATTACAAACAGAACCGCGGTAAACAGTGCTCCCGACCGTACTGTTCGCCATTTGATATTGACATCAGGAAGTACCTTAAAAATGATGCAGAACATAAAAAAGATAATGCCAAAGGACAGTAAAAAATTTATCCCATTAAACAATTGCACCGAAGTGTCCGGAAAAAATCGCTGCAATCGATCTGTCAAAGCTATTATAATGCCATTTACGATTAGCGTAACTACCAGCAAGAAACCCAGGCCTATCACCAAAGACGAAGAAAGTAGGCGGTCTTTTATAATTTTCAACCAACCTTTCTTCACCTTAGGGCGTACATGCCATATGTTATTTATCGAGTTTTGGATATCTCCAAATACCGTAGTAGCACCAATCAAAAGCGTCACGACACTGATGGTAAGCGCCATATTCGACTTGCCCGAAAGAGAAAGATTTTTAATAATATCCTGTACCTGCAATGCCACACTACTACCGATCAGACCTCGTAACTCGGAAAACACCTTACCTTGTATAGCTTCTTCACCAAAAAAAATCCCTGCCAATGCGATCATTAAAACAAGGATAGGCCCTACAGAAAAAACCGTATAATAAGCCAGTGAAGCACTGTATTTTAAAGCCGATTCATTCATAAATCCCAACACCGCATTTTTCAATATCGTAAAATGCGCCGTAAAGATCTTCTTCGTTTTCTTCATAGTTTTTACAGTTGTCTCATCTCCATAACCAACCATAAGGGCAAATAGTTCATAAAAAACTTTAAAAACTATCTATTGCCTCTTTGCAGCAAACTTTTACCTCGTTGAACTGTTAAAACTTATAAAAAAGGGTAATAAACACAATACAATACGTCATTATATCGTTATATAAACAATAAATAAACTTTAAAATCATACCATTTGGATACTACGAAAATAGGAAATACACCACTACAACTATGCCCATACCTCTCCGAAAAATACGCCTGTAGTATATTTATAAAGAAAGAGTTCTATAACATTAACAAAACTTCGAAAGACCGCCCTGCCTGGTATATGATCCAACAGGCTATCGAGCTTGGTCTCCTCCAGCAAGGTGATACACTCGTGGAGGCCAGCAGCGGCAATACGGGAATAGGTCTAGCCCAATTCGCACAGCAACTCGGTTACGGCTGCCGTATTTACGTCAGCAAGGATTGTGCACGCGAAAAGCTTAGCCTATTGCGCAGACTGGGAGCTACTGTAATAGCTTGTGACAATTCAAATGGCCTATCTGACAAGGGGTCAACCCAATACCAAGCCTCTGTATATGCCCAAAGCACTCCAAACTGCTACTTTACAGACCAGTACAACAACCCCCAGAATCCACTTTCCCATTACCAGACTACTGGCCCCGAGATATGGGAACAGACGAATGGCAAGCTCACCCATTTTTTTGCCGGTATAGGTACAGGCGGAACTATATCAGGAACAGGCAAATATCTAAAAACAAAAAACCACAACATACAGATATGCGGTATAGAACCTAACGGTTCTATACTATCCCATTTAAAAAGTCATGGATCTCTTCCCAAAGCCCTGCCTACTATGGAAAAAATAGATGGTATAGGTCGAAGATTCGTTCCGACTGTATTCGCTCCAGAAGTAATCGATGAAATCTTTCAGGTGAGCCGAACAGAAAGTATAAGCTGGGCCAACACCTATTATGAAGAAGAAGAAATATTACTTGGCTTTTCCAGTGCAGCTGTTCTCAGCGGCTTAGAAAGATATGCGGAGAAACATCCGATACATGCAGACGACCGTATAGTCTTATTATTTGCAGACTATGGCGACCGCTACCTAAACAGCCTATATCCGACATTCAAAAAAGAGCTAGCACAATATGATGAGAAGTTTTAATGACTTTGCCATACCCTTGGCATGGCCAGACCAGACTGCTTTTGGAGACGAACGTTGGATGGCATTTTTAAAAAAATGCGGTATTGTCAAAAATCTAAATTTCAAAGTCGGTCATGCTGCTATTCTTCTCATCTCCCAAAATACAGGGAACATCGAGTATTATGACTTTGGCCGTTATGTCAGTCCACGTGGCGATGGTCGCGCACGATCCAAACACTTTGATCCCAGACTTCAAATAGACCGTATCGCCACATTTGATAAGTCACACAAAGCGATTACCAATATAGATGAGATATTGACCGAACTAAGTGCTATGGAAGAAGCTACACATGGAGGAGGGCGGCTCTTTTTTACGCTTGCACCAGATATCTGCTACGTCTCCGCAAAAAAGTTTGCCGATCAGTTAGTTACCAATGGTCCGATTCCCTACGGTGCTATTGCCAAAGGCAATAACAGTTGCTCACGTTTCGTTGCCCAAGTCCTTGTTGCTGGGATGCATCCAAAAGATCGGCGTATCAAAAAAATCAATTTTCCAGAAACATTGAAACCAAGCCCGATGAGTAACATCATCAATACGGGAGCGAATAATACCATTCACTGTTACCACGAGGGTATGGTCCAACAACAAAGAATGGGCAGGATCAGTTCATTAAATTTTCATTGGCAATTGCTCAAGGAAAATTTATCAAGCAAGCACATATCCACGCTTGGGTGTGACACCGACAATGGCCAATTAGATCGCCCGGCACTCCCACCCAATCTCCGTGAAAATGCCCAATGGCTAGGTGGTATAGGTGAAGGCATGTGGTTTCAGGTTCTTAACGATGGCATAAGCGAATCCCACTATTGGGTGGAAAGCTATACTTCTTCAGGGGTGTTGATCAATCGGATAGCGACCATATGCCCCCAACAAAACCTAGACCTCGCAAAACCGTTTGAAATTACCACTCAGATGGATGGTCTCCATTTTACTATTCTTCAAAACGAAATCAAGTATTTATTAAAAAAGACAGAATACACCTACAACAAAAAAATTATCAAAAGCAATATAACATGGAATTAACCTTACTAAAATCAAAAATACACACGGTAAAAGTAACCGAGGCCAATGTTGCCTATAACGGTTCGATCACTATTGATGCAGATCTATTGGATGCTGCTGGAATTAAAAAATACGAACAGGTATATATCAACAACGCCGTAAGTGGAAGTCGGATTATGACCTATGTGCTACCCGGCAAAAGAGGTAGCGGAGAGGTCTGTATGAATGGCGGAGCAGCCCTACATGCCAAGGTGGGAGATACTATTCATATCTTGGCATTCATTAATATGTCGCCCGAAGAAGCCGATAGCTACAAGCCTACCCTGGTATTTACCGAAGGAAATAATCAGATCAAATCCATAGAAACATATACATACTAACTAAATACACCACGAGGAGGTACTTCGTCAGGAAATACCTCCTCGTGTTACTCCCACACGAGATAGTAGCGATCATCAACCGCTCATGTTTGTACTACAGGTACGCCAAAATTAGGATGTCCCAATCCAATCCATACAGAAAAAAAACTTCCGTAACGCGCTGATTCTAGCTTATTTTTCCTTACTATATCCAACATTAATCTAAAAAAACCTATATTTAAGGATGTACTATACCTTAACCAATGTAATCCGATTCACCCTATTTATTTTACTGGGGTATTATTATCTGTCGATTCGAGTCTTCGCACAGCCTTCTGCCAACAGCAAAACGATCTATGTATCCCTATCCGGTAATGACCGTAACCCCGGCACCAAGTCTAAGCCCTATGCCAGTCCACAAGCTGGAATAGATGCCGTATCAAAGCTTAAAAAAGAGGGGTTCACCGGTGCAATCGAGCTTGTTCTTATGGACGGGAAATATTATTTGGATAAACCTCTCCAAATTTATCCCGAAATATCGGGAACCGAGGGTTCCCCCTTCACTATCCGTGCTGCTATAGCGCGAAATGTTACCTTAAGTGGATCCAAACTATTGGAGCTACAATGGGAGAAGCTAGAGAATGGCCTTTGGAAAGCGAAGGTACCGAAACAACTTAATTTCCAAGAGTTATTCGCCGATGGGAACAGACTCGTCCGCGCTCGCTACCCTAATTTTGACGCCCAAGTAGCACCCTTTAACGGCTATGCTGCAGACGCGATTTCTCCCGAGCGAACCTCAGCATGGAAAGATCCCAAGGGAGCTATCGTTCACGCCCTACACGCCGGAAGATGGGGCGGCTTCCACTATCGCGTCCTTTCCAAAGACCCCAAGGGAAACTTAATATTCGAAGGTGGCACCCAAAACAATAGACCTAGCAAGATGCATGATACCTATCGCTACGTCGAAAATGTTTTTGAAGAATTAGACACAGTCCTTGAGTGGTATCTTGATGAACAGACAGCCACGTTGTACTACCTTCCTGACTCTGGTACGGATCCCAATCAACAAACATTTGAAGCACCCTTACTAGAAAATATTATAACCCTTCTAGGAACAGCATCTAATCCAGTACATGATATTAATATCCAAGGCATTCGTTTTATCCATACGGCTCCTACTTTTATGAAGACGGCAGAACCGCTACTCCGCAGTGACTGGACCATATATCGCCAAGGGGCTATCAAGCTCGAAGGCACCACCAAGTGTACCATTTCCGATTCAGACTTTTCCGATCTTGGCGGCAATGCTGTATTCATCAGTAATTATAATAGAGCTGTTGTTATCCGCGACAATCTTATCGAACGCATAGGCGCTGGTGCCATCAACTTTGTTGGTTCAGCCGATGCTGTGCGTTCCCCCGCTTTCCGGTATGAAAAATTTGTTGCAGAACAAGATATGGATACCCTAAGCGGCCCTAAAACAACGAACTATCCCGCGCAGTGTGAAGCCCATGGCAACCTGATTCGTTATATTGGTCTGATCGAAAAGCAAGTCGCAGGTGTCCAGATAGCGATGGCCTCCTCGATACGTGTCTTTCACAACACCATATATCAGGTACCTCGAGCAGGTATAAATATCGGCGATGGCACCTGGGGCGGTCATGATATTGCCTTCAATGATGTCTTTCATACGGTACTGGAGACCAGCGATCATGGCGCATTCAATTCTTGGGGCAGAGATCGCTTCTGGCATCCCAATAGAACGCAAATGGATGCATTGGTCGCGAAGCATCCCCAATGGATTTTACTTGATGCTGTAGAAACCACATTAATCCGCAATAATAGATTCCAATGCGACCACGGTTGGGATATCGACCTGGATGACGGTTCTTCCAACTACCGCATCTTCAATAACCTGTGCCTCAGCGGAGGTCTAAAACTTAGAGAAGGTTTTTACCGGACGGTATACAACAATATTATGGTCAATAATGGGTTTCACCCACATGTTTGGTTTAAGGACAGTCACGATGTGTTTCGTCATAATATCGTAATGCAACCCCATCAAGATATACAGGTCCACTATTGGGGAGATACAGTAGACTACAATTTTTATACCCATAGGAAAGACCTGGAAAAGGATCAGGCAAAAGGCATAGAACAGCATTCGATCGCTGTGGAAAACATCAAGTTTAAGAATGCCTCTACCGGCGACTTTAGTCTTGATGGTTTCCCACTAAGGGGATATACAGACTTTGATATGTCCCACTTTGGCGTTAACGCACCAAGACTGCGTACACTAGCCGCCGAACCAGAGATACCAAAAATTACATTGGAAAAATCGAATAAAGACGGTGAATATTTTGATTGGAAAGAAGGCCGATTTAAATCCGTCGAAACATTAGGCGAGCAGTCTGCGGCCGGCTTACCGACCATAGCCGGAGTACGCATAGTAAAACTAGCAGACAGCTCCCTATTACACCGAGGAGGTTTGCGAACAGGCGATGTTATCGTCGCCTGCCAAGGCGAAACAGTCCACACGGTCAAAGATTTTAAGACCATTATAAAACGGGATGAATACCATACACAGATAACGATAGATTTTTACCGTAACCAAGTCAAACAATCGTTGGTAATCAAAAAGTAATCCCGCAGAAGATTCTTTAAAATATAAAAGCAGCTTCCACAAAAGATCTGATTCTTTGGAAGCTGCCTATAGAATTCAGCAATTATCGGATTTTTTCGTGCTGTTCCTTGTCCTAATTTTGGCTAATCAATATATAAAGATATGCAGATTTTTAAAGACAAGGTAGTTCTCATCACCGGAGCCAATAGAGGTATTGGCAAATCACTTGTAAAGGCACTATTAAAAAATGACGTAAAAAAAATATACGCGACATCAAGAGATTTGAACCAGATGCCTACATTCCATGACCATCGAGTTTTCCCAATCCCTTTAGATATTACCAGTAGCGAAGCTATTGCTCAAATCATAACAGCAACCTCAGATACAGAAATATTGATAAACAATGCCGGTGTCTTAAATCCAGGAACTATCTTAGAGGCTGATCCTGTTGGTATGGATCATGATATGAAGGTCAATTATTTTGGCACCATAAACATGATGCGGGCCTACGCTCCTATTCTGGAAAAGAATAAGCCCGCTCGACTAATAAACATCGTTTCTATTGCCGCTTACTCTCCTTTGCCCACAATTGCAGGATATGCAGCATCCAAGGCAGCACTTTTCTCTGCCACACAATCTGTGCGTATAGAATTAGCAAAAAAGGGCGTTATAGTGCAAGCAGTCAATCCTGGAGCTATTGCTACGGATATGAATAAAGACAGTAACTGGGATATGCCCAGTCCGGATAGCGTCGCCATAAAAATATTAACGCAGGTCGCGACTGACGAACTGGAGATTGTGCCTGATGAAATTGGTAAAAACATGTACGATGCCTGGAAAGAAAACCCTTCAAAACTGTCAAAAATATTTTACGACATATACCACAGTTAAGAGCAGCCGCGTTATTAAGCTGTGTCCCGATTCAAATGCTGGACACAGCGTAACAACAATCTCAACAAATCCATCTTTTCTACAAAACAAAATATTTCCTTCAACTGTATTTAATAAAAAAACAGAAGCGCCGTATATGATCATTACTATTATCTCCTGTCTGCTCATCGTTCTCAGCATCTTACCTTTCATCCAACACCAACACTGGGTATTCCGTGTTCCCGAGTTCTTAAAACTGCAACTATTGCTATTGCAGCTCGCAGCATTTGTGTTGATGGCTATTATGCATACAAAAGACTTTTCGTACTGGGTGATACAATCCAGTCAGCTCGCACTTATAATCTATCATACATATGTACTGGCGCGGTACACCAAGTTCTGGCGCACTCCATCCGTCCAAAAATCCGATTCAACGTCGGATCCCATCAAGGTGATCTCTTGCAATGTATACCAGTATAACAAAAAACACGATCGATTTATCAACCTTATCAAAAAAGAAGCTCCCGACCTCTTCTTAACGATGGAAAGCGATGCCCATTGGGAGCGCGCATTACGTGTCCTAGAAAGTGACTATCCGAATCATCAAAAAGTAACTTTAGCCAATACCTACGGAATGCATCTATATACCCGTCTCAAACTGATCTCGGTCCAAACACACTATTTTGTAGCAGACGACATCCCTAGTATAGAAGCCGAACTAGAAACCAAAGATGGCCACCGGTTTATATTCTTTGGAGTACATCCTCCTCCTCCTAGTCCGACCGAAGAGGAAAATTCGAAAGAGCGCGATGGCGACCTGTTGAGTGTAGCCAAGCAGGTACGAAACCATTCGCTTCCAGTAGTTGTCGTAGGTGATTTCAACAATGTCGCCTGGGCCAAGAGCTCGATATTATTTCGGAAGACTAGCGAACTCATTGATGCTCGTATAGGACGAGGCATACTATCGACATTCCATGCCAAATATTGGTTATTCAGAGTTCCTTTAGATCTACTGTTTCACAGTCCCCAAATCTTCATCGATCAGCTTACCATCTTACCTGACGTTGGATCTGATCATTTTCCAGTGGCCTGCACGTTTCATATCGACACACACACTGCCGAACAAGAACAGCGCGTAGACGAACTAGATCATGGCGAAATGCAAGAAGTAGAAACGCTTATCGAGGAAGGTAAAGAGGAAGAAAGTGATAATCGCTAATCGGAGACTATTTAGTTTTCTTGTTCATCCAGATAATAAATCCCGTAATAGGTAGTGAAGCGCATATCAGAGACACCACAAAAGCCAATATTTTAGTCCCCATTCCGCCAATACTCCCTACATGGAGGTCAAAATTCATACTGGCCAACTTATCCCCTGCTTTCATCCTTTCGGACGTTAACACTTTATCGATCTGTCCGTCGGACCGCGCAAAGTAATACCAGACAAAATCACTCGTTTTGTCTTTGCTCAACCGAATCTGTATATCATCCATCTCGGCCTTTGCTCCGCGAAGCCGTATAGACATCATATCTGCTGTCGGGTGTTGTTTCAGACTATATAATAGTGCATTGTCGATATTAGCGGCATAGACCTGCGGTACAGGTTGAAATTCAGCTAGCTCCGTCTCCCTGTCAGAATCACTCACAGATATACCGTTAAAAAAAGAGACGTACGCTGCTTTAAAACCAGGATAGGCGAACACAAGCCCTGTAATGCATAAAATTAGCGCCAATAGCGCTGTATGGAAGCCCAAAACATTGTGTAAATCATAGTTTAACCGCTTTTTCTTTGCTTTGAAACGTAACCATAGGCTCCTCCTAAGGGGCTTTCCCCTCCACTTCTTAGGCCACCACAACGGTATTCCACTGATGATCAAAACAATAAATAGGATGGTCGACCAAGCTACGAGGGGCTTTCCTATTGCCTTTCCAAGCAGAAGGTTCATATGCGTCTGGAGTACCAACTGAAAAAACTCAGTTTTTGAATCTTCAATCTGCTGTACCTGTCCTGTGTACGGATTTATAAACACACGATCGTAATAGGTATAATAATCCCAAAACACATGTTTAGATTCGTCCAGATCCATCGCCCGAAACACCCAGGTTCTATCAGCAGCAGGGTACAGATCCACACGGGACACCTTTTTACCCGCGCCTAATGCTTTCTCCGATTTAGCCAGCAGTGTACTGAGCGGGAGAGGTTCTACTTGCTTATTTTTACTACTATCCGTGATGTAATATTTTGCCGGATATACTACGCTCTTCAAATCGTCATGAAACACATAGATACAGCCTGTTAGGCTTACGATTACGACAACAATACCGCTAAGCAGCCCCAGCCATTTATGGAGCCACAGTATCCAGCTCTTGAACATGACTAAAATTTATACGAAAAATTCAAACTCACCTGCATTCCAGGGCCCCTTACATAGTCCACGTCAAGTCCTCGATATTGGCTTACTGTAGGGTAATAGGTCTTATTCAATAGATTCTCTATCCCCATACCTATATTCCATAGCGCATTGACGCTGTATGAAGAGGAAAGATTAAATAGATCGACAGATTTTACCGGCCCCTCACTGTTGTTGTATTGACCTTTCTTGGGATTGATATCGAAGCGATCACGCGCACCGGTATGCACCCAGAATAGCTGTACATTTAGCTTATTATTGGGTCTGTAATACACGTATCCCGTTGCCTTAGCCGGTGCAATACGAGAACCATTGAGGTAGACTTGACTTCCATCATCAAATTTAGCTTCACCTTCCACATAAGCGTAACTTCCCCCTACCGACCATTGTGGCGACAGACGTGCATCCAGCGCGATTTCATAACCATGCACATCTTCCGGTTCCCGCTGAGGAGTCAGATAACCTCCCACATCTACCAGATTAACCCCTAATTTGGATGTGCTGATATAATACGCCGCCGAAAGGTTGAATATCCCTTGCGTACTCGAAAAACCTACTTCATAATTATTCGTGATAATAGGGTCTGTCTCGAGGTTATCGATTGTATTTTCAGTAGCCCGTCTCAGGATCCGCCCCAATTCATTGATAGCAAAACCCTGCGAAAAGCTCAGGAAAGGATTGAAAAAGTTATATTTATTGTACCGCAATCCAGCATTAAACATCGTCGCTTTATAAGGTATCTTTCCGCCTGTGACAAAAATACCACCACTGCCATCAGCCTTGGTGGCTATCGTATTATAATCTTTGACCCGTACGGTTGCATTCTCATATCGCAGTCCGCCTTTAAAGATTATATTTTCCAACAAATCTACCTTTAACTGCACATAAGGAGCGATATTCGACATATCCATATTCGGTATATACACCCTGCCATCAGTCAGGTCCTGATAGGTGATATCATTCAACAGATCTATACCATAGGTGATCGCAGTCGGAATACTTCCCAGCTGTAACGGCGTATTCATGTTCAGACGCAAACCTTTCTTTCTAGAATTAATCATGGTCTGTCCCGGTCCGTACCAGGATGTAGACTCCTTGACATACCTGTTCATCGATTGGAACGAGTTTATGTAAGCTGTCACATCCAATTGCGAATTTCCAAACACATTATCTTTGGAATAACTCAGCATCGCATTATGATTGAATGGCGTTCCCGCCGGTTCACCAGGTTCTTCACCACGGACTCCTATCGTCGGCGATTCACCATATACTCCGGCCTGACTCACATATTTGGCATGCTGCGTACTATTGAAATAATTATAGAATCCGCTAAGAGAAGAATGCGCATCCAGTTGATAGCCCAACTTCACAAAAGCATTGTACTGATATGAGTTAGATAATCCATCGGTCTGTCCTAGCGGCAATCCCTCACCATCCCGCTGTAATCCGGTATAATCCATAGTACCGCCGATATTGAAACTCAATTTTCGGTTTGCACTACCCGAAAAATACTGCGACACCCGATAGCCCATGGTGCCATCACTATGAATAGGATTAAAAGTAGTACCTATACTGGTCTGCCCAGCTATTTTCTGATTCCCACTAGCGTTTTTTGTAATATAATTTATGATACCTCCCCCCGAACCATTGCCATAGATAGAAGTCGCACCTTTGATGACTTCAATGCGCTCTACCACATTAGGATCTATTGTCCTCAAATCACGAACCCCGTTCATCAATGGAGTAGACTGAGGTATACCATCAATCAAAACCAATATCGGCCGTCCACGCAGCGTCTGCCCGGCATTGGTCGCCTTATTGGTCGATGTCCCCAGTCCAGGTATTGTATTTCCCAGAATACTGGATAGATTGGTATTAATATTCATTTGGGATTCAATATCCTGTCGGTTCAGGATACTCACCGACGATGGCACCTGCGATACGAATTCAGGTCGTCTTCCCGCTGTAACAACAACTTCCTCCAGTTGCTGATCGGTCTCTTCTATTACAATTTGAAGCGGCGATCGTACGGTATCCAGATTTATTATTTTCTCAAAAGGCTTGAAACCCATTCCCCGTACGCCGATACGTTGCACCAGATTATCAGTTACTGCTAGATCAATCTGACCATTTCTATCGGTCCTCCCCACAATATCTTCACCCAAATATACAGTCGCACCCTGAATGGGCTTTTGTATTACACTGTGTACGAAAACCTTTACCTGCGCATATCCATGCCCCGATAAAAGCATAAACACCAGCGCAATGCTAAAAATATAGCTATAAGTCTTCTGTCTTGCCGCACGGTTGAAGTATAAACCCTTAAACATTTTATTTAGATTTAGTTTAAATAATGCGCAAATATAAAAACTTATTTTTTAGCACAAAAAAACTACAAAAAAAAATACAAGGATTCGATTTAGCTATTTATATAAATTAACCCGAGACGAGACAAACCGACTATCATAAAAAGAAAGCCCGACATATTCGGGCTTTCTTTTTAACTAATCCAACTGTATACAATGTACCGTCCCTGAAAAATCAGCGACAAACACCAAATTATCCAACAGCGCAGGATCTGCCAATACTGGTGCTCCTATTCTCTTCTCCGCCACTCGCTTTCCGGTATCGCTCAATCTGTAGAGATAACCGTCCGATGCTCCAAAAATAAAATCATTCTGGTAAGGCACGATGGCACTCTCTACGGTCTCTACTTGTGTACCAGTATTTGGATTGGAATAAGAAGACGTAAATATCAATGCATCGCGCGTGTCAAATCGCCACTTTTCCTCCAGTGTCTCCCTATCAAAACCACACACACCAGCGTCTGAAGTACCGGTAACAAACTGTTTGCCCCTAATCAATGGAGCCCCCATCACTTTAAAATCCAAAGCATGCTTTTGCTGTGCCAACACAGTACCTTTGGACTTATCCAACACAAACAACGTATTCAAGCCCGTGAGATACATTCTATCGCCATCCACAGCAACACCACCGCTTCTAAACCGAAGACCGTCCTCATTTTTTTTCCAAAGAAGCTTTCCTGATGCTCTATCATGGACAAATAATGCATTCCAATTTGCCCCTGTTATCAAGAGATCTTCTGTAACCAACATCTCACCCGGCATCGCTTCTCCTCCATTCCAATCCGTATTCTTCCAGACCACTTCACCGCTTTCCGCATTCAATGCCGTGAGAAAACTTCCGGCTCCAGCGTAATAGACACCGTCTTTCAATGCAGATCCCGTTACATAATTCGGTAGGCCGATCTGTCGCAAAGCCTTCGTCCATTTTAACGTTCCCTTCTTGGCATCGATAGCATAGACCGTTCCCTCCACATCCGTAGCCAACAGTATATCCTTATAGATATGTAATTTCTGCTTGATCGAATTCTTGACAGGCAGCTCCCACAGCAGCGAGCCATCCCTGACATCCATAGCGACGATCTTTGCCTTACCTCCGCCCGTGTCATCAAAGGTGGCCGTATATAACATACCTTCGTTCAGCAGTGGACTCACCTTCCATATACCACCACCTATATTGCTAGACCATAATGTCTTCATGACGGTCCGCTGTTTGAGATCCAATTTATGTTTACGCATAGTTGATGAACCATCTCCAAAAATCACCTCAACCAATACTTCATGTATTTCTTTCGACTTATTCAGAGGAAGCTCAATACTCCAAGTCCATGAACCATTACCTTCAAAATCCTTCTCGACCACTTTATTTCCCTTCGCGTTATATCCTGTAAGCTTCACCCTATTGACCCACCGCTCACTATCGTAGATATTTGCCTTGATCTGCACCTCTTTGGCCCCGATGATTGGATCCGCCAATACGATGTATTCCTTCAAGTTGGTATATATGGGGCGGACATCCTGTACACCGTTTTTATCCATGCTGACATGTAGAAATTGGCCTACCGAATGATCTATACCTCCTTTATCCGGGGCGTTGGTCGAAATGACACGTACACCGTTAGCCGCGTTTACAAAACTATAGTTATTATGCCAGTGCCCGTACAGCCATGCTTTTAGTCCATAGGCTTTCAGATCTATCTCCTCGGTCTTTCCCTTGAGGACAAAGTCGGTCCCTACCGAAAAATCATGATTTATCAAGACCAATGCCTTGTTTGGATCTTTATTCAAGAGATCCTTCTTCATCCAACGGATTACCTGATCTCTGTTGTAGCTCGGCGCATAATCGCCGCTCCACATCGGTGTCACCACAAAGTGTACAGGCCCCTTTTCAAAAGAATAATACGTCGGTCCAAACAATTGTTCAAACAGCTCCTCCCCATACTTACCCTTCACCAGATCGTGGTTTCCTACCGCATAATGTACTGCCGTACCCATCAACCCACTATTAAGTTGTCTCGCATGAAATTTCATCCCCTCCTCATAGCAGATATCACCCGTATGCATGATCAATGGAATACCCTGATTACGGGCATACTGCTTAATATTATCTACCCAGGTACCGTATAGCGCTGTCTCCGTATCTGTAATCTGTATAAAATCAAGTCTATCCACTTGCTGACTTGGATCTACAACCACACCCAAATTATAAGTAGTCTGCTGCCCCTCTATTTTCAAGTAATGCTGCTTACTCATTTTAAAGCCCGACGGGGCTTTAACAAAGACAAAACGAGCATCGGGGTTGTTTTCCATATTAAATTCTCCCTGTGCATCGGTACACACCACCTGATAGCCGTTCGAAACCACCACCTTATCCAGCGTTCTTTCGTTGGCATCAAACTTCGAATTACCGTTGGTATCCTCGTACACCCGACCTTTTATCTGCGCAAAGGAATTTGTAAAAGTAAAAAGCAGACCCAGAGCCACTATATATTTCATATGTATATTCACTATCTGTTTTATAATTGTTGTCTATTTGCCAACGCAAAAGAGAAAAAATCCCTGATAAAAACAAATTCAGGGATTTAAAATTAAAATTTCAACAGCATCCCCTACTATTTCCACCCAAAAGGCTGGCTCAGGTTTGGATTTAACACCGTCTGCTGTATAGGTATAGGGCGGTAATAATACATCGGAGCCTCCCAGTTGCGCGGTTGCTTCTTATCACGGGTAAACATGATATGCCCTTTATTACCCTCCGATAGATAGATCACGTCATCACTTAGGTAATGCGGAGTGATCTTGTCCCTTTGATCCTTAGGCAATACAGCCCAGGCATTATCGTCACTTTTCTTTTCCAGAATCGCTATATCAGGATTACCATCCCCTGTTACGTCCATCAGTCCGAGCGCTTCGACATACATTCCCTTAGGAGCCTGCGCCAGAAGCTGGCCTACCCCCCATCTATTCAGGTCGTCCAGCCGGAATCCCTCTGCTGCGAGCTCCGTTCTCCGCTCTCTTCTGATTTCAAGCACTATACCCTTATTCTGCTTTACGTTAGCATATCGTGCTTCCAACAGGGGATCGACATTACTATTTGCTGCATTTAGTATCAACGCCGGCATACCGACACGAGCCCTTAATCTAGCGATAGTTATATTCAAGTCTTCCTGTGTTAATGTGCCCAGTTCAGCTTTTGCTTCCGCATAGTTTAACAGGGTCTCCGCATACCGCATAATCGGTAGATCTGTATAATTCAGATTCCAGCCTTTACGTAATTCCGGGTCTCTCGGATAAAACTTGACCTGAAGATAACCCCCATAGGTAGGCTTCAGTATGTGGGGCAGATTAAGGTTAGGGTTTGTTTTGAACCCGGGCTCCATGATCAATTCAGCAAGTCTAGGATCCCGATTTTTAAACAGTTGAGTGATTTTCATCGTTTCATTACCAAGCTGATCGGTAAATCGACTTCCATCTTTCATTAAGTACTCTTCCATCAGCTCCTTACTCATGGCCCACTCATAGTCAAAGACCGTATGCGAGTTATTCCCCACCCCCTCGCCCATGCTGTTCTTTTTTAAGAACAGGACTTCCTTATTGTCTGAAAGGTTGGGGTTCGAGAACAGCGCTCTATAATCTTCCCCCAGCTTCCCCGTATTATGGATCACAAAGCCCCCCTCATCCATCACCCGTCGTGCTGCTTCGGCCGACTTTTTATAGAATGACGCTGCCGTCGCTTGTAGACCGAGATATTCATGGTACCTTCTGTAACTACCTTCGTATAGTGCGATACGGGACAAGAGATTCAATGCTGCCCATTTGGTAATACGTGTATTTGTACCAGCGGCTTTGATATGCGTGACCGCAAAATCCAGATCCGCCATAATCGAATCTACGACCAGCGTACGTGGATCCTGCTTTTTCATCAGCCCCTCTGTATCACTATCTTTGATTTCCTTACCGTACCATGGTACATCGCCGTATATCTTTACCATGTTATAATACCAATTGGCACGGTACAGTTTTGCTATTCCTACAAAATGATTGATATCGGCAGCATTACCTTTGGTCCTATGTACATTGTCCAACATGATGTTGATACGGCGTAGATCACCCCAATTGTTCCAGCCCCCCGCATTGGCAACAGTCAGGTTACCCCGCACCATATTGTCGGTCGTAGACGCTCCTGCCATGCCTGCGATATTATCCGAAAAACCATCCGAGTATGAAGGACCTATCATGCCATACATGGTGTTGGTATAGATCTCCAGGTCCTTCGGGGACTGAAACGAATTTTCAGAAGTCACTGCCGTTTGCGGCAATCTGTTCAAAAAATCTTTTTGACATGCGGATAGCGATAGTGCCATCACGGCACCACATAAATATATTGATTTTTTCATTTTGAAGTTTCTTAGTATGTTAGATTCAGGCCAAATGAATAAGTACGTTGAAACGGATAAAGATTGCCACCAAAGCCTTCCGGATCCAACGGCATATCAAGATTCGTTTTTTCAAATAAATTTTCTCCAGAGAAATAAAACTGTACCTTACCTAAACCGGAACGTTTGATCCATGTTTGCGGCAAACTATATCCCAGCGTAATGTTCTTTACCCTCATATAGCTTACATCCTGTAGGTAATGGTCGTTTGTAGCCGCCAGCGAGCGTCCGCTGACCTCAGCAGCATAAGCCCTCACCGCCGGGAAATAACCGTTAGGATTCTCCGGTGTCCAGTGGTCCAGATTCTGTTTGGTCACGTTGGTCCATGGTTGTGCATAGATGCCCCAGAAATAGATAGATCCACCTCCAGGATACCAATCCCGTTTTGCTATACCTTGCAGGTATACCCTTGCACTGATTCCCTGCCATTCGCCAGCAAGATCGAAACTAAAAGGATACTGCGGACTGGAATTGCCCACGGGTCTCAGGTCACCATGATCGTCCAAGGTATTTTTACCCGCGTTGATACGGCCATCGCCATTTAGATCCTTATACTTGATATCCCCTATATACGAATTGTTGCCCACGTTTCCATTTCCTATATCCACCATATTCAAGGCGTCCAATTGAGCTTGGTTCTCGAATACACCGTCATAGGTATAACCCCAGAGCGTCCCCAGACGCTGCCCCACATAATAGTCACTCAATAGGTTGGTCGGATTATCGTATTTCGTAATAGAAGCTTTATAGTTGGACAATACGAAGGCCGCGCTGTAATTGAACGGAGAGCCACCCAAGTCAAAGTTGTCCTTCCATCCCACACGCAGCTCCCATCCCTCCGTCTTCAGGTCGCCGGCATTAATCTTGGGCGATCCGGTACCAAAAACCCCTGGCAGCGTCTTGCCTGCTACCAGCATATCTTTGGTCGTACGCGTATACATATCTGCTGTAATGTCCAATCTATTATTGAACAAGACCAGGTCTGCACCGTAGTTGGTCGTCGCTACTTTCTCCCAGGTAAAACTACTCATTACCGCTCCGGGAGGGTTAATCCCCAAGGGACGTTCGCTCCCCAGGATCCAGCCTATCTTTCCAGCGCCCATGGTAGGCAAAAAGGAATAGTTACTCACGTTTTGATTGCCCAGTTGCCCATAGGATGCTCTAAACTTCAATAGATTGACAATTTCCTTTGCCGGTTCGAAAAAATGCTCTTCCGACACCACCCATCCTGCCGAAGCAGACGGGAAGAATCCCCATCGATCTCCATTCGGAAACTTGGACGACCCATCATAACGCCCATTAGATTCCAATAAGTAGCGCCCTTTATAATCATATCCGATACGATAGAATACACCTTGTACAGCCCAATCATCCAACGACTGTGTAGCCGAAGTAGCTCCCGAGGCCAACTGTAAGCTCGGTAGATCTATCGACAACAGGTCATTACGGGTTGCCGAGGTCACTTCGTTTTTACGATATTCCTGATTATAGCCCAACAAGGTATTCAGGTTATGGTCTCCCCATGACTTTTTAAAGTTTGTATATATATTGAAAACATCGTACTTGTTATTTTCATATTGCTTGGTCGCATAGGAGGTAGAGGGGCCCGCATATTTTATTTCCGTATTCGGCCCGGTCTTATACGGGATAGGTAAGTCAAATGAGCTCAGATTCCAACTCGAGCGACGAAAAGTAACATCCGCATTTACGTCCCATACATCCTTGATAAGCGATGCTTTGGCATTGAAACTGGTTTGAAACTCATTAATTTTTCTCGTTGTACGTCCGCCGTCTTGCATTCTGCCGAGCAGTGCTGCTCCGGCCGAAGTCCAGCTGCCATCCGGGTTTTTAGGCACATCGAGCGAGCTCGTACGATTCACATTCCAAAAGAAGTCGCCATCCATAAATACCGGTGAATCAAAGTCGCGCGCCGTGATCAGGGTATTATTTCCAATTTCCAGCCAGTCCGTCACTTTCATATCCACCTTTCCGCGCGCATTGTACCGATTCATTATATCCTGTCCGAATTTCATCATTCCATTCTGTTTGAGGTATTCACCCGAAAACAAGTAAGAAATATTTTCGGACTTTCTACCCAGGCTCAGATTGAAGGTGTGTGTGGGGGCCGATTTATTATATCCCTCCTCCATCCAGTCTGTAGATCCATAATACATGTAGTTCAACTTATTATTCGGATCCAAGATCACTCTTGGTAGACTTGGGTCGTTCTGAATCTGCTTAGCATACTCACGAACGGCATCCGGGAATAAATCATAGAGCGGTGTGGCAGCTAATCTCTTATACTCCATGACGGTGAGTGGGTCGGTTACCACTTCCGGCATTTTACCCACCGTCCTGAACGAAGCGTTGTAGCCAAAGCTGAGCTGCGTTTTGTCCGAGTTTGGAAATTTCGTCGTGATCAGTACCACGCCGAAGGCAGCACGGGCCCCATAAATCGCGGCAGACGAACCATCTTTCAAAATCGTTACCGTCTCAAAATCATTGGGGTTCAGGCGAGCGAGTTCGGCTTCGGTATGGGGTACATTATCTACCAGAATCAAAGGTCCACCACCATTTATCGAGGTGGTACCGCGAATATTAAAGCTCGCTGTGGCGGTAGGATTACCACTGGGGTTCGTGATGTTTAAGTTCGGCATCAACCCCTGTAGGGCGGAACCTAGGCTAGTGACAGGTCTATTTTCCAACTGTTTAGCACTTATCTGGTCTACGGCCCCTGTCAAGTTTACTTTCTTTTGGGTACCATAGCCCACTACGACCGTCTCTTCGAGCATAGATGATTTCTCGACGAGCTCGATCTGCATATTTTCGTCCGCCTTCATTTCCCTAGATTCATGTCCCATAAGTGTAAAACGCAGGACACTATTCTTGGGTACACGTATCGTAAAGCGGCCATCGGCATCGGATGCGATACCTGTTGATGTCTTACCCACGACCGATATGGATACCCCTTTTAGAGGCGTATTACCGTTTGTAATTCTGCCCTTAGCCAAGATTTCGGCTTGTTGCGAGAGCGATTGCCCGTACAGATTCATTGTTGGTGAGCCATAAGCTGCCGCATTTGAAAGCATTAAAGCCAGTGACAGCATACGCGATCCTGTTGTTATCCGCAAACAAACCGGAGCCAATTTCCTCCTTAACTTGTTTACGAAAGAAATATTCTTCATATTTGAAATAATAAGGTTAATTAAAATTTTTTTGAACAGTTTTGATTCCTTACATAAGGGGATGGTCCAACATCTCCTTTTTTGCATATAGACACTTTTATATTCCCATAAGCCTTGCTTTTTTAAGTTTAGTATTACTGGTTAATTCGGTGTTTTCCCGTATTTAAAAACTAAAGTAACAAACTAAAATAATGTTTACAAATATTAAATAATAAACCACAAAAAACCTTTTACATCTACAATATTACATCTAATGTTTAACTAAAGTAAAAATAAATTGTTAAACAATTGTTACTTACGACTGGAAGCACGTTCCTAAAAACCAAGTGTAAATATTTAGCATAACTAAACAAAAACAGCAATCCAGCAAGCACTTATGCTTACCCACTGTCACCTTATCAGCAGTTTCTCTCTTCCTCTTCTTAAGCGCCTTCTACCACTGCCCTAAGCCGCCCCCCTATTAACCTTGACTTAAAATAGGGTTTGTTTTTTGAGTATATATCGTTTAAATTTGATGGCGAAGCACTAACTTTTACCGAAAATTTCATTGAGTACCTACGACAAGTATACAGATATCGAGCTTATTGAACTTTCCAAGACCGGGGATCAACGGGCATTCTCTATACTCTACGAGCGCTATCGAAACGTTGCATACAAGCACGCCTATCTGTTTTACCAAGACTATGACAAAGCGCAGGATATCACACAGGACGTCTTTACCAAACTCTGGAACAAGCGAGAAAGCCTGCATATCACGAGCAATTTTTCGGCGTATCTACACCGTATGATACGGCATATCATCTTAAACCAGCTGGACCACCAAAAAATCACGCAGAAGTTTTACGACTACACCGAGGCACTTCAGACGGTACAGCGCAATGATGTCGACGAATATATCATCGAAAAAGAACTTACAGCGATACTTGCTGAAAAGATCAACAAACTGCCCAAAAAGATGAAGGAAGTATTTCTCTTGAGCCGCGAAGAGCAGAAATCTCATCAAGAGATCAGCGAACAGCTTAATATCACGACCAAGACCGTAAGGCAACAGATTTACAATGCGCTTCTCATCCTAAAAAGTAACCTTAAGTATATCTTTATACTTCTATTTTCATAATTTTTATTTTTTTATTAGACACCTGCAAGACTTAACTGTCTTGTACGTATAGTGGCGCTTTACAGCTTATATTTACATGAATAAAAAGGAATTCAAAACATTATTAGACCGCTACCGATCCGGCCAGGCAACGACAGCTGAAAAACAGTTGCTCTACCGGTATTACAATGACTTTATAAAGCGCAATACCCTAGAAGACTTTCAAGAATCCGAAGCCGAATCCCGGCTAAGCCAATGGTCGCCCATCCGGGATCAAGCACGTTCACCAAAGCGGTTGTTCCCGTGGAGACAGGTTGCTGCCGTATTTGCCGTCGTCGGCTTTGCTGCCTTCTATTACATCTATTCGACGGAAACAAGCGAAGAAGAGGGGGCAGCGATCACGGCATCACAACAACCCATAGCCGCTCCAGTCACCAAAGCTATCGCCATACTACCCTCGGGCGACACCCTATTACTCGACGGGGCACCAGGGGCCGCACAAAAACTGGCCCGTGCCCAGATGCAAAACCTGTATGCCAATCCGTTCATTACCTTAAAAACTCCCCGTGGAGGCAAGCTCAACTTCACCCTGCCCGATGGCTCTAATGTATGGCTCAATTCGGGCACCACATTGACCTACCCTGCTGCATTTGGTAAAGATTCCAGATCCGTAAAGCTAGAAGGCGAGGCCTATTTTGAAGTCGTGAAAGTCCAACATGGCAATAGTAAAACACCATTTATCGTACACTCGTCAAATCAAGAAATAAAAGTACTGGGCACCAAGTTTAACGTCAATAGCTATCTTGACGAGGCCGTAAGTACCACTACATTAGCAGAAGGTGCGGTGGCGGTAAGGCAGCTTAAAGAGACCAGCACCACCTTACTCCGCCCCAATCAGCAATACATTGCTTCGGCCACCGGCAATCAGGTCGTCAAAGTCAATGCTGCTGAAACAATAGCTTGGAAGGAAGGTATCATTGCCCTTTCCAATCAAGATCTATTGCCTATCATACGGATGATCGAACGTAACTATGATGTCACCTTTGAAAGCAGTGCTTTACCAAAAGGGATCAAGTTTAACGGCGAACTCCAGACCACGCTAGCCCTGGACGAACTTCTGGATATACTAGAGATCAATCTGGGATTACAGTTTAAGCGTCAGGGAAAAAACATAACAGTATCTAACAACAAATAAAACGACTAACAATTGATAACACTAAATACAGGAGGAAGTATATGGAGAAAAAATAGTACAAAGACTTCTAAAGCCTAAAAAAGCAGAGATGCGGACACATCCCTGCTCTAATGTAAAAGGCTAACTTTTATTTACAACTGACTTTAAATAAATAACCTAATCATCAAATGTATGAATAATCATGCTTATACTAAAAGATGGTACAATATTTTATTGTCCAATTTTAGGAAGAAAAAACTAGCATCACCAAAAATCACACTAGAAATGCGTCTGTTAACTTACCTTACTTTAGGAGCCAGTTTGCAGTTATCCGCCAACTCGTATGCCCAAAAGATAAGCATACATACGGAAAAGGCAGCTCTTGAAAATGTCTTTAAAGAAATAAGAAAGCAGAGTGGCTATTCTTTTATCTATAAAAGTTCGTATTTGAAGAAAGCTGCTCCCGTATCTGTGTCTATTGATAATAGAAACCTCAAGGAAACGTTGGACAAATTATTTAAAGACCAACCTTTCGATTATGTCATTAAAGGCAAAGTCGTATCCTTGGTACCGCTGGCTGCACCGCGCAAGACAAATACAGCTTCTCTCGAAGAAGAAATAGAGCAACAGCGCCCTGTCTCGGGTTATGTGCGGGACCAGCAAGGCAATCCGCTACAAAAAGCGACCGTCCGCGTCAAGGGGAGCAATATCTCCACCTCTACCGACGAAAAAGGCTTCTTTCAGCTTAACGGTGTAGACCGCAATGCGACCTTGGCCATCAGCTTCTTAGGCTTTGACAACCTCGAAGTTTCGGCCGCGTCCAACCTGCAAAGTCTCACCCTGCGATTGACCAAGCAGGAAGTCGAAGAAGTCGTTGTTAATACCGGATTTCAGACCCTGAACAAGGAGCGCGCTACCGGATCTTTCGGTCTTATCGACAAAGCGCAGATCGAAAAACCCACGACTAATATTGCGCAGCGCATCATAGGCACTACTGCCGGTGTACAGACCACACTCGACGTAGACGGCAATCCACGTTTTGAGATCCGCGGGCAGACCAGCCTCAATATACGTGATGCACAGGGCAATCTCACCGCCAATGCGCACCCCTTGGTTGTCGTCGATGGCTTTGCCATACAAGGTGATTTCAGTTCGATCAATCCCAATGACGTGGAGAGCATCACCATATTGAAGGATGCCGCTGCGGCCTCTATATGGGGAGCACGCGCCGCCAACGGCGTAGTGGTTATCGTCACCAAAAAGGCAAAACAAGGGACACCGCTCAAAGTAGATTTTCAGGCTTTCACACGGGTCGGAAAGAAATTTGATCTTTCCTACGTTAATCCTTTAGCCTCTTCGGCCGAGACCATCGAATACGAAAAACGAGCCTTCAACAGATGGAGCGCCACAGAAAATTCGGGTTCTTTAGCATCTAATTACGAAAAACAATGGTCCCAAGGACTAATAGCCCTAAGTGAGCATCATTTGGGCTATAGGAGTGAAACTGAGCGTGACGCCGAGCTAGAACGATTGAAAACACTGGACAACCGCCAGCAGATCGAAGATCTATTACTAGCTAATCCCGTTACCCAGCAATACAACCTCACGCTCCAAGGGAGCAGTGCCAAGATGAACAACCTGGCCTCCATGCTGTATGAGCGCAATCAGAGTAACTTCAAGGAAACTTCCAATGACCGCTACATGCTCAACTACCGGACTACAGCGGGCATCTTTCCTTGGTTGGATGTTCATGCTTCGACCATGCTGCAGCACAATAACTTCAAGAAGAATGGTGTAAATCTTTCGGATATAGAGGGTTTATCTCCATACGACATGCTAATCAATACCGATGGTTCGTACACCAATATCCATCAGTATTACTGGCCTATCATGGAGCGTTTTGTACCTATGGATAGATTTCCTTATGCCGATTGGACCTACAATCCCGCGCAGGAGATCTCCCAACGCGACCGCCGTACCAAGGAACTGAATACCCGCCTGATGGGAGGTCTTACCTTCAAACCATTAAAGGGACTAACCTTTGATACGAAGCTACAGTACGAGCACTTCAACACCGAAAATCGCTACCTGTACAATGAAGGTTCGTTTTATTTACGTAAGCGTGTCAACGAAGCGACAGCCTGGGACAACAAGAAGAACACCTTTACGCCCAATCTGCCTAAGGGAGGCTTAATTGAGCAGCCTTACAATAATTCGAAAGATTGGGGACGCACCACCGTTAACACATACATCTTCCGTAACCAAGTCAACTACAACAGGACTTTCGGATTAGACCATGAGATCAATGCCGTGGCCGGCAGTGAGATCAGTAACATCGTATCCGAACAATTTTACAACCCACCATCTTACGGTTATAATGAAGAGACCCTCACCGTAGGCACCTACCCGAACGGACCGGGAGGCACATTCAGCCCCATCAAAAACTGGATGGGCGAAAATCAGACCTTCCGCTACACCAATTCTTTCACTTACCGTACCGAGCGTTTTGTCTCTATGTTTGCCAATGCCGCCTATACCTATCGCAATAGATACACCATCTCCGGTAGTATACGTAACGATGCCTCTAATATGATTACGGACGATCCTTCGTACCGCTACGCACCATTCTGGTCTATCGGTGGTTCCTACCAGATCGGTCGCGAACAGTTTATGCAACAGTACACTTGGTTAGACCGCCTAAACCTAAGGCTTACTTATGGGTATAACGGCAATGTGGATCGTTCGACCTCCTTCCGTCCGTTGTTGGGGCTTACGACCACGCCAGACGTGTACACCAACGAATATACTGCACGTGTGACCAGCTATGGCAACCCTACACTACGTTGGGAGCGTACCGCTACCTGGAATGCCGGTATAGACTATTCCTTATGGCAGGGCAAGCTCTATGGAAAGATCGATGTGTATAACAAGCAGGGCAAAGACCTCATTGCACAGCTATCTATCCCCGCGGTAAATGGCACCAATAGCCAAAAGCTGAACAACGCCGAGATCAGCAACCGCGGGATAGAGCTCGAGTTGGGTACGACACTCCCGCTACATGGGTCAGACATTACCTGGCGCGGTAGCTTCAACTTTTCGTACAACAAGAATAAGGTCAATAAGTTTTTCGTAGCCAACTATGCTGCAAACGAACTTTATGGATATAATCAGAACTTTGGTGCTTATATCGAGGGCTATGATGCCAACTCGTTATGGGTATTTGAGTACGCGGGAGTACACGATAAGCAACCTAAGGTCAAAGGATCCAATGGCGAGCTTTACGGTTTTGGCACCTGGGCACCTGGCGATGGTCGCGACTACCTGTTGCACGCCGGTACACGCGTAGCACCTTATACCTTAGGCTTTAGCAACAGCTTCCAGATCTACGATCTGAATCTTTCATTTATTCTTACGGGTAAGTTGGGCCATAAGTTTATGAAACAAACATTCAATTATCCAGATGTTGGATATGGCCGACTACTCCCGAACAGTAAACTGGGTGAAGTCATGAATGGCGATCCGAATACGATAGTCCCCTTACCATTAAATACTATCGAGCCCCGTTACTACTTCTGGAATAGATTCTATCCGTACATGGATTATCTGGTAACCAACGCTTCACACCTCCGTATGCAGGAGGTCAACGCCAGCTATCGTCTACCTACGCAAAAGTGGAACCTTCTCAGACAGAGCAATGCCATGGTGTACATACAGGGCAATGACCTGTTTACCGTATTGTTCAATAATACGGGCGAAGACCCGGAATTCCGCTTGGGTACGATGAAGCCGCGCCCACGTTTTACATTCGGATTGAAGGTTGGATTTTAATTAATAAGGAAAGATGAAAACTACAATAAACCAAACGAGCAAACTAACCCTAGCTATACTTATTTCCGGGGCACTGTCTTTCAGTAGCTGCGACAAGTTTTTGGATGAAAAACCTTCCAAATCTTCCGATCTGGTCGTCACGACGACCGATCAGCTTGATGCACTGCTCAATAGATACAGCACCTTCTATACCGAGGGCAACAGAACAGCGATATACAGTACCGATGATTACAATTTCACGAAGCAGATTTACGATGCCCGTCCAGGCTCTTTTTCTATGGCAGCTGTAGAGTTTGCCTTGTGGGACATCGATTATATACAGGACGATACGCGCGAAAATTTCTGGAGAAATGAATACACAAAAATCTTCAATGCCAATATGGTGCTGGAGAATCTAAGCCGTGTCAGCGGAAGCCAGGCCGACAAGGACCGTTTGAAAGCAGATGCGCACTTGATCCGTGCCTACAGCTATCTTGCACTGGTAAACACGTACTGCCTTCCCTATACTGAAGCCAACAAGAATGAGCTGGGTCTGCCGATCAAGCTGACGACTTCTTTTGAAGAGCCCACGGCACGGGCGCCACTGCATGCCGTATATACGCAGATCGAATCCGACCTGGCGGAGGCACAGAAAATGCCTGTCCCTCTTGTACAGCAAGGCCGCGCGAGACACTGGCGGGCCAATACGGCTGCTGTTAATGGCTTTGCCGCCCGTTACTACCTGGTGCGCAATGACTACAACAAAGCCCTCGATTTCGCCAATAAAGCATTGACCGAGTACAGTACCTTCGTCGATTACAATACCGATATGCGCTACGGCCGCAGCAGTACTGTCAATATCAACACAGGTACTCCGCAAGCCGAAACGGTAACCCTCAAATTTCCATATACTCACGACAACCAAAGTGATTTTACCGATATGTTACAGTGGAAAGAATTTTTGTATTTCCGCATGCTGAATCACGAAAGCTGGTGGTATATTCCGAGCCAAGAGCTTATCGACCTTTATGACAAGACCAACGATCTTCGCTACGAATATCACTTTGTAGAAGGCTACTCCTACGACAGAGGTATGACCAAACCTGCATACAACTGGCCTGGATATGTATTTTTCTACAAAGACCGTGTCCCTTCCGGGCCTACTGTAGCCGAGATGACGCTGATCAAGGCCGAATGCCAGGCCCGGTTAGATCAAGGAGCTGCAGCCATGGCGACAGTCAACACATTGCGTGCCAAGCGTATGAAGCCAGGTGTATGGGTCAATCTTCAAGCCAGCAGCAAAGAAGATGCTATCAAGAAAGTGCTCGAAGAGCGCCGCAGAGAGATGCCTTATACACAGCGCTGGTCGGATATCCGCCGCTTCAACAATAATGACTATGCAGGCGACGATGTGTTGCTGAGCCGTAGCTTCTATCCTTACAATGCATCCTCCGTACTGCGGGATCAACCACTCAAAACGTATCAATTATCCAAAGATTCCAGACGATTTGCTGTCCCTATTCCACGGACAGAGATTATCTCGAGTCAAGGCATAATTGTACAAAACAACTATTAAAAAACAAAAAGGGACATCTTCGCGATGTCCCTTTTCAATTAGAGTAGACTGACTTCATTGATCATCAGTTCCAGCTCGTCCTCATTATCGGCATCGGTTCTGAAATTTTCAAAGATCAGATTCCCCTGCTTATCGATCAGAAAGTTCATCGGCGCTGCGCTCCTATTATCCAGATTTCCCTTATTCCTACCTTTTACATCTTCCAAAGGCACAAAGCTGTAGCCAGTAGACTTCAAGAATGGCAATACGTAGTCATTTTGCGAAGAGACGATATTAATACCGAGATAAGCCAGTTTGTCCTTATCAAACTTACGCACCACGTTCTCAAAGTGCGGAAACTCGCCTCTACACGGACCACAGCCCGGATACCAGTAGGTAATAAATGTTACCTTTCCCTTAAAGTCTGCCAAGCTGTTGCTACTTCCAGCATAGTTTTTCAGTTCAAAAGGTGTCGCTACCCGACCATTTGTCTTCAGAGCGTTGGATATAGCAGCCTGCACCGCACCTTTATCTTTACCAAGGGTATGTCCATAAGTTGTGAGCGATTCCTTGATCTTCGGTGATGGAGATTTCACATAGCATTCCATCAATGTAGCGAACGCTTTATCCGTCTGTCCGTTTTGGTGCAACACTTCGGCCTTGGCCACCGGAATCAATTTGTACGCAGACGAGTAGCGCGATACTTTAATCCCGTCCAATATCGCCAGGGCCTTCTCCCATTCCTTATAACCCTGCGCCTGTTTGTACTGTGCAAACCTGGAAGCCGTCTCCGCACTCCGCTGCCAATTTTCCTGCTTCGTCATTTCAAAAAGTTCCGCAGCGAGTGCTGCAGCCTCCATATAGCGCTGCTGTTGCAATAATAAGTCGCTGTATGCAGTCATACCACTCAGCGACCAGTTAAATCCGGCAGGCGAAAAGTCATTTTTTAGGCGCACGTATATTGCCTCTTTTTCCTGAAGATCCTGTGTCTGATGCGCCAGCCAGTACAATGCCTGTGCGCCACGCTCGCTCGTATTAAACCTATCCGCCACAGCCAAACTCAATTGTTTGTGTTTCTCCCGATCGACGTTCTTGAAGGAGCTTGCATAGTAAAATGCGTAACTGGCATCTTGCGGATCTATTTCCGTAATTTTCTTTAAATAATCCCTCTTCTTGTCCTCTTCACCCCAGCGCGAAGCATCGGACCACAGGGCCTCATAGGCTTCTTTCAGGTCCGGGTTTATGGCGATAGCCCGTAATAGATATGTTTTAGCTTTCGAACTGTACTGCTTTTCCAGTGTTGACCCCAAGGCCAATGGAATGTTAGCATTTGTAGGCCTTTCCTTCATCCAACCCTCATAAAGACTGAAAAGTGCCGGATTCTCTATTCCCATGGCCTCGATCAGCTCCATGTGATAACTTACGCTATCAACATTATTCCTCACTTTTTTCTGCAGCTCTTTGAGCGCTTTCGGGGTTATCTGCTCAGTCTTTGCCATCTCTTGTGCCTTTACCTCATTGATAGACGTACAGCAGGCTACAGTGCCTATCAGTGCCAGCGCGGCAATAGTCAGTTTTTTCGTGTCCATTTTTAACATTCGTGTTTATTATAAAAAATCAGTTGCTAATAATAAGACAGACAAGAGGGCTTTTTGTCTAAGATCTGTTCAGGGTATAGCCTATCAGATAGCCGATAACAGGGATTGCTTTTGTCTCCGAATGTTTTTAATATTGGAATCTATTTCGATAACTATGTACATAAAATATTTGCCCATCTACCTATTCGCTTTTTTGATAAGTGCCTGCGGTCAGAAAAACAATGCGTCTGCGCAAAAAACAGCTGTTTCGGACCATGTCGCACGGGCTAAAGAGCTGCAGCATACTACTGACGTTCAAAAAGAAAATGCCGCTGACAAACCTATTGATCAGGCGCTAGAATGGTTAAAAAGCGTCTTCAAAACAAAAAGTTCAGACAAGTACTTCCCCCAATACAATGTAGAAGAAAAACTCTGTACCAAGCGATTTCAGGAATTCCTAGCCGAATCCGCCGAACTGTATGGCGCTTCAAACCTGACTGATGAGGAATATCCTATAGCGGAAAAGAAATACAGCGAGAAATGGACCGACATATATCCGATCGAGGCACGCGAAATATGGCTATTCGGGAGAGGTAATGGCGATATTGGCGAACTCCAGGAATTAGAGATCAACAAGATCAAAGCGGGGCTGTACCGTGTATTTATCGATTACGGCGAGGGCATAAAAACACAAAATGAAGTAACCCTCGTGCGCGAGAGCGGTGCTTATAAAATTGATTACTGTAAAACGGAGTTTGTCAATTAAAAAATAGCAGCAATAAAAAAAAAATAATTAACCCTGTAAAAGGAAAGGACATTGATCTTCAACTTCCAAGCATTAGGCTTTGGAATGCGAAAGGTTTGCCGGTTAGGATAACTCCGAATCAACAACTTTTGACTTTTAATCAAATAGCACATCTCTGGACGTGGTATATACCATACCGTGCAGCTCATCATCTTTCATATTATCCAATGCATATTGTATACGTACGATTACCGGATGCCCCAATGCGTGTTTGTACCCCCTATCATTTAGATTAAAACGATATTTTGCTATACTGATGACCTGCTCCGGATACCAATAGATTTCTGGGTCTGTAAGCCGATTATTCGATGTCAGTACATTATAGCCCTTATCCTTAAGGACACGTAATATCGCATGCGTGATCTTCTCAAATTGTATCATTGCTGTATACTCTTAGGTTTAAAATACTATTTTTTCTTTTTATCAAAAAAATTTGTCGTTGTTTCTTTCGAGGAGGAATTCTTTTCCTTTTGGTAAGATGATTGCTTTTTCTCGGTTGTACTCTTTGGCTTTTTCTGATCTTTACTCATGATATTATGGATTAATTACTTTTGTTTAAAAAAAATTGTAATAATACAGAGGGTAGTCGACGTTTCTAGACGATAATTCACTGTTGGGGACCAGGCGTATAAAACGATTCGTCTGACATAAGGAACAAGCCTGCTAATGGGGTTAAGTTTATATACAGTCTTGCTATTGGTAAATATACGATTATATATCTGATAATCAAAACAAAATGCGACAGACTTTCGTCTGCCGCATGAAGGTAAAAAAAATGAAATGAACAAATTATCTTGCTACGCGAACATTCGTTGCGTTGATTCCCTTTTTGCCGTTTTCTACATCAAATGTTACCGTATCATTTTCACGTATATGACTTACTAAACCTGTCGAGTGTACGAAAACATCAGCACCACCGTTGGATGGTGTAATAAAACCAAAACCTTTTGTTTCGTTAAAGAACTTTACTATTCCTTCTTGCATTGTATTAACTATTATTGATAAAAAATTATTTGACTATTGCGTTATCTGCATTTAAAAGCAGATCTAAGGCTATTATTTCGTGTTTCAGCAATCTTCTAACCACAGATCGCAAATCCTCGATCAAGCCTGGATAAATAACACAAGACTATACCAAAAAATTGCTGGTATACACCATGTATCACATGTTAGCAGAAATATATGGGGAATTAAAATAACTTATCCAATACCACTCAGCAAATGCTGTATATATGCTTGATAACCTTAAAATGGCATCTGAGAAAGCTGGACTGAAAGAAGTGAAGAGTTAACTTAACAAAGTCAGAAAGAGCGTAGGCAGGGCCTTATAATACCACAAAGGTACAACTAATTTTTGTAAAAACAAGAAAATCAACACATTTCTTAAAACACGACCATTGCATACCACTATTCTCAGCGACTTTGTAAGTAAGCGCTGCTGTATAAGTAAGAAGGCCGCTATTCCGCGTACTGAAAATAGTCCGATATATCCGAACGGTTACCCATGACAGCGAAGGAACAACTACCCTTATTATCGCAACCAGCATTACTGTAACCACGGTTGCGATAATTATAAATTGGTGTAGCGGCTAATCATCTGGGTTACATCAGACAGGTCGTATTCCGGAGCATACGGTCACTTCCCTTACCGCAAGTAAGGATCTCAAAGGTAGTAAAGACAGTTACATCCCCCTCACCCGCTGTTGTTGCTCATTATCTTTCATCTTCCTATCATTTCTATTTTTACCGAAGGAATAATTAATACTGATGCGCCATATACGGCTATCCAAATCTATTCGCTGATCCATGTCAACATTCGCCACGGAAGAAGTAGTACGGTACAGGCTTGTCTTAAATATATCATCCACAGCTAACTTCAGATTAAGCTTATCGTCCAACATTTTTTTCATCAGCCCTAACGACACATAACCACTTGCTTTCTGGCGAAAGACGCCATCGGTCTGTGGACTCTCATAGGCAGCTGTCCATTCGGCAGACCAGCGTTTGGGCAAACGATAATTGTGGTTAGTCTGTACCGTATAAGACCATAACCGATTAGCTATCTGCTCTTCTCCAAAGCTACCAAAATAGTTGTTTTCAAAGGCATTAACATTCCACTGGGTAGACCAGAAAGGCATTAACAAAAAAGAATAATCCATATTGACCCCATAATTTTGAAAGCCTTTAATATTATGCACACTACGTATAGTTTTATTTTCATTAGGAAGCTGTGTCAGCACAGAAGTCATAACATCCTTTACATCCGTATAGTAAAACGAAAACAGCAGATCCCGGTTAAAGCTATATTTCAGTTCGTAAGCATTGGCCAATTCAGGCTGCAATAGTGGATTGCCTTCCCAATAGACATACGCATCCACATAATACCGAAACGGGTTAAGATCCTCGTAATCTGGACGATTAATCCGGCGACTGTAGGACAACTGTACCTGATTCTTGTCATTCATCTCGTATCGAACTGAAACAGTTGGAAAAAAATTTATATAGTCCTTGTTCAGCGTTGTTCCATCCGTTTTCAACACGCCATCCGCTTTGGTATGTTCCGTACGTACCCCTGCATTTATTCCCCATTGGTCAAATGATAGGTTTAAATTCGCATAGGCCGCATGAATCTGCTCTTTGTACACAAAGTGGTTACTATTCTGTAAATCCGCTACCCATTGTTCAGTCTTCAGGGTGTCCGATAGGCTATTATTGTCGGATTTGACCCAGCTGCTCTTCCCCCCGACTTCCGCTGTCAATGACGCATTCCATCGGTACTGATAGTCTACCTTTGCCACCTGCAGACCTGTTGTTGACGGGGTCGCGTTCCGACGTGCTTCAACTTGGGAATTGCCATTTTTATATTTCTGAATGGAGGAACGCAGTACCTGATCCGCTTTGTAAGTCGAGTACAGGATATCCCAATCCGCACTCAGTTCACTTTTTTTTCCGATCTTTTGTATTAGGTTAAACCCTACATTATGCGTTTGCCAACGGCTATCATTTGTATTATCTGTAAGGGTATGTACAGTTCGATCGCCAGTCAGCGCATAGACATCGTTATACCCCTTACTAGCACTTTTATATACACCAAAATTGCCCGTCCAGAGCACACCGATACTCGTTCTATCCGTAGGCACATATTCCAGTCCTGCTCTTGCCTGTTGTGTACGCAGCGGCTCATCTGTTATAGCGTATTGAAGCGACTTCCCTCCTTCTATTCCGGTATAAAACCGATCAAAGTTTCGATACTCCTCCTCCCCCCGGTACGCATATTCCATTGCCCCTTGCCACCGCCACCTATCTCTTTGCCCCCCAAGGGTGGCACCTAGTCCGTAACGTTCCTTCCTACCTGCACCGCCGAAGGTATGCACATTGCCAGACATGGATTGGGAGGGTGATTGTTTCATGACGATATTGATCATTCCAGCTACCCCTTGGGCATCAAATTTTGCCGAAGGACTACTTATTAACTCAATGCTTTTTATCGATTCCGACGGCATACTTTTTAGCATGTTGGTCAACTCTTTGTCCGATAGATAAGAAAGCTTACCATTGATCATAATCCCAATATCCGATTTGCCTCTCATATGGATATTATCCGCCTCATCGACCCGCAGTGATGGTGCTCGCTTTAGTAGTTCCAGCGCAGTAGCTCCAGTGGCCAGAATACTATTCTCTACGTTGATCACCGTCCGATCGTTCTTGTGCTCGATAAGTCTCCTTGTTCCCTGTACCGTAATTTCTTCCAATTGCTGACTTTCCGTCACGAGCTGTACCGTACCGAGGACGGTGCAAATGCGCGGTAGTACATCGACCAATACCTTGTGTCTCTGATAGCCCATATGATAAATATCCAACAGATACTTTCCTTTTGGGAGATCTATCCTGAACAGGCCCTGATTGTCACTGTAGGTCTGATAGCTTTCCCCGGTTGTTTGGGACAAAACGGTTACACTGGTTTTAGAAATAGGCTGATTATAGCTATTAAGCACAGAACCTTGCAGCCCGCTCTGCGCATAGATCCCCAGGGCCGTACAAAGGACAAGGAGTGTAGTAATTATAGCAGTTGAATAAATCATATTATCTTTAAATGAATATAAATACTAAGACAAGGTCGTCTTTACTGTTTTTTTCTTGATTTTCTTTTTCCGACGGCCCCACCAGATCAAAAAGCCCGTGATCGGTAATGAGGTAGCCACTATACCTGCGAGAAAGGTGGATAGCTTTCCGAACTGCCCCCACCACTGGCCCATATGCAGTTGCCATATCACGTTTTCGACCTCCTCATGTATACGCTGGGGCGCGGGTACAGCCAACGATAAGCCCGTATATCGGTCGTATACGCTAAGCTTTTGTCCTTCGGTACTCTTCAGTCCCGTCACACCGAGACGGAACACATATACACCCGCTTCGTCCAAGGCATACACCCATATCGCTGCATTTTTTTCTTTTGGATGATCGGCCAACGCATGATAGGCCAAAGCGTTAATATCATGCGAGGGACGATCAGGTTGATATTCGCCCAACACCTCTTCAATATGTTCATCTACCCCACCAAAAGCAGAGGTAATAAGATCTCCCAAAGAATGGAAAAATATAATAATACCCGTAAGGCTCAATACAAAGCACAACAGGAGCGAATAGAAGCCGTAGACATTGTGCAGGTCGTAATTGAACCTTTTAAATCGCGCTTTCCACTTGATGGTAAAGCTATCTTGCACCGTCTTCTTGGTCCAGCGCTTGGGCCACCACAAAACCAACCCTGTGACACAGCTGATAAAGAAAATAACGGTGGCTATTAAAACAATCCAACTGCCTACCGGGCCCGCCAGCAAAGCAGAATGCAGGTGTGCCGTGATATAAAAAAAATGAGCCAGTGTATCGGCCTTCAGTACCTTAGCACTGTAGGGATCTACATATAGAAAAGTAAGCTTATGTGTCTGCTTATGAAAAGCCCGCACGCGGATACTGCGATACGGATCATTAAAATACACCAACTCGGACAGTTCCAGCTCGGGATCAAAATCATGAATAGCTTGAATCAATTGATCCGATGTGCTCTGTTGATTCTGCACTTCGACGTACCGAGCATCCCCAGCACTCCATTCCAAAATCTCGTCACAATAGACAATCAATGTTCCCGTCAGGCATACAAATACAACTACCAGGCCTGATACAATACTTGGCCACAGGTGTAGCCAAGCATTAACCTTCGCAAACCAAGTTTTACCTGCTTTTTTTGGCGGCATTTCTTCTGCCGCCGGCTTAGGTACTCTCTTAGGTATATAACTCATCTTTCTGACTGGATTTAAAACTTGAACGATATATTTGCCAAGAACTCAAAAGGTCGTTGAGGCCTTGCAAATATGTCCCAATACTTTACATTTCCGATGTTGTTGAATTTAAGCCCAACCCTGTATTTCGGTTGATCATAAAATGCCGTAGCGTTGACTACCGTATACGCAGGTATTTCAAAATCATCCTCATAATCCATCAATGCCGTGCCCACATAATTCATTCCAGCTCCAAATCCCAGCCCTTTAGCAGCACTTCCCAAAAACTTATACGATGTCCAAAAGTTAGCGATATGTTTTGGCGAATGCGCATCACGCAATCCTTGGGAATAGTCTTCACTTTTCACGTACTTGTTATCGTTATAGCCATAGCCCAATATCATATTCCAACCCCGGACAGGATTTGCAATAAGATCGATCTCCACACCTTTAGAATTAAATGTTCCGTCCTGCACGTAGACATAATCTATTACTTCGCGCAGGCGATTCTTAACCCTTATATCATAATACGATACCGTGGCATTCAGCAGTCGATTAAACAGTTCTACCTTAGTACCTACCTCTAGTTGGTTGGCTTCCTCGGGGCGCCAGTTTTTCTTGATCACCTCCGAGTCTATATTATTTGGATCACTAAGCCCGTCAGAAGCCGCTACATTTGTAAATCCATTCATATAATTGGCGAATAGGGAAACCTGGTCTTTGATAGGCTGGTATACCAGTCCTATCTTGGGCGAGAAGTTAACCTGGTTATAGCCTTCCACCTCCCGGTATGAGGGATCCGTTCCCTTTTGTTCGATGTTGCCCTGTTCGTCTACGACCTGGGGTTGTCCTGGAGAATAAGACATCCGTTTACCTTGATGAAATCGATTGACCCGCCCACTCAGCATCAAAAACAACCGATCTGCTATGTTGGTCACATTCGAAAAATATGCACTAACCACATTGTATTTCGTATTGTCCACACCATCCCCATAACTACGCTTTCCTCGTGAGTTTTCCACTTCCGACCGTGTTAGCGGCTTCCAAACTTGATCATGCACCCCCACCGTATCATATATAGCAAAATAAGGTACCATAAACATGTTTTTCTCCGTATAAAGCGTCGCATCGACACCGAGCAACACCTTATTCTTTACCTCAGCAATGGTATAGTTACCGTTAAAGTTCTGCTGTAAAACCGAAAAATTGAGGTTATAGTCATCAAAGATACGATAGCGTCTTTCGATACGGGTATCATCGACCACCATGGGCACCATGAATACAGATCCCTTATCCCCACTATTATTAAAAAGATAAGAGGTACGCGACGACCAATTCTCCGATAGCTGATGTTCTATTTCGGCGCTGATATTGACATTTGTCCGGTTGGTTGTGATATCATTTGATGTCAATGAACGATCATAAGGCATCCCGTATTCTTTAAGATTTGCAAAACTCAACTTATGCGTATTCCGAAGGTAAGCGACCAATGGCTTGGTCGTGTTATACACGTCTGCATCGAATCGGACAATAGTTTTTTCTCCAGCCTTAAAAGCGAGACTCGCCGCGAATCCCATGGCCGTCACTTTACCCGCATTCTGAAACCCATTATTAAGCGTACCCATCACGTTGAACCTTCCCAATGCTGTTCGGTCACTATTGAGCGGAGTGTTGATATCTGCAGTCAGTCTATTCATACCGAAGCTCCCGGTAATGTAATTTACCTCACCCCGAAAAGACTCGTAAGGGCGCTTAGTCACATTATTTATAATACCACCGTAGGAGGTCACCTCTGCCCCGAATAAGGTCGCCGAAGGTCCCTTAATCACCTCCACTTTCTCGAGGTTGAAGATTTCTGATATGGCTCTGGAATTAATCGGTAAGCCATTCCGTACCATATTGGTATTTCCTGTACCACTATTAGAAAAGCCTCTTAGGCTTATTCCATTCCCGTTGTCATTTACCCCAGTCGTGACGATTGCGCCCGGCACATGCGACAAGGCACTGTTGTAATCTGTTGCCGCTATCTCCTGCATAAAATCTTTACTGATCACGGAATAAGCCTGCGCATTTTGTAGATTAGCCAAAGGCATTCTGGCAATGTCGTCCGTTTCTTTACGTGCAAATTTATTTTTCTGAATATCGGACACCACTACTTCGCGCAGTTCGTTGGCCTTAGATGGTACCACGATACGGGGCAAGACTAATGACGATTGGCCTTTCGCATGGATGACCTGCTCTGTAACGGTATAGTTGGCATAACTGACGAACAAAACATAAGTACCCTCGGGTATCTGCATAGCGAATTTACCCTGTTCATCGACACGTGCCGTATACGGTGTACCCGTCAATTTAACATTTGCGTAAGCCAACGGTCGACCATCTGCCGTATACACCTCACCTGATAATGCTATCCGGTTTTGTGCAAGTCCGTAAAGTGGAGCAAAGATCAATAATGCCACCGTCAATAGCATGCATTGTATTTTCGATAAATTATAAAGCATCTTGTTTTTATTTAGAATAAGTACAAATAACAAGCGCAAAAGTATTAACTTTGTTACTCCAGCGATAACAGATCAAGGATTATAAGAATCAAAAAAAGGACAAAATGAAGAGTCTCACTTTGCGGGAGTTTTATGGGGATACTATTTTGAAAACAGTATTTTCCATGGATACCCAACAAGAATTTCAAAAAGGGTTTAAACGTAAATCACTATCCAACAATGTAGTACGAGGAGACATGTACTATCACCACTTTGGTCAATTTGTGGTATGCTATCAGGACTGGACTGTCCTTAAGCCCTTTCGGCTTTTGATAGACCACCCCGAAGACCTCATCAAGTTTCAGTTCGAAATAGCGGGTCATTCTATATTTTCCGATACGCGTGGTACAGAGATAGCGATATGTTCGGGCCAACAACAGTTTATTTATCTGCCCCCCACAGCGGGTAGCATCTTCTACCCCTCCTCACGCAGCGTACTCGACATACATATCGACTTTGACTTTCTACTTGATCTGCTCCGGGCACAGGGCTTTACAAAGCCCCAGCTCAGGGAACATTTTCAAGAAAATGGATGGACATTCTTCAAAAAAGCTATTCCCATAACTGTTGATCAGAGCGTTCTGATCAGTAACCTTATAGATCATTCGTATCATGGGCGATTCGCCGAAGAATACATACGCTGCAAAGCGATAGAGATTATTCTATCGGTTTTTACAGCAGGGACAGAGACTATTGAGGCAAGTCTTTGGAACAGTCAAGATCTGCGCACGCTGTCTGAAGTAAAATCTTACCTGGACAGCCATTTTGCCGAAGAACTAAGTCTTAAAAAAATAAGCCGGACTTTTGGCATCAATGAGTTTAAACTTAAGAAGGCCTTTAAAGAGCGGTACGAAGACACCGTATTCGGTTATATCCGAAAGTCCAGATTAAAATACGCTTTGCACCTATTGTTACATACCGATCTCGATATCAAGACGATCTCTTACTCTTGTGGTTTTAAGTACCCACATCATTTTAGCCAATTATTCTTACAACATTACAGCTATCGGCCTAGTGAAGTACGATCCAAAGGAATCCTATTGCAAACGATGTAAAACATGTTACAATTGACATTGATCACAGCGCGCTCCGAGCTGAGCAGGGCTAATGGCAAAAAATCGGCCCACGACTGATCGAAGGTCGATTTTTCTCCTGTGCTATTCGACTACATTATGCACTCAATTCGAGCGTACGCGTTGCAATTTGTCTATAGCCAGTATAAGTTATATCCCAAGTAAAAACCTATTTCAAATTCACCTGTGCTGTTGCAGATAAGGCAGTTCCGGTACTGGTATTCTCCCTTTTTTCTACCCCATCAACAAAAACCTTCACTTTCAAGGTAGAGGAAGCATTTACGCCCATAGCATTGGCCGAGATGGTAGCTACAGAGGTATTGGCAGGTACCGTTATTTCCGGGCTAGTCCAGGTCTGGACATTTGCTTTAGAAATAGTAGTCAGGTTGTTGTCGTAGCCATATACCACCAAGTTGACCAAAACACCCGAGGACGCCTCGGCCTTAAAGACTACCTTTTTAGAAGAACCTGTCGGCTCCTCATCTTTGCTACAGCTGGTCGATATTTGCAGGAGTACCAGGCCAAACAGCACAGCGGCTATTTTAATTTTTGAAAAGCTCATCATCATCTCTATTTAATTTTGCTATTACTATTACCGCAATATTACGTTGAAATGAAAGTAAAATCCGTTCACTTAAGTTAATAAATGACGGTTGATGAAATTTCTATTTATCGAAGACAATCCGCTTCCGTAGCCTACTGAGCGACTGCGGTGTGATTCCCAGATAACTCGCGATCTGGTATTGAGGGACACGTTGTATCAGTTGCGGGCGGTCTATTAAAAACTTTTTATACCGATCTTCGGGATTCAATATCTTGAACGAATCTAATTGCTGCTGTTTTTTGTTGAGCTCTTTTTCAGACACCACCCTACACAACATTTCAAATTGAGGAAATCTGGAATAACCAATCGCTTCTAACTGGGGATTAGAAACCAACAGTACCGTATCCTCCAGGCAGGCTATGCTATACTTTGAAGGAGCGTTATCACGTATACATACGGGGGTAATAATATCTTCTTCGGTAAAAAATTCAGTCGTTTTTTCTTCTCCATCTACGATGTAAAAAGATCTGAGACACCCCTTTATTACCAAATAACTATCTTCGGTTTTTTTTCCGACCTCGAGCACCGTATCTCCTTTTTTAAAATAGCGGAGCTGGATCAACTCCATAATACCGAGTTTTTCCTCTTCAGAAAACTTACCAATAGTGTCTAAATAGTTAAAAAGTGATTCTTCCATAATATTTCATTGCAAAACATAATTTTAATTGATCATTGCCTTGATTTTTCCTGAACTACCAATAACAGGCATATTTCTAATTTATGATATTTTTAGCTCTTCAGTCCTTACAGCTTCGCTTACAAAGCTGCAGATAATCGGTCTACAGATACAAACCTACATAAATTCGCTTTTACACCCAATATTTACTGTCAAAATTCATTTCTTTGGCCAGTACCAATAGATTCCTAGCAGCAGAGGAATGCCAAGCAATAGCCAGCGCCAGTGGGACAGCAGGTCGCTGTATTTTCTAAAGCGCGCCTCCCGCTGCTTGCTGCTACGCTCCGCCGTTAGGCTATCATACCGCTGTACCCCTTCATCGAGCTGTGTCCGTACAGCACGCTGCTCGCCATAGCGTAACTCACCGGCACGGCTCCACAGTCCGATATCAGGATGAAAGAAGAACGTGCTGTCTCCCCTATAGTACCAATAGCGTAAACTGCTGTCCTGACTATGGAACTGCATCCAAGAAGTAGTAGATTCCAGACGGCTTTGCATCTGCCTGTCTTCCTGCAGCCGTTCGCTTTTTTCTTTGTTTACTTTGCAGCCGAAACATACTGTGAGGAGCAGGAAATATAATATTTTGGTTTTCATAGCTGAATAAATTTATAGAAAGGTTGTCCTCCATGCCGGACAGGCGTGACACTTTTGACCGCAAAAGTGTCCAAAACTCGTCGCTCGAACCTTTAGCTGCGCTGAGCTCGTAGACTCGGTTTGACTGTATTGTAGTGCCTCCCACTACTAATGTCAAAAGCTTCACTAATATCTAAATACTATCAATCAATCCAATCCGCATAGCTGTGTATAGTTCTCTGATGTCGACGTCTGGATTCGACACGGTTATTACTGTTGCCTTCAATGCTGAGTATGTACTGTCCTTGTTTTTCTTTGATCAGTCCCACGTGATGGATACGCTTTAGCTTAGCGCTGTAGATGCCAAAGAGATCTGCTTTCTGTATTTTCCCTTCATCCTTATAGCTTCGGGCCTTCGGAAATAGAGCAGGACTCCAAGGGTTGCGAGGTTGTACAAGTCCCGCCTGTCCATATACCCAGCTTACAAAGGCCGCACACCAGTCATAGCCGGGGCCGAGGTTTGTATAGCGGAGGTATTGTTCAACGCGAGGGCCGTCATTATGGCCAGTAGCTTCTTTTACGCCTAGCTCATTTGAAGCAATAACTATTATTAAGTTTCTTTTGTCTTCCATGCCAGAACGATTACCTCTTATGCCACTCAAGCCGTGGCGGGGCTCTTCCTTTTTTTCCGCAAAAAAGGAAGCAAAAAACTCATCGCTTAAAATTTTTGACACAAAGATTCTGCATCCCACTGCAATTGTCAAAAATTTTGCAGGCGATAAATTGAGTAATTGTAAGGAAGTACTACTAGTATTATCCCAAAAAAACGGCCTAGGTTGCGCAAGGCGTAAAGAATTGTCGATTATTTCTGATAAGCAATCAGACTTGTTCGAGCGAAGTGAGTTTGTCTTATTGCCAGAAATAAGAAGACAATTTAGCCGAGCAACCAAGCCTTGATTTCTTTGCATACTTTCTTGATCAAGCAAGAAAGTATGAGCCACTCGCGGCTTAAGCGAGCCTACAACACTCCCCCCATCAACATTACCCCTGCATAGAGCAGCAAGAAGAAAACCGAGAAATAAAGAATACATTGTTGCCATGCTGTCAATTGATTAAAGTGGTTATTAAAGTGTTGGCGGAATACTTTGAACGGCTGCCAGAGCAGCTCCTGCAACCACAGGCTGCACAATATCGCAGCGACCCCAACCAGTAAGCCAAATATCGCCACCGTAAGGACGCCCAGATCGAGTACTCCTACTGCGGGATCTACGAATACCAAGGCTTTTCCTATTAAATATAAAAACAAGGTAAATAACACTAACCATCTGAATAAGTAATATTTAATATTTGAAAAGATAAAATTTTCTCCCCACCTCCATCCTTGATGTGAAGCAGGTTGTGTGTTTAAAAGTGTAGTCATTTTTTAGTGTTTAATCATTAGATTCGGGACAACCATCCTTAAATCATCCCCAAATACTGCGACCTTGAAAAGCGCTTATAATCACGGTCACATACCGTTATATAATGGTGAAACCGACATTCAATCAGATGAGAAGGTACAGCCGACTGCAGAGTCCCGTTCGATCGCTTGCCCTGCACTGCCAGTGCCTCCTCCTTTTCCACACACAGCGCTGTCCATAGCACGACATCATCGGCCTTTCCAGCAGCATCTATCGCATACTTGATCTGTAGTCCAGATTCATCGCGAGACAACTCAACGGCTGACAGCCGATCGTAGCTTCCATCACTCAGCAATATGCGGCTATAGTCCACCTGTAGATCCGGATACTCCCCGACGATGCCATTCTTGAGCACCTGCTGCATCGCATGGTTAAACGGGCGCACCCGCCTATCCCGGCGGTATTTCTCTTTATACCCCACCTTTAAGAGCGGTAACAGTGGCCGAAGCGCCTTCGCTGCCAACAGAAACCTGAGCCGCGTTGACACTATTTTCTGCTTTCTTTCCATATTTGAGTAAGTCATTGCTATAGGTCTGTTAATGGGAACCAGCAACCTGGCTCCCATTGGTTAAAAGATAAAAATCACACGATCGGTCCTAGATCGTGATCAGCCCCAGATACGACGTATTCGACACCTGCTTTTCGGTCCGATCCGTCATAAAGTACCAGACATGAATATCCCCTTGACGCAGATGTTGCGGTACCGCCATTACAGCCGTACCATCTTCCCGTAGAGGCACATCATCAGTTGTCAGGAACTCATTCTTCTGCGGATGGTATGCCAGAATAAAAAGCTGGTCATCCCCCAGTTTGTTTAACCTTTTAGAAGCTGAAACGTCCCAGGTCACATTGATCTTGTCCGTATCAAATTCTGCCGTCACCGTACCTGCTGAAAACAAGCCCCCATCCGAAAAGCTGATATTGGCATAGTCCAGCGTATAATTCGGATAGGCGCCAGCAATCGCCTTGAAGAGATTAAACTGAAACGCCACATTTGCCGGCGTACTCTTACTGTTCTGTTTATGGCCAAATCCCACTTGCAGGAACATATTGACCGAAGTCAGGAACCGCATGAGCAGTTTGAACTTAGCCTGCGTCTCCAATTGCGCCATTGTAGGCGGCTTACTGCTCTTCTTGGGCAGCCCTTTGATATAATCTATACCTTTCCAGCTGCTGCCCACTACAGATCCCGCTTTCCCGCGGAATCCACCATTTGCACCCTGTCGTATTCTTCCCATTTTTGTTTTTGTTTAAAAAAATGAATAAATCTGTTAAGCCAAAGAGCATTCATACCGGTATATCATTGCTTTGACAAAACAAACATAATCACCTATACCAAAGAAACATATAGCTACACATCGATTGACCGCTATCTGTCCGCTATCCACCGTAAAATAGTCCGATACCGGCCACACAGCAAAAAAAAAAACAGATCGAAAAAGCTACCGATCTCCTAATTGGGCCTACTCCATCACCAGTCTTCTATCTCCATAACGAGCAGCATTACCGCATCGATCCCCGATGGATCCCCGGTCAGTACCGCATCAGCATCGGGAAACGACCGGAAGTTGATCGGGGATTCACCCGGTTTAAGTAGCCCCAGGTAGGTCGGTGGTCAGGTAAAAGGTAGGTGTTGTAGAAAAAAAAAGCTACCATCGATTCGAGGTAGCTTTTGTAACGGTATAGATTAGCGTCCGCAACGGTACATCATGTACAGTCTCTCGACATCATCAGCGAGGTAATAGTTAAACTTATTGATCGTCTGTGCCACCCGCAGATCCCCCTTTTCAATAAACCGCCTGATCGTTCGATCACAGACCCCCAGCCTGTCCTTTACATACCTGTTGTCCCGCAGGAGCGGTTTGGGCCGCCCGCTCAACTTATAAATCGCTTCCAATATCTCCATAATCTGTTCGCGCATCCAGCGCATCTCAACGTACATGTTTTGCCCCAGCGCATAGCATGGGGACGAGAGCTGTACCCTCCCAAAATGTGCATGTAAATTCATGATTACAACTGTTTAATAATAAAATTAGTATTATTCATAGTGTGCTAGCTTCCACTACTTTCCAGACGCTGCAGGTAGTATCTATTGATATCCAGCAGGTGCCGCAAGTGCTGCTCCATCCGTACCATCAGTGGCCTATCCAGCTGACTATATTTCTTACGCAAGCTCTCCGTAGAGAGTCTACGCTGTTGTTTGGTATAAAAATGTCGGCTCAGAAAGCGAAATGTATGTTTCAATTCTGTCAATTCCAACAGCCCCGCATCCCTTATCAGCCGTACCAGGTACAGCATCTCTCTGGAAGACAACTTGACCAGACATTCTCCATCCGAGGGATATACCACCTGTTCAAAGGAGTGCAGCCACTGCTGCACAAAACCGCGTTGATCGGCATCAAAGTGATTTTTCAGCGTTGCATCCAGCGCCGTCTCTTCGTAATGTTGCTGCATCAGCAGGCGTTCTTCCACGAGCTGCAGCTGCACAGCGATATAGGCTGCAAATTCCATGAGGTAGCTCCGCGTAATCTCCAGTACATCAAGCATCCTGTTGGCCTGCAGAGCAGCATCGTCCGTTGGTCTATCCACAAGCGCCAATATTTTCAAAAATCTAGTATGTTGGTTTTCCTTTTTTATCATTCTTTTTATCCTTTAAATCAAGCTCTTTTAGCAATTTATGCTTGTAGCGTTCCGATAATCGTACGTAGTCCAGTAAGCCGCTTTGCTGCAGGCGGAGCCGATTGGGCCTACTGTACGACAGGACGCACGTCCTATTGACCAGATAACTGCGGTGCGTACGTACAAATAGCGACTTGGGCAAGCGTTGCTCGTACAAGCGGAGCCGCCCTGCCCCTATAATGCATTCCTCTAGGTAATAGATCCAGGTATCATCGCCTTTGCCCCGCAGTGCCCATATATCTTCAATGCGCAGACTACGGTCCTCATTCTTATTGAGCACATGCACCAACAGTTGGCCCTCTTTTAGCAACTCCTTGTCAGCTATGGCATTTTTCCCCTGCTCTTTGATATACATATTCCTAAGGCATAAGTCCACTATCGTATCAAAAAGTTCCTTTTTAGTCGGTTTTAGCAGGTAATATGGCACATCCAGTGGAGATAGATGAGGTCCATACTCGTTGTAAGCTGTATAGCAGATATACGTACGCTCCGGCCCCAGCATCTTGATCAGCTCCAGGCCACTCATCCCTTCCATCTTCATATCGACAAATACCAGCTCGGCATCCACGCGCTCGATCTCCGTGACAGCCTCATAAGGATCCGTGGCCGTACCCACCAAATAGAGGTCGTCGCGCATTTCAACCTGCCGTCTCAGGCTCTCTATCGCCCGAGGCTCGTCATCCACAATAAATGTTGTCGTTCTATTGTCCATGGCCTTCTTGTTTGATCTGCAAGTACACGTTGTAGCATTCCTCTTCGTCTCTCCAGCTCCTGAGCTCATACCGCAGCGGATAGACCAGATCCAGACGACGTACGATATTTGCAATACCTACCCCCTCCACCTGTCGCCGCTCACTCTGCGGATCGATCTTGTTCCTAAAGCGGTACGTCACGGTGGCATCACCTAGCTCAGCCACAATGCTGAGGGGATAATTGCCGTACCGGAAGCGTCCATGCTTAAACATATTCTCGGCCAATACCAGCAGTACCGTAGGCAATACCTGCTGCCCATTGTCCCTTCCCGTACAGGACAACCGAATATCCGCCTGCGGAAATCGCCACTGCATGATCGCTAAATATTTCTTAAGTCCATCCACTTCCGTACGGTGCGGCATCGTCGCTATATTCGCATCGGTACACTCCAATTTGTAGCGCATCAGATCCGATAGATTGGCCAGCTGCTCGGCCATGAGCGGATTATCCACTATACATTCTTCCTGTAGCGCAGCTATCGTATTGTGCAAAAAATGCGGATTGATCTGCGCGGTCAGAAAAGCGATCTCCAGGTTCTTGGCCATCACCTCCTTTTGATGCAGCAACTCCCTATTCCTGATATCCTGCCGATGCGCCTCCTCCCTTGCCTGAAGCATCTGTTCATGATGATATTGGGCGCTGATATGGTAATAAATAAAACCCGCCATCACCAGGGCATTGGTATAACGTAGTACCAACTGTGCAAAAGATGTCATCGTAATCGTCGAATCGACCTCCAGGTAGTCAAAAAAACCGATATTCGGCAGCAGCACATACAGCAGAAACAGGAGCACTGCAATAAACGCGACAGAGCATACCGTCAACATCCACAACCGGCTCCACCTCGTATAACTATAAACTACGAGCTGGATCAGGGCGACACCGAATACAATACACAACAGCAGGAGTAGCAGCCCCGTCAGTACGGTGGGTACCGTGTTCTCCGGTTTCAGTATACGGTTCAGCAAGTAAGTGATCAAACCATAAGCAGGTGCAAACTGTACGAAAAGGCGTAACCCATTCTTGGCTAAATAACTCGAATTCATCACTTTTAGGTTAGTTAAATTCCTTAAGCTAATAAATATTTCGTGTATCATCCAAAAAAAAATATTCAAAACCAACTGTTCTTCAACAATTTAAACCCTACCTCATCCAAGGGAAACATCTTGTAATTCCTTTTTTCCAATAAATAGGGGTTATTATCTACGCGCACCAATCCATAGTGCCGTTCCATATCCGCTACTGTACCCGCAGCAACACCGATAGGCGGTTTATGTAACAAAAAGCGGTGCAATACCGACCAGTTGGTCCACTGCTCGGGCCAGTGCATGACATATTTGGCCAAGAGTGCAAATAACTGATCTGCGACCATGCGGGCATACTGTTGCGGGTCTACACCCTCGGCCACCGTTATCGTATCTGCCGCCTCCACCCTAATACGGTCACCCTCACGCCACAGTAGGCAGGGATAGATCGGTAAGCCAAAGCGATAAGCCAGTGTCGCCGTACCCCGTGGCACATAGATTTGCTGTCCTAAAAAATTGACACGCGTCATCCGTGCCGCCCGATTATGCGCCACCCCTTCTACACCATCGGTATAGATCAATAGACTGAAGCCCTTATCCAGCAAGCGGTATAGCATTCTAAGTGCGGCAGGATCATTGGCATCCAAGAGCTGAAATCCCCCCTGTCGGGCGGCCAGCTCCATACGTGCCAAAAGCTGTGGATACTTGGCGCGCCAGTCGGCTATCACCTGCCCTGCCACCAATAGCACATAAGGGATCTTGGCCCGCATCAACAAGTAATTGATTAATTGAAAGGGTCCAAAGTGGTACGTTGCAATAATGCCACGATGGGCCTTCACTAGCGCCAGCACAGCATCCCATCCTTCTACCGGCGACGGATAATCCCTTTCAAAGTGTAAGAGATCATTCCCATTTAATACCTGCTGATAACGGTATCGCTGGAAAAACTCCTGATGCGATTGCAGCTGCGGCATAAAATTGGACAGATTGGCCGACATTAGTGCGTAGGTATTGAGTGCCTCCACATCGTTCCAATCCGGCGCCGCGTACACGGGGTGGGACAGCTTGCCCCGCCCCGTGTCAGATATACGCATTGCCATCCGCTAAAAGGGATCGATGCCAGGCAATATTACATCGCACAAGGACGACTTACTCCTTATGCGGTCTACCGTAGACTTCATTTTTGTGTTGCCCTTGGGGGCATTACGTTTTGTTTTCCTGATCACTTCCTGTATCAGGTCTGCTTGCTGATTTAAAGTTAATTTAACCATGTTATTTTTATTAAAAGTTTAACATAGTTGAGCGCTCAACAATTATAGATCTTACCGCCAAACTAGGAAACAAAAATCTATAAATGGAAATAATCCACGAAAGCCCTCTAAAAATCCACGAACGAAAGAAAATATATTTTTTTTTGCACCCTTAGTCACGCCTTTAATACGCCAACCACTATCGATTAAGCACAGCGATAAGCCCTCACCGCTTGTATGGTGTCACCCCTGTCTCTTGACAGCGGCGGCCTAAAGGCTTTTATTTGCAAATTAACAATTATACACCCCAAATCAACAGCTTATGATACGCAGCTTCCATATACATTTCGGTGACCTGAATCCCGATTCCACAGCGGAGTCCCGCCTACCGAGAGATATCTCTTTTGCAATAGCCTATGCCCAGAGCCGCAGCTGGTACGACAAAGACAACTGGTACAGTATGCAATGGTACAATGCAAAGCATGTATACCTATACAGTATCGAGATCGAGACAAAACGGAAACTACAAATCCCTATAGAGGTAAGCTATCCCGATATCCACTGGCAGTATGCCTTGAAAGGCGGCTATAGCCTGAAAGATGATCATGGGGCTATCCCCGTGCTGAGCGAGGATCGTAAACATCTTATCCGCGGCCAGAAGGAAAATTTTGATATCGAGGTGGGCCAGGGCCGCCACTGGATCGTCGGCTTCAATGTGGCAGCGAGCTGGCTGGACCGTTATCCCGAGGACCTCTCTCTAGGATCAGCGTTACTACCGCACGAATTAGCAAGGGATACCCTCTACCAGTCTGTACCGAGTGCCATAACTGATCAGGACCGAGCCGAGCTGTACTACCTATTAGGCCTTTGTCCCGGCCGGCATATCCTACAGGATAGCCAGATCTATGTCCCCGTCAGCAATCTAGTCGAACAGATGCGGACCTTGGACGACCCTTCATTATCACCAATCCAGAACAAGATACAGGCTGTAAAGTACTATATCCAAAAACGTATCGCTAAAAATCAGCCGGTACCGCCTATCAGCGTGCTGGCCAATCGATTCTATGTTGATAAGGATTATCTGGGCCGTACGTACCGAAGCACTGAAAAAGAAGGCCTCGCCCACTATATCTACCGGTTGAAGCACGAACGTGCCGTCCAACTCTTATCGAACAAAGTAGCCGTCAGCACTATCGCTGAGCAATTGGGCTACAGTGACAGCGCAGCTTTCCGGAAGGCTTTTAAGAAATACCATAAGGTGTATCCCAGTGCCTATATCCCTACTCAACACTAGGCATCGGTAGCACTACGTTTGAGCCGCTCCTTATACAGAAAGAGCATCATGAAATGCATAAAGGCCAAAGGATCCAGTTTGATCCGGACGATGGCCTTTTCGGGTGTAGGCCCATATTCGGCAACGATCCTTTCGAACAGGGCGAATGGAACCTTAACCCCCAACGTATGGTGCCACCAGTACCATACCCGCTTGCGGTGGCTTATCTTGAGGTAATTTTCATAACCATCACTCTGATAGGGATTTTCGGCCAGTGTCTTCATGAATGCTATCGGCAGTCTAAACTGTGCCGTAGTATGGAAGGCACGGCACCTGTGGCAGTAATATACCCGGCGCTCGAGCCGCTGCTCGATATCTTTAAAGATCATATTGGTGGCTACGATCATCTTGGCCCTATTGAGGGCGAGGGGGCGCTTTCCGCAGGGCAGCTTTTCGAGCTGCTCCCGTTCGAGGTTTGCAGGCAGTACCACACGCTTGGTGAAAACCTCCCGATTGGCAGAGAGCTTATGCCCGATCACATCGTAGTACCTGACCATAACGGTATGCTTACGTACCGCCAATACAAATGCCAGCTTCCGATTGTTCGAAAGCGCCACCCATACCCATGTATTGACCTCGAAACGCATACCTTAAGGCTTAATTTGTTATCGTAAATTAACAAATAAAAACGAAACAAGCTAATAACAAGCTTTAAATCAGCACAAAAGTCGGATTATAACACGCAACTGGTCGTATGAGGACACCGGCTTTCATCGGTATTCGCGCTACCTTTGAAATATGCAACAATGCCTGTAAGATGTAAAGAGAAGCATACCCCGGGCACAACCGGCAGACGAAGTACTGGCCTACATCAGTGCAAACGAAAAATAACTTGATAACCCGTTCACACGATAACTAGATAACAAAATGAAAACAAACACCTACCTACTTAACACCCTAGTCGTACTGCTGCTGGCCCTATGGATACCGAGCAGTCTATACAAGATTATGCATTATGAGGCTTTTAAATCAGGGATCCTGCAGCAACCGCTAAGCTATACCGTCGCCTGGTCATTGATCTATAGCCTGCCCGCTCTAGGGCTGGTGACGGCGATCTTGTTGGTAGCCGAGCGCTTTCGCAAGGTGGGTCTGCTGCTATCCAGCATACAGCTGATACTCTTCACGGGCTATATCGCACTGGTTCTGCTCCAGGTATGGGGCAAGCCTCCCTGCAGTTGCGGACTGGCGATACCGCAGATGGGCTGGACAAATCACCTCTGGTTCAATCTATTTTTCTTAGCCATCAGTATTACCGGCTATCTTCTATCTACAAAATTTGACAAAAAGCAACTCAGACAGGATAACAATACGAATGCTAAAGATGGACTTTTTAACACGATAACTTGATAACAGGATAACTTGATAACAGGTACCACAACGAATCTCGGTGGCTAGGCCACTGGGTGCAGGGCGTGTCGGCCAAAAGACCTTTTCGACTATCTAATAGATACGACTTGGGGCGTCGAACCAAAATGCAGGTCGATCTGGATAACAAACCCCTCTTCATCTTTCCAGAGGTAAAAATGGAAAGAAATTATAAACAACAAACTATAGCGTTATGCTAAAAAACATCAAAAATTATGCAATGGCTTTGGCAGCCATCGTCATTGCATCGGGCACCTACCTTTCGGTTCGTGCGCATCAATTATCAGAAGAAAATACTACTGCAAAAGTAGTCCTTGCCGATCAGGATTGGTATTTTAATGGAGCTCCGAATCCAGCAAATAACAATCCGCAGGATGCTTCACAGTATTCGTTGTTTGCGACACAGGATTGTGATACAAATCCAGAGACCATTTGCATGCTTACAGCTCCGGCAGATCCAAGTAATTCAAGTATCCCTGATTTGAATCATGTGGTACCAGGCACGGGAGGTAAAACTGTTAAAATTTTAATATCAGAAGCTTTAACTTCTGAAAACACAAATCAAGCAGTAAAAGCTTTCCGAAGCGAATAGTAAAATGCGGGCTTAGCCCGCATTTTCTTTTATCTTGGATTTTGGGGAATACCCGTAAATTCAATAATCTCGTTAGGAATAAGGTAAGTATACCGTTTATCATCAATATTCAATACATGTTTAATCGTGTCGCTCCCGACCACTTCCTGTCTTTCTAACACCTTTGCATGTCGTGGTTCCTGATTCAATCTTCTTAGATCAGACCACCGCACTCCTCTTAACAACATCTCTTTACGTCGTTCTAAAAGGACATAATCTAAAAGGTCTTCTTTGTTATCAAAAATAGGCATCACAAAACCAGACTTATATCTTTTCACCAACAGCTTAGTCAACACCTCCCCCGATTCCCTTACCTTCCCTAATCTCGCATAGCATTCAGCTAGTGTCAAATAGAGCTCAGGGACGGTCAAGCCAATAAAGGTGCTCTGTATATTGAAACCTGTATAGCTTCCCTTGAAAGAATAGGTGCCGTCTGCTCGTTTATTAAAGAATAACTTCTTTCTATAGTCGTTAATTTGATAACTACTATATAATCCTTTATCAATAGTTGCACGAGATGGATTCAATGGTTTTAAGCCCACACTAACCGCATGAAATATAGTTTCTTCATTAAGTATCTTGAATGGTAAAGTCGCATTGGAATCACAGTTCGCATAATCTATTAACACATCATAACCCTTTAAAGCGAGCTCAGCATTCTCCATGGCATCCTGATACCTACCCATAATAAGATAGGTGCGAGATAACGCTGCATATGCTGCCGGTCTGGAAGGACGCATTCTGCTATCGATATCTGCAGGCAGTAAAGTTACTGCTTTCTTTAAATCTGTTACAATATGCTCATAGGTCTCTTTTACCGTACTTCTAATCGTTTTTTCTGCCACATCGCTGCTCATCTTTAATGGAATACCAGGATCCTCATTCGTACCACTTAAATTATATGGGGGAGCAAACGTCTGTGCAATTAGGAGGTATGCATAGTTTTTAATAAAAAAAGCGGATCCTTTAACCATATTATATTTCAATGGATTTTTTTCATTGATACGATCTACATAATCCAACACGGTATTCCCAACAAAAACAGGAATGTACGGTCTTTTCCACTGGGTATTCGTAATTGAAGTGGTGTACCCCGGAAATTCATTCCAAAAGTACAGATCCTTATCCACAGTTTGTAACTTGTTTGCAACCGTAGGAAGCAAATAGTAATCATCGGTACCGACTTCTAGTAATCCTGGTCCCATCCCTGTATTAACACTACCGTTATTGTCCATCAAAGCCTGCAGATCGTCGTAGGTTTTTGGTAACATCAATGACATCGTACTCTTTTCATCCAAGAACTTTTCACAGCCATAGAAGACTGAAGAAAGTAATAGAAGAGCGATACTCCCCATTTTATATAATGCATATTTTGTCATGGCTAATTGAAATTAATTTTTAAACCTAGATTATAAACTCTTTGAGGTGGCATACCTAAATAATCTGAATCTCGCCCCTCCTTATTCGCTGTCCAAAGTAAGCCCAGATTATTTACAGATGTACTGAGCGAAATATTTTTCCAGTTATAGGATAGGCGCAGATCCTGCATACGGATCAAATCCCCTTTTCTGGTATTTGCATCGGAGTACAAATAAAACTGGTCTCTTTCTGATGAAGCTGGGTATTGGAGCGATGGAACTGATGTCCGTTGTTCATCACCTGGCTTTTGCCAACGGTCATAATAATCAGAGTGACCAGAACGACCATAATACAATGAATTGTAGGCGATAGAAGAAGTCTGGTAATAATACCCCATTTTATAGGAGATAGAAAAATACAGCGACCAGTTTCGCCAGTTAAGCGTACTCCTGAAAAAACCATACGAAGTGGGCAATCCAGATCCATGAAAATTTATATTCCCGATGGAATCCTTCAAAATGGACTTATAATCTTTTGATTGTTGCTTATTCAACAAACCAATTGGATCACCATTAGCCCCATCGAGCCCCTCAAAAGCATAAGAGAACATTGGATAAAGTGGTTTCCCGACTATAGGGTCAAAATTAGTCCCTTTATTGGTTGTGTACCAACTGGCGTCTTGGACTACACCATCATACTTCGTGACTTTATTCGTCGCATAGGAATAACCAAAGCCAGACTGGACGTTTACATTCCCAACTCTGAACCGTGTATTCAGCTCCATATCCAGTCCTCTACCTTTAACTTCACCTATATTACGGCTTACTGTTGAAAATCCAGATGTTGGGTCTATCCGTTCGGCAGAGATCAGATCGGTAGAAATTTTATTATACCATTCTATAGATCCGGAAAGACGACTTTTCCAAAATCCAAAATCCAACCCGTAATTCATCATCTGTACATCCTCCCATCTTAAATTTGGATTGGAAGGCTGTGTTACCATGGCATATGGATAATTGGTATACATGGCATTACCTAGATATTGCATAATAGGGTCAGCGATATTTCCACTTCCCGCATTGCCACTATGACCGAGTGTATAGCGAAGTTTTAAATTATCTATCCACGGGCTATGTATTAAAAATGATTCTTTGGATAATACCCAAGCTATTCCTGTTGACCATAGCGGCTTCCATCTTGCATTGGTCTTTACGCCAAATAGATTTGATCCATCACGTCGCATAGAGGCATTAAATATGTACTTATGCTTATAATGATAAGATCCATTGAAAAACAAGGACACAAAGCGCGTCACAGTTCCTTCATCACCTACATAGTCCGGTATATAGGCTTGCCCTCCTAAGTTCCCAGATAATGGGTACGGTTTAAGGTAATCCACCTGTGTACTCAACAAGAGATCTTCGTTATAGCCGTACAAGCGATAAGCGTTTGAAAAATTAGACCGATGGCTCAGCTCCGCACCCAACAAGGTGGAAATACCATGAGAACCATAGCTTCGATCAAAATTTAACTGTCCCCTCAAATTATGCGCCCATACATCCGTATAACTCCGATCCAAAATAGCACCTAACGGTACGGGGTAGGTAAGTTTTCCATTTTTATCCACCTGCGTAAAACTGTTTATTAAATCCCGTACCATATAACTCTCTTGGGTACGCATATTTTGCAGAATCCCGTCTGTATTATCAAATCGGTAAACCAACTGCGTAGATAATCCTAGCAAGGGTTCGTAACGTAACCTTACGGTAGTATTCAATTGATTTCTGCTCGATTTATTCATGGTGGCCCGTAGCTCATCATAGGGCCTATATCTCCAATCCAAAAACCGACCTTTACCTACGGTATCCAGAAAGGACGGGTTATACTGATAAGGCACTACCTGAGCCACCCCATCTTTAACCAAATCCGTATAAGGGTATACATTCTGAAGTGTAGTGCTTCCACCGGTATTGGCATTGGCATAGGTGTAGCCAATATCTACCCCTATACTAAAATTATTTAAAGGCCGGAATGTACTGTTGTGCAACAGCGAAATCCTACTTGAACTATTCGTAATAACCGGAGCCTTGGAATGGTCGAAACCTATCCCCGTACTGTGGCTACGCTTTACGCCTGGGCTCTCCATGCGCACATGGTATTGCTGATCCAGTGCATTTCTATAAAAATAATCCTGATAATCATTTCGATAATCATTTTTACCTAGATCGGCTAAAGCGCTATCCAACTCTTCTTGTGTAATTATTGATTTTGAATGCTGGACAAGTAAATCGACTACAGGTGATAATACAGTACGTCTATTACTTAAATCATTAATTACATCATCATAAAACCCTTTTTCGTAAAGCATCTTTTCGACCCCGATAAAATCCTGAGGTGATATAGTCGGTTCATAAAAGAAATTCGGTTTATCCTTCATCCTAAAATTGGTCGTGGCTGAAATCTTTGCTTTCCCGGCTAAAGCCGCTGCTTTTTTTGTGGTTACGACAATAACCCCATTCCCCGCCCTGGAGCCCCATATCGAAGCTGCTGTAGCATCTTTCAAAAGCGTAACCGACTCCACATCTTCTGGGTTAATATCCGACATAGACCCTTCAAACGGAAAATTATCAACAACAATCAATGGTCCCATAAGTCCTTCTGTTAAGGTATTAATACCTCGGATATTGATTTTTGCACCGCCCGTACGGTTATCAAACTGTAATCCTGGAGCTACAGCGTCTAGACGATCCATGAGGTTAATTGATGGGCGAGCGTCCAATTGCTCTCGGGAAATAACCGAAAACGAACCTGCGGATCGCTCTTTATTTATGGACTGATAGCCGTTATTGATCACCACCTCTTCAATCTCCGCGTACATAGTCGACAGCTCCACGATGATACCATTAGCAAGATTAGCGGCATTAAAGCCAACCGTTTGATCCTGATACCCTATCTTATGAATGGTAATGCTTCCTGATGACTCTGATACCTTTATTTCAAAATAACCTAAAGAGTCTGTCTTGGTTATATCTTGTAGATAGTTAACCGTAGCATGATCCACTCCCCTGCCCATTTTGTCCTTTACTTTACCGGACAACTTCATTTGTGCATAACCTATCATTGATAGATTTAGCAGCAGTACTGTTATAAATAACCTATTCATATACTACCAATAAAGGCCTCTACTACGTCTAACCAATCTCTGAATTTGATCTAACGTCACAAAGTCAAAACCAGTAATCGCTTGAACCCTATCGGTATGGTCTATCCAGATGTAACGAGGGATGGCCTGATGAGGGAAAAGCTGCTTCAAATAAGTATCAAAGACTATGGACTGCCCCAGATCTCCTTGAAAGTGGTTCGATTCTGACAATACTTTTCCAATTCCCTTTAGATCATCTTTTTTCAAATCACTATTGACAAGCACAATATCAATATTGTTGTATACGTCTTTTCTAAAGCCATAAATTTTTTTAAAGTTTTGAATGCAGGTTCCACACCATGTAGCCCAGAAATCAAGAATAAATGGTTTTCCACGAAGATGTTCTAAGGTCATTGTGATGGTGTCACCATCTTTGTAAAGTATATGCTCCTTTGTCCAGAATTCAGGCGGAACCTTATCTCCCACTCTGACGGGTATAACAGTATTTAAGCCATTGGCCTCCTGCCCGAAGGCAGGAGAAGCCAAAAGGCCACTAAACAAAACACAGAAAATCATTAATAAATTATTACATATTTTCCTCCCGTCATTCCGACCGTAGCGGAGGAATCTCGCACATGCTAGCACGTACTTATCTGGTTCTATCGGGCGACTGGAAAGGTCTTGATAACTTGTTAACATGTTAACTCGTTCACTTTGGCCAAAGGCAATACCTCTCCCAGCCTTTAAAAGAATGTTCATTTTTTTAAGGGATTATGCAATAGACATAGCTATTACAGATTCAAAAATCTAGTGTGATTTCTGAATGGATTTAATTGGTTATTCTTGGTTTATAATCGGTTTTTATACCATCCATTCACGAAATAAATAAAACACCGACCTCTCTCGATATTGACAAACAATATCAAATACAAAGCATTTTAGTTGGTAGGCAATAAAATCTGTCTTATCTTTAAGGTGCGAAACAATAAGATAAACCGATTCTCTTGACCTATATGGACTAATTGTTTTCATATACAGAGGTCGGATTACAGACTTTAGATGGGCTGATTGCGTATTTAATCCTATTAGACTTTGTCTGATATAGGATGGCACTTTTTGTAATTAGTGTAATTACTGCCCCCCTCTGTCTGTAATAACTTGACAAGGTTTACTCCGGCGAGGCCGGTACGTTCTTTATGTGTAAGAATTGGGAATACCATGACGACCGATGGAATATCGGTCTTGGGCGGATTTTGTTGGTTTTAATTTTCGTTCTCATAATTTTTAAAGTTTATGTGAACGAGAAACTTCTAAAGCAAGTAGTATGGCCCAGCGGTTTCGGTCCTTACTCCTCCTGCTAGGGTGGAAAATCCGGCTTAATGGAAAAAACCAATGAGTAATAGTAAACCATTACTCACCCCACAGGAGTACAAGCGCAAGGACCGTCCTACTGGATATGCTGTAAAGATATGCATTTCCAGTAATAAATAGACGATCCACTGTACTCTCTAGGGTCATTGTTTTAAGCCGGATTTATTTCCTATAGAGAGACTCGTTCTTACACAGTGTTACACTGTATAGTATAATTCGCTATTTAATTTATACAAATATAACAGTTTGACGTTAAACGTCAAACTATTTTAAGGAATATTTGATCATGACCAAAATTAATCGACTAGCTGAAGTTCTAGAGGAAAAAAAAGTATCCAACAGAGATATTGCTAAATATGTAGAAAAGAGTGAAGAAACAGTTTCAAGATGGGCAAACAATCATAGACAACCACCACTTGAAGACCTTCATAAAATTGCAAAATTTTTAAAGGTGGATATTAGAGAATTATTGCATCCAACAAAATGGGAATAGAATGAACAATCTTCTTTTTGCGTTTTTATTTTTAGTTCCCCTCATCTCTTTCACTCAAATTATAGGAAAAGTAGTGAGAGTCGCCGATGGTGATACTGTTACGTTACTTGATTCCACTAATACTCAAATCCGAATACGGCTTTATGGAATAGATTGTCCAGACTCTTGTCCTTTCAAAATCTGGATGATCTGTATTTCGCTAAACTTACTTTTGTTCATTACCCTAAATTATAAAACTACATTAATAATCGTAGCTGTTTTAAGGGAAGATTACAAAGGCATCGACCATAATTGCCAGTCAGTTGCCCGTGGCCAGCTGGTACGATGTGATCGGTGAAGATACAATTGCAGATGCCATACTTGATAGACTGATACATAGCTCATATCGGATTGAACTAAAAGGTGAAAGTCTAAGAAAAAAGAAGTAATATTGTCAGGTCATCAATTGGACTGAGATACTAACTCGATAGAGAGGTCAGTATGTCCAGCGGAGGGGTCAATATCACCATTATATCCAACCAAGGTGGAGTGTCTTTAAGTACAGCTAATTATTAACCAAATAAAAACAATGAAAAACAACTATCAAATGATCATATCACAATATCTTTCCTTTATTCTTTTAATGGTAACCACACTCAACTGTTTGGCACAAGAAAAAACATTTCAGTGTACAATTCTCGGAACGGTAATCGATCGGCCGTACAGCAAAGAGCTAATTTTAATAAAAGATGGACAGGACCTCCGCGTATCAGGAATTAAAATCCCTATTGAAAACAATCAATTTAAATACAAACTAACTGTAAAAGAGATTGAAACTTATTCTTTGACATTTGATGATGAATTAAAACTGGGAGCAATGAAACCTGTTCCATTCTTTGCAGAAGCTGATACGATTCACCTCACGCTTTACCCTATGCACCTCTTTAAGTTGAACCGACTTGAAGGAGGTACTATTAACCAAGACTTCGTCAAGTATCAAAAAGTACAGGATGAAAAATTTGAATTTGAGCAATTGCATGAAGAAGCTGAAAAATTAAGAAAAGAAGAGCTATTCTTGACAGAAGAAGCTTATTCGATATATCGAGAACTGGATACAATCAAAGAAAAAGAATTAAGAGACAGCCTAATGACTGTGTATGATCATTTGGAAAGAGAAGAAAGATTATTGACCCCTGCCGCTACCGAAATTGTAAATCTTCAAAAAAAACGTTTTGGAGATTTAATCATCTGGAAAATGCAACAAATACGTAAACAAACTACCATAATAACGTACACAGAACTAGTTAGCCTTCTCAAAATGGCGCAATACCCATCAGAAAGTCCGCTTCCTATCAGTATTCCAGAACTTATTACCTTGTACCATAAAAATTATAAGCCGGCTTTTCCCAACCACCCCTACACCCAAAGAGCAGATGATCTAATAAAATCAATGCAAATAATCAAAGTCGGTGGTAAGTACATTGACTTCACCGCGCCGGATTTTGAGGATAACCCGATCCAAATTTCAACTAAAATAAAAGGAAAAATTGCACTAATTAACTTATGGGCATCATGGTGTGGTCCCTGCAGACAACATGGTAAAGATATGATCCCCATATATGAAGCTTATAAGGACAAGGGATTTGAAGTGGTAGGCGTCGCTAGGGAAAGAAAAAAAGAAAATGCTGAACAAGCTGCCAAAATGGACGGATATCCTTGGATTAACCTTTTGGAACTCGATGACAACCAGCTTATATGGCGAAAGTACGGTATAGAAACTTCTGGTGGTGGTCTCTTTCTTGTGGATACGGATGGAACAATATTAGCGGTATCGCCTACAGTAGAACAGGTGAAAACAATTCTGGAAAGCAGATTGAAGTAGACGCTAAACATGTTCAAAAAAATTCTTTAACCAAACAGCATAGGTTTGATAACATTACTAGTAGTTGTTATATTAAGGGGCATTTCTATTTGCTTCTTTTTGAATCTCATCAGATTCAATGGCTGAAGTGCTCTATCTCTGAAAGATAGAGTACTCTAAACCCAATAAGATATCCAAAAAGACTTGTGCTCATGATAGAACTTGCTAGCCTAAATCAGTGGATTTGAGTTTGGGCAAGCACTGGATAAGTAAGGTATATTCAGTACATCTTCTAAAAATGCAGCTTATTAATCCGTCTACAGACACGACCTTTGGATGCACAGCCGTTAAGAATTTTGATTTTAGGACTCTCAATCCAAATTTAGGCGAGCATTCAACGCCTTGATTTCTTTGCATACTTTCTTTATCAAGAAAGAAAGTATGAGCCTCTCGCGGCTCGAGCGATGAGGACATACCTCTCCCACCCCTATTAAAATTTGTCATTTCTTAAGGTAATATCGCAATAGACATAGCTATTACAGATTCAAAAATCAAATTGATTTTTGAATGCCACCGATCTTGATTATAATTGGTTTAAACGTTAGCTACGTGGCATTTCAAAAAGAAAAATACAAGAACCGACCTACATATTGCATATTAATACAACATAAAATACAAACAAATTTGTACCAATAGAAAGTTATGGCTATCTTTAAAATGTCTAGTTTCAGAGTATGCTGATAAGCCTTTCTTTTTATTGTAATGCACAGTAAAAAGGATCGGTAAGCAGAAAGCAGGTAATGGCGTTTTTTAGATTATAACGTCATTACGAGGAGTATTTTGCCTACAGCATAAAATACGACGTGGCAATCTCTCCTACCCCTTTTTCTGTATACGTGAATATCAACTTTACTCTGGCGCACAAGGAACGTTCTTAATAAATAGCGAAAGGGAAAACCGATGACTTCGATCTTGGATCGGGTCTGGGTGGTTTCGCGTGGTGGTTTTTAATCGTCTCATCATAATTTTAAAAGTTTATGAAACGATGTGACTCAGAAAGCATGAAGGTGCCTAGGTTGATTGAAACCAATAGGGGAAACCATCCTGCTTCTTGCCCTGGAAACCGCTAAGAAACCAGTCAACTGGCCTACACGAGACCAGTATCTTGAACCCAAGAAGACCTATAGACGGTTGCCCCTACTGGTAATATTTCGTAAAGATAGTATTTCCAGTAGAAATTGGCGAACCGCAGTCCTCTCGTGTTCATTTACCGGTTTTTGGACGAGAGTAACATCGTTGCTAGCAGAGTATTACCTCTGCCCTACGTGTCGCTATTTCAACAAACTAATACAAAGATAAACAATTATATACAAAATATAAAAATATTTTCAATAAATGGTTGGTAGCAAAAATGTCGTCGAACAATATATTTTAACACTCGAGTATTACATGAACTTTTATGGTCTGTATAGTGCTGACATAAAGCATTTATTGGGAGGAACAACAGATTTTGTAAAAGACACAAAAGCTGCCGTCAACGGTCCTACGTTAAAAAAGCTAGATGCTGTATCTGGTCTTTTCGGCTTAACGTACTACCAATTTGGCGATCCTGATTTCGCGTTACCCAAAATAGAGAATCTTCCACTAGCAACTCAGGAAAGAATCGCTTTTAGAAGCGAAATTGGACCTCCAGAAACAAAAAACTACAAGAAGATCGATTTAAAAAACGAAATCCTAAGAGCACTTACAACATTTGTTGGTGTGAAAGAATTTCTTCCCTCAAATGTTTACGAAAGTCTCCCCAAAGAGCTTCAAGAAAAAATAGGTTCAGCTACTCGTGTCACTGGACTCTTTTCCAACGAGCTCAAAAACAACGTTAAGAAGACTGGTAATAGCGTAAGAAAATCTAGTGCAGGAAGACCTGAAGAATATTACGAGATCGTATCCTTAGAACTTCCTAAGAAAGTACAAAAGAAATAAACACGAACAATTATATAGATACTTAAATTATGAACTTACTTTTTTTGGGTATACAAGAACTATTCATACTAGTCCCATTATTCTATGGGTTATTAATAGCTGCTTTATTCTACGGGCTATATAAAGTCCTATCTATCTTATTAAACCGCTATTTGGTAGCGAAACGAGAACACACCTCTGCTCTGCTCCAACAAAGCGAGGCGCTGAAAGAAATTGCTTCAGCAATCCGTGAATCTAACGACAAGAACGGAACGCCACCTGAGATAATTTAAGATAAGATAGAAAGCATGAAAGGCAAAGATACCTTTACAACAGAAGAAGCGACCAAAATAATCGCTTTAATAGAAGCCAAACTGAAAGCAGGCAAGGAAGAGCAAAAGAAAATTAGAGATAAGATTCGCGCGTTAGGATTTTACAGTACTGATTTTGGAATGGGACCGGGATATGGGTATACAGTCGAGGATTTTAAGAACGTAGTGACTGTTACAAAATAACAAGACTACCCAAAATCATGGCAAAAGAGAATACGAGAAGGCATTAAGAAAATTAAAGGAAAATCTGAAGAGGATAAAAGTAAGAATTGATTGGTTGCGGAATAAGGAATGAGTAAGATTATGGATGAACTGCATATCGGAGAAATAGGTGAGTATTTTATAAACGAAGATGGGTTTGATTTTATGTCCAATCAGAACATGCTGGAATATGATTTCATTATCATTGACACAAAAACAATGGCTAGTGAACTTAAAGATAGTAGACCTGATGATGTTGAGCGAAGAGTAAAAGATCTAAAAGAATTTATAGCTGTTAAAAATTTACCTATTGTTTTTATTTGCTCTACACCCAAATTCTTCCACTTAAATTTTGCGCTACATGGCCACCACCCCTTTTCTTCTCTATTTGAAATTGAAATCGACGAGGTCAAGGCTGAGGGGAGAAAAATTGAAATCAATAAAGAAAATATATCTTCAGCCTTCTTTGGCAAATATTTTCAAAATTTTGCCTACAGCGCTTGTTTTTCAAAGCATCCAGGAAGCAGTATTGGAAATGCCAAATCAAAGAAGGCGATGTCAGTTGGTTTTTACACTAAGGATATCGTACTATTACCTGACTTCGATGAAGATGCAGATTTCGAGCAAGATGAATTTTTATCTGACTTGTATAAATTCTGTAAACAAGTTAGAAGAGATGAAGAAGGTTTAGGCCTACCTGAATGGACAGCGACATACAATTTACCAGGAGAAAAGCAAGAACGAGAATTGCTGGTCAAGATTGATGATGAAATAACAAACTTGATAAAAAAAAGGGAAGAAACTGAACTTCGCCTTTCAAGTTTTTTACCACTAAAACAACTTTGGACATCCACGGGATCAACCCTAGAGAACACTGTGAGAATGGTGTTTGTGGAATTGGGATTCAAAGTTCTCAATACAGAAGCGAACAGGGATGACCTACTATTGGACTGGAAAGATCAAAAGATTGTCGTAGAAATAAAAGGACAAACGAAGTCAGCTGCGGAAAAACATGCGGCCCAATTGGAAAAATGGGTTTCTAATCATTTTGCAGAAAACGAAATATTGCCAAAAGGAATACTTATAGTCAATACTTACAGGGAATTACCATTATCTGAACGTAACCTTCCTTCGTTTCCAGAACAGATGCTTCCATACGCTACTAGTAGAAACCATTGTTTAACTACTTCCCTGCAGCTTTGTGGATTATTGCTATTCTGTCGGGAAAACCCTGAGATGAAAGATCAGGTGATTGAAGAATTTATTAGCACGGTAGGTCTCTATAAGAAGTTCGATGATTGGAAAAACTGGGTAACAGTAGCTAATAGGAAAAACTTAGAAAAGAGAAATATTAAAAATAACTAAAGCACTCATAATATGGAAAAAGAATGGACGTTAACAAAACTTCTTTTACTAGAGGCAGAATCATCTGAGTAATACCCTAGCTTCGACGAAAAATAAAGATGAGGTTGAGGGAGACGCAAGAAAGAAAGTAAAACATCTTGATATATGAAAAAACTAGCAACAACGATATTTTTCTTGTCATTGATCACTATGATCTTTGGACAAGAAGTAGTTAACACAACCACGAAAACTGTAACGCAATCTGGCGTAGGCCTTGGTTCTATTATCGCTGTTGTTACCTCGTGGGATCGCAACAAGTCTATCATGTGGGCGATACTGCACGGGATATTCGGATGGTTCTATGTGGTGTACTTTGCGTTTACGAGAGATAGTTACGATAAACTGAATAGAGATAAGCAGCAATCGCATCTGTTTAAAATTGATTATGAGCAGGGTAATAAAAACAACAAATAATGACGTTAGATAGAATTATACTGTACCTAGGACTAGCTTTATCGCCAGTGTTTCTTACCTCCTGTGACAAGACGGAACCTGTGATAGAAAACTCTAATTTGAAATTTCCGGAAGATGGGACATATAATTTCAAATTCGTAGGGCAATACTATGACAGAAATAACAATCAACTTACTGTTAGGCATGGAAACTTCTATGACCCACAATCCATTTCGGAGTTTACATTCGATACAAAAGCTAAATCTGTAAAGCTCTATTTTGCATATTCTGATTCTGGCAAAGAGAAAATAAAACAATATTATGCGAAATTAATCAAAGAGAGCATCGATCAATTACCGCCATTAAGTGAAGAAGAATACAAAAGGGAAGTGGAATCGATTAATCGATCTTACAATGGATTTCTACAAGTAGACACCCTCCCACTTTATGAATCTAGAGTTTATACGATCAGTCCAGACTCTAAATCTATTACTTTCTTTAAGCATAGTCCTGAAATATCTGATGATCTGCCATTAAGCGAAAAAAATCTTAAGATAGAAACGACTAAAGAGGCGATCCATTTGACCTTTGATTACAACCAAGATCAAGCTGGAGAAAATATTAAGCAGAATTTTATTTACGATGCAATAGACAATCTCGCGGCTTACAGAATTAAAGGCTATTGGCAAGTTGTTAAGAAACCATAGGTATGAAGCATTTTTTCACGATTATACCTTTACTAGTTTGTATTAGCGTTGTAGCGAAATGCCAAATAAAAACTAGTACAGCCACTACCTATCAGATCCAACCTTATAATGAGGATGCACTGTTGCTGAAATCGGATATCGTGAGGATTTTGAAATTCCCTAAGGATTCGAAATGGAATAATAGCAATCCGATTATGCAAGTGGATATCTTATTTACGAATGACAGCAAGATTGAATCTATTATTGCAAAATCAAACACAGGTCACGGTACAGAGGATAACCTGATAAAAACGCTTACGGATTACAACAGGAAGCGAAGTGGTATGAATAGAGAAAAGTTACTCAAAGGCGACACTGCCAGTAATTATCTATTCCAACTCCCTCTTTTCTTATTCACAGAAGATTTTAGAGCAATTAGTCCTAAGGGTCTTTACGGGGCATCCACAGCAGGTGTAATGAACGCAGAGAGAAAGTTATTTGTAGACCTCACCTATATTGGGATCCAAACAAACTTTTCAAATATGCTACCGGCAGGTGGATTTCAGAATTTTGCAAATGAGATCTGTGGACTATTTGCCAAAAACTTAAGCCTGGATTTTTCTGGGGGATCTCTTTTCAAGCTGGGTGATGCAATGGTGAAATTCAAAGTATCAAACGAAGGACAGCTGACTGATATCAAAGCATTTGGATATCGCAATTCACTGAATAAAAACTTTATAAAAATACTAAACGAATATGCTACAGCTTTTAAATGGAAGGCTCCCCCAGAAATAGATATGAATGGTTATGAGTTTGTATTGTTTATCAGTTTGATATGATGGTGGTAATTAGGGATATATTTTAAAAATTAATATAGAATCATGAATCAAATAAAACAGATTTCGTCTTTGACCTGCCTACTGTTACTCACTTTGACAGGATATAGTCAGATTGACCCCAAATCGGCTACAGAAAGTATTACTAAAGAGCTTAAGCTCCCCACTAGAAAGGAAGCGGGTAAGAAGAAGTTATCCGGCAAGTATTCGTTCGTCGTCGAGCTGGACGGCTCCCTAAGTAAAGTAGCTGTAAAGGATAGTATGGGATACGGAATAGATGAACAGATCATAAAGCAATTGTCTACGGCCAAAAATTGGAGCGTTGCAGTGATTAACGGAGAACCACAACGGATAGCGTACTTGCTTCCGATGACAATAGTATTGGATAAGAAGTGATGGCAGTAATGAAGACCTATTTTTTACCCTTTGCAATTGTCTTAGGCATGCTAATGATGATAAGACCTTTGACAGCACAAGCACAGGAAATATCGTATGAAGAGTTGAGTAAGATCCAAATCACAGACTCGAATCGAGAAACGATTCTAAAGAAGTACCAACGTGCTATTTACAAGTGTGCAGGAGTAACAAGCGCAGATAGTGTCATGATAAAGATTGTGGGGTTATCTAATATTGCAAAACATGCTCCAGTATCTGATGTACCTTCAAAAACCATAGGTGAACTTATCAAAGAGTTTCACTTGATGAAAAAAGAACCAGAGTATACGGAAGTAAGTAAATCTCTGGAATTTGCTTATACACATCTAAAGAAAACAATAGATATAAAAGACAAACAAAAAGCGATTCAACCTTTAACAACCTTGGCTAATAAAGCAGATGGCCAAAATATTGATCCAATTTCATTGATCAACTACATATTCTCCCCTGCTTGCAAAGGACTTACCTATGAGCAGGGATTTCTCAGATTTGCTGAACAACAGAAAAAAAAGAAATAATTACGCAAATGAGCAAGATACAAGAAGTTAGAGATTATATTAATGCCCTAGCAATATCATTTGGGGCAAAAGTCGGCCAAGAGCACGGAAATTCTTACATAGAAAGAAAGAACATTGGAGATGACGCACTTAATGACAACGGAGCTTACTTTGGCTTCGTTGAACCCGAAGAAAGTACTAGCGGACAATACCATGATTTCTCATTAGTTATTTTCCCAGACAAAGAAGATAAATCTTACCTTATTTGTCTAGGGATAGGTTCCTTAGGTTTCAAAAATGATTATGAGCTTGCTACATATCCAGGTGTACGGAGATTGTTCAAAAGTTTGGTATCAGAAAATGGTTACTGCAAATCAGATTTTACAGATATTGAAACATCCTTACCAAAATCATTTACAGGTAAACCAGAACTTTCTCATTTAAAAAGTACAATTATAAGATACACTAAGTTTCTACCTGTTTGTGAAATAGTGAATAAACCTACTAGTGAGGAAGGAAAGAAAGTGATTGCTGCATTTACCGCTGCTTACGCAAGACTAAGAAATTGGCCTAATAATAAGGAACATCGGAAAGCGGTAGAAATTGCGTTATCTGCTTTTGAAAAGAAAAATGTGTCAAATCAATTTGATGAAGTTATTGAACTGATGACAGACCGAAAATTTGTGATCTTACAAGGACCCCCAGGCACTGGCAAGACTAGATTAGCAAAAAAGCTTGCCGACGGAATAAGAGCTAAAGTTTTCTTTACGCAATTTCATGCAGAAACTAGCTACTCCGATTTTATATATGGCTTAAGACCTAATACTGCATCTAATACTTTGTTATATCAAGATGCATACGGCATTTTTTATAACGCTATTCAACATGCACTAAATACAGAAGACGATGTAGTGTTGATTATCGACGAAATTAATAGAGCCAATTTGGCTAATGTTCTTGGTCCTGTATTTTATTTGTTTGAGCACAAGATGGAAGACAGTGATGTTGAGATTGAAATCGCACCTGGATTAAAGATTAATAAGCTTCCTAATAATTTTTACGTCATTGGCACCATGAATACGGCTGATAGAAGTTTAGCTGTTGTTGATTTTGCACTTAGACGTAGATTTGCATGGTACACCGTATCTCCTCAACCCATAGGTGGAAAATCCTCAAAAAAAGAAACAGAAATAGACGACATTAACTCCTTTTATAACGAAGATTATAACGCTATAGACAGCATATTCAATTGGTATGCATCCAGTGATGAATTATCATTACAACCTGGACAGGGATATTTTATTGCGTCAAATGATGAGGAAATGACCGCTAGAATCAAATACGAAATCTTTCCACTAATAAAGGAATATCTGCAGGAAGGTCTATTGCGATCAGCTAAAGAAGAGTTTAATACATATTTTATGAATCGAATAAGTCTAAGCTTGGTGGATTAATGCATAAATATCTTGACATATTTTATCAAATACCTTGTTTAACTGAGTCTTCGACAAAGTTAACTGGGACAGCTATTCAAAAAAAATGGTTTAGGACGGCAGATAAAAGAATGATGGGACAATATCTTCAGAAATTTGTTTCATATAACCAAAAGAGCTTTGATTTTTTAGGTGTAAATCCATTCATTGTAGGTAATGACCAGCACGTAGAAATTGGTTTCCAAAGCAGTCATTACATTGGCGCAATTCCTTTGAGAAGTTCCGATACCGGAAAACAGATCGGAGACTTCTTGGTCGTCCCTCGATTTACGAATAAGCATATATTTGAAGAGTACGTTGACATCATAAACTTACTGGAAACTGATCTAAAAATTGATTTTTTAGACTCTTTGCCCTTAGCATCAGGCAAAAACTTCCGTCCCCCACTTTATTTGGAGGCGATTAAATTTATCCATGCTTTAGAAAAATTAGTGAAGATCCCATGGCGGAAATTCACGAATAAAGAGATCGTAAAAGATGAACCTCTGGGGCAGGTCAATTGGAATAAATACATCCAAAATGAATACAAGGTAGAGAACAAGTTAAAATATCCGGTTAGGCAAAGTCTGCTAACGGAGCTGCATTCCGAATATGCTCAAATTCGCTATGTCTTTGATATTTGTTCGGAGAGTCTATCGGCAAACACAACTCCGATAAAAATCAAAAGTGCTGTAAGATCCAAATTAGATTTTATAAACAGCAAAATGAAGTTCCACAAACCGCAAAAGACCAGTGAAATACAAATACATCATGCAGACAGTCTGGTGATAAAAGAATGTAAAGCAATTGCAAATAGGGTCTTAAAACATCAATTAGTTGATTCAATTGCGTGGCGGGTAGACTTTAACGAGGTGTTTGAAAAGTTTGTTCAACATATATTTAAAGAATATGCAAAAGAATCGGGAGGGCAACTATTTACAAACTTCAAATTTCGATCAAACAAATCCAAGTCATTCTCGTGGGAATTAAAGCAACTTGAACCTGATGCGATCTTAAAAAAGGATACGATCGATGTATTTATTGATGCAAAATACAAAGCACAGTTATTCAATAAATACGACCAAAGTGATAAGCTAAAAGAAGAACACCGTAAGGATTTACACCAGATCCTTGCCTATAATTCCTTCAGCAATGGTCTTGTAAAATACGGTTTTCTGTGTTACCCAGCGAATGTCGTCGAATGTAAACATATCGACTACCACAATTCATTAAACAACACCCAAAATAAAATATTCATTCTGGGTATCCCACTTTCAAAAAGCGTCATTCCTCGAGTAAAAGAAGTTTTGATGAAAGAACTCGATAATATACTTGATCATTCACAAAGCACTTAATCGTTATGCTGACTAAATTTCAAATAGATGATCCTACACTAGAATCTCAATGGCGAGCTCTTATCCTTTTTGGTAAGAACTCGGCTACTTATAAGTTTGCATTCGCCAAATCTATAATTGAGCTTTTGGAGTCTGGACGTAGTGTATTGAGCTTAGAGGAACTAGCTGATCCTTTTTCTAGAAACATTATTGAGCATCTTAAAAAGAGTGACAAGCAAGGAAATTCTTCCTCGAGCAAGTTTTTGAATACTTGTCGAGACCATATAAATGGTAAGATCAGTCATGATCAATTATTGCAAGCGACTGTTAAACTGGGATTCGTTAATGTGATTGACGCTTTTCAGAATGTCAATGGTGGTATAATACATGATCCTTTCTAATAATACATGATCCTTTCTATGAGAAGAATTATGCTGAGGGAAGGAAAGAGATTATTCTTACGGATAGTATCTTCCAATTGAAAGAAGCCACACAGTTCTTGAACTTAGATCAAGAGGTGGATGCACGATGAAACCTCGTCGAAACTGCTTGGAACCTACAGATCAACCCAAACCTACTAGAAGTAAAACATGATGCATTAAAACAGGAACTATACTTAGATCATGGTCTTATGCGTCGCATTGATATCACCTCGGTGAGAGATTCCCTCAGCGGATATCAAAAAGGAAAGTGCTTTTACTCTTTTCAGGATATATTCGTAAACAAGGGCAATCCTAACATCTGTGCTGTTGATCATTTCTTACCTCATTTGAACAAGAAAGCACATACTGCTTATGAAGCTAATATCAATGGTGTCGGGAACCTTGTATTGACAGATCCAAAGGTCAACGGCAGTAAAAGCGCACGCGTGCCTCATAGAAGGTATCTGCAACGATTATTCAATCGTAATGAATTTTATATAGAAAGTAAACATCCATTGGCCGAAACGATCATCAACCAAACAGGTAAAACATTAGAAAAAAGACGTAACTTTCTGCAAACACAATATAACCTCGCGCTCTCCTACTCTAACACGAATGGAGTCCAGAGATAGAGCTGCGGGGGAATTTTTAATTATGGGTATTAAGACATTTTTTGAGATCGGTAAAGACAGGTATATTGGTCTGACTAGATATTTTTTTCTGATAAGAGACGGCTTTCCTGTAAGTCCTGGACATACGTTAATAATATCAAAATCACTTCGTAAGGATTATTTTGAGCTTACTGTTGATGAAAAGGCAGATCTAGATAATGCTATCATGCTGGCTAAATCACTTATTGAAAAAGAGTTTACTCCAGATGGCTATAACATCGGTATGAACTGCGGTGAAACTGCAGGCCAAACGGTCTTTCATTTTCACTGTCATCTGATACCTCGATTCGCTGGTGATATGGAAAATCCACGAGGCGGTGTCAGACATGTCATACCCAGTAAGGGGGCGTATTAGGTACTAATAATAATCTAAATACAAGAATAATTACATTCAAATTCCCTAAGGAATATGCTAGATTCAATTACAATAAATTCCAAATTTGAGACCAAAGAAGATTTTGTAGACTTTCTTGACACTCTTCTACTTTACAAGAAAGTCATACTAATGACCAACTCATCAAGTGTCCATCGCTTATTGCATGTTTTAGGTATCGATTTGCTTAGAGAATTATCAGACCAAGGTAGAGTTATTCTTTTATATCAAGAAAATATTTTCGGTCCAGGAATAGTGGGTGATAATGATATTTACCTATCTACATATAGCTCAAAAAGTAAAACTTTACGAGCTATATTATATGATTATAATAGAGCTTTTGTAAGAAACTCCACAATAAACAACCAGTTCGCAAATCATCATATTCCATACTTTAGAGAGTACTCATACCCTTTAGAGTTAACAGATAGTATATATAATGATTTAAAAAACGAAAGAAAACTTAATCAGTACTTTAGAGTATTTACAAATTCGAAGTCTGAAGAAATCATTAATCAGGCTCCTATAAATCTAAAATTTGAATCAAATGGAAAGATTTTTCTTAACAGAGACTTGTATAACGTAAGGTATGAGGGGGATCTTAACAGCTTTCAGGAATATTTTAAAAAGGTTTGTGGCTATGAATTTCATATTAGTGATTTTCTTTTGAATTTTGGAGTTAGCAAAGGCGACTTGCTAATATCAAGTGATCTTGATTCTGAAATATCAAATCCAATTAACGTATCTATTCTTAAAGAAATGTCTTTCGATTTGTTTAATAAAAATGTAACTTCTAATCATCAACTTAAGTCATTTGAAGAGTATATATTACAAGGTTTAAACTCCCCAGGAAGAGCTTATATGGACAAAAAGATAAGCTATGATATGTTGCTTGCAATTTATAAGTCGACAGAAGAATTTAGGAATCATATTCATGAACTTTCCGATGATAAAAATATAGTAGGCGAATTCAACAAATTGCTAACACAAGATTATGAGCTTATCGAAAAGTCAGATAAAATCATAAAATTCATCTATTCAAAGATTATAGGCAAAACTGTAGAATATGTGATTAAAACAATAGTTCCACCTCCAGTCGTTGACATGGCAAAAGAAGTTACTTCACTTTGTCTAGATGCTTTTGATACATTTGGTTCTAGTAAAATAAAATATGGATGGCAACCTAAAGGAAGAGTTATTGAATTTAAAGATTTATCACAAAAAAATTTAAGAAAATAATAGCAGACTTACTATATTGATAAGGAATGCTTAATAGTCAGATAAAGTCTTGACTACTTCATACAAGCCTTTATTTAGTTTGAGCCTATCGACTTCGTTATTTTACGGATCTGACGGTGCATTCCTTCAATTGGATTAGTAATAGAAAATGAACAATTATGACTAAAATAATTAAAACAGCTGTAATAACCACACCTGATCTGACATATGTGCTGTGGAGCGATAGTGAATACCGAATTGCATAAAGTATTTGACCAACTAGTGCAAAGAATCTAAAAAAGCAATTTTGAAATTTCTTGCTGTATCTGATTGAGCTCCAAATTTAACTCCACTTTTCTATTAAATTGCTTGCAGCTAGCAACAGCAGCACGCAATCTTTTAACCTCTTTATCAAGCTTAAAAAAAAGTGAAGTCTTAGCTATCAGATCCTCCAACGAATCTATAGCACTAGATGCAAACGGAGAAAGCTGCTTGCACAAGTCAAAAAACACAAAGTCTAGGTTATACGATAGATTAAGTACAAATCTGAAATCTTCCACAGAAATCCAATCAGATTTAAAAGTCAAATCTAATACACAGCAATCCGAAAAACTAGGATTAGTGTGCTTTACAGTAGCTGATACATACACCTCCTCACCAAACTGTACAACAAACACAATAGAATAAGGAGCATATTTATCAACTAAAGATAGAATCTCATCAATATCCACCTTACGTTTCAGTTCGATATGAATCACCTGAAGCTCAATAATATTCTTTCCAGGAAGATTTATCGTATAGGGAGCCAATTTATGAGTCCAGGACATACGAGCGACCAGGTCAGTAAGCATCTTCTTTTCTTTAGCCGACCCATATTTATCAAAAGAATTCTTCGGAATTACCTTTCCATAATGGCAGCTGTCAGGCAAATCAAAAAAATCTATCATTACCTAACGATCAAAAATGTAATTAACTGAAAATCTTCAAGCCCTTTAATTTTATCTGTCAGTGCAGTAGTCCCTCCAGCTCTGAAAAGACTTTGAATATCACTTTCTTCTTCCGTATGAATAATCGATTGAATACTATCCTTCAGCAAATGCGAATACTTATCCATAGCATGATATTCGTCAGTCTCATCACTCAAGACTTTACAAAGATCCACTAATGGCTCTGCTACTCCCTTGCACAACATCCGCATAGCGTCCAAGATTTTCTTAGGCTCCACATGTCTAAGGTGTAAATCACCATCATTAGCAATGTATGTTAAATAGTAGGGATGCAAACGGTTAGTCTTATTAATATTAACGGAAGCATTAATATTCTTAAGCACGAATATGGTCCCAGGAGGTAACAAACTTCCAAACGGAACAACAGCATGCAGCCCTTCAGGAATATTGGTCAATTTGCCATACGACTTGAAAAAATTAGACAGATCAATTCTAAAATCATTTAGGCCAAGATCCGTAATGTCGACCCCTTCCCGCAAATCCTCCAAATCAATAACATCATCTTTCAATTTCTGAAGTTGAATTTTACGGTATTCCAGATCCTGTTCACGCGCATTCAAAATATTATCATCACCAGTACTGGCCATATTGGAAATTAACATCTTACTTTCCACTTTTTGCTTTAAATTAATGTATGCATCCAGCGTAACATCTGGCCAAAAGTTCACCAAAGTAATAGATTCATTAATTGATCCTATACGATCTATACGACCAAAGCGTTGAATTATTCGCACAGGATTCCAGTGAATATCATAATTCACCAAATAGTCACAATCCTGCAAATTCTGCCCCTCCGAAATACAGTCTGTAGCAATTAAAATATCAATCTCTTCCAGCAGATCAGGGTAAATTAAAGATTTCCCCTTCGATCTTGGAGAAAAACAAGTTAATAGAGGATTGATATCCGAAGGGACTTTACTTGCGGTGCTTATCTTTCGAGATCCTGTGATCAAAGCCGTATGAATACCGTACCTATCGCTAAAATAGCTATGCAAATGCTCATAGAGATAATTTGCTGTATCTGCAAAAGCAGTAAATACGATGACCTTCTTATTTCCACCATTAAATGGATTATTGATCTTTTTCTCCAGCAAATCAATCAACCGACTCAACTTGCAGTCATCCTCACCACGTACCTTTTCGATACTTTGCCAAACACCTTGCAGCAACTTTAAATCATCCTGCAAATCCTCTTGCCACTGGTACAAATCCATATCAGCGATATGAATTTTGATCTTCTTTCCAATAAAATGTTCCTCTTCACCCCAGTCAGCATCCCAATCAAAGTTTTCATCATCAATCTTTGCCTGAATACCCTCGTAGTCCGATTTTACGCCGTCCTTTATGATCTTTAAAGTTTGTTCCATCAAACGAATAATCCCTTCCAGTGTAATACGAAAAGAATCGACAGAACTTTCCAAACGTTTCAAAAGATTTATCCGCATCAAAATCCGCAAACTATTATCGCGATCTTTTTGCGACAAGCGGCCAGCACCTGCACGTACGTCTTTATCGTACAAATCGCGATAAAATTCCAATTTACTATGTAGAATGTAGTTTAGCGGAGTATATACTGAAAGATTCAGCAATGTCAAAGCTTCAGCTATCTCTACATAACTCGCGTGGCCATCTTTAGTCAAGGGGCTTTGGATAGACAATGGCTCATTACGCCTCGGAAATTTACCTATAGCAGATGTATCGTAATAGGTTGTGATATGCTTTCGCGAACGAGCGATCGTCAATGAGTCTAATATTTCAAAGAAGTCAAAATCGAGCATATCCAAGAGCTTTTCTGTGGTTCGGTATCCGGCATCAAATTTACTCCAGGTATTAAATGCCTGCTGCGCTTTACGGAACACCTGTTCTATTGAACTCTTTATTTCCAGCTTCTGATCGATAATAGCCGCTTCTCCCTCGTACGCTAGGGCCAATTGGTTCCGCAAATCGGCAAACCTATTATTTACAGGTGTAGCAGACAACATCAGGACTTTAGTTTCAATACCTTCTTTGATTACCTTACGTAACAATTTTTGATACCTGTTCTCACGATCTGAATAAGGATTGTTATTTCTAAAATTGTGAGATTCATCAATCACAATTAGACCATAGTTCCCCCAATTAACGTTTTCCAGATTCCGTCCATTACTCATTCCGCGATCACGACTCAAGTCCGTGTGAAAGAGTACATCATAGCGAAAGCGATCTGACGCTAAGAAATTATTTTTATCATTTTGCCTATAGGTATTCCAGTTTGCCTCCAGCTTTTTTGGACACAATACAAGAACATCCTTGTTACGCATCTCGTAATATTTGATAACACCCAGCGCCGAAAATGTTTTACCTAGTCCAACGCTATCTGCTAGAATACAACCACTATATTTCTCCAACTTGTTGATAGCACCGATAACCGCATCCTGTTGAAAATTATACAATTTGCTCCAAATCAAACTTTCTTTAAAGCCAATCTGATCGTTTGGTAAAGTATCCAGCGAAATCTCTTCCAAAAAGTCATTAAAGATATTGTACAACGTAATGAAGTAGATAAACTCAGGACTATTCTCTTTGTAAGCTGTTTCAAAATAGCGCTGCACCTCATCAGTCACTACCTTTAAATCGTCCGCATTATTCCAAACCTGGTCAAACCAAGTCAAGTAAGCAGCACTATCTGGATACGTTGTTTTTTGAATCAAAGTTGGGAATCCCTTTTTAGGGGTGAAGCCGAGGTCAGACGTCGTAAAACTTCCATTATGAGCATAGTTTACCGAATCCTGTTGATCATTCTGTACATGGATCATACCATGAAGTGGCTGGTCAAAATGTTTGTTCGACTTGAATGTCACTTTCTCACGCACCCATTTAGAACATTCTCGAGCTATAGCACGTTGGTTGAGTTGATTTTTAAGGCGCAACTCAAATTCACCACCACAAAGATCGGCTTCTTTGTACAGGTGTGGAATGAAAAATTTAGGAACCTCTTTTTTCAGGCCCTCTTCCACAAATGTAGGCGAACTAAATATAAAGCGAAGCTCATCGATCCCGTTCAATTCTTTACGTAATGCTTCAAATGCATAAATAGAAAATGACGAAGCGGCTATACTCAACCGGCTTCCTTTACGAATATTCTCACGCAGATCATCACCTAATCGATGTCTTACATTATCGATGAGCTCCATATATTATATCACTTGTACTATATCTAACAATTTACCGTAATTACTCACCGTGTCAAATTTCACGATACCACCACTTATCTCTTTAAAGTGTTCCTGTGCACAATGTATCTTAAGCTTTTCGATTTCGCGTAAATCCATTTCCGAATCAGAACCCTTCGTTTCTGCAACAAAATAAATATGACGAACCTTATCTTTATCAAATACGATTGCCCAGTCCGGACTATAATTAGCTACTGGAGTAGGGATGTAGAAGCTTTTAGGTAATTTAGCATATACAATCACCTCCACACTATTCTCCAAGGCCTCCGCAAAGTCTGCTTCAATTTTTGAGTCCGAGGTCAAATAATCATAAATATGCTTCTTCAGTAGATCCGAATTACGCAAAGCAGATTTATCATTTGTAAATACTGTTTTCGCATCGTGTCGATCCTCCAGCTTATGATACACGATATTATTGATGATCAACTTTGCTTTTGCTTCATTGATCAGCTTACTACACTTCGCAATAAATTCTTCCGGGTTCTTACGAAGCATCAAAAACTTTTCTTCACGTATAGCTTTCAGGATATCGACTATAGTGCGTCTGGTCAAATGTGTCTTCTGCTCAATTTCACCTACAATATCATACAGCGTATTCGTATAAAGGTCATTATCCAGCTTCAGGTACTGACGCTTAGATTCGCGGATCAATGTACCTTGTTCCATTTGCTCTTTCGTCCCGTCCTCCAGTTCACCAGTCTTAACCTCATAGACACGACTACTGATATGCAAGCTAGCATTGATCAGTGTTTTACTTTCGTAGACCAACTTCTCTGTGTCAAACCGAACTTCATAAACAGTCTTCAGATTGATTTTGTCCCACAATGCCTGGAACTCCTTTTTCTTGAAGTTAGGATTGGTATTCAACACCACTGTTTGGCGTTCATCTTCCGGTTTGAAACCTTCGCCGGTGTAGATTGATTTTAACAGAGTAGTCAGCGATTCTCTATAAACTTCCAAATGCTCAGGAAAAGGAACTTTCCCTTCTTCAATCAGCTCTCTACCCTCAGCCGTAATCTTATCATCATCATCAATTACATCATGCTTATAAAGCAATTTGTTAATCCGCTTACCATCATCTTCCGTCAATCGTTTGGATTCACCCTGGGCATTGGTAATAGTTTTACCAACAAAATATTCGACCTCCGCCTTTTGCGGACGATCCGCCAATGTATCTGCAATCGCCTTCTGTAGATCTTTAGCAAAATTCTCATAACTCTCAGAAGCGATGACCGTCAATTTATTCACTTCATGCACTTGATCCCCAATCAACTCAAAATCCTGGCGAACACCACGTCGATCCACACACAAACGCATACCACGTCCCACTTCCTGTCTTTTCCGAACTGGACTGCCACCATCATCCGAATTTTTTAATGCACAGATTTGGAACACGTTCGGATTATCCCAACCTTCCTTCAGTGCCGAGTGCGAAAAGATAAAACGCGTAGGCTCCTCAAAGCTCAATAGGCGCTCTTTATCTTTCATGATCAGATCGTAGGCCGAGATATCATCCGAATCTTCCTTACCACGTTTTACAGTAGGATCGATAGATTTCCCTTTCTTATCACGGGAGAAATAGCCATCATGTATTTTATCTGCACCGTCACGTTGCAAGTAGTCAAAATAACTGCTAAGCATATAACCTTTATGTACCTGACCAGGATCCGTATCTTTTAGATAATCATTATAATCTTGTTGAAACAAGTCCAGGAAGTCATTACGAACCTTGTTATACTCCTCTTCAAAGATTTGAGCATACTCACCCAACACCGTATCACCACCATCATCATACACGCGATATTTATCCACCGAGTCAATAAAGAAAAGACTCAGCACTTTGACTCCCTTGTCAAATAATTGTTTCTCCTTCTGCAGGTGAGAAAGGATCGTCTCACGGATTTGAATACGACGAAAAGCCAATTCATCCTTATCGTTCACAATATCTCCGGGGTAGATATCTTCACCATTCACGACGATCTTGTTGAGATAACCATTTATCTCCGTAATGGTATGGTTCTTATAAACAGGTAGATTTCCCGATAGTTCGTAGAGATTCGCACCTTCGGCCAATTTCCTACGGACTTTTTTTACACCTTCACCAGACCGTTCCTCAAATTCCACTACAGCAAACGGTGGTTTGGATGTACTCAAGCTTATCTGTTCCAGATACAAATAACCTGTAGTTCCCGTTGATCCTTTGAGGTTAATACCTTTCACCTGGATCTTCTTAACCAATTTTTTATGATAAGCATCCAAAGCATCCAGTCGAAATATCTTATTGTATTCTACTTTATGTGTTGCAGAATACCGAAGGGTAAATAGCGGATTAAAATCCTGCATACTCTTCAATGTCTTATCACCATCCACAGACTGGGGTTCATCAATAATAAGAATTGGACTAGTCTGCGATATGATATCTATGGGTCTTCTTGAACCGAACTGATCCAGCTCCATGTAGATACGTCTAGCATCAGCACCACTGGCATTAAATGCCTGCGTATTGATGATCATCACCGATATGCGACTATCCGAAGCAAAACTCTCGATATCTTCTGGGATTTTCGAATTATAGATAAATGGATTAATCTTATGCCCATAAAGCTCCTGAAAATGATCTTGTGTCACCTGAAAGGATTTATAAACACCCTCACGAATAGCAATACTGGGTACGATAACAATAAACTTGCTCCAACCATAATGCTTATGCAGTTCATACATCGTTCGGATATAGGTATAGGTTTTCCCCGTACCTGTTTCCATCTCAATGGTAAGATTAAACCCCAGCTTAACACCTTTAGGACGTTCAATCCCCACACTCTCATTGAGCAGATGCTCTCGTTGTACTTCTTGAATATTATTCAATATTTGGTTATCCAATAGCTGAATACCACTATTGCGATAACCGATATCTTCCAAAACCTCCTGATCAAAGGCCGACGTCTGTATAGCACCACTTGCGGCAAGTTTCGCTTTACGGATCAGCTCTTTACTTCGTTCCAGTGTAAACCGATTCGTTTTCAAAGCCTGTCCTTGAAAACAATCCACCACAGCTTTTACCGCCTGTACCTGAAAATCCTGTTCTTTAAATTGTAATTTCATTATTTATCAGTCTTTGCAGTTATATAAGCTTGATCAGGATGATTCACCATATCCGGATATTTATACTTTAATTTTTTACTATTAATCATTGGTGTTAAAAACTTACGCTTCACATAATCCTCGCTACGCCCCAGAAGCAATGCAAATTCAGATGCTTTAAAATGATCCGTACTACATATCTCAGCGATAACCTCTTCAATCACCAAAGGATCAGACACGCGAACCGGAAGATTGTTTATCTTATCAGCAGTCTTTTTTTCCAAACGAGCCATAATGCTAGCATATTCGGCATGAACTGGTGTACTAGCATCTTGAACTGGTGCACTAGCGTCTTGAACTGGTGCACTAGCGTCTCGAACTGGTGTACTAAGAGTATCAACTGGTGCACTAAAAGCTTCAATTTCAGTCTTAACAACATCCTCTATTAGGCTTTCAGTTTTAACCAATAGGTTCTTACCCACAACATAATAAGTTGCACGACCTTTACCTTTTTGATCCAATAAATCCTTAGTACGCATATCCCTAAGGTCCACACTGGCTTTTAGTATATCGACACCATTTAACTGGCGATAAGAGGAATTATCGATAGCGCCAACCTCACGGGTAAATATCAATGCACGCTTTTGATCTTCATTTAATTTATAGTCTGCAAAAGAGGATAACCACTTGACATCTTCCACTCCCAAAAAATGATGCAACAGCAAGCGTACGGTAAACTGGTTCCGTCCATGGTCACTTTCAAAAGTAGGCAACATCAAATTTGCTTTCTCCATCAAAGCACGCATCGTCCGTATTCCCGATCCCTTGGTCTCGGCCAAGTTGGTCTCATGGAATACCGCTGCTACATAGGGGTTACGATTCTTGGATCCCGGTTCGCCCAAATGATCCTCAGGCTTCAAAGAAAATCCCGGGTTTTTAATCTCTATACGATTTCCGTACCGAATAATCTGTATAGGTTGGTTCTCTCTATAAGTTCGATGGATCAAAGCATTCACTATGGCCTCACGTAACACGCGTGTAGGCAAACCATTACTTTCCGCTTGTAATTCTCCTTCCGGCAATACAAAACCTTTAGGAAGATCATCTGTAATCTGGCTAAACACACGCTGCACCATTTCCAAGAGCGAACCCCGCATATCAATCGTGGTAAACCTATTCTCCGGGTCTTCCATCCATTCATTGCCTGGTACCCGTACATAATCAACACGTACCATAGGCAACAACCGACGATGTGCAGCTCTTTTTCCAAAAAGCAACAGTCCGGCATAAGTCAATCGAATCTCGCCTTTTTCTTTACGGATACAGCCTAAGGAATGAAGCAAATCGGCATCATCATATTGCAGCTCCTCAGCAAAAGCATTTACCTTACTACGCAACTGTCTATAGAGAGCAATTGCTTCCTCACTAATATCATCTACTGAAGAGCCTTTCACTACAGTACTATCGAAACTATCTTCCTTATTAAAGAATACGAACAAATCATCATCGGTACAGCGCTGATCCGAAGAACCTATCCGTCGATAAGCTCCTTGAGGCAAGTTCTCATTTCGAAAATAAGCCGGTTTTTGACCGTCCGGCAATTCAGGAACAAAGGCTACAATAACATTTTTACCATTTACAGACTCTACAGTTATGGTAGGCCTTATTGGCTGATTGAACATCGAAGCACACTGCGAACTAAGATCCAATTGTATTTTGTCCGATTGTTCTACACCCGAAGCGTAATAGGTAGGAAACAACGATAACGCCTCTTGCTCTACGCCAAGTACAATATATCCTCCGCCCAATCCAGGTTCATTTGAATAGGCACATACACTTTCTAAGATCGAACGATCTACAGAACTACCGCGTTTAGCTTCAATCCAATTACACTCATCCGTATAATTAAGCTGTTGTATCAATTCTACTGCACTTTTCATAAGGCGTACATTTTAATCTCACTCACTATATAATCCATCATTAACAACTGACCATTAACAATTGTTAAATTACTTTCATTTCCGTTTCCGGACTCAACTGCTTCAATAACTGCTTTACATTCACCTTAGCCGTATCATCACTAAATCCACTATCTCTAAACACTACACGCAATGGCTTATCTTTCGATAGTTCCTTAGCGAAATCTTCGTTAATCCCCTTGTCAAAGCAAGCATAAAGCGAATTCTCCGCTACACGAAATACCTCTTTCCCGGATATTTCTAAACGCTTAATTTTCAAACTCAAAGGAAGTCCCCAATCCAGCATCACCTGAGCCAAGAGATCATCCGATGTACGATCGGATTTTACATTATCTGCAAATAGATCAAGATTGGCCTGACTGTAGTTCTGTGGTTTGTAATAGACATCCTGCATATTACTTTCATCGAGTCGATACACACGGAAACCATAGTCGATATCAGCTCCAGTCTCTTCCTTGATTTTGTTAGCTGCACGTCGAATACGTTCTTTACCTATTTCACAGATGTTTTTGTAACCAGCTTTATAGGCTTCGCTTTTTTCATCTGTAGCTTCGGGGAGTTGGACCATAATGTATTTTCGCTTACTTTCTTTTTCTTCCGCATTAAGATTTATTACAGCATGAGCAGTGGTAGCAGAACCTGAAAAGAAATCTAATACAAGAAAGTCATCTTCTCCTCTAAATAATTCAATTATTTTACTTATTAATCCAGTTGGTTTAGGTGTATCAAAAGGTACATTCTCGCCAAATAATTCTTTCAGTTCGCTATTGGCCATTCTCGTAGTGCCAAACTCCTTTCCAATCCAAAGATTTTCTGGTGTTCGTCCTTCTTGATCAGATAAATAAATCTTCCTTATAATTCCTGAATAATCTTTCTTGAAAACGATTTCTCCTGTTTGTATCTTCAACTTTAGAGTCTCCTCACTCCACCGCCAACCATTTTCTGGAGAAAATATTATATTACCATTTGGAGCCGTAATTGAATATTTCAAAGTTTGTCTAGGGTTAGGGCTTCTCACATCTCCCGTTCTCCAATCACCTTTTGAATCATTGTCCGGATTTGAATAATTTTTATTGTCTTCTTCAGTCCTATTAAACTTAAAGTTCTTTGTACAATTTATACTTTTGGAATAGACTATGTTATAATTAGATTGCCTTGAAAAAAATCTTTCATCATTTTTACTTTGTTGTGTATGTTTCCAAGTAATTTTTCCTACAAAATTAGCTTCTCCAAAAATTTCATCACAAATCTTCCTAAGATTATGCACCTCATTATCATCAATAGAAATAAAAATCACACCATCATCCGTCAATAGGTTTCGAGCTAACTTTAATCTGGGATACATCATGCTTAACCAATCTGAATGATAGCGACCTGCTGTTTCAGGATTTACAACTAATCGTTGATTGTATTCATCTCTTTGACCACTTTCAAATAATTCCTCTTGCGCTTCCTTTGCAAAATTATCTTTATATACAAAGTCTTTACCCGTATTGTACGGAGGGTCGATATAGATCATTTTCACCTTACCGAGATAACTTTCCTGCAATAGCTTTAGCACTTCTAGATTATCACCCTCGATATAGATATTCTCCGTATTATCAAAATCAACCGAATCCTCACGGACAGGACGCAATGTCTTTGTCGTCGGAACGTTCGCCATAACGATAGCCTCTTTCTTACCTGGCCATTCCAAACGATAACGTTCCTTATTGCCTTCGATGACAGCATCGCTCAACTCTTGTCGCAACAAATCAAAGTCAATAGCTTTACCCTCGGCACTCTCCGTTACACAATTTGGAAACAATTCCGCCAACTTCTCTATATTTTGATTCACCAAATTTGGTGACTGCATATCCATTTTTTCTACACTCATTTCGTCTATTGATATAGATTATTTAATAGTCCTTAACGCCAACTCCAAAGCTTCCTTTTGATTTGATTCAGCCTCAATGGTTCGAATCACCCGATCCGCCAACCACAAAGTCAGTAACTCCCGATCAGAAACCTTAAAGATCGAAGCTATCTTCAACAGATCTTCCTTCCTAAACGCGCGATCACCACGTTCCATCTTACTCAACAAGGCCGTATCCATATCCAACTGAGCAGCAAGCTGCCGGAGCAGTACATTATTCACTTCTCGCAGTTCCCGGATTTTCTCTCCAATCATAATCTTTTGCTTTTGAAATTTGACTTGACAATTATTGGCTAATATAGAGCTTTTCATGCACAATTGAAAACGAATAATCGAACTATGAATGTTCCGCTAGCTGCTTGATAAAAGATAAAGTTTTTAAAGCTTTGATCTAAAACTAGATTAGAATAATCTCTATTCTTATTTGATTATATTTGCTACTATCATTAAGCAAACTATGACTATAAAGGAGGCGATATTATTGAGTCTAGAAGACATCCGATTTTTAACAAATCATACATCTGTTACGCAACACATTATAGATAACGGCTATTATGACTTTAAAAATGCATTAACCCCTAAAGATACTGTATCTGCAGAATTAGGCAATTTTATAAGAAAGGGAGATGCTCGAGTAAAACGCATCAATAGAAAAGGTGGCACCTATGCATATTACCTAACAAAGTATGAATCTCAAATCCAACTCGATCAGTTAGAAGACCAAGTGAATGTAGGGACTAAAAGCAAGATAAACGGCTATTCAGAACGTAACCTGCACAAACTCTTAGCAAGCTTTTTAAAAGCCTCAGGAATCTATACTAAAACAATTTTTCATGAACAATCCAACATGAAAGACAATAATCAAGTATGGACTCATCCTGACATGGTAGGCATTGACTTTTTAAAACTCAAAAGCTCTGCCAGTCAAAACTTACTAAAATCTATTAACAAGGGAGATACGTTCAAACTACGCTCGTATGAATTAAAACGAGTCATCAATACAGACAATGAATTAAAGCAAGCTTATTTTCAAGCTGTTTCTAATTCAAGCTGGGCTAATTACGGTTATTTAGTGGCGTTTGAAATTGGCGAAAATTTGCAAGATGAACTGGACAGGCTTAACCAATCTTTTGGAATCGGAGTAATTTTACTGACTCCTAATCCTTATTTAAGTAAAATACTTTATCCCGCTCGTTATAAGGATATTGATTTTAAAACCCTAGATAAGCTTTGTATCATGAATTCTGAATTCAGTCGATTTATAGGATACTCTGAAAGATTGTTAGAAGCAGATGAGCGTTATCATACAGCTTCTGAAAAAGAATTCAACAACTATTGCGATCATACTTTTGAGAATGATTCGGAAATAGAAGAATACTGTATTGCTAACAATATTCCTTATGAAAAAGAAATGTTGTAACAAAGCAAATTGAATTTTCAACCTGCTTTATTTCAACATTATGGATAGTAATAATCGGCTTCTGCGGCATAGTATCGATATGTTTCTGTAGTCTTATCCAGATACATGTCGTAGATTCTCTTGAACGTGATGTGGTATTTGCCGTCTGCAGTCTTCGTATACACGGCATATGGCCTGTTGGCGCCATCTCTGTATTCGGCGCTATAGATGGAACCTCCGCCCTTATATACGGTAACACTGAGGATATGACCGGAGTCGTAAAACTCTATGATTAGGGAATTAATCCCATTAGCGTCATACTCTCTATATCTGGCCGTATATACCTTACCGAATATCCGGACCTTGTCATAGGTCGATTTATTGAGCTTTGGCGTAAATCCTATAGGGAAAAGCTCAAAGGTATGTCCAGTCTTATGTTTGTAGCTTCGAAACTTTGCTTTGATCGCGGAGGTTGAGGGTAATTGCGCAATCTGTGCCTCTCTCTTTTTCTCAAAGTTGAGCTGCTTCTCCTCGGCCAAGCGTTGCTCTTCTGCGATCTGGGCTCTTGCTTCGGCTTCTTTCTTCACCCGCTCGGCCTCCTTGGCTCTATGCTCTGCAATAACTATTTGGCTTTTTTTATAGTCTTCTTCTCTTGCTAATAATGCCTGCTCTAGCTTTTTCAAATTATCCCCATCGGTAGGTTTCCAAAAGTCAAGTATGGTAAGGGAGAACTTGTCATTGGTTTCGCTGGACAAGGGATTAAAGTGACGGGTGTATTGTTCAACCAAGGAGGTATACCGCTTTCTGAAATGACGGAGTATATCCATGCTCGAGTAGTACTGACTGCTACTCCCCTTGTCCCCGTAATATGTCAGATGCGGCACGGGCACATCCAAACTGTCGATCCAGGAGGAATTTTGCAGAGTAAGTAAGGTAGAGTCTAGTGAAGCCTGTAACGCCAATAGCCTCCTATCTATAGCCAGTAGATATTTTGCATTGTCATTCTGGACATTGTTATGGATATATTTGAAATACCCTTTATCTCTGAGTTGGGTTAGATTGTCTTGAAGCGAAGCTGTATTCTGTTTTGCCTCGGCGCGAAGTTCCTTTCGCAATGTCTTTTGCTTTTTGGACAACTGCTCCTGGCTATTCACATAATTGTAAATATTGCCAAGACTAAGATCTTAGGCAAAACTGTATTGTCCGATCACGCTTATAAAGATGGTGATCGCGATTAAAATAATACGCATATAAAATGTAATTGAGCTCCCCAAAGGGAGCATGAGATTAATAATTGTTATAGAAAATAACGAGGTGGCCGATATGGCTATACAAATACCTCGTTATCGTGAATATAGGCTTTTATAGTAGGTACATAGTCGCCAATGCTGAAGAGTCGATGACTATCATCGACCTTGAGCTGTACGACACGCTCCCCCAGCCTGACCTTGGTCTGATCGATCACCTCATCGTATAAGCTCTGTAATAGGAAGCAGTGATCTACCTGATCTATGGCCGCCAAGCTATCCCGCAACGTATCGGGGAATGGGTGGTAGGCGATACGATTGGCTATATTCAACAAGGGATTGAGCAAGACTAGTCTTACGCTCACCGAATTGCTGATCAAGAGGTCACGCAACTGACAGGCATAGTTGCCACCTGTAGAATCTCCTATAATCACCAGCTCTTTGATCCCGAGATAACGCTTGAAAAGGTTAAAGAGAAAGAGTTTGATATCGGTATCGCTGTTCCACTCGGCACAGGTACAATGGTGTGTGCTGCGAAATGACTGTTCAATAAGCTTGTACTTGCGGGAGTCTCTGCCTGATCCCAGTCCATGAATGTAAAGTAGTTGTTTCATTATTATTTAATATCTATTTAAAGATATTATACACGGAAATCGTTTTTTGTTGCGTAGTTTTTGAAAATAAATACTATTTACAATATCAGATAACACCTTCTCGACCTAAATCACCAATTAACTTCTCTACGTAAGCATAAAATGCTAATGTGTTTGATTCTAAATCAAGGGAACTACTGTAATCAAAGCTGAAATCTATCTTGACAAACCTCGCAATACTTGTGTCTTCATGCATATGTACCCAACCTAGTGTCTTGATTATCTCGGGAACATTACCGTTTCTGTAGTAAACTGCAATATCCCAACGTAACTCTTCTCTATAATGTAGCTCTATTGTTGCTGTACTATCTTCACTCTCTGCTGGGAATATATTCCCAGCCTTACTTTTCAAATCGATGTAACAAACATTCAATCCATAATTAGAAAATTCATAGCTTTTCTCCTTTGATATTACTGTAAATAATTTGCATGCAACGTATATATCGGCCCATGAAGCAGCAACACCTTTCATCAACACGCTATTAGCAAATTTATCATGACTCCAAGCAATGCAGTAATCACGGCACATATCAAATAGTGTTGGATACTGACAGATATAATACTCCCAACTTATTTTTGATAAACTAGAGAGTCTTGTAATGTAATCATCTGCCCTATTGTCAATACTGTTATCTAACCAATAACTTAATACTTTTTCTTTGAAGTCTTCTGACGCTAAGACCCGATTTAGCCAAGTTCTATCATCCCGCACCCAAGTCCATCTCTCTCTAGAATGACTATAGCCGTCTTGATTACTAAAATCATAAAAAGTCATTAGATAACGACGCAATTCGTGCGACCTTAAATTCCATTTTTCACCGTCAAAGGCAAAAATCTGGGCTATAGCCTTCTTAACCTTGTATAGCAAGTCTACCTCAACACCACTTTGTTCACTACAATATTTAGCCATCTCGAACAAAATATCCGTCCGGCCTTCTAAAAACTTATTATAACCGAGGTCACTATAAAGTGTGTATAAGAATGTTTTTAAGCCATTACTAGTACCTCCATCATTTAACAAGGTTAACTTCTGAAATTCGTGTTCAAAAGACTGATTTAGGAAGTCTTTTAAAACCATGTTATTCACTGGATCAAGAACGTCTGGCTGAGTCAGTCTCTTAACAAAATCAAGAGCCCAGACCAAATTTTCGCTGGTCTTGTTCCCTACACTCTGGGTATGAGATTCATTCAAGATAAACATATCAAACTGTTCAGCTATCGATTCAGTCACATCTGGAAACAAATAACGATAATATACAGGCAATAACACTCTATATAACGTTATAATAGTCGTTTTACCTTTCAAAAAATCACTTGGTTGATAGCGGTATATCCCCTTCGAAGGTGATTGATAATATAATTCAAGCGCATTAAATAATCGATCTAATAGTTTAATATCCAGGCAACCTTCTTGTTCTGACTTATGTTTTCTAACTATCTTAAACTTCGCTTCAGCATCTCTATCATTCAACGGTTTTTCAATGTCTTCATCAAGCAGTTTGCTATTTTCGCTCTTATAAACGATCAGGGCCATATACAAAAACCACTCAAACCCACTATCTGCGTTCTTAAGCTCACTACTTTTTTCGAAGAAATAGTTTTGCCAAACTTCCCACTTCTTTCCCGCTTCAATCTTGTCGCTACTCTTCTGAATAATCTTAGCACGAAGCCTTTCTTGAAATGATAAAGATTCGCCACGGCTGTTCATATATAAGTATAATTTCTCCCCTTGTTCACTTAAATTGGTATCGAAATAATTGAATTCAATGTAGTTTTCGATGTAATCAATCATATTGACTACATCCACATTGGAAGCAATTTTTTCGACGTTTTCTTGAAGAAGATTATAGTTGTTTTTTATATTTGAAACTGTGACATCATTCTCGTATGCACGATGAAAGTAGTTGATATTTTGCTCAAAATCTCTTCCGGCAAGTACATCTCTCAAAAATAATCTGAGAAAATCGTATGCAGATTCACGTACTTTATAATCAACGATGGGCATCTCATTTTGAAAGTATAGCTTTCTAAATTCTTCTGTTTTTCCAGCTTTTATATATAAAGCTAGTAATAACAAGAAAAATGTTGTCAAACGTTGCTGTCCATCAATGAGAAAAAATCGCCCAGGAAACTCCTTGTCATGATATGCATATATAAATCCAAACTTCTGTGAAAACTTCACTAAATTTACCTGCTCTTGTAAATGATCTAATAGGTAGTCTTCAAATTGCTCCGAATTATTTACATAGCTAATTTTAAACTGATTGACTTCTGTCAACTTACGTTCATAGTTGTTAAAAATAGAATCCCATACGGCCTGAACCTGCTGTTCGCCCCAGACATAGTCTCGCTGAAGTTCAGGTATAATAAACTGATCAATCTCATTATGAGTAAGCAATGATTTCAAATTGTAGCTTCCTGACTTCATATTATATTTTACTATCTAAAACTTTTACTAAACTAGTATATGTATTTACGATCCATTGTTTATTCGCCTCACAATCCTTTTCATTCCAATCTAATAGATCGGAATCAAATTGAACTACATCATTTTCCATATGATGTTCGACAGGAGACAATAATTTTGAAATGACTTCTATAGTATGTTTTGGCACAAATGACCCTCTATTAATTTTATCTAAAAGAATTCTTCGTTTACTTGGAAATATATTATTACTAAGCGCACTATTTGCCCCCTTTTCCAATAATGCAAGGTTCCCTATACCATGCACATCAATTCTACTCGCTTTCAGAATTGTTTTTTCATCATCATCACTCAACTGCCCCACCCGTACAGCTTCTTCACGGATGAACATATACTTATCTTTTGACAGTCGCTTCTCAAACCAGTTTGGATATTCCAAAAAATCAACTATATTTTTTACATCCGGTTTCTGCGGATAGATATGTTCAATACTCCAATTATTACTCTTCATTTCATTGAAATTGAAGCGATATGACGAATCAATAACAACCACATTGTCCTGAATTTTTAACTGGAAAGCATTTAGTGCTAAAAGAATAACATTTAATTTACTCCCATCTTCAAAATAATTTAGATTCTCTACACTTTCATCACCTACTGTAATGCTTTTAAGGACATGGTTATGTAAATGTTTTAAAAGTTCCTCTCTTCCTTTTTCAATTATTACTGACAGCTCTCCTTTTGTATAAATATAAAAACCCAAAAGATTATGTATATAGTTATCACCGTACCAATCTTGAAGCCGGTTGCTAAGATTATTTAATTCAATCAGTTTTTTTTCTATATCAATAGCTTTTTTTAGTCGATCGTTATATAAATTGAATAACTCATATTTGTGCGTATAATCTTTCGAGCCTAATTGAGGGAAGTTCTTTAAAAATTTATCTAATGAAGCAATGTGGCTTTCTGATTCTTGATTTAGAGGTGCTAATAATCTCAAGAGCTGGAGAAGTCCTCTATCATTTGTCTCACCTTTAAAACCAGGAATAACAAAGAAAAATTGATAATGCTCAGGAATAGAGAACCAAGTGTCAATTTCATCCCATTTGAAAGCTATCCGGGCTCTTTGTTCCTGTATTTCCTTAAAACTAGACTGCTTACTTTCTTTGCGTGTAGACTTTGTAAATAATAAGCCTTTGATAAGAAACTCGTCTGTTAACTCGACTTTATTATCATTCAAATTAGAAAACACCTCTTCGGCTTTTGTCAACTTACTTTCTTTGTTGATGATAATCTTTACTTGTTTTGAAAAGTATGTAAGATAATTTAAAGCATCATCTAGAGTCAACGTCTGTAGAAAAGCTTGCATACATTTTTTTGCTTGATACAAATAGTAATAGTCTTGATTTTTTTCTAGTCGAGGGTCTGAATCATATTCAATAGCAAGAATCTCTGCAAAAATATCTACACCTATATGTCGTTGATATTTCACTTTGTCTTTAAATAACTCGACATAAGTAAATTCTTTCCCTTTTTCTGCAAGATGCCTTTCTGCTACGTAATACAAAAGACTAATCGTGGTTAAACGCTGCTGACCATCTATGACCTCTAAAACAGGGATTCTTTCATCGCCGGGGAGCAACGTTTGTTTAACAGTTATGTATTGAATATAATATTCATTTTGCTTTTGAACATAGGCATCATAGGTGTCGAGTAATAACAATGGTACTTGATCATTCTTATGTTGAGATTTCCATTTATACCCTCTTTGATAAGCTGCAATGTAATAAAATCTAGTTTCTAGTTCTTTAAAAAAAATTGGTTCAAATATTGAACTTACGCTGAAAATAAAATCTTTCATATAATATCTTTAGGCATAAAATAAATCAAACATAATTGATGCTGTATATCTAACGGTTCGGATGCAAGTATAATTGAAATTAAACAATAAATCAAAAGATATTGAAAAAGACAACCTCTCTATAGATCACACTTTAGTAACCTGAAGATACGGCCTCACACTCTGAGCTCCACCTAAGGGTTTGATATCTATTCCATACGTCCGCATGAATGCGTCAGCAAGTTTTCCGCCTCCATTGGCATAGATGTCAGACTCAAGGAAAGCTACGACTTCTACACTCATCCCCTTTTCAAGAATAACTCCATTTGCAGCTTTGCGCTGTGTTAATGTTAAAATAAATAATGGCATAATTTGATTCTTTTAATGATTAGATAATAGAAATTATAAATATCGGTTTTAATTAATTTAAGTATTACGGCAACCCGTAATTATACAATATAATATTGATATCAAAAACTATTCATCATCTCCTTTTTCGAAAATAACACCTAGCTCTACAAACTTTCGGTGTAAATACTCCTGGCGAATCAGAGCTCTTTCAAATCCAGAAGCCTGGTTGTGCCGCTCTATCAATTTGTCAATTTCTGAGTGGCTTATAAACGTATTCGTAAAAGAAAGCTGTTGCTTTGGAAAGATATGCCCGTGATCGGGCATACAATGAAATGAAAGCATAAAAAATACGGTGATAACAAGGATCCCCTTGATCCATTGCCCCGCTCGATTTGGTCTATATGTACTCTGACCGTATGATGCTGTCTTCTCGTTTTGTTGGTTTGTATTTGTTTCCATAATTTTAATCTGTTGTTAGCGAAAGTACCATACCTATGCGTCAATGTATGTCGTCGAAATTCTGATTTCTATAAATATTTTAGCCGAGATTCATCATCTGTTGGCAGGTATAGCGATGTACAAGATCGAATGCCTGGTCGAGGGCCATACCATCAGGCTGCTGGGCGTGTACCAATGACTGACTGTCTATAAGGCTAATATTAGACTGTTCGGACAACTGTAGACGATCTATATCAGAGAGGACATCGTATCCTTCAAACCTAAAGGGGATACGCAATAGCCAGCGAAAAGCGCGGGTATAGGATTGCTTCAATAGATAGCTGACCATAGGCTCACCCCATAATCCTACTAAAACGGCTTCGGGGTGCATCGTTGCAAAAAGTCTGGCGAGATATTCGTCATCTATATATGCCATATTATATTTAAGGCCTCCTTCTTCTTTGAGCTGCAATAATAAAGAGGACATCCCTTCTCCCATATAGGGAAAGGCAGTATCTCCTACCCGCCACTGTACGGTGGCGGGGAATGGTAAAAATTGTATATCGGGCGGAAGGCTATAATTCTCAGTATGATGAAAATATGCCAACTCGTTGATTCGGTATTCCTGATATAGTAGCTGGCATATCTGTACACCATCGCTACCTATGCCGATGTAACGTATCTGTCCAAAATCAGGCAGCCCGGCACTATCTAAATAAAACTTTATGTTCATTAACATAGATCTATATCTTATCATTAAGCTATCTTAAATCCTACGGCTCTGTGGCTACTTTTCGTGCGCTGCTGTGGCTGCTCCTCCTGATGGAAAATAGCTGCTAGCGACATGGCTTCGCTGATGTGTGTATCGTAGCCGAGGGAATCGGAAAGGGCTTGCGCTTTGTCTCTGGCCAATAGGCCGAACTCGTACTGGGCGATGAGCCTACCTTTGCGCAATAGGGCTTTGTCGACCCGTGATAGATCGGTATTGAAGGTACAGACAAACTGTATACCCAGACTATCGGCCAGTAAGCCGTCGGTAAAATTGAGCAGTGCGGATACTGCCGACATGCCTTGCACCTCGCGGTCGATCACCAGATTTTCGGCATCTTCGATAACGAAAATGGAATTGGGATGCTCGATGAAAAAGGTTAGCAACTGTGGGCCTGCTAGGTCTTGTGCCAACTGTACGGGTACAAAAATGACTTCTTTGTCTATGTGGTGTATGAGGTGCCGTATGTAGCTGGTCTTGCCGGTACCTGGCTTGCCGTGAAGCAATACGATGCCTTTATCTTTTTCTAAACGTAATCGTGACTGTATAAGCTGGTCTACGGCCTCGAAATCGTCATTGTAATGACGGCTGATATCTATTTCGGTATTTTTGATCTCCATACGTTGGGTATCGAGCCCGCTCCGGTACTGAACCATAAAGGATACTTTGGCATCATCGAATTTTTCTACCCGCTGGAATTGTTGTAGTGCGTCCCATAGCTGATGGATCTGCTCCTGTGGATAGTTATGGTAATACAAGTGGATGCTATTCCTATTAAAGTCTATAATAAGCATAAGACCTCCTGAGATGAATAGGTATACTACTTCGTAAGTCATCCTTTGCTGCTCGTCATCGAAGGACTTTTCATAATGGCAGTCGATGATCTGACCACTAAACTGTTGTAAAAGCCAAGGCAGGCATTGCGAACAATCTAAATCATATCTTTTTTCACTGTGTGGCATCGTACCAAAATAATGAACAAAGAATCTGGAGCTCGCGATAGTGCCATAATCGCTAGTTCTGATCATGCTTACTTCTGCTAAGCTGATCTTTCTCTTTTCTCCTGACAGGCAGTAGGACTGCAAATCGAGCTCGTGTGGTATGTGGTTTTCTTTCATAATGCCACAAAGATGGGCGGGCATAGCGACGGCCTGTGTCGCGCTGCATATGTTTTTTTTATTTGAGATAGCGACACACATTGTCGTGATGAGGTGATATATTTGTATGATACCATTAAAAAAAAGCGTATGGCGGAGAAAGAAACATTGATACGGCACAACCTGATTATTAATAAGCTACGACGGAGTCCACTGACTTGGAAGGAGCTAGATGCTTACCTAAAACGGGAATCGGAAATACAGGATTTAAAGCTTGACTTTGTGCAGCGTACGTTCCAACGTCATATAAATGATATTCTCGAGATCTATGGGGTGTCTATAAAAAGTGACCGCAGTACGAGAAGGTATTATATTGAAGCAGATGAAGGTCATGTGGATCGATCTATGCAGGCTTTCGATATCCTGAACCTGCTCCGCATGGGCGACAATAGTTCGAACGTGGTGCTATTTGAACGGAGAAGGCCGATGGGCACGGAACATCTGGCAGGAATATTTCACGCTATACGTAACAACCTGCTCTTGAAATTTGAATATCAGAAGTATTATGAGGCGGAGGCTGAACAGCGTAAATTGCTCCCGCTTGCTATCAAGGAGGCCAAGAACCGTTGGTACGTGGTAGGACAAGACTTGGACAGAAACGCCATGCGGGTATTTGCTGTGGACAGGATGTCTAAACTGGACTTTGGTAAGAAGCAGCCGGCAAGCCGCTTTGCCAAGAATGTAGAGTTGTATTTTAAGAATAGCTTTGGTGTATTACTAGCTACGGAAGATCAAGAGGTGGAGAATATTGTACTATCGTATTCGTCCTTCCAAGGCAATTATATAAAATCTATGCCGCTACATGAGTCGCAGAAGATATTGGTAGATAACGCGGATGAGGTTCGTATCAGCTTGAACTTATACGTGACACGGGATCTGATCATGGAGATATTGTCGGTGGGTGCTCAGGTGAAAGTATTAGCCCCGCAGTCTTTGGTTGATTTGGTGAGGGAGGAACATAAAAGGGCGATGGAGCTTTAATCTGCCTCCTCCTCTATCGATAGAAAACTGTACTGACAGCTATCATCCGTACAGATGTGATGTTGTGTGGGTTTCTGTTTGTTAATGTCGTAATAGCCCCACTCCGTCCTTGCTCCGCAAATCGGGCAGCATGTGGGCTGTTCTCCCATTGAGTAAATAGGTAGGTTCATAATTTTAAATATTTGATGCAAAAGTAGTTTTTTAAACGAAAGAAGCGCAGTTTATTCTGTCTGAATAAGCGCAATATGCAGAAGGATGAACGGGTAAACCGTGCCCTACGGGAAATGGACTATACGGTATTCCGATTCTGGTCGCAGGATGTACTGAAGAAGCTGCCGATGGTGCTCAACCAGATCGAGCTCTTCTTGGAAACGAGAAAGTTGTGGAGGTAGATCTGGGAAATAGTCTGCCATTATCTGTGATATATTTCATAGCTAATAGTCATTATGGATAATAATAATCGGCCTCAGCCGCATAGTATCGATATGTTTCTGTAGTCCTATCCAGGTACATATCGTAGATTCTCTTGAATGTGATGTGGTATTTGCCGTCTGCAGTCTTCGTATATACGGCATATGGCCTGTTGGCACCGTCTCTGTATTCGGCGCTATAGATGGAACCTCCGCCCTTATATACGGTAACACTGAGGATATGACCGGAGTCGTAAAACTCTATGATTAGGGAATTAATCCCATTAGCGTCATACTCTCTATATCTGGCCGTATATACCTTACCGAACATCCGGACCTTGTCATAGGTTGATTTATTGGGCTTTGGCGTAAATCCTACGGGAAAAAGCTCAAAAGTATGCCCAGTCTTATGTTTGTAGCTTCGAAACTTTGCTTTGATCGCGGAGGTTGAGGGTAATTGCGCAATCTGTGCCTCTCTCTTTTTCTCAAAGTTGAGCTGCTTCTCTTCTGCCAAGCGTTGCTCTTCTGCGATCTGGGCTCTTGCTTCGGCTTCTTTCTTCAACCGCTCGGCTTCCTTGGCTCTATGCTCTGCAATAACCATTTGGCTTTTTTTATAGTCCTCTTCTCTTGCTAGTAATGCCTGCTCTAACTTTTTCAAGTTATCTCCATCGGTAGGTTTCCAAAAATCGAGAATCGTATAAGCAAACTTCTCGTTTGTTTGGATAGACAAAGGTTCAAAATCGCGAGGATACTTTTGAACCAAGGAGGTATACCGCTTTCTGAAATGACGGAGTATATCAATGCTCGAGTAGTACTGACTGCTACTCCCCTTGTCCCCGTAATATGTCAGATGTGGCACGGGCACATCCAAACTGTCGATCCAGGAGGAATTTTGCAGAGTAAGTAAGGTAGAGTCTAGTGAAGCTTGCAATACCAATAGCCTCCTATCTATAGCCAGTAGATATTTTGCATTGTCATTCTGGACATTGTTATGGATATATTTGAAATACCCTTTATCTCTGAGTTGGGTTAGATTGTCTTGAAGCGAAGCTGTATTCTGTTTTGCCTCGGCGCGAAGTTCCTTTCGCAATGTCTTTTGCTCTTTGGACAACTGCTCCCGGCTATTCACATAATTGTAAATATTGCCAAGACTAAGATCTTGGGCAAAACTGTATTGTCCGATCACGCTTATAAAGATGGTGATCACGATTAAAATAATACGCATATAAAATGTAATTGAGCTCCCCAAAGGGAGCATGAGATTAGTAATTGTTAAAGAAAATAACGAGGTGGCCGATATGGCTATACAAACACCTCGTTATCGTGAATATAGGCTTTTATAGTAGGTACATAGTCGCCAATGCTGAAGAGTCGATGGCTATCATCGACCTTGAGCTGCACGACACGCTCTCCCAGCCTGACCTTGGTCTGATCGATCACCTCATCGGATAAGCTTTGTAATAGGAAGCAGTGATCTACCTGATCTATGGCCGCCAAGCTATCCCGCAACGTATCGGGGAATGGGTGGTCGGCGATACGATTGGCTATATTCAACAAGGGATTGAGCAAGACAAGTCTTACGCTCACCGAATTGCTGATCAAGAGGTCACGCAACTGACAGGCATAGTTGCCGCCTGTAGAATCTCCTATAATCACCAGCTCTTTGCTCCCGAGATAACGCTTGAAAAGGTTAAAGAGAAAGAGCTTGATATCGGTATCGTTGTGCCACTCGGCACAGGTGCAATGGTGTGTGCTGCGAAATGATTGTTCAATAAGCTTGTACTTGCGGGAGTCTCTGCCTGACCCCATTCCATGAATGTAAAGTAGTTGTTTCATTATTATTTAATATCTATTTAAAGATATTATACACGGAAATCGTTTTTTGTTGCGTAATTTTTGAAAATAAATGAAATATAATTTATGAGCTGATGTAGAAAGACAATATAGTTAAGGAAGCTAATGGAAACCGTAGAAGTGAACAGGTAATAATATGCAATATATTATGGATATTAGACTCATGAAATCAAACTTTTTATTACCGGATAATATACACGGAAGATCTATATTTAAGAATATAATACCTACCAGCAACAACTATACAGCACTTTTTAGAAAACACTAATTGTTATCAATAATGAAAATTGTTCAACTTCTCTTACTTATTATCCTATGTACTTCATGTGCTGATTATAGAGTTTTTTATGACCCACTGAGTGCAAAAAATAAGAAATCGGAGGATAAAGTGTTGGAGGTGCTTAGAAAGCAACAAAGACAGGATTTTAAAATCATTGGTAAACGTTCAAATAAACTTTTAGAGAATAATGAAGGTTATAAAGACTATGATCCGAATATCCTAAAAACAACGTATAAAGAGATGGTTGCATCTATTTTGATAGCGAATATTCCTGAAAATATAGATGATGAAAAACTAGATCCTAAACAGACTATTTTTGTTCGCTTGTATTTTAGTTCTAAAAATCTTAGACCGGTAGAAGTATATTTCGGGACACATATTATGAACCTTTTTTCTGTTTTCCCGAAGAAGAACATTGAAAACATTGAAAATGAACTAAAAAAAAGAGTTATAGCAGAAAAGAATTATGAAGCATTTGGGGAAAGCGAAGTAGAAAGACAGTTGGCCAGTACAAACTATGTCCAACATATTGCTGCTTTTAGAGCTAAGGAGCTAGCTCAAGTAAAACAAGGAAAGCTTGCATTTGATAAAATAACTTATTTATGACTTTTTATCGTTTAAAAAGTGATTCTATCTTCTCTTTAATGTGTTAGTCAAAGCTTTTTTCATTAATACCAAATGAGCTTTTTATTTTTATACATAAAGATTCTGGATAAATTTCTTTTGGCAGTCTTATCTTCTAACATTAAAAAAGCGCCAGTGGGTATGAAGCCTTCCCCGTTTTCAAACATTGAATAAATATAAAAATACGCTTCAAGATACCAAAGCTTCTTTAGCGTATAACCACGGACTCAGTCCATTTAGGGCCTTATGCGGATGATTACTGTTGTATTCGATCTGCCACTCATAAGCAATGGCATTAACTTCTGTTATAGAACCAAATAGATATGCATCGAGTACATCTTCTCTGAACGTACGATTTAACCGCTCGATGTAAGCATTTTGAGCTGGTTTTCCCGGTTGTATATAGTGCAGTTCAATCCCATTTTCTGCACAGAAATTTGTAAAGACTTTAGATAGAAATTCCGGGCCATTGTCCGTTCTTATACGCTTGGGTTTAGATCTAGATGTAATCAATTCCTTTAATTGTTGCACTTGTCTAACGCCAGGGATGGAGTAGAACGCTTCATTTATCAATGATTCGCGATTATAATCATCCATGACATTGAGCACTCTAAACCTTCGGCCATTCGCAAGCGAATCACTCATAACCACGAAGTAGCAGCGAAGCTAACTCAATTGACCAAGTATCATTAATTGAACCAGGGACTTGGAGTTTCTCTTTAATCCTAGAAGGAATGCGACGTTTGCGTTTGGTTCTGAGCTTAAGATTGATATTTCGATAAACTCGGAGCACCCTTTTTCGGTTCCACACAATGCCTTCTAGGCGTATTTTGCCGTAATAGGTCTGAAATCCTCGCGTAGGATATCTTTCTGCAAGATCCATTAGCTTTGAAATAATAGCGTTATCATCCTTTTTATACGCATAGTAGTACATACTGCGACTCATGCAGACAATTTTACAGGCTCTATGAATACTGATTTCATGCTATTCTATCACTCCATTAACCAGCTCTTTACGTTCACAGAGCTTTAGCGCTTTTTATTCATTAGTATTTATATTTTAGGTATTCATGAGCTCCTTACAGTCGGTTTTCTATTATATCTTTTAAAATGCGGTGATCCAAACTCAAATCGGCAAACATCCGTTTTAGACGAGCGTTTTCTTCTTGAAGGGCCTTTAACTCCTTAAGATGCTGTGCGTCCATACCGCCATATTTCTGCTTCCATTGATAGAAAGTAGGCGCTGAAATACCATGTTCTCTACAAATATCCTTTGTAGCTTTACCCCGACTCATATTCTTTGAGAATATTAACAATCTGATGTTCCGAAAATTTGCTCTTCTTCATAATGTTTAACAAACTAATTTAATAATTTTAAGTTGTTTGAAAAACAGGGAACTTTACCAAAACAGGGAACTTTACCTACAGCACTTTTTAGAAAACACTAATTGTTATCAATAATGAAAATTCTTCAACTTCTCTTACTTATTATCCTATGCACTTCATGTGCTGATTATAAATATTTTTACAACCCCCTAAATACAAAAAATAAGAAATCGGAGGATAAAGAGTTGGAGGCACTTAAAAAAAAGCTAAGACAGGATTTTAAAACCATTGGTAAACGTTCAAATAAACTTTTAGAGAATGATAAAGATTATAGTTATGATCCGAATATCCTAAAAACAACGTATAAAGAGATGGTTGCATCTATTTTGATAGCGAATATTCCAAAAAATATAGATGATGAAAAACTAAATCCTAAACAGGTTATTTTTGTAATCCTGTATTTTGATTCTAAAAATCTTAGACCAGCAGAAGTATATTTCGGAACGCGTATTATGAACCTTTTTTCTGTTTTCCCGAAGAAGAACATTGAAAACATTGAAAATGAACTAAAAAAAAGAGTTATAGCAGAAAAGAATTATGAAGATTTTGGGGAAAGCGAAGTAGAAAGACAGTTGGCCAGTACAAACTATGTTCTCCATACTATTGGTTATAGTGCTAAGGAACTAGCTCAAGTAAAACAAGGAAAGCTTGCATTTGATAAAATAACTTATTTATGACTTTTTATCGTTTAAAAAGTGATTCTATCTTCTCTTTAATGTGTTAGTCAAAGCTTTTTTCATTAATACCAAATGAGCTTTTTATTTTTATACATAAAGATTCTGGATAAATTTCTTTTGGCAGTCTTATCTTCTAACATTAAAAAAGCGCCAGTGGGTATGAAGCCTTCCCCGTTTTCAAACATTGAATAAATATAAAAATACGCTTCAAGATACCAAAGCTTCTTTAGCGTATAACCACGGACTCAGTCCATTTAGGGCCTTATGCGGATGATTACTGTTGTATTCGATCTGCCACTCATAAGCAATGGCATTAACTTCTGTTATAGAACCAAATAGATATGCATCGAGTACATCTTCTCTGAACGTACGATTTAACCGCTCGATGTAAGCATTTTGAGCTGGTTTTCCCGGTTGTATATAGTGCAGTTCAATCCCATTTTCTGCACAGAAATTTGTAAAGACTTTAGATAGAAATTCCGGGCCATTGTCCGTTCTTATACGCTTGGGTTTAGATCTAGATGTAATCAATTCCTTTAATTGTTGCACTTGTCTAACGCCAGGGATGGAGTAGAACGCTTCATTTATCAATGATTCGCGATTATAATCATCCATGACATTGAGCACTCTAAACCTTCGGCCATTCGCAAGCGAATCACTCATAACCACGAAGTAGCAGCGAAGCTAACTCAATTGACCAAGTATCATTAATTGAACCAGGGACTTGGAGTTTCTCTTTAATCCTAGAAGGAATGCGACGTTTGCGTTTGGTTCTAAGCTTAAGATTGATATTTCGATAAACTCGGAGCACCCTTTTTCGGTTCCACACAATGCCTTCTAGGCGTATTTTGCCGTAATAGATCTGAAATCCTCGCGTAGGATATCTTTCTGCAAGATCCATTAGCTGTTACTTCACGGATCGGATCAGTTGAAAAGCAATAAATTCTTTAAGATAACGGGCTTTGCTGTTAGTTTGGTGGAGCTTATGGAAACGATATTTCGACTACGAAAGAGTTAATTTTGACTACCCATTTTATACTTTGTATTCCGCTTTATGATAAATGTACCAGTTTCTGATACGGAAAGTAGCGTAATAGGATGTGTAAAATAAATGCCGCCGTAAATCTTAGCTGCTATGCCATATTGTATACTATACAAATCAGGGGATATTTGTACTACCTTAACGTCTCTTTCTCTATTTTTTTTCTTTTTCCCCATTTCGACCTGCAAATTTACAGTATCTCTATTTCCCCCATTGTCGTATTCATACTCAAGGTTTACAAGATGGCTTTTAGTCTTGCAGCTACTTACTAAAATTACGGCCAATAATAGTATGCCACGGATTCTTTTCATTTCTTTTAATTTTTGATAATATTTTACTTAATCCTCACCATATGCTTTTTTGAACAATGCGCAAAAAGCTTCCTCCTCCTGCAAATCCGGATGACAAACCACCACCTTTAGGATTTTGAATTAGAACGAAGAATGTAAGTATTACGCTTGCTAGTATTATGAGAATAATAAACAGAGTCGTCATCTTATTTTGAATATAAATTTGAGCAGCAAAGTACAACTTTTGGTTGAAATTAATTTTTAAAGTTTTAAATAACTGCTACGCCTAACTTAATTGGGCTTTATATGATATTTTGTATAGTTAACATTGATAACTTTGTGATATGACTGATTACGATAAAGAGGATGATAAAATAATAGTTCCTCGATTTGAGGAATCCGCTGGCTTCTATACCTTGAAGCAGCGCAGCTATAATATGTCTAGTATCAAGGGCAAGAACTCTAAACCTGAGATGCTCCTCCGAAAAGCGCTATGGTCTAAAAATATCCGCTTCCGCCTGCATGACAAATCGCTCCCTGGCCGTCCCGATATCGTGATCAAAAAGTATAAACTGGCAATATTTGTGGATGCGGAGTTCTGGCATGGCTTCGACTGGAAGACCAACCGCGAGCGTATCAAATCCAACCGTCTATTCTGGATACCAAAGATTGTATCCGTAAGATTTTCACAAAACTAATATTTTTAGTATATTCGTTTTGTAAATCTTAAAGTTATGAACGAATCTTTAATACAACGGGACTCGGATTGGCGGTATCAGTTATCAGAGCTGAAAGACGAAAAGTTACTAGAACAAGTCAATAGCATGTCCCGAACCGAACTAATCGAATGGCTGGCATGGAATGACCGCAACGGCTTATTCTTGGATGAAGACGCTATAGCCGAAGGCTATCCCCCACTTACAGAAGAAGCTAGAATGTGTGTATACGGAGTTATCATGCGGGATGAGCCGGAATGGGATGGCTATATGAGGGAAGTATACCTGCGTGATATGGATCTGGCTGTGGATGTAAATCGATAAGACCTTTTCGATTAGCTAATTGACAACGTAATTATGGTGAATAAACACCATACCAATTTATAAATTCGGGGATAAATTATGAGTAAGAATAAGAAAATAGAAATCGGAGGTAAAGAAATAAGTATCATCTCGCAAAAGCAAGATGATTTTATTTCACTTACTGATATGGCTAAGAGCCAAATGCAGGAAGCCATTATCATAAAATGGCTCACACTCAAAAGCACTATTGAATATATTGGCGAATGGGAAGCCTTATACAATCCCAATTTTAATTATACCGAATTCGGTACAATTAAAAATTCCGCAGGAAGTAATAATTTCGTTTTGTCTGTGAAAAATTGGATTGAGGCAACCAATGCAATTGGAATTACAGCCAAGCCAGGAAGATATGGCGGAACTTATGCACATAAAGACATTGCATTTCATTTTGGAATGTGGATCAGCCCGAAATTTCAGCTGCTGCTAGTCAAAGAATATCAATGTCTCAAAGATGAAGAAAATGACCGTCTTAAATTAGACTGGAGTCTGCAACGTACGTTGGCAAAAGTAAACTATCAAATACACACCGATGCTATTAGAGAAAATCTAATTCCACAGCAGATCACCAAACAACAGGTAGGTCTGGTATATGCTACAGAAGCAGACCTGCTCAACGTGGCTCTTTTTGGCGTTACGGCCAAGGAATGGCGGGAAGCGAACCCCGATCTGAAAGGAACGACGAAGTCCTCAACGAAGTTAAATATGCGAGACGATGCCACTATAGAACAATTGGTGGTAGTTACAGAGTGAGGCTATCAAAAAATTGAAATAGGCGCAGTATATTAAAGATACATAGGAATTAATCTAGCTCCTCCTCTATTAATACAAGAAAATATAATCCGAATGTAACCTTTATGTTATTATGACGATCGGATATACTATCGGCATAGGAATTGTCGTTATATCAGTATTCATAATTTAGGTTAATAATTGGTTAGTTAAAAATACCTGAAGCTCCCCGCTCAAGGTATTTTTTATTGTCTGCCTTTTTGTAGAGCATAGCTTCCAACAGAGCTAAAAAATTAAATGGGCATCCTGTCGAGATACTTTTATCTTTCAAATCCATTTGTAGCAATAGAATGTAATAGCTATCTTTAATGATGGCACATCAAATAGTTGATATCCATCTACTATATTTCTGTGCAGGAGAAAAATATAAAAGCTATGAATTTTTTAAAAATATGCTGCATAGCAGTAATAATACTGCTCAATTCTTGTGCAACGTCTATGTCTCCAATGATGGTGCATAATACCTTGCCCAACTACACCAAGTCGAGATATTTGTCACAAACAGATGCCGATAAAGCTGTAAACGCAGGTGGCTGCAAATTTCTCGTTAAGGACCGAAGCTACACCGCACCTGTGGGGCTAGGCACACATAACGATCTCCGAAACGGAGCCAGGGGAATTGATGAATGGGTGACTTTAGATAAGGGAAATGCCTATGCATTAAAAAGCTTCAAGTGGGTGCGGGTTGATAAAGATGGTACGACACAATTGCAGCTAGACTTTGACACAATGCTGTGTGAGTAATTTTCAATTGCGCGTAATAGCTGAAACAGTAAAGTCTAAAAAAACATTTTATATATGAAAAGACTAAATAATCATGAATAAATCATACGGTTTGAAGGTCAGCTTCAACGACAAAGTAGTAACTAACGCTGGAATTGACAAAGAGAATTACGTGGTAACCGGATGTGTAACTTTTGTACACAGAAACGACGGTAGTGAATATTATAATTTTAATGTGAGTGGCTTGGATTCAGATGAAGATGATCACCTGGGCTGGTATAATACTGATGTCAAATTAGGAGATACCATAGAAATTGAGCTGATCGACAGTTCTTTTGATCCGCCCATCGAACGTCACAAAAGTACAACATCGCCAGAAGAAAAACTGCAATACAAACTGGAGGAATTCCATTACCTAAAGGAAAAACTCAAAGATTACATCAATGGATAAATCAAAGATGAACAACCTGGGAATTAATGTAAAAATCAATGGCAGGCAGATCTGTAAAGCTGGTTTTGACAAAGAGAACTTTGTATTGACGGCTATCACGTCTCTTGTACACAGAGAAGGCGGAAGCGAAGGTCGCACGCTATCAATAGGAGGTTTAGATTCTGATGCATCCGAACACGTCAGCTGGTACTTTGATCATATATCTCTAGACGACAAGATCACATTAGAAGTCATCGAAGGATCATTTGATGCGCCACTGCCTACAGAAGACAAAGCAATATCCGAAGAAAGTGACCTGCAACGGGAACTCGAGCGATACTATCAACTTAGAGAGGAATTGAAGGGATATATAAATGAGGAATAGAATAAATTCAAACAACCAAATGGGATCATGCAGATGGACTGCATGGAGTGATCAATGTGGGGTTAAATCTTCGAGACGTTGTTTTAAATATTGTAATTTTGCCACAAATAATGGTTGTTATGGCTAAGAATTCAGGAAGTTGGTTATCGAGAAACATTTACGAAATACGGGAAACTTTATTTGCCCCGGATCCAAATGATTCGCCCCTTAAAAAGAAACAGAAAGCGGTTGGTTGGTACATGTTCTTAATCTTACTATTATGTGGCGGCTTAGCTATGCTTATCGCGGTTTCTTTCGTTCATTAGTATACCTATTGGACGACTGTTATTTCCAATTCTATTGTATCAGTTGGTTTTTGATCCGTTTTACAAGAGTTTCCGGACACCCGATTCCGGTTCTGAACAACTGGTTGACGGATTTTGTATTCGTACCGCTGATTATCCACGTAGCGCAATCGGTAAGTCTTTGCATACTGGGCACTTCCAAACCATACCGCTATCCCCTATTTCAAATCCTGTTGATCTCGGTATTAACCGCTTACGTATTTGAGTATATCATGCCGCGAACTACGGATCACCATACGGCAGATATCTGGGATGTTGTCTGTTATGTTGCGGGGGGCTTTTTTTACCGCTATATCCATCAGAGGTACTCGATAAAAAAGTATCGTCAAGTATAGAATATTGATAGAAGAAAATATAATCCGAATGTAACCTTTATGTTATTATGACGATCGGATATACTATCGGCATAGGAATTGACGTTATAACAGTATTCATAATTTAGGTTAATAATTGGTTAGTTAAAAATCCCTGAAGCTCCCCGCTCCAGGGATTTTTTTTGTGCAACTAAATATTTCCCTTTTTCAACAAGCATCTACTTTTTAAGACCTTAACGTTAGCTTATACTTCAACATTGAGAAAAGCCTTATAATCAAAACAATATTTGTCATTAAAATCATCGATAAAATCCCTGTAAACAGGGCATAGCGGGTACTTAGCGGCGAGATTTCAAACCGTATCCATCTCAAAACACTTAATAAGTCCGTACAATTACCCAAATTTTCATTTTGCTCATAAGTCACCCTATGAAATCTATTGATGGAACAATATTGAATTTTATTAGTCCCATCTAAGAATTTGAAAAGCACTTTTTCCCGAGGTAATACAGTATAGCACAACAACTGCCTTACCTCGACCTGTTCCATACCTATTTTTTTTCCTGATGACAAAATGATTTTCTCATCTTTATCACATATAGTTATCCCACCGTAAATGTAATCATGGTATGCAAACTGCAGTCCATAGGGCAAACCAAAAAGCTGTACATATTCTTTGTTGTTAACTTTGTATTTTGTCGTTGATATCCATAAATAGCTTAAGAAAATACTCGTGGCACTTAAAAAAACACATAGTATCAGATAGATAGTTCCTTTCATATATTCTTCAAAGTTTCTATTTATTGGCAGTGAAAACACAGTACGGTTCAATCATACTTATAGCCTTGTCTCTATACCGATCCACCGGACCTGCTGTATCTATGACCGAATAGAGATACTCATCAGCATGGGGCTTTCTTGGACCAGATTTACTACTCAACAATATAACTATCTGCAAACAAAATAGAAGTTTTAATAAAATGTCCATAAGGTTTCTAATCAAAATACCGGATCACTGAACTCTTAAATAACCCAAAAAAAGAAGTAATGCAATTAGAAATGCATGTACCCCCATGTTATATTTAGAGGCTCGGATAGATGGGGTGTAATTATATAAATTGGACACACCAGTGTTAGGATCCACTTTGGCAAAGTGGATTAAAATGTATTTCAAAGAGTAATGCCAAAGGAAATAGAAACACAGGATATATATGGTTTTTTCTCCCCTACTATATTCAGTATGCTTGATGGAGCCGGGATTCAAATATTCAATAATAGAATAAACAATCCCTAGCATGAGAACAAATGCCATCCCCATAGCAACTATGCTCTTAAAAAGAGGATTGTCATGGGTTTCAAAATGAGCATAGAAAAGCCTGTAATAGTAGTAAATAAAACGCATGCACAAAAAAAAAGTTAAAATTTACACCAAAACAAAACATCCAAATGAACGTCGAATAAGATTTTCTCAAACATAAAAAACAAATATTAAAGTAAATTGGTAATATAAAATATTAACATTATGTTAATATTAATCTAAATATTCATAGTGGTATTGTGTAACAGTCTATAAAAAGAAATTTGCATATCGCTACTTTTTAAATGGCTTCGTTTGGCGTATTCTGATAAAGTGACTTCTTACACTGCGCTAAAAAAACGATGCTAACAAGTAATTAGATTTCTATTGTAAACGCAGGAAGTTATATCTCTGGCATATCCATCTTATTAACCACCATCTTACAATAAATCGAAATCCTGAAGTTTATGTCCAAAGGTATCGTCTCAGAGATTTTTTTGTATTATACGGGGTACAAATTCACTGAAAAATAGAACTTTTCTATGTCTTGGTATAAAAGAAACGGTACAATAAGGTATATTGTACAATTGAATTTGCAGTGTAATGAAAACAAAATACTTTTGGCTCATTGGGGCAGTCTGTTTGATACTTTTCTTGTCTATACCTTCTTTTCACCTACTGAGAACAAGGTGGAAGGAAGCTGGAACCAAAGTCGAAATTCCGCGAGGATATACTAATGATGCCAGTCAGTTGAATCTCACAAAGATGGATACTATTATTGCCATTCCGGCAGATAGAAACCAAATTGAAGCGCAGCTTAAGGGCATCTTCAAATATGCTAGAGAGAAAGGTTTAAAAATTTCGATCTCGGGCGCCAAACATAGCATGGGAGGCCACACGATATCACCTGATGGTATCTTATTGAATATGCTCCCCTATAAGCATATGGAGCTTGACACAGTGAAGAACATCTTATCGATAGGTTCTGGCGCTTTATGGGAGGATGCCCTGAAGTATCTTGACAGGTATGGTAAATCTATTGCGATAATGCAGGCTTTTAGCTCTTTCTCCATCGGAGGATCGATCAGTGTGAATGGACATGGCTGGCAGAAAGACCTACCTCCTATATCGAAAAGTGTTCACTCCTTTTCGATAATGCTGGCTGACGGTAAGGTGTTGAATTGTAGCAGAAGCGAAAATCAGGAATTATTCAAGCTGGTATTGGGTGGATATGGTTTGTTTGGTGTAATACTGGATGTTAAGCTCCATGTTGTCGACAATGCAGCACTGACCTATAAGTATATCAGACTATCTCCTGCCAACTATGTAAGCTCCTATAAGAAATATGTGTCTGATAACCCAAATGTAAATCTTGTATTTGGAAGGTTACGGATCTCGGATAAACACTTTCTAGAAGAGGCTACACTTAACTATTTTGAGGAAGTAAAGACGGATATACCTGCTCTCCAACAAACGAAAAGCACTGAAACACAGCGGCTGGTATTTAGAGGTAGTGTAGGTAGTGAATACGGAAAGAGACTGCGATGGGATCTGGAAACGGGCAAGAATAAGATTTCTAAAAATACTGTCTACACCCGAAATGAACTCTTAAATGATCATGTATCGCTGATTGAAAACAAAGATACTGCTTCTACAGATCTATTGCAGGAGTACTTTATTCCAGAAAGACACTTCAATCATTTTATACAGGATATCAAACCGATCTTAAAACGGTCTACAATTGATCTATTAAATATCACAATACGTGGTGTCCGTGAGGATAGGGACAGCTACCTGAACTATGCTAAAGAAGATGTATATGGATTTGTGATCCTGTTCAATCAAAAGAAAACAAAAGAACAGGAAGAGGCAATGAAAGAGCTGACTAATGAGCTTGTGGATGCAGCCCTGAAAAATGAAGGAACGTTTTACCTGCCTTATAGGTTGCATATCGACAGAGAAAAGATGCGTAAAGCGTATCCGCAGGCAGACAGTTTCTTTGGTATGAAACTAAAATATGACCCTACAGTACTATTCAGCAATAGATTCTACGAGCACTACAAGTAGGAGGACTTGATGAAATAGATGTATAGAAGATAACTAGCGATGTAACCTCTTCGTTAACATCATGACCATGCATACTAGCGGAATGGATAATATCAGTACACTAATTATGTTTTATTCTGAGCCTGCTATAACTTTCGCTTTATGTTTTTCGTCTTTGGAATAGTTCTTATACATCCAAGGGATACCTAACCGCCCTTTATAGGTCAAGATCTCGACACGTTGGGTGCTTTGGTCAATTTCTGCCCAATTCAGGAAAAACAATCCCATATGATGACTTCCCCAGTCCTTGTCGTCAAATTTTACGTAATCAGGATCTTCTCCCACGAAGATGAAAATCATAAGGGGGGAATCTGCTGTACCTTTCTCCCATACGTATGGCTGTTCCGAAAATGCGATATTGCCGACTTTTAGAAATGCTCCACTAAATAAACTAATGAGTATAAAACAGCTAAATAAAATGCCGTACCTAATCTTGGGCGCTAAAACAAACACAAGCGGCCTATGGAAATAAACGAACACGCATATACTGAGGGTCAAAATAAAGCCAAATATTATTCCCCAAATAAAAAAGAACATTTCATTCTTAAAATGAACATTATCAAACATAATGTAAGAAAAGGCTATTACCGAAATAATGCTACTCGCCATTAGTGCTAAACTACTTATGTACCTCACATAATTCCAATATTGAAAACTGATGGTCAAATGTATACTCACCATAATACAGATGGCTAATGCTATTGAAGGATTAAAATAAAACATATCGAAAGTAAGCACATAAAACACCAAAAGTGCGGTAGTGATGTAACAAAAACAAAATTTGAAGAAAAGCATATTCCACTTATTGGTATTAAGAAAACGGTAATATGTATTTTTGCCTTCATCTATTAATCGGGTTTGGTCTATCTCATCTAATTTGATGTGCTTGAAGTCCCTTTGAATTACAAATGCGACATTTGAATCCACGATCTGCCTGTGCCCTGTCAACCACTTGCTGATCTTATAATCACCGTATGTCCTGTTCATTCGCTCGGGTGGCCCATAGGGCCCAATTTCCAAAAGCAGATTAAATGAATCTATTCCAATAAAATCTGTGTCCCAATAATAATCTAGCCTACCCAGTCTTGGATCAAAAATACAAATCCCCTGATCGCTGAGCGAAGCATGCCACTGGAGGACATAACGACTGTACTGTGTCAATCGATAATAAAGGAAGATAGAAAATCCGAGTAGGCTGATAAGGATAGTGATGGGTGCGTCAAATGCAAGGGGTGTAAAATATATCCTGGTACATAAAAAAATAATAATAGCAAGCATTAATAGATTCAATATCCCTAAGATAACTTTATAAACCATTGAATACCTTAGGTCCTGTAAGAGTGGTTTAATCATAATATGGTATGTTAAAAAAACTAGTAGTACCTAAAGATAAGGAACATAGCTTACAATATCAAATTGCACATCTACGTATAAGGGGGAGGCGGCGTTAGAAAAGCTAACGATGTAAGGGGCAATCGCGGCTGTAAAGGGTAGCAGGAAATAAACGGTCGTAACGTCTATGTATTATTTGAAACGGATATACTATCGGCATGTGTTTTGACGTTATATAGGTATTCATAATTTAGGTTAATAATTGGTTAGTTAAAAATCCCTGAAGCTCCCCACTCGAGGGATTTTTTTGTCAGGTAATGCGCTATTGGATGCAATCGACAACTTAAAATGTTAAATTTGCTACTATGAGGTTATTCAGCTATTTAATCGTCCTATCAAGTATAGTTTTTCTTTCGTTCAACAGCCTAAAGCACCCTTTACATAAAAAATGGCAGCTCGTGGCCGAACAGATAACTTACCTGAATATGGATCGTACGCCCTATGACGGAGGCAAAGATAGGCTGGATTCGGTCAAAAACATGACTGTACAGTTTCTGCCCGATGGGGCTTTTAAGTCACCTGAAGGCGACGGCAGCTATACTGTATCCAAGGATTCTATACATTTAAATATCAATGGTAAAAATGCGGTATTCAAATACGAACTCAAGAATTCGAAACTAATAATGGAGCGCTATATCAAAGAGACTGAGTATATAGTTAGATCAAGACTTTATCTGGAATAACATCTATGAATAACAAAGAATGAAATAGGTGCCTGGATAAGATAGACCTCCTGCTCTCCAAAATACCTCGTCTGCAAGGAATTATGGAGATGGTCTTGTATCATAAACTTGCGGCCTGCCGCACTGTGTACTGCATGCAAATAAATTTGTACGAATAGAAAATTCTATGTATCTTTAAGGTATCAGGCTGAATAGTTGATATCTACATACTTTTTTTCTGTGTATTGTATATTGGGCCAATATCAGAAAACGATGTGATGACTATCTATTAAACATATAAAAACCAAATCATAAAACAGACTTAAAATTATGAATTTACTTTTCATCAGTTTCCAAGAGTTCTTTATTATGGTTCCCCTGTTCGGCACCTTTATCTACACGATATACCACGCTATTAAAAACCCCGTATTACAGGACAGTGAAAGAGCCTTATGGATTGTGCTCCTTCTTATAACAAATCTTTTAGGGATGCTGGCATATTGGGCCTTTGGTAAAAGTGGCCGTGGTAAACTAGGAATATAAATAACACAATTATGATTATAACTGCAATTTTAATGTACTTGGTCTGGGCTGCCATAATAGTGCTCATTATTTATGCTGTGTATCTGATGTTGGCTGCATTACTGGAGAGGTACCTCGCAGTAAAGAGAGAACATGCCTCTGCCCTACGCGAGCAGAGTGAAGCTTTGAAGGAAATAGCTTCTGCTATCAGAGAATCGAATGATAAGGATGCTGCTCCGGAGATAATATAGAACAATCGCAATGAAAAATGAACAGAATCAAAATAATAAGAACGGGTAATAAGCCTTAGTCGTACTACAGCAGTTAAGAGTAGATAGACCTATAATCTAAATTGAAGGCCTGTTTACACCTGGATTTTTTTTCAATCCGCTCCAATAAGAAAACTGTATTGACAACTATCATTCATACAGATATAATGCTGGACAAGTTTTTGTTTGCTATCAGCGTAATATACCCATTCCGCCGTTGCTCCGCAAATCGGACAGCATAGAGAGTCGTCCTCTATTGAATAAATTGGCCTTCCCATAATGATAAAATTTCATACAAAATTAATTCTTTTAACTAATGAAGGGTAATTAATTTCGTCATCAGGGTATTTAGGATAAAAGCTTTTGACATGCTGTCTGTCTGTCTGTCTGTGATAAAATCGACTCTTTGGAGAGTTTCATAGTTCATCGTCCAAATGGAGAATATTTTATAAGATCTATCTAAATCGATTGCGTAAATTCTTTCAAATAGGGCTTACATTTTTTTTAATTTTAAAAAAAGCTTTGTCCGATACGTTGAAGCGACCGAATTATAAATTTGTCACCTTAGTAATTTCTAAAATGGAATGTAATGCAATTAAGAATTTATGGCATGGCTGTCATTTAACATTTAGTGTTGTTTTTGACAATCATTGGAATAGGGTACCTATGCCAACCCGCGAAATTAAAACAAACTACGAGCGTATGCTCGTCCAAAATCTTGGCTATAATTAAAATTTAATCGAATACCATAATGAAATCGTACTGCTTTATAATTATTTCTCTTTGTCTTTTTCAAATACCAAGATTACAGGCGCAGTCCGCAACTGAACTGCTGCTAAAATATGACCGTCCAGCGGAATACTGGGAAGAGGCACTGCCTCTTGGAAATGGTCAAACAGGAGCAATGGTATTTGGTGGTGTGCAACAAGAGAGATTCCAGTTGAATGACCATACCTTATGGTCTGGATATCCGGAACCAGGCAATAATCCGGAAGCGGCCTCTCTCCTGCCCGTCTTGCGCAAACAAATATTTGACAATAAATTTGACCAAGCCGAAAAAACATGGCGTAAAATGCAGGGCCCTTACTCTGCCAGGTACCTTCCGCTAGGAGACTTATGGTTAGATTTTGAACACGATGGACAAAAGGCTACGGACTATCTAAGGACATTGGATATTCAAAAGGCGATCAGCACGACAACGTATACAATAGATCAGGTTAAATATACCAGAACTGCTTTTGTAAGTCATCCGGCAAAAGCATTGGTCATCCACCTTAAAGCCAACAAAAAAGGAAAAATAACTTTTAAATCAAGATTGAGCAGCGAACTGAAAGCTACAAGCCATGTAGAAGGGCAACAGCTATTGCTGCAGGGAAAAGCACCTAAATATGTAGCCCATAGAACTTACTTTCCAGAACAAGTGACTTACGATCCCAATGAAGGCTTGGAATTTGAAGCTCGATTAGCTATCCGTAATAAAGGGGGAAAGATTCAGGTCGGTAGTGACTTCCTCCAGGTTATCGGTGCCGATGAGGTGACTCTTGTTTTGACAGAAAGCACGAACTTTAATGGTTTTAACAGGTTTCCAAAAAATGGGGATAAAAAAGCATCTAACGAAGCTAAAGCAAAAATGACCAACGCTTTAAAAAACAAAATAGGAAAGCTGACTGATGACCACACAAGAGATTTCCGGCAACTTTTTGACAGGGTAAGCTTCTACCTCGAAGCTCCTGCGCAGAAAGCGCAATTGATGACAGATAGTAGACTTAGAAACTTTGAAAAAGATCCATCTGATCTGCACTTGCAGGCTTTATTTTTTCAATATGGACGCTATCTGCTTATCTCTAGTTCGAGACCAGGCAGTAGACCCGCCAACCTTCAAGGGCTATGGAATGACAAAGTACAACCTCCCTGGGGCAGTAATTATACGATTAACATTAATACAGAAATGAATTATTGGTTGGCTGAAAACACAAACCTGTCCGAATGTCATGAACCTTTGCTATCGTTTATCGAAGAACTGTCAATCAACGGAAAAGAAACTGCTCGGGTAAATTATGGTATACACGAAGGTTGGGTAGCACATCATAATTCAGACCTGTGGGCAAAAACATCGCCTGTAGGTCATTTTGAAGCCGACAAAACGTATTATCCCCAGGCATTTTGCTGGCAGATGGGTGGTGCATGGTTAAGCTTACACCTATGGGAACATTTTAATTATACGCAGGACAAGCATTTCTTGCGTGAAAAGGCTTATCCTTTGATGAAAGGTGCTGCTCAATTTATGCTAAACTGGCTTGTGGAAGATCCAAAGTCTGGTTTTTTGGTAACAGCACCTTCTACTTCTCCCGAAAACGTATACACGTTTGAAGGGAAGAAATATAGTATAGGAAAAGCCACAACAATGGATATTTCTATCGTCAGAGAGCTTTTTAAATCCATTATTTCTGCATCAAAGGAGTTAAATGTAGATGTTGAATTCCGGAATAAAGTTGAAAAATCAATGGCTAAGCTCTACCCCTTCAAAATCGGCAGATACGGGCAGCTTCAAGAATGGGCAGAAGATCTTGACGATCCCAACGATTCGCACCGCCATATATCTCATCTGTTTGGGCTTTTTCCAGGCTCACAGATCAGCAATGATGATAATGCAGATTTGGTAAAGGCGGCTAGACAAACTCTTGAGCACCGAGGGGATGTGAGTACCGGATGGAGTATGGCCTGGAAGATAAACTGGTGGGCTAGAATGCAGGACGGAGACCGTGCTTATAGCATTTTAAATAAATCATTCGTCTTTATAGAGCCTGCAGCTAAAAAAAATGTTAAGCGTAGGCCTGGTGGAGGGGTGTATTCTAATTTATTTAGCGGACATCCTCCTTTCCAAATTGACGCAAACTTTGGTGTATCAGCAGGAATTATAGAAATGCTTGTGCAGAGCCACGAGGGCTTCATACGTATATTACCGGCACTACCAACTGCCTGGAAAACGGGGAATATTAATGGCATAAAGGCCCGTGGGAATTTTGAACTGTGTATACAATGGGAGAATGGAAATTTGAAAGAAGTTGAAATCATATCTCATGGAGGAAAAGAATGTGATATTATAATGCCACAGAAGGCAAAAATTATAGGGGCTGAAGCTGTAGTAAACAAGGAAGGCAATCGCTACAAATTCAACACAAGGAAAGGGGGGAAATATCGAGTTGTCAATCTGTAGCTATTTTTTTATTATTTACTTTCTCTATCTTTAGGCGCATATGCTACATGTAACCTGTGCTATAATAGTCCATAAAAGTAAGGTCCTGATCTGCCAACGATCGGCCAGCATGAAGCTGCCGCTGAAATGGGAATTTCCGGGAGGAAAGCTCGAAAAGGACGAATCACTAGAAGATGGCCTGCGTAGGGAGGTGCGAGAGGAACTGGGTGTCAACATCGGTATAGACCAAGCATTGACGCCTGTAGAACACCACTACCCTACCTTTTCGATCTGCCTATATCCATTCGTCTGTGAATTGAAGTCCGGCACTGTAAAGGCTACAGAGCATGTACAGGCCATATGGGTAGAAGCGGCGGAGATGCTGCGCTATGACTGGGCAGAGGCGGATATACCTATTGTAAGGGAGTATCTGGATAATTTAGGTACCGGCGGCAGGATGTACTTGCCGATTGTAAAAACTGTCTGATTACGAACAGAAAAAAATCAAAAGCGTGCATGGCCCCATGAACTTCTACTAGTGGGAACGATACGTTAGAATTCTTTATATTTACTTTTCAAAATGCTATTATATAGGGTAATCAAACACTAAATTATGAAAATTATTATTGAAACAGGACGCCTTCTCTTGAGAGAGCTCGATCATATTGACACAAATGATTTATTTGAAATGGATTCTGATCCTGAAGTTCATTTGTATTTAGAGAATAGGCCCGTAACTTCAATATCCGAAATTACTCAAGTAATCAACATGCTAAAAATACAATATCAAAAAAACGGGATTGCTCGCTGGGCTGTTGTAGATAAGATAACAAATGAATGTATCGGTTGGTCGGGATTAAAGTATTTTGAAGGACCACTGAATAATCAAACTAATTTTTATGAGCTTGGATACCGTTTTAAGAGAAAACATTGGGGAAAGGGTTTTGCTACCGAATCTTCTAGAGCTATTCTAAGTTTTGGATTTGAAAAGCTAAGTATAGATTCTATTTATGCGATCACCGATCCCAAAAACCTGAATTCAAAAAGGGTACTGTCTAAATTAGGGTTTGATCTCAGAGAGACATTTGACTATGAAGGCGATATGACGGACTGGTTTGAATTGAAAAGAGAAACCTGGCATACAGCAAGAAGTCTATATCCTTAAATTGGCGAGAGATATCGAAAACGACCATGCGCGTATTCGATATTGAAGGCGGTGTCGAATACTTAGGCCTATTTTTGTGATTTACAGGGGATGGGAATACCTGTTACATAAGCATCAGATATTCCCATAAGTTTGAAAGACTATGTTTGCCTTTTTAGACGAATTCCCCCTTTTTCATTTCAGCATAGACACCAATGTGGTGTTCAATAACAATGAAATGACGCATAAAACTGCACAAACGAAAGAAAAAAATGTCGAAATTCTTGATTACAAAGTTGCTTCTCACTCATTTTTAAGATTAGAAATTAAGGCTTAATCCCGCATTACCACCTATAGGTTACTGCATTGATGTTCATTCCAGCACCTACAGACGCAAATAGGATCAAGTCGCCTTCCTTCAATGTGAATGAATCGATCTCTTTGCTTAATACCTGATGTAGTAGTGTCGGCACCGTGGCTACCGAACTATTACCCATGTGTGCGATATTCATCGGCATGATATCTGCCGGAAGACTTTCTATTCCATAGAGTTCAAAAAATCTTTTGACTATAGCTTCATCCATCTTGTCATTGGCCTGATGCAGGAAAATCATCTTTAGATCACCTATCGCTTCACGACTTTTGTCGAAACAATCTTTCATGGCCTGGGGTACATATTTGAGCGCATATTCATATACCTTTCTTCCTTTCATCTTGATGTACTGCGGCTCTCCTGTTTCTCCACTATTTTTGTTGGACGAACTGATATAATCAATTTCGTATCCGGTGTCAGATCGTACAGCTGTATTTATGATACCTGATTTTCCTGTCTCAGTAGCCTTCACGATACAGGCTCCTGCACCATCGGAAAAAATCATACTATCCCGGTCTGTAGGATCCAGTACCCGCGAGAGTGTCTCTGCACCTATTACTAGACAGATCTGCGCATCGCCAGACCGGATCGCCATATCCGCCTGAATCAATCCCTGTACCCAACCTGGACACCCAAATATGATATCATATGGAATGCACGCCGTATTTTGGATACGCAGTTTATTTTTTATACGTGAGGCTATCGATGGAACCATATCGCGCGGAGCACCGGGATATTTCATCTCTCCGTAGTTATGTGCGACAATAATCAGGTCTATAGATTCGCGATCTATTCCCGATTGTCTAATAGCTTCTTCTGCTGCAAAGGCACCTATATCGGAAGCGGCAATACCTAGGGGTGCGTATCGACGCTGCTCTATCCCAGTGATTGCCTTAAACTTGCGTATTATCGTCTCCACAGGCTGCTGGATCGGCGTATGCTCATCGGTATAGAATGTATTGTTTAAAAAAACCTCATTCCCTATTACCTCTGTAGGAATATAGGCCCCTGTACCGACTATTTTAGATCGAATCATGTGTATTATAATTTAAGAGAAACACTAAAAAAGGTTAATCCATCTGAATTTAGGGATAAATAACCGTATTTAGTTGCTGTTATCAAAATATTTTGGTCAATATATTTATAAAAAAAATATTCTAAGTTCTCGATTTATCCGCTAAAACATGAAACTTGTGACTACCGCTGAGAATACTCTGCTTCATAAAAGCCTTTATCTACCATTCTATTCCTTATGGAATTTCGTACTTTTACGACGCTATACAAAGCTTCTTCCTCGATGCTTGTCTCTATTCTTGAAAAGAACAGGCTTTACCGTAAAGAAGAAAGGTAGCAGTTAATTTAACCCTTTAGCAGATAAAATGAAAAAAATAACGATTCTACTCGTATTCATACTCAACATACTAACGCTTCGTGCGCAAGACAGTGTAATCTATAACGGAGTGACTATTTTTGAAGGTGATCTTCTCTTTGTCGGCGCTGAATCAGAAAATCTCTCCGGAGCGATCAATAGGGTCACACAACGATCGGAGAGCATCTCTTTTGATCATGTAGGTTTAATTGAAATAGCAGAAGGCATCCCGTACATTCTCCACGCAAGTAGTCGTAAAGGGTCAGTAAAAGAGCCTTTGGATAGTCTGAGTGGAGAGCAGCTGTATGTCATATATCGAATCGATAGCCAATATAGGTCTGCTATCCCGGAGGCAATAACAAAAGCAAACCGAATGCTGGGGAAGCCTTACAACTGGAGCTATAAACTGAACGATAGTACCTATTACTGTTCGGATTTTGTAGAAAGGGCTTTCAGGCACGTCGAACTATTTGTTTTGGAACCTATGACCTTTAAGAATCCTAAAACAGGTGATTTTGACGATTTTTGGATAGGGTTTTATGCTAAACAGGGATTGGCAATACCTGAAGGCGAGTTAGGATGCAATCCTAACGGCCTGGCTTCTAACCCTAAAATAAGCCGTATCGGCTTGCTCCGATTGTAGAACTAATCTATGATCCGGCCCAATGAAATTTTCGATGGCCGGACAAATGAGTCACCACTTTTGGTCAGAAAGTGATAGAGGGGGTATCGGAGATAAATAGCTCCGTAATTTTGGACGGGTAAAAATTGGTTAATCTTTTTTAATTTTAAAAATACATTTTGCTACTTATATTTGATAAAAAATGGGCTGAGCTAAGAAAAAACTGAAATAGACTCCCTTTAATCTGACATTATACAGTGAATAGAATATCTTGAAAACATAATCCTTTTGTATCCATATTTTGCCACTTGAATATATAGACCTATGAAACGTATCCTATATTATTGGGAAATGCTAACGCATATCGGTACAGATCCGTCTATGTCCTACATGGAGTTCAAAAGAGCGCAGATGGTGAACATGATTGCATGGTTCTGTATTCTTCCTGCCATGCTCTTTTCGATTACCAACTTTTTCGAACATCGTTATCTACTGGCATTGATTAACTTTTCAAATGGGCTATGTGATATTGCAGTGCTGCTGCTTCAATACCGCTGCAAACCAAATCATGCCAAGTTAATGCTCCTAACAAGCAACTTTATTTTCTTTTTTTTGGGAGCTGTTCTCTATCACAATGGGGCAGAATATTTTCTAGTGTGTATACTTATATCTTCAACACTTCTTTATGATGAGCGTCGGATTCATATTATCTTTGGACTAGCAGTCACTTTAGCTGTAGTATTAATCTATCTTTTCCCAAACATCAATTCGCTTGAAAAACCCGTACCCCTACTTCGTGTTCTTTATAACATAATCTGTGCGCTTATATTCATTATAGCCTCTGTAAATTTTTTTTTAAGGATCATTTACAAAAACATAAGGAAAATAGAAGATCAACGTCGCTCATTACAAGCCATCAATAAGGATAATGAGAAGATATTTTCTATAATCGCCCACGATATCAAAAGTCCTTTTGCATCGCTGGAAACTATGGTTGTAGCCTTGAGAGACCAAGTACTAAACAACGAAACTTCTGCTGATTTTATCCATCAGCTCCACCTCCGAATCGTTCAACAAAACCAAGTGTTGGATGATCTCTTGCAATGGGGAAGTAGCAGTCTACAGGGCATCGCCACCCCTCCTACAAAGGTGTTGATCAAACCTATCATCCAAAATATTTTAAATGGTTTTGAAGAACAAACCATAATGAAGCAATTAAAGATAACGCTACATGTTTCGAACGAAGAGCATGTTGTTGTAAATAAAGATCACTTTATCATTATATTACGTAATTTGATCAGTAATGCTATAAAATTCAGTTATGTCACGGGTGAAATCGAAATTTTCACGTCCAAGGACCAAAACTTCAAATTTATACACATTAAAGACCAAGGAGTGGGCATTAACCCTTCGAAATCAGTATTGCTATTTAATGTCATACAGCACAAATCACTTGGAACAGTGGACGAACCGGGGGCTGGCTTGGGATTAGTATTGTGTAAAGACCTCATCGAAAGAAACGGCGGCATCGTCCATATCAATAGCATACCAAATAAAGGTTCTATATTTACAGTTGGACTTCCTTGCCCTAAAACTATGGACAAGGAACCTGAGGCTAAAGAGAAAAATACCTACGCCGAAAAGAGAAAAATCTATAAGCTTCCCCACTCCCAAACACTGTGATAACCTCCTACTGACTCAACATATGTTAAAAATCCCTTGTAAAAAGGGTGAGCCCCTATAGTAGCACTATCTCCTATCACGACAATCTTCTTTCTAGCTCTTGTCAAGGCCACATTCATACGACGAATATCGGATAGAAAACCAATAGCTTGATCGCTATTACTACGTACAAGACTTATATAAATAATATCTTTCTCTTGTCCCTGAAAACCATCTATGGTAGTGATTTGAAGGCTACCGAAATCCTTATTATTGATTTCTGCCAACATGTCTTTCAGCAAGGTGGCCTGACCGCGATAGGGCGTGATGACACCTACGTCCGGTAAAACAGCATCGCGATGCAGATCACGGCATTGAGACAATAGTTCAGAAAGATGGCTTTTCAAAAAAAGTGCCTCTTCCCTATTCAATAGGGTATCATCTGCTTCAGACTCTTCGTATCCGGCCCCGGCTGTATCGATGAAAATAATCGGTTGGGAATCTCCCTGTAAAGTCCATTGTGACACAGACGGCGCTGCCTTTAACATTCCCTGGTATAAAACAGTAGATGGATAAGCCATTATCTGGCTATTCATACGGTACTGTGTGTCCAAGAAAGAAACCGCTTCGGGGTATAATTTGATTAACTTCTCAAACAACGTATGAAACAGAGCGTTACTCCGCCCCTGACTGGACTTGACCGTAGGAGGCAACTGACAATGATCTCCAGCCAATATCAAGTGGTCGGCTTTTAAAATAGGAATCCAACAAGCTGGTTCTAGTGCTTGTGCAGCTTCATCGATAATAACAGTCTTGTAATACCGATCTTTAATATAGGGGTTATTGGCTCCTACCAAGGTCGCTGTAATTACCTGGGCTTTGTTTAATATATCTTCGGTTACGTAATCTTGGATCCTGTCAATTTCCTTTCGTATTTTGCGGGCTTCATTTAACAAAGCTTTACGTTGTTCATATTCGGATCGTCCAAAGTTACGCTTATACTTATGAGCCATATCGGTGTACGCTCTGGCTTGTTTACCCAGCACCTTGACTTCTCGATAAGCAGGATGCTTATTAGCTTTTTCATCCAAGGTTAGCTCCATGAGATGATCGGAAATCTTTACGGGATTGCCTATCCGTAACACATTAAGTCCTATTAAATCAAGTCTTTCGGACAACACATCTACAGCTGTATTGCTGGGTGCAACGACGAGTACCTGCTGCCCTGTACGTTGTATTAGCTCATATATCGCGCTAATCAATGTCGTCGTCTTGCCTGTACCTGGGGGACCGTGAAGTATGGTCAACGGCCCCTCGGCCAACACCTGTCTTACAGCACTGTTTTGACTGAGGTTTAGGGCAGTATTCTCGTAAAACGTATTTTGTGAACCAACACGCAGAGGTTCAATTCCTATAAGTTGACGTATCAACTGTCCATTGTCCTTATCTATGGCTCGAGACTCGGCTTCCACTAATGCACCCGTCATCTCCCGGTAGGAATTTTCGTCAAATAAGAGATCTATCCCCAGTTTTCCCTTACGACTCCATTCGGGGAGATCATCCGTGCGGAAAGACACACGCATTAAATACTGACTAACAAAAGCTATTGTACCTGAAATCCGATCTTCATGCGGATTGTGGTTCGAGAACAGAGAAACAGGCATACCAAACCTAAACTTATGGCTATTTTCTAAGTCAGTGGTTTTATGGATCGTGAGGGTAAGATAATCTCCTCGCCCCAATTCACTATTCGTAATCTGGATAGGATACCAAGAAACGCCCAAAGATTTACGTGCATTGACTCCACGCTCTAAAAGCAACGATTGGTGCTGCTGTCTGTCATATGTCAGCTCAAGTTGTAATAATTCCAGTAGATCCTTAAAATAGTCCATCAATGCTTGTGTTATGTATTCAATTCGCAAATTAACCGCTTTTTTAGCACGTTAAGGTTAATATATGAAATATCCATGTAAAAAAATGTACAACCACTGATGACCGCGATGCAGCATGCCAGTCATATGAATTAAAGAATGGGCTTTAACGAACCGAACTTGCGAGGTCGTCGAAGATAATTATTTACATAGGAATAAATTATATCTCACCTCCTGAGAATAACACCTTATATATGTAGTCTTCCTATGAATATGCCACAAAGTTTTTTTAATTTTAGTTATCGGTATGCATGAATCATACAACAGTTTTTTTAAAAAATGGAAAAACAAGTTAATGCGGATGAATTTGTAGAACGTTTCATGATAGGTAGTCAGGAACACTTAAAACATCAACAATTTCCGGTCAAAATATTCCCCCTCAGCGAAATTGCTCCTTATATTAAGTTTCCTACTCCGCCTATTTTTTTAGGATACAATCTACTTGTCCATCTCACAGAGGGATATTTTACACACCAGATCGGCCCTAAGGAATATATGGTGAAGGCACCTGCTATCCTTATCAGTAGCTATGGCAACATCTCTGCAGTAAAGGCTGCTGATAAATCAGTAAATGGACACTGTATACTGATCAATGAAGCGGCTATGACTTCGATTTTCAGAGCCCAGGAAATTTTGAACATATTTAGCATTTCGCCACTGATCAACTTATCAACGGAAGATAGCCGAGATATCGATCAGTTATGTAAACTTCTGCGTAAAGAACTCTATGCAGATCATCCCTATAAAGAGCTAAATGATAGTCTGTTAAAATCTGTACTTCTAAAAGTAATTAAACTTTCCTCTTCGAATAAGCTATTGAATAGAAAACAAGAGATTGCGATGCGGTTTAAACATCTTGTTCACAAGAATTTTAAAAAACATAAGCATATAGGTTTTTATGCTGACAAGCTTGCTGTCTCGACCAACTACTTAAACCGATGTGTTTTTTCTGTTTTCAATAGCTCGTCTAAAGAGCTTATACTCGAGGTGTGTATTATGCATAGCCAATTACTTCTTTTTGAATCCAACAAGAGCATTTCGGATATCTGTTACGAATTGGATTTTTCTGATCCTTCTTACTTTTCACGTGTTTTTAAAAAGATAGTTGGACTCTCTCCAACAGAATATCGAAATAATGCTAAATAAAAAAAGCACGATTTGTCCTAGTATTGGTACGAGATAAGACACATAACACGACACATTATCCGCTATTTTTGTAATAAGGAAACGATTAAAGGAAATTTAACGCAGCAATACTTATCAATGCCCGTAAGAACATTGTTTTGTTTTGTGCTAGGATTGTCCTTAAATTTGTTTACTCAATGTTTCAATTAAAAAACGTTTGTTATGCTTAATCTAACGGAACAAATCGGTGTTCATCAAGATTTCAATCTGTATATAAAATCCTTTAAGGAGCGGTTGTCTAGTTTATTCAATACTGAATATGATTATAATTCTATCAGTTTGTCTAGGGGGCTCCCTCCCACATTTTTGAGTGAGATCATGGCGATGAACCCACTTTCAGTAGCTATTCCTGAAGAACATGGTGGCAGAGGCGTGCACGTCAAGGAATGTCTGGGCGTATTATCCGCCGCATCTTATGAGTCACTATCGCTATCGCTCATGTTTGGTATTAATATCGCTTTATTCCTGGAGCCTTTTGCTAAATATGCTGACCCATCTTTACACGCTAGCGTCTTCAAACGTTTCTTAGAAGATAAAGCTATGGGCGGCTTGATGATTACAGAACCCGGTTATGGCAGTGATGCCTTGAGCATGCGCACTGCCCATGAACTGCAAGGTGACACCTATACCATCAAAGGACAAAAGCACTGGCAAGGCTTAACGGGTGCTGCTGACTTTTGGTTAGTCACTGCCCGGAAAACTGTGGCTAATGGTGAATTAGCAAGAGATATTGATTTCTTTGTAACGGATAACGCTATCGAAGACCAAAAGATCATCGTTCAAAGGAAATTTAATAACCTAGGTCTTTATGCCATTCCATACGGTCTGAATGATATTAACATCAAAGTCCCCGCTGTACAGAAGTTGGTAGCTGAAAGCACGGGTATCAAATTGATGTTGGATACGTTGCACCGTAGCAGGTTGCAATTTCCTGGTATGGGTATGGGATTCATAAAGCGTCTTTTGGATGAGTCTTTATTACACTGTAAGACAAGACGCGTTTCGGGACAGCCATTGAGTGAGATAGATGCTGTAAAGTTTCAATTATCACGTATCCAAGCGGCCTACACCTTATGCTCGGCCATGTGCTCCTACAGTAGCAGCATTAGTTCTATAGCCGAGGATTTGTTTGGTAATGCAGTTGATGCCAATAGTGTGAAAGCACTAGTTACTGATTTGATGCAGGAATCCGCTCAAATAGCACTACAGCTGGCCGGGGCAAATGGATATCGCCTAGATCATATCGCTGGTCGAAGCGTAGTAGACAGTAGACCCTTCCAAATTTTTGAAGGATCTAATGAAATGCTTTATTCGCAGGTCGCTGATGCTGTAGTACGGGTGATGCGCAAAACGAAAGTCGGCAATCTGCTCGATTATCTAAAAAGCTACGAGCTTACAAAAGATGCAGCAGAAATATTCGGTAGTACTTTGAACATTAACCTCCCGGATCAAACTAAACAACGCCAGATGGTTACATTGGGGAGAATGATTGCACGTGTAGTCTGCTTCCAGTTTGTAGTACATTCTAACCATCGCGGTTTCAACAATGAAATGACCGAGATAACCCGCCAGCACATACAAATGGACTTGAGCATGTTGGCAGGGCAATGGTCAGCAGGCACACAGGCAGATCCATTAATGGACTACGAAGAAGGTAGCGATTGGACAAATTTTATACATCAATAACAGTTGAAACATAACTTAGATAGGTATCTAAAGTTATCGCTATAAAAAAAGCCTGTGACTATACGTCACAGGCTTTTTTTATAGCTAGTTTAAAATCAACTTAGGTGATAGCTTTGATTTTTAAATTCCATTGAAATGTAGTATTGATACTTTTGCTTATCAAGTGGATAATCCCAACAGCCTAAGCGGTGATAAATATCCCCTCCAAATCCAGACTTGAACCTATAAAGTCCATAAAGTGGATGCGAGGGATCTGCCTGAGGAGCTACTCCAAAAAAATCATACTCGGTACACCCCAGTTCTCGTGCAATTTGCATGGCTCGCCATTGCAACGCATAGGTTGCCATATAATTTCTATTCTCCGTTGCCGACGCCCCATAGAGGTATGTTCCTCTATTCGCGGCGACGACCAAGAACATAGCCGCTAGTGGTGTTTCATCAACTTCAGCAACCAAAAGATATACATCCGCTGGCGATAGCGTATCATTTGCCCGTGCGGAAAGCACGATCTTGAAATAATTAATATCGTGAAGGAAAAAGTTATTGCGCTCGGCCGTTTGTCGGTACAAATCGTACCAGACATCTATACTTTCTAAACCTAGCGATTGAATACGAACGCCTTTTCGTGCGGCAAGATTAATATTATACCGCGTCTTAGGCTTCATTCGTGCAAGCAGCATTTCATCATCTCGCTTCAGATTCATGAATATGGTATTTGATGGTAGAATGTCTGTATTGGCTTTATGTAGATTCCAATGCGTTGTATTGAAATTAAGTCGCATTTCCTGAATACGTCTATCAGGCACACCCAACCAGTTGCCGTGCAGATCGTAACAATCATCATCTTTTGCCCAATGAGATTCCCAAGATAAATCATACCGAATCATGATACAATTCTGCGGTAGATAAGATCGCAGACTCTCGGAAAGTTGCTCTAGAAAATAACCTTGATTTTCTTCAGAAGGTTCCACTTCTGGGCCGTAAGGTACATAAGCAATACAGTGTTCCTTATCTATCGCCTGTATGATAACTAAAAAATCGCCTATCAAATAACCTGTATCTGTTGTATCTACATACAAATCGGATAACTTGGTCTCAAAATTAAAAGCTTTGGACTGCAATCCCTGTAATTTCTTAACTGCTGACCAATATGCTGTCTGCTGAATAATGCCTGTTCGGTATAAGTCTTCAACTTCCTTGTCCTGAATATCTGCTATCATGTTTCCTTTTATTCTTTTTTTGAATAAAACATACTGAAATAAACCCTATCAATATGCCAAAAGTGGCAAACATATCTATTATTAATGGATAATACCAGAAGCTATTGTTGATTTAATGTTAAAAAGCCTGTCTATCTAAACCTCAATAGTGCAGGGAAAAATACTAATTTGCTGTGATCTTATTTTTTGCGGCTACATAACGATCAACCTTCTCCATCAATAGCTAGGATAAAACGACACAAACGGCTCCTACATAACCGACAATAAGCAAACCAAATATACCGGCACTATAGGCACATGCAGATACAATATTCCCAAAAGAAGAAGCGCTGATATCCACGGCTTTGAAAAGCATATCACCTAAGGGGGGCATTACCATAAAATCCAGCACAACGGTAAACGGTGTCAAGCCAATAAAAAAACGGTCTTTTCATAACTTGAAAAACTGGATTGAATAATGGATTCGGACATAGAATAGCTTTGTTGAAGCTTAAAAGTAAGGAATATTTTAAAATTATGTGATGGGGTGTTTTATCCTTTCCTCTCCTTTATCCTTTCCTCACCAAGAGGCTATCACAGACCAACGAAGTCAACATAACGCCTACTCTTCCCAAATAACTCACATGCATACTCTTATCAAAATCCTCAATATCTTCGATGCGGATACTTATCCCTAATCCTAGCTCACGCGCATCAAGGTATTTCAAAAGAGACGACGACGACTGTCCGACAGCCATCAATTCTACCTCATCTCCCACCTGACACTCACTAAGTTTTAAATATGGGGCTTCTGCGACATTACCCTCCTTGTTAGGGATTGGAGACCCATGGGGGTCTACGGTAGGGTATCCCAAAAGTTCGTCCATCTTATTGAAAAAATCGGGGGCGTGTATATGCTCTATCTGCTCTGCAATATGATGTACTTCGTCCCATCCAAATCCCATTTTCTCGACCAAATACATCTCGGTCAAACGGTGCTTCCGAATTACCAATGCAGCCTGTAAACGCCCTTCGTCAGTCAACTTCAGGGGTTTATAATTTTCATGAATGACAAACCCCTTGTCGGCAAGCCGCTTCATCATGCTGTTTACGGTCGGCATTTTTATATCCAGAAACCGACTGACCTCATTGACCGTAGCCTCTCCCTTTGTTGCAGACAACATAAATAAAGCCTTCAGATAGTTTTCCTCTATGGGCGTGTTCATACACAAATCTACAAATTATTAGAGTATGCAAACATATTTGTTGAGAATAATTTTGTTAGAATAATCTAACTTATTACTTTTGATAAAATAAATTAGCTCACGTTAAGCAATTTCCGACATGTTTGAATCCATTATTTCATTTTTAGAGCAGACTGATCCAATTTGGGCAGCCTTTTATGCGACCATGTTTACCTGGTTGTTGACCGCCTTAGGTGCTGCTTTCGTATTTTTCTTCAAAGGAAACCACAAGAAATTTATGGATGGTATGCTCGGATTTACAGGAGGAGTAATGGTAGCTGCCAGTATATGGAGTCTACTTATACCTGCTATCGATATGAGTGATGGCGAAGGCTTTACAAAAGTAATGCCCGCCGTACTAGGCTTCTTGGCAGGAGCAGCATTTCTATTTGTCTTGGACAAAGTATTACCTCATTTACATGTCAACTTTAAACAAGTAGAAGGTATAAAGACACCCTGGCAAAAAACAACACTGCTCGTATTAGCCATCACCTTACATAACATTCCAGAAGGATTGGCTGTAGGGGTATTATTTGGTGGTGTCGCTGCTGGTATTCCTGCCGCAAGTATCGGTGGTGCAATAGCACTAGCCATAGGTATAGGATTACAAAATTTTCCAGAGGGAATTGCCGTTGCTATGCCATTGCGACGGATGGGGATGAGCCGCCGAAAAAGCTTTTTTTACGGACAGCTTTCGGCTATTGTCGAGCCAGTTGCAGGGGTTACTGGAGCAATTGCCGTGGCGGCCTTTACGCCTATTTTACCTTATGCATTGGCATTTGCAGCTGGGGCTATGATATTTGTAGTCGTAGAAGAGGTAATTCCGGAAGCACAGCAAAATAAGAATTCAGATATGGCTACCATGGGATTTATAGGCGGATTCATCATTATGATGGCTCTTGATGTGGCATTGAGTGGCTAGAGAATTAAAATTAATCTAGCCGTATTAACTTAAATTCAATGGGAAGTACTGGATAATCCAAACTATCCGTCTTGACTTTACTGATTTCGAGGAGCACGTCCATTCCTTCATAAACTTCACCAAAAACAGTATAATCTCCATCCAACCGAGGCTGCCCTCCAAATTTAAGGTAGCTGGCCCATTGCTCCGGCGTATATTTACGCCCTTTCTTTTCTTCCAGCTGAATCAAATCTTTCTCTAAGACGGGTCTGCCTACCACGAAATAAATCTGATTTAAAAATGAGGCTTTCGCGGGATTATCGTCCCGTCCAGCACCTAATGCTCCAACTTTATGAAAAGCTCTCTGGTCGAACTCGGGCCCTAACCTAGGCTTTGCACCAGAGGGATCAGCTCCCTCTCTATTGGCTATATCGACATCATGCTCACCACCTTGCACAACAAAATCAGCTATAACCCGATTAAAAAAAGACTTCATATAGACTCCGTCCTCAACAGACTGTAAAATCAAATCCCTGTGCCGGGGTGTAAAATCGTAAAGTAGTACCTTAATATTTCCAAAATCCGTTTGGAATACCAAGCGGTTGGTTTGTGCCTGTAGGGATATTGTCCCCAACAAAATCATTATCAAGAGTGATACTATTCGCATATATATCAAAATAAAATTAAAGTTAACTTTCAACCCCAAACAAATTCGCCCTTATACCCAATATAAGTGTTTAAATATAAAAACGAATTTTGTAGCTATCCTCATCTATTTAGATTTTTTACAGATAAAATGTCAAAGATGTGTCATTTCAGATAAAAAACTTCCTATCCCCTTGCATAGTGTACAGATTACACTTATATTTGTGCTATCATAATTTAGGTTTATAATTGGTTATAAAGGTTTTCATTCTCCCCGTTTGAAAACCTTTTTTTTTCTGAAAGTTTTTGCTGTTTATCAATAATATTGCAATACAATGTTAGACCAGTGATTATTCATGGACCTATTTTCTTGTACAGACTAATTCGTTTCTGTTTCTTTTGTATGATTATTTATCATGAAAAGGACTTGATTAATAAAAACAAGAGTATAATTTTTTGTTCGAGCGCTAAAGGCATCAACTTTTGGTTCTTAAACGTCTGATATCAGTTTTTTTACGGGGAGTCTAACCACCAAAAAAGCGACGATCTTTTATTTGGTAGGACGTGTACAGCTCGAAGCAAGACTTGGGGTGCCAAACTCTGATGCGACCTTAAAATAGTTTACAGACTTTATTTTGCACTGGGCTGTTTTGAAGAGGCATATAAGGCGGATTCTTGCCAAATGAGATCATTGATCAGATGGAGTTTAAATGCAGCTGACAATCCCGAACATCAACATATTTCGCTGATTTTTAGCGCTTTGTAATTTTCTTTTTACACTAAATCGTTTCATAGCGTCAAAAAAAACGGTACATTTCTATATTTATAAATTTAAACTATTTTATTATGAGAAAAGCAATCTTAGTGAGATTGACATTTTTGGCTTTAATATTATTGAACGCTTGTTCTGATAGAAGTCAGTTTGATGAATTTCAGTTCAATAAAGTCGGTATTGGTGACAAACTTGCGAACAATAAACCTTTTGCCATGTTCGCTGTAGAAGGAGACGCCTCTCCACAAGAAGTGGCTAATCAAAAATTGACCAAGTTAATAGAAGGTTTTGGAGTACAGAGAAACAGACTGAATAAAGAGGTACCGGATTATCCTGAGTACTATGGAGGGGCTTATATAAGCAAAGAAGGAAACTTGACAATCTATATCTTCGGAGATATGCAGCTTGGAATGCAACGAGTAATTTCAGCAGTCGGAGAAAGTAAACTTGAATTTAAGGTAGCTGATTATTCATACGCATATCTTTCGGATATTATGAATCAGCTTAATGCATTTGCTGCTAAGAATATAAAATCAGCAATTGTGGAGAATATCAGTGTTTTCTCATTAATGGACAGTGAAAACAGAATTGTGATGGAACTAAAAGATATTGGTGAAACAAAAATAAATGAATTTAAGGCTTCCGTTTTAAATTCTCCCGCTATAATTTTTAAAAAATCTGAAGGTGAACCTATGTTTGAATCCAGCCTCCAACCAGGACAGTCCATATCTAGTTATTTAAAGGTGGGATCAATCGGATTTAGAGCAAAGCGCATATCGGATGGAAAAGAAGGAGTAGTTACGGCAGGGCATGTAATACGTCAAGCTGAGGCCGCATTTTATGAAAATTCTAATTCGATTATCATAGGTGGATGTTATAAAACCCAGATCGAAGGAACGATTGATGCGGCGTTTGTTACCATTTTTAATCCCGCTTATGCCGCGTCAAATTTATTATGGGGTACGGCATCAGATTTATTATCTGTTTCTACAAGCCAACCGGGAGCAGGAACTGTTGTGAATAAAATAGGATACGTAACGAATCATACTTCAGGAGTAATATTAAGTACTAATGCGTCATGGCCAGCTCCTTTAAATAATAATATAATTACAGATATGACAACAGCAACATATACGAGTGCAAAAGGAGACAGTGGTGGGATAGTCTACACCTACATCAGTGCTACAGGTACACGTCCGACTGTCGGAATACACACTGGCTCTCAAACAGTTGGAAGTACAAAAACAGCTTATTTTACGAAAGCAGACAATATTTTAACTACCTTTGGATTAGCTAGGTATTAATTACAGATTAAATTTTAAGATATGTTTACACGAATAAATTTCTTGGTTTTTTTTACCCTATTATTTCAGTCAAGTTACGCTAGTAGTAGCGTTAACCCCTCCGCTATAGTTACAGAAAATTTAAACATTTATAAAACACAGGCAACGGGTGGTGGCTATAATAGTCCAGATAGTATTGAGATGCAACTATTACCAAATGTGCTACTTCGAACCGAGGATAAAAAGATAGTACAATGTGTAATAATGAATAAGACGGAAGAAATATTGTATTTTGGCGATCCGGTTACAATAGAACGATTTGTAAATGGAAGATGGCAGAATGTGCCTTTACTCGAAAATCTTGGATGGCCAGATTATCTTGGAGTTGTCAGGCCTAAATCGAAAAATTCACAACCATATGGTATTCCATTCATATTAGATGATGAATTTAAAAAAGCTGGCAGATATAGGTTATGTAAAGAGCTTTGGTTTAAGAGTAAGCCTGAGCAGAAAATATTGGTGACTGCAGAATTTACTATTAAATAGTGAAGTTCTATACTATAACTTGTGTATGTAAATACTAATGGGCATTTCAACTCCATTAGTATTTTTTGTTTATTATTTTACAGGTCTGAATATATAAATTGCTTATCGAAGCTGCCTTTACTTTTTTTCTGAAAGTGTATGTTTTCAGAGGCCACCAAGAACTTTCATTTCTGTTGGTGATTCAATCGAATCATGAAAGTTTTGTTGTCTCCGACCGACTTTTCATCCTACAATACGATCGTAAATGGCATCCCACAAAGCTATTCTTTTTGTTAAAGCCTCTTTTGACACCTTTTTTATGGCATCCCATTTTGCTTCATCTTCCCCCGCTGGCTCCATGATCATCTGCATAGCAAGAGGCCCATGCTCATCGCCGTCCAATTCGCCTCTCCACAAGAAGTGGCTAATCAAAAATTGACCACGTTAATAGAAGGTTTTGGAGTACAGAGAAATAGGAAAGCAGACAATATTTTAACTACCTTTGGATTAGCTAGGTATTAATTACAGATTAAATTTTAAGATATGTTTACACGAATAAATTTCTTGTTTTTTTTTACCCTATTATTTCAGTCAAGTTACGCTAGTAGTAGCGTTAACCCCTCCGCTATAGTTACAGAAAATTTAAACATTTATAAAACACAGGCAACGGGTGGTGGCTATAATAGTCCAGATAGTATTGAGATGCAACTATTACCAAATGTGCTACTTCGAACCGAGGATAAAAAGATAGTACAATGTGTAATAATGAATAAGACGGAAGAAATATTGTATTTTGGCGATCCGGTTACAATAGAACGATTTGTAAATGGAAGATGGCAGAATGTGCCTTTACTCGAAAATCTTGGATGGCCAGATTATCTTGGAGTTGTCAGGCCTAAATCGAAAAATTCACAACCATATGGTATTCCATTCATATTAGATGATGAATTTAAAAAAGCTGGCAGATATAGGTTATGTAAAGAGCTTTGGTTTAAGAGTAAGCCTGAGCAGAAAATATTGGTGACTGCAGAATTTACTATTAAATAGTGAAGTTCTATACTATAACTTGTGTATGTAAATACTAATGGGCATTTCAACTCCATTAGTATTTTTTGTTTATTATTTTACAGGTCTGAATATATAAATTGCTTATCGAAGCTGCCTTTACTTTTTTTCTGAAAGTGTATGTTTTCAGAGGCCACCAAGAACTTTCATATCTGTTGGTGATTCAATGGAATCATGAAAGTTTTGTTGTCTCCGACCGACTTTTCATCCTACAATACGATCGTAAATGGCATCCCACAAAGCTATTCTTTTTGTTAAAGCCTCTTTTGACACCTTTTTTATGGTATCCCATTTTGCTTCATCTTCCCCCGCTAGCTCCATGATCATCTGCATAGCAAGAGGCCCATGCTCATCGCCGTCCAATTCGATATGACGTTCAAAATAATAGATAAATTTCTGCAAATCAGTATCGGGAAAACGAACCTGGATTTCTTTGAGTATAGCACTAAACATGCCTGGAATTAAATCTTCTCTGCCAAAAGTAAAAGCAGCAGCAACTTCGTGATCTCCTCCATCAAAAATAACAGTAAAGGTATAGTCTAAAAAAGCTTTTATACGTGGATCAGCCTCCAGTCCACCTATAGCTTCTCGAACCTGTACACCTTGCTTGATAAGGGTGACGAACTGATCGATAGCAGCGGTATCTGCCCCCATTGAAATCATCGCATCCAAATACATTTCAAAATGACTTAACCGTCTTCCGTCAATATACTCGTCCGATTCTTCGGCCAACACAATTTCATTAATAAGGTATCTTGTATTTGGATATTCTGAAGCTACCCAGGGTACCTGTGTGCATGTAAGGCGCCTTTGTAAACTTTTCAATAAAGACATAAAATCCCAAACGGCATACACGTGTACTTCGGTAAATAAACGTAAATCGTTAATACTACTAATTTTGGAGTATAACGGATGTGCTAATAGTTGTTCGCGTTCATTTTGGATATACGCATTAATCTCTTCAATCTTATTCATATACAAAAGTAGGGATTCGAAGGCGTATAGCTAAAAGAAACAGTAAATTAAATGGTCCTCTTTCTTTATTTAACAGCCTTCGAACCACAATATTTTGATTCCTAGAGCGATAAAAATTAGCGGTTATCGGGGATAGAAAATGCATAAAACTATTAGCATCTTTGTGTAAGTAATGGAACTAAAAATGAAAAAAATAACTTTATTTATTACAGCAGTAGTATTAACCTTCACAGGTGCCTGGGCACAATCCCAAAAGCTGTTTCGAATTGACTACAGTGTGCTAGCCGAATCTGACGCTAAGACAGCGGAAAGCAGAGGCAATGCATTAATGACTGCTTGGGTTAACAAAGAATACTTTAGAGTAGATAATGCTGCACTAAGCGGGGTTATATACATCACGCATAAAAACGAAAACTCTTCCTTTGCATTAATACCAGATTCAGAAGAGTACCTGATTAATGACACGAACATCGAAGAGGAAGAAGAACTGTTACCGATTAAGCTTGTGGCGGGAAAGCAGAAAAAAATAGCCGGCTACAACTGTAAACTGGCACAATTAAAAGTAGACTATGGCACAGAAGAGAATGAAGAAGCTTTGATAGAGATTTGGTACACCGACGAAATACCTAGTCTTTATTGGGGAGAATTCCAATTTTTCAAACAACTAAAAGGAGCCGTATTATCATTATCGGTCGGAGGCAACGGGTTTATAGCAAGTAAAGTACAAAATGAAACATTGGATAATAGTTACTTCGAGGTACCAGATGGTTACACAGAAATGACCGGTGAAGACATGGATGCAGCCGAGACACAATTGGCCGAGGACCGTTTTCTGTACAGTGAAGAATCCGGTGAATTGTTTGGTATGAAAGACGAATCTGATAATATCATAATCGAACCGCTATATACTTACATCGGTATATTTACAGACGACAATGTCGCGCTTGCAATTGATAAAAACGAGAAATATGGTGCAATTGATAAAAATGGTAAGGTATTAATCCCATTTACCTATGAATACCTCAACTATGACGATAATACAAAGCAGTATCTATATGGTCAGAATGAAAAATATGGTCTATTGCATAAAGATGGTAAAACCTTTATACCTGCAAAATATGATATGATATCATTCTTCAACCATGGCATGGCTATGGTCACGATTGGTGAAAAAAGTGGTCTAATCGATCAAAATCAAAAAATAGTTGTTCCTATCGAACATGCGTTAATTTCTGATTATAACAAAACTAATTTTGCTACTATTGTAGATGAGGAATATGTCTTGTACAACATCACGCAAAAGAAAAGAATAGGCGAAACATTTGAATTCATCTATCTGCCTACTGAAAACAACCTCATCCTAGCGCAAAAGGATGGAAAATATGGATACATTGACGAGAACGGTAAAACACTCATTCCTTTTAAATTCACTTTTGCGAATACATTTTCGGAAAACATGGCAGCTGTAGCAGAAGATCCAGAAGCTCTAGAGATATACTATATCGACAGTAAGGGGCAACGTATTCATACTACCGAAGACTAATTTTACTTTTCAGATCTCCTCTATGCTGATCAGTTAGCATAGAGGAGATTTCCCCTCATTTCAACAGAAAGCTTTATATTCGTTGACTTATCTTCACAAATCGGGACAACTTTAGCATGGCAAAAAAGTTATTAAGGCAAGTTTCTAGGGGGACTGTATACATACTTATTATCTTTCTTTTATTCTACGGCAATCTAGTCCTAGCACAAGATCTACTTAACCAACTAAAAAAAGACTATAACAAAACTAGAGAAGCCAGTATAGAGCGATTTCAGCTGACCGGAAAATACGCACAGGCACTTTTTTTCAATAATCAACAGGACAAGGCCATAGCTCTTATAGAAGAGAATGTAGCTCTTGCTTCTAAACTTTCCGATGGTAAGTATACGGCCTACCTATATACCGTACTTGCCATGAATAATCGTATACTGGACAACGCAACAACCTCAATTGACAATATTACCAAGGCCAAACTATATGCTAAAAAAACAAAGGAAATTGAAATAAAAGGCTATGTAAAGTATGGCGAAGGCTGGTTGGCGGCTAGAAATAACAAAGAAGCCGAAGCTGTACGCAGTTTTCTTCAGGCATTACAATATTTTGACTCCTCCCCCCCTTCACCTACACTAGAGCTTCGCAAAGCTTCTGTATATAAAGAACTAACTTCCATATATGCCAATTGGAATGAATATGAATCGCAGGAAAAATACGGAAACCTATCTTTAAAGATAGCTGAAAAACAAAAGGATCCAAATGCGATCTTTGAAGCTTATATGTCTATGGGTTATATGCATGAACAACAATTCACAGCTAACCCCCATGTACAACGTTATAGAGACTTAGCTGAAAAATATTATTTGCAGGCAATAGCCGTATACAATAAAAATAAGCACTCTTTCGCCATTACTTCTAATCTGTCTTTTGTAGCCAACAACTTAGCAAATCTCTATTTACGCTTCTACCCGGAAGAGTACAGAGAGAGCGTCCAGTTCTATGCACTGTTAGCACAATCCAAGGGCTTAGAAACGGGGCAACACAATCATGTTGCTTCCGCATACGGTATACATGCTGAATTGGCTATACAAGAACAGAACTATGAAAAAGCCAAAGCCAACCTACTTGCCTCACTCGCAGAGATTAATAAAGAGCCCGTTCCTGACCAACACATACTACTTAGTATTTATGAAAACCTGAGTAATGTATCAGAGTGCGAAGGTAACAACCACGAGGCTTTACGCTACTACAAACTCTATCTAAAAACCTTTGAAGCAATTTATAACAAAGAGAAACTTGGACTAAGTAAGCGACTCGAAGCCCAATATGAAAAAGAAAAGCAAATGCAGCAACTCCAAAACCTGCAACTTGAATCCGAGAAAAAGGAACAACAGCTACAACTCATGCGGGCCCTCGGTATACAACAAAGACAGGAGCTTGAAAACCTAAAACTTCGGGAAGAAAACAACCTCAAACGGTTAGAGCTATCGCAAATGGAGGCTGAAAAACAAGGTCAGGTATTGCGTCTTTCGAAACTTGAAAGCGAGACTCGGGCCGGCGAAGCTCTGAACTACAGAAAAGAACTTTCTTACCGGGAAAATATAAACCGTTTTTTCACAATTCTGATTGGGACTACATTTTTATTATTACTACTCTTGTTTTATGCCTATAGACAACGTACGAAGCATATGCGGCAACGTGAACAGCTACATGGCTTAGCTTTGGAAAAAGAGAGGCAACGGTCAAATATAGCTACACTAACGGCAATGCTTGATGGCCAGGAGCAAGAACGTGGACGCTTAGCAAGGGATCTTCATGATGGATTAGGGGGGCTATTATCTGGGACAAAATTACATCTTTCTCATATTCGTGAAAAATCGGACGATTTTTCAAAACAGCAATTGTCAAGGTCTATCGAACAACTTGACATTGCCGTCGGTGAATTGAGACGTGTAGCACACAACCTGATGCCTGATCTATTACAGAACTATGGTCTTGAAGAGACTTTGACTGATTACGCTTCACGAATGTCGAACGATTCGACCGAAATAAATGTACAATTTTTGTACTATACATACTCCATGGATAAAGATCAAGAGTTGATTACCTATAGAGTCATACAAGAATTAGTCAACAACGCCATCAAACATGCACAGCCCCATCAAATTATCATTCAGGTTGTAGAAGAAGAGTTCCGATATATGGTTACTGTAGAAGACGACGGTAAAGGATTTGATGTCAACACGATAAAAAACAACAACAGCGCTGGATTACACAATATTAATTCCCGAGTTCGCTTTTTAAATGGGAATCTACATATACAATCAAGTTTAAACCTCGGGACCAGTGTTGAGTTTGAATTTCCAAAAAAAGAAAAATATGATTAAAATAGCCATTACAGACGATCACCCCTTGCTTTTAGAGGGGCTAAAAAATATCTTATCCCAAGAGCCAAACCTTCAGATCACCGCTTGCTACCATAGCGCAGAGGCCTTAAAGCGAGGTGTGGAAGAGACGCCGATAGATGTATTACTACTCGATATAAACCTTTCAGACAGTAATGGAATTGACTTAATAAAACCACTACTTGCAGCGTTTCCATCTATGCATATTATCATCTTGAGTGTACATAATGAATATGCTGTAATCAATACCGCGTTTCAAGAAGGCGCGCAAGGCTATATACAGAAGAATGCAGGTGTAGATGAAATACTGAACGGCATAAAAACCGTACTTCATGGAAACCGATTTAGTTGTTCCCAAACTAAAACCGTGCTAGACAAAAAGGTAAAGGACGCGCTCAGTAGTGTACCCAAGCTTACTCGTCGCGAAAAAGAAATATTAGGTGAGGCCGCCGTCGGTCTTACTACCGTCCAGATTGCGGAAAAATTGTTTATCAGTCCGCATACCGTAGAAAGTCACCGAAAAAATCTTATTGAAAAATTTAAGACATCAAATCTTAGCTCTGCAATAAAACTGGCTATCGAATATGGTCTAATTAGAGCTTAAGCTATCTGTCTTTTTTGAATCGGCGAAAAGTTTGCTTTAGCACTTATCGCCGATCAATATGCCATATTTCATGATTGGTTTTGATACGCACTTCCCCGTATCCTCCGTAATAAACCATACAGCTGCAATCTATTTAATCTTTTTCTTGATTGATTAATCTGAATGTATCTTATGGGAATAAGGCTAGATAAAAATTAAATACAACCTTTCTTAAATGTCAAACAAAATTACCTACTAATATACACCAGGGACAATCCGGGACATCGGCCATTCTGCCTACAAACAAAAAAAACAAATATAACACTCAAATACAATAAGTTAAGCTTTAAAAAACAAACACGACTACCCCTCAAAACCAGGTACACTACCCGTTTACTACCCTCAAAAAACACGTAAAACACTCCTTTATTTTGCATATTTGGTGAGCATACTGATAAAAGAGAGGAATATTATTCATGACGACACATTATAAACTTACTATTTACGAGAGATTAGAAGGTAAACTCAAAGAAGAATACCTACTTACCTCGGAGGAGATCTCTATCAACCCTATACACTTTTTACCAACAGAAAAAGATAAGCAATCTCCGAACCATTCTATTTCATCAAGATACAATAAGTTAATAACACAGATGAAAGAAGAACAAACATCTGTACTGTTATAATGGCCTTGCCCAATTCAATTGAGCATTAAATAGGCATTTCTTGTCTACTAGATTATAGTCTTCATCGTAGACAGGAAGATAAAAGAAAAAGTATAAAGGCTTTTTAATTTTCTTAACGGAAACCGACCCGCCTGTTGCCATGTCATAAAAACTGTTGACGGTCCGGAATGCTTGCCAGGAAGTAGTGGTTCCACCTGTCCCTAAATCAAACCGATGGTCTTCGGCTGATGTAAAATACCAATAACTAGGCGCCTCATCACTCACAAAAACCTCCTTATCGGCATTAAACAAGGATTCGGCCATTCCTGTCTCCTCAAACCACATCACTTCTTGATCTGCTTTGCCCAATGCAGACTTGTAAATATACTCGTCTGTCGTCACACCTACTAAAAAGCCCTCAACTCCGGTAGACCTTATTTCGAATGAAAAGCTCTTTGGTGTGAGTACATACAGACCATCCCTAGGAAACACAACCTTACCGTCCTGTATGATCTTGACATCGAGTGACTGCCCTTTGACGCTACCTAATGCCCAGATAAAAGCAAAACAACAAATCAGTTTTTTCATATACATCTTATTCATTAAATCTTTTTTCTATTGCAGTTTCAAAACTAAACGACATGCCTCGCAGTTTACGGGGCTTGATCGTTTACGATACACATCAAAATGCACCGTATTCAATATTTTATCTATAAGTGCGTCTCGGGTAGGCTTTCTATCTATTTCGACGGCCTGCATTCTAAGCTCATCCTCTTCCCCAATTTGCAACAGATAGTACCCAAAATACCCCCTCAACTCGACCACCAAGGTATCTCCTTCTAACTTCCACTGATACGTCTCTACATCGGCAGCGTAACAAGTATCCAAATTTCCTTCGTAGTAGGTATAGTCCACCGTATTATCCGATCTAAATACAAAATTTCGAGACAAACGGCACCCATCAAAATCCTTTATCACTTCCACCCCCTCTCGAATAAAACCCGACCGTTCTAACTTCCATATACCAATTAATTTAGCGGCATCTATTTCTTGCGCCACAACCTTACCATAAAACATTACGATCAGCAATAGGGCGATTCTCAAATACATCATATCCAACAAAAATACGAGTTTAAACAATACTCTCTCCTCCCTGCTTTCCGTGATTTCGACTTTCATTCTCCAGTTGAACTGACTATAATATGACGGAAAAAGTCCCTACTCTTTTCCGAAATGACTATATTTACCCTGGCTTTAGGGGTGTCCGTTGTTACGGACTGAGATAGACCCTTTGAACCTGACACGGTTGGTACCGTCGTAGGGAAAAGCAAGAACCTATCAAAGCATAATACAATTGTATTGTGGCCGACACTTCCTCAAAGCCTTTGAAACGCATATCTTTTAAATCTGGCTTACGCATGGTAAATTCTATCATTAATCAACTGGAGGAACTAAGAACACTCAATCCTCTGGTACACAACATCACCAATCTCGTTGTGATGAACAATACAGCTAATGCCTTACTTGCATTGGGTGCCTCTCCGGTAATGGCACATAGTCCTGCTGAGATCGAAGACGTGGTCGCTCTATCTAGGTCATTAGTGATCAATATTGGGACACTTAGCACCTCTTGGATCGAATCTATGTTTAAAGCCGCGTCTCATGCCAGCACCATAGGCTGCCCTTGGGTTCTCGATCCGGTTGGTGCAGGCATCTCCGTACTCCGCAATGAAGCCCTTAAGCAGCTTTTAAGCCTTCGACCTACCGTCATCCGGGGCAATGCATCCGAAATACTGGCCTTAGCCGACTTCAGTCAAGCTACCACAAAAGGCGTAGATAGTACCGCTCACAGTTCCAGTGCCCTTCATGCTGCTATTAAGCTTCAGGATAGTTATAAATCCATCATATGTATCTCTGGTGAAATAGATTATATCATCTCTGCAAACGAGATTATCGAAGTCCACAATGGCCATATCATGATGACAAAAGTTACAGGACTGGGATGTACCTCCTCAGCGCTGATCGGAGCCTTTTTGGGCCTCCGCAACGACACTGTCGAGGAAACTATTGCCGGAGTCGCTGTACTAAGCCTGACAGGCGAGCTGGCTGCACGAACCGCTAAAGGTCCCGGAAGCTTACAAATGCATTTGTTAGACGCCCTATACAACCTGGATACCGCCACCTTACAACGCGAACTTAATATACAGCGCTATGCCCGAAGAGATTAACTTTCCATATCCCCTGTATCTGGTTCTGTCCGAACAGGACTGCACAAAATTACCTTGGCTCCAGGTAGCTGAGGAAGCTATCCTAGGTGGCGTAGATATTATACAGCTGCGCGAAAAAAACACAGATTACCAGGAGTTTGTTAAAAAGGCAAAGGCGCTAAAAGAAATAACAGACAGGTATCAAATTCCTCTCGTTATTAACGACGCTGTCGACGTCGCTGCTGCCGTCGGCGCCTGGGGCATACACGTGGGACAACAAGATACGCCTCCCAGTGAGATCGTGGCCCAATACGGGACTAGGTTTCATATTGGATGGTCGATAGAATGCCTCCTACAGTTAGATTCTCCTGAGATAAAGTACGTACAGCATCTGGGCGTGAGCCCTGTCTTTCGTACGGACACAAAAAAAAACACCATTACAGAATGGGGTATCTCGGGAATAAAGCGAATAAGGGCATTAACCACCTTACCACTGGTCGCTATTGGCCATATCAACGAATCTAACATTGCGGAAGCACAACGGGCCGGTGCCTCCAGTATGGCTGTGGTATCTGCTATATGTCACAGCGATAATCCCAAAGAAACAGCATTGACTTTAAAGAGAAAAATTAAAAACAATATATTGTAATGGAAGCGAAGAAATACACCGTAGCCTCTGTACTCTCCATAGCCGGTTTTGATGGGAGTGGTGGTGCAGGCATACAAGCAGATACAAAGACCATCTCTGCTTTGGGCTGCTACGCTATGAACGTACTTACAGCTCTACCTGTGCAAAACACGCAAGGTGTCAAGAACATATACGAGATACCTACCCAAGCGATAAAAGATCAGCTCGAGACCCTATTTGAAGATATATATCCTACTGCCATCAAAATTGGCATGGTACACAGCACCATCCTTGTGGAGCTTATCGCTGATTTTCTAAAAGACTACAGGGGGCCTATTATCTTTGATCCAGTGATGGTATCTACCAGTGGACACCGACTGATACAAGCCGACACGATACAGGCTTGTATCGATAAACTATTTCCGATAGCCACATTGATCACGCCAAATCTGGACGAGGTTGCTGTCCTCATCAACGAGCAAGTGGACAGTCTAGCCAAGATGCGTATTGCCGGAGCGAAGCTCCTACAAATGGGCTGTCAAGCCGTCCTTGTAAAAGGAGGTCACCTTCCGGGCGATGATCTTTCATCCATCTTCCTGAGCGCAGGTAAGGACATCCAATTTGACACTGCAAAAATAGAGACGGACAACACGCATGGTTCGGGATGCACCCTATCTTCTGCCATAGCAAGCTATTTAGCGCGTGGTGAAGAACTTCCGACAGCAGTAGGCAATGCACTTGACTATGTCAACAAAGCCATACAAGGTAGTCAGCACTTAGCTTTAGGACGCGGCAACGGTCCACTAAATCACTTTCATAACCCCCAAAAACTCATAGTATATGACATGGACTAAGCAAGCTTGGCAGACCATACAACCCTTATATCAGCAAATATTGGATATGCCTTTTATACAGGAACTGAAAAACGGAACGCTTCCATTGGATAAGTTTCAGTTTTATATGCAGCAGGATGCACGGTATCTGGAGCACTACGGTCGGGTGCTTGCCTACCTAGGTAGCAAATGTACGGACAACAACCAAGCGTTAGACTTCTTCGACTTTGGCAAGAATGCGCTTATTGTCGAGCGGGCGCTCCATGAAAGCTATTTTATGCAATTTGGCATACATGAAGACAGTGCCAGCACAGATCTCGAACCTGTATGCCACCACTATGTACATTTCTTAAAAAGTACAGCGGCATTTGCCCCTTTAGAGGTAGCGCTAGCAGCAGTACTCCCCTGCTTTGTCATCTACAAAGAGGTTGGCGATTATATAATCAGCACGCAGACCCATGCAGATAATCCCTATAAAAATTGGATTGATACGTACAGTGGTCCTGAATTCGGAATAGGTGTAAAAAAAGCAGCCGGTTACGTTAATGCTGCTGCCGAGCGTACTACAGACGCTATTCGTAAGCAAATGCTGGACGCCTACGTAACTGCCTCCCGGATGGAATTTAAGTTTTGGGACGCAGCTTACAACAAAACAACTTGGTAAACTATACCGTCCTCTCGACCGTAGCGGAGAGATCTAGAAGCTATGTATTAACGATACACAGTCCATAGATTTCTCCACAAGGTCGAAATGACGTTCACTATCGTCGTTTTCCTATATATTTAGGAAAAAATCAACGCTTCACAAAAACGCGTTTTCAGTTGAATAAAAAGTCTTTATATTCAACGGTATATCTCTATACGCGCTTCAGAATCATAGCCGAAGCACCGCCTCCGCCATTACAGATAGCTGCTAGACCATAGGTCCCTTGCTCCTGTTCCAGCACGCTGCTAAGCGTCACGAGGATACGTGCCCCCGAGCAGCCCAACGGATGTCCCAAAGACACCGCTCCACCGTATACATTTACCTTGTTGAGATCAATGCCCAATAGCTGCGCATTAGCCAAGGCTACGACAGAAAAAGCCTCGTTGAACTCGAAGAAATCAATATCAGCAATCGTCAATCCAGCCTTTTTCAGCACCTTCTCCGTCGCTACACCCGGCGTAGTCGTAAACCACTCCGGTGCCTGTTCTGCATCCGCACAGGCAATCACCTCCACCAATGGTTTCAGTCCCAAAGCGTGCATCTTCTCTTCACTCATCAAAAGCAACACCGCGGCACCGTCACTGATTGTCGATGCATTTGCTGCTGTAACAGTCCCGTCCTTTTTAAAAGCCGGTCTCAGCGAAGGAATTTTATCGTAATTCACCTGATCAAACTCCTCGTCCTGTCCTACCGTCACATCCCCCTTACGTCCCTGTATCGTCACCGGGACAACTTCCTTTTTAAACTTACCCGCTTCCCAAGCCTCCTTACTACGCTGGTAGGAAGAAATAGCATAGGCATCCTGCGCCTCCCGGGTTATCGAATATTTATCCGCACACAACTCTGCAAATACCCCCATCGCATCCTGACTGTACGCATCAGAGAGACCGTCTTTCTGAAGTCCATCCACTAGTGTCTGATCGCCAAACTTGGCTCCCCACCTCGTTGATGTCGCATAGTATGGCGCCTGGCTCATACTCTCCATCCCTCCGGCCAGTACCGTATCGGCATCTCCCAATCGAATGGCCTGCGCTGCCAATGCTACAGCTTTCATACCGCTCGCGCAGACCTTATTGATAGTCGTTGCAGACACATTGTCGGAGAGACCTCCTTTTTTGGCGACCTGTCTAGCAGGAGCCTGTCCTAGATTAGCCTGAATAACGTTTCCCATCAGCAACTCATCCACCTCATTGGCTTCTAGCTGAATATTATTTAAAATATTTTCGACGACTTTAGCACCCAGATCTGTTGCCGATAGACTGGACAATCCGCCACCAAAACCACCTATTGCAGTTCGCTTTGCGGCAACGATAAATACTCTTCTTGACATAACGTAAAACCCTATATATGATGAATTAAAAGTTTATAATTGGGATTGCCCCAACGATCACGATAAACGAACAAATCGCTCCATTGTGATAAGTAACAAATTTAGTATTAAATATCAAAATAAATAGGAAATACAAAACATTTTTGGTTAAATTAGCAATTATCCCGAATAACTAACAAAATACTATCGGGAGGTATAACCAGTAAACTTAAACGTATATGCGGGCATCACTATTGACAGCAGAACACGAAACATTCCGAGAGACACTACGTACATTCATACGTAAAGAAATCCTTCCTCAAATCGATCGTTGGGAACAGCGAGGACAGATAGATCGCGAGATCTGGAAGAAAATGGGTAACATGGGATTTATGGGACTGAACTATCCTGAAGAATATGGCGGACTAAACCTGGACTTCTATTTTTCTATGATACTATGTGAAGAGCTTTCCCACTGTTTTTCAGGCGGATTTACTATATCCGCTTTAGTAATACAGTACATGTCAGCTCCATACCTATTTAAACATGCATCCGAAGAACTGAAGCAAAGATACCTAAGCCCTGTATTGAGCGGAGACCTCATCAGTGCCGTGGCTATCACTGAACCCGGTGCCGGATCGGATGTCCAACAGATCAAAACTACAGCGCGCCGAGAAGGAGACTATTACCTTGTCAATGGCTCAAAAACTTTTATCACCAATGGGTACTACGGCGATTTTTTCATTACTGCTGTAAAAACGAGTCCCGAAAAAGGGCACAAGGGAATCAGCCTGCTCCTTATCGACCGAAACAGTCCAGGAGTAACGGCTACCAAGATCGCGAAAATGGGCTGGTTGGCCTCAGATACTGCCGAGCTTGGATTTGACCAGGTCCAAGTACCGGTTACCCATCTCATCGGAGAGGAAGACGCGGGATTTAAGTACCTCATGGGCGGACTCCAATTGGAGCGTCTCACTGCCGCCATACACAGTCTAGCTACGGCGGAGTCGGCTCTGGATTACACTTTGGACTACATGCGACAACGCGAGGCCTTTGGCCGGAAGCTACAGGACTTTCAGGCACTACGACACCGTGTAGCTCAGATGGTCGCCGACATCACAACGACCAAAGCATTTATACAACATTGTTGCGACCTGCAACAACAGGGCGAATACGCTGTTAAAGAATGTTCCATTGCCAAATTGCAGGCCAGCGAACTCGCTGTCAGAGTTGTCAGCCAGTGTTTACAACTGTTCGGCGGCTATGGTTTTACCGAAGATTACAAGATAGCACGACTGTACCGCGATGTACGCGTAGGCACCATCATCGGAGGTACCTCTGAAATCATGCTTGAAATTATAGCTAAAATAGCTATTGATGACATTCAATACGAACCCAAAACCAATACATAAAACTATGTTGAACACTCCATTTAACTTATCCCGTATAGGCATTATTGGTGCCGGTATGATGGGGGCCGGAATTGCCTTTGAGGCAGCAAAGGCTGGCGTTAAGGTATTGCTCAAAGACGTAACTATGGAGCAGGCACAACACGGTAAATCCTATTCCGAACGTGTCTGCCTAAAGCATATAGAACTCGGAAAAATGCAGGCCGAGCAAATGGCACAGCTCCTTGCAAATATCCAACCGGTAACCGATTACGACAAATTCCACGACCTGGATATGATCATTGAGGCTGTATTCGAAGATATGGAACTTAAAAAGACGGTTATTGAAGCATCGCAGTACGGTCTCTGTCCAGAAGCCTTTTTTGCATCTAATACCACATCCCTTCTTATCAGTGAGCTGGCAAAATCAAGTCACAATCCTAAGAACTTCATAGGTATGCACTTCTTCTCGCCCGTAGACCGCATGAGGCTTGTAGAAATCATCCGTGGCGAAAAAACAAGCCCACAAACCGTAGAAAAAGCTATACAAACAGCCCATAAGTTGGGTAAAACGGTGATTGTTGTCAATGATGGCCCGGGCTTTTACACCTCTCGGGTCTTTTTCAATTACCTCCTCGAAGCGATCACCATGTTGCTGGAAGGTATGCCTGCTGAGTTGATCGAAGCAGAGGCCCGACTAGCTGGCTTCGGTGCCAGTCCACTGGCCGTACTGGATGAGATATCCCTTCCGCTGATGCTGCACGTATATGACCAACTCCCATCGCTGAGTAGCAGTCAACGGCGAGCGTACCGTTATTTAGAAACATTGATTGCTCAAGGCCGATCGGGACGTAAAGCAGGCAAAGGGTTTTATAATTATGAGGAGTCAAAAAAAATATGGAAAGATTCAACATTACCTACTACAGTCCCTATTGCCGGAGAAGGAACAATAGCCAAGAGACTCTTGCATGTCATGGCCTTGGATAGCTACCGTTGTCTGGAAGAAGGTATTTTAGACAAGCCTAGCGATGGCGATATGGGAGCTACGCTAGGCATCGGATACCCAAACCACACAGGAGGTGTGTTCCGTCATATCGATCAGGTGGGTTTACCACAGTTCGTGAAGGACTGTGAGCAATTTGCCGACAAAGGTGAACAATGGGAAATCCCGGATTCCCTACGCAAAAAGGCCGCGCAAAACTACACTTTCTATCAATGATGATAAAGTAACCCTAGGGCTACTTTATCATCAAATCTACTAAATCATTGACATCCTTAGCAATAAACATGTCGTAATCTAGGGTTGCCTCACAGATTAACCGCTGTTGCTTTTCCGAGAAAATACGCGCTAAATTCCGTTTATACTTTTCTATCAGAATCGGAATACCTTCTTCCCTACGACGGGGGTGCCCTATGGGATATTCGACCACCACTTCAGAAAGTATCGTCCCATCATTCAGCTCGACTGTAATAGCGTTAGATATCGCCCGCTTCTCCGGATTGTGATAATCTACAGTAAACTTTTTGTCCTCTATACAGGTTATCTTATCCCGCAATACATCTATTCGAGGATCTGATGACACAGCATCTTCATAGTCTTCTGCTGTAAGCCGCCCAAATAACAACGGTATAGCCACCATGTATTGAAGGCAGTGATCACGGTCTGCAGGATTATACAGCGGTCCCTTTTTATCGATGATTCGGATAGCCGCTTCATGTGTACGTATAGTGATGTGCGCAATATCTTCAGCAGTCTGTCCTCGTGCTCCGAGCGCTTCATAGAGCTGCATCGCACATTCCACTGCAGTCTGGGCATGAAACTCTGCCGGGAAAGAAATCTTAAACAGCACATTCTCCATCACATAAGAACCGTAACCTCTCTGAAAATCAAAACTTTGACCCTGAAACAAGACGTCATAAAATCCCCATTTAGGTGCAGACAACACCGAAGGGTATCCCATCTCTCCCGTTTTCGCAATTAATGCCAAGCGAACGGCTCTGGAAGTAGCATCTCCCGCCGCCCAAGACTTGCGACTCCCTGTATTCGGCGTATGTCGGTAGGTTCGCAAAGCTTGCCCATCAACAAAAGCTAAAGACACGGCATTGATCAACTCGTCTCGCGTAAGTCCTAAGAGCCGGCCAACTACAGCCGTAGAGGCTACCTTTACCAATATCACGTGATCAAGACCTACTTTATTAAAAGCATTCTCCAAGGCCAAAACTCCTTGCACCTCATGCGCCATGATCATCGCATCAAGGACCACATCCATCGTAAGGGCTTTTTGCCCCTTAGCTACATTGGTACGGCTTATCCAGTCAGCAACAGCTAAAATACCCCCCAGATTGTCAGACGGATGCCCCCATTCTGCTGCAAGCCAGGTATCATTAAAATCTAGCCAACGAATCATAGCACCAATGTTGAATGCTGCCTGTATGGGATCCAACTGATAGGAGGTACCCGGTACCTTAGCTCCCTGAGGTACAATTGTACCCTCAACCACAGGCCCCATCAACTTGGTGCACGCCGGATAGGTCAAAGCTTCAAAACCGCAGCCTATCGTATCCAAGAAGCAGTAAAAAGCAGTCCTTTTCGCTACTGTACTTGTTATCTTATAATCCAATACATAATTAGCTATATCCACTAGCACCTGATCAGGTTGAGGTCTTTCATTCGATAGTATAGAAAACATTTTCAAAATTTAAGTTTAAAGTAATATAAAATAAGAATTAACGTTGATTCAAAGGCACAAAGGCTCTATTCTCCGGACCTACATAATTTGCACTAGGCCGTATAATCTTGCCATCCTGCCGTTGTTCGAACACATGAGCCGACCAGCCCGTAATGCGCGACAGTACAAATAAAGGTGTAAACATCTCCGTAGGTATGCCCATCAGGTGGTAGGATACTGCCGAGTACCAGTCCAAGTTAGGGAACATACGCTTCTCTTCCCACATCACCTTTTCCAATCGTTCAGCGATATAGTACAAGTTCATATCCCCTGCTTCTTCCGATAGCTCTCGGGCGACACGTTTGATGACCTCATTGCGAGGATCCGAAATCGTATACACCGGGTGCCCAAACCCGATGATCACCTCCTTATTGGCCAGCCGCTGCCGTATATCTGCTTCCGCCTCATCCGGATTCGCATATCGGGTCTGTATTTCATAGGCTACCTCATTGGCGCCTCCATGCTTAGGTCCTCGTAACGCACCTATAGCCCCTGCTATACAAGAATACATATCCGACCCCGTACCTGCGATCACACGAGCGGTGAATGTCGAGGCATTAAACTCGTGCTCGGCGTAGAGATTGAGTGATATCTGCATGGCACGCACCCAAGAATCCGGTGGCACTGTGCCATGTAGCAGGCGCAGAAAATGCCCTCCTAATGTCGCATCATCGGTCTCTACAGCGATCTCACGTCCGTTTTGACTGAAATGGTGCCAGTACAGCAATGCCGATCCCATCGAAGACATCAACCGATTAGCGATATCACGGGCCCCTGCCAGCGGATGACTATCCTTTTCCGGCTGTAGACTCCCGAATACCGAAACATAAGTACGCAATACATCCATCGGGTGCGATGTCGTAGGCAACTGCTTTAGTACCTTTTGTATCGCAATAGGTAATCCGCGCTGACTGAGTAGTTGGGTCTGGTACGCATTAAGCTGCGCCTGCGTGGGCAGTGTACCGTAGATCAACAGGTAGGCCACCTCTTCAAAAGTAGCCCCATCCGCTAGCTCCAGGATATCATATCCCCTATAGTGCAGATCATTACCTGTCTTCCCCACGGTACTCAAGGCCGTATTTCCTGCAGCCACGCCCGATAGCGCGACACTTTTCTTCGGTTTAAATCCTTGTTCGTTAGTCTCGTTCATCGTATTTAGTTTTGAAAAGGTTATCTAATCGGTTTTCATATGCATAATAGTCTATACTGCGGTACAACTCTTCGCGTGTCTGCATATCCTGGAGTACGGCCTGCTGTCCTCCATCTTTACGGATATGTTCATAGACCTGCGTTGCCGCTTTATTCGCCGCCCGGAATGCCGATAGCGGATACAGAACAATCGAAACACCTGACTCACGCAACTGCTCGACAGTAAATAACGGTGTCTGCCCGAATTCTGTAATATTGGCCAGTATCGGTAGCCCTGTTGCTGATGCGAAAGACCGATAATCCGCCATATCGAGTACCGCCTCGGCAAAGATAAAATCAGCTCCAGCCTCCTTATAAGCCAGTGCCCGCTCTATCGCCCTGTCTACCCCTTCCGAAGCGATAGCATCAGTACGGGCACCGATCACAAAATGAGCATCCGTTTTTGCATCTACAGCCGCTTTGATACGATCACACATTTCGGTAGCCGATACCAGCTCCTTACCCGGGCGGTGCCCACAGCGCTTGGCTCCGACCTGATCCTCCATATGTACGGCGGCGGCCCCTGCTTTTATCAGCGACTTGATCGTACGAGCCACATTGAATGCCGATGGCCCAAACCCCGTATCAATATCCACCATAAGCGGCAGGTCGCATACATTCGTAATGCGGTCTACATCAATAAGAACATCCTGTAAGTTGGTAATACCCAGATCGGGTATACCCAATGAACCGGCAGCAACGCCACCTCCCGATAAATAAATAGCTTGAAATCCGGCCTGTTGGGCCAGCAGGGCATGGTTGGCATTGATAGCGCCGACCACCTGCAAAGGTTTTTCCTTTTCAATAGCTTCCCTAAAAAGAAGCCCTGGAGAGTTTATCATATAATTGGATATTGAACGACTATACGCCAGCACTAGCTACCAGCGTATAGTCTTATTAATTCGTATAAACCTGCTAATACAGGGTTTATTTCTCAACGGATAATATACGAATATAATTTAATCAATACCAAATGATTAGGATTTATTAACATTAAAACTGATAGACCAGACCAGCCGTCAGTCCACCATGGAATGTATTATTTTTTGCATCCGCTTTCCACAGCTTCCACAGCGGTTTCCCATCTTGGTCGGCAACCTCCGCGGCCTGCGAATAATTGAGAGATGGCGCGACATAAGCGCGGAGGTGTGAAGACAATAACAGCGATGGGATCAATTGCAGCGAACTGCGCGAAGCATCCTTCCATCCCATACTCTTGTCCATATGCATCCGCTGCGTCAGTTCGGCCGATAGGGCAAATCTATGGCGCTCCAGCAGAGTAGCCCCCAATCCGACTTCCACTCCATATTTATAAGCATCATGATCCAGGTAGGTACCCATTCCCAAGATACTGTACATAACCCGGCCTCCTGATCTAAAGTTTACGCCTATAAAACCACTCTCATCGGCAACTAGTCCCAGCTGCCTCCTTCCATTCTTTATCCAGTTAAATAGCGCAATAGGGTAATCACTACTATCTGCAATATTGATTAATGTAGCAAGCTGTACACCTTTGACTTTCTTAGCTATATTCATCAGTCCTGACACCTGGTTTCCTGCGGTCTTCGTCGCAATATTAATCCCTCCCGCCATCTGTATCCCCTTCACTACACCAGCCCTATTCATTACCCCGGCCAATTGGTACTGTACGGTATCCTTTGTATAATTGACCCCACCGGCCAGCTGTCCGCCCTTCACCTCTTTCGCTATATTGATCACTCCAGTGAGCTGTAGCCCGCGAACGGTATCCACTTTATTCCAGCCACCGGCCATCTGTACCCCCTTCACATTACGCAACACCACATTGCCGACTCCAGCGATCTGCACACCTGACACATCCCCACCGACTACATTCACCCCTCCGGCCATCTGTACACCCCTGACCTTGTATTGATTAAGGTTGAAGCCCCCGGCAAATTCCACACCATCCACACCAGCTGTATATCCACCCAATATATTGATAGACACCTTGTTCACAATCTGCGAATTAAAGAAACCGTGCGTACTCAATCCCGGCGTCAACGACATCTGGTACGGGCTATAGATAAAGAACCCACCCAGATTAGCACTTTGTATGCGCTGCGATGCACTACTGAATGCTGCACCCAAGAAAGTCTTGTAGATATTACGGTTCGAATCCACCAATACATAATAGCCCACTTTCTTCGCTTTGCTGTCTTTAGACACGTCGATCGGCAACAAAAGAATCAATGTCGTATCCCTATAGTTTTCCTTATTAAGCCCAATGATCACCTTACTGTCCGGCTTTTTGACGTCTAGTTCAAAAAATCCATCCTTATTCGTCAACGTTGCATTCAGATAGGTCCCTTTATCATATACACTCGCAAAAGACAAAGGCTTATTGCTACGTAGATCACGCACATATCCCGAGATCATAGTTTTATTATGCTGCTTAATATCGATATCCACCTGCTCGACCACCATCCGCCAATCCGAGCGGCTGATAATAATATGCGAAGCCGTCTCCTTAAAGGAATACCGTGGACCGAGACAGCGTTCTAAGTAATCGATCAACACCCCGTTATGCGCATTCGCCTGGACCACGCTATCTAAGTCAATCAATTGGCTATTGTAAGAAAATAACAGCCCCTTGTCCTGCTGTAGCCGCTCCAAGAGCTGTCCTACAGAAGTCTTTCCATAAGCCGGCATCTTGACCACCTGCGCTAGTTTTGCCTGTGAAAATGCATCTGCCTGTGCCAGAATAAAAATAGACAACGCTACAAAAAACTTAGCTCTATTTATAAAGTAAACAATCAATCTAAAGCTTTTAATAAACTGGAACATAACCGGGTTATCCTTTAATATAATATACATTACCTTTTTTCTCAATTTTCAATTCAAAAGTTTTCAATACCACGTCCAGCATCTCGTTCAATGTCTGCCGCTCGAATGATGCTGTATAGCGCAGCACTTTGGTCTTATCATCCACCACAACAAACTTTTGGTCGAACGCCTTGCCCAGTACCTCAAATACACGGTTCAGTGGTGTATTCTCAAAAATAAACTGCTGATGGATGTAATACTTGTAGAGCTGATCCTCCACTGTATCCACCTTCACTTTCGTACGTGCCGTATCTTGGATCAGCACCCTATCATTAGGCTTCAGGCGTACGCTATTGCCGGCATGATCCACCCGTACCGATCCCGAAGAGACAATGACCTCCGTCTCGCCATCCGCTCTGCGCACATGAAAACTTGTACCCAGCACCGTAATCGTGCTTTTTCCACTCTGGATGACAAAAGGCTGTGTCGTATCCCGTTTCACATCAAAAAACGCCTCACCTTTGCTAAGTACCACGGTACGCTCTTTGGCCAGCCAGCCTTTTTTATAATCCAATACCGTCTTCTTATTAAGGTACACCGTGCTACCGTCCGGCAGTCCTGCCTGTTGCAGCCTATCGTTCGAATCCAGGGATAGATCAGTAGACAATGTCCATTTCAGAACACCTACCGAAGACATCAATAGCATCACTATCGCTGCCGCCACCATCCATGGCCTCCAGCCTCTGGAACGCTTCTCCTCCGTTAATACGAGCACCTTAGTGGGCTGTTCGTCCCGGAGCTTTACAAAATCGGCCCAGGCGCGATCCACGTCCACCTCCGGACTTTGATCCGAAGCACCGCTCCACTCCCATATCTTTTTCATATCCGTATATTCCTTTTCGTTTTCGGCGCTCTCCCTGATCCACGTTTCTACCACAATCCGCTGCTCCGCATTCAAATCACCACTTATATATTTTATCAATTCTTCCTTATTCATAATCCATTGATTAATAAAAAGACAACAACATTTAAATAATCCGCCAGATGAACCCTCAAGTGCCGAAGCGCCTTCGTCATATGCCCTTCGACAGTCTTCAGCGATAGCTCGAGCACTTTGGCTATCTCATGATATTTCAGCTCCTGAAAGCGGCTCATCTCGAACACCGCTCTGCTTTTTTCCGGCAATTTTGCCAGTGCGACATGCAATTGTTTCTTTAGCTCGGTATCTGTACCGTCGATATGCGTATCCAACGCTCCGCTCCGCTGTTGATAAGCCTCGTAGCGCTGCTTCAGCTGACCTCTTTTCAAGACATTCAGACATTCGTAATAAACCGATTTATAGAGATACGATTTGACGGAAGTATGGATGGTATTCTCCCAGTCCCTTTCCCAAAACCGTAAAAAAACCTGCTGCACAGCTTCTTCAGCAGCATCCGAGTCTTCTAGAATTTTGTAGGCATAGCCATGCAAAGCCTTAAAATGCTCCCGGAATACCTGCTCAAACTTTGTTTCTTTCTGCAAAGACATACATTCAATTTAATTAGTCATTTACTACAACTTACCTAGCTAAGACAGTCTATAGCGCTTACCCCCTTATTATTTTTTACTTTTTTTTATCCGTTCTTCCATTACGATCATTTTCCTGCACTTTTTTTAAAATAAAAGTAAGGGTATAGCTGCTATTAATTGTCAAAACTATAAAAAGGAATCTTATGCTACTACTCTTCTTTATCACGATCCTTGTACTCCTCTTCAGTATGGTGACCTACCTTCTGGCGCTATTGATCCGTATGGTACATGAGTTTAGCGAAAACTAAGGCACTTATGAACAGGATATATAATTTTGGAGGATTTCTGATCGGTAAGATACTACGCTACCGTAGCGCAGTCGTCACCCAGAATCTCGCCCGCTCCTTTCCACTGTCGGATTACAAGGAGCTATCGCTGCAACATCAACGGTTCTACCGCAATATGTGCCGTCTGATCGTAGAGCTATTACTCCCTAGCCGTCCAGAGCTCATCCTCTCGGCCGATCTGTACCGCACACTGCACCAGCAATATCGTGCGGATCGCCAGATCATTCTTCTGCTTGGCCATTATGGCAATTGGGAGATATTGGGCAAACTGCCACTACAGCTAGGACTCCCCATACAGTCGCTGTACAAACCTCAAAAAAACCGCTGGGTAGACCGCTTCCTACAAAAAAGACGGGGTCAATACGGATTACGCCTACTTCCCTCCCAGCAGGCGGCCAAAATCCTCCTAGACCAAACGGGTCACCCTTCTATTACACTATTTATAGCGGATCAGTTTCCGGGGCAAGCCAATGGACTGGCCATTGATTTTTTACAGCAGCCTTCCTATATGTTTATGGGTCCCGAGCGTATTGCCAAGCGCCTTGATGCATATGTGGCCTACATCGAGCTACAGGCCATTGGCAACCACAAATGGAAAGCCAACCTACAGCCCATCTGCCTGCGTGCAACAGATAGCCCCGACGGGCATATCACCACCTCCTATACCCGAAAACTGGAAAAGAGCATACAGCAGGATCCCAGCTGGTGGCTGTGGTCACACAAGCGATGGAAATAAAAATAAAAAAAAGCTAAGGGTATACTTTAGTTCGAGCATCATATATATAAACAGATTAATAAAATATATTAAATCAATAACCATGAAAAAACAATTAACGTATGGCCTGCTTCTGGCGGCAATGGGATTCGGTCTTAATCAGGAAACAAAAGCACAAGAAGTGGATTTTGGTGTTAAAATCGGTGGCCAGTACCATATGCCATCTTTCTGATGCGGACCAGCTAATTCAAAATCTAGCACCAGAAGGCTGGACTAATACCCCCTATCACTTCCCCTTCGCTGTTATTGATGACGAGCGAGAGGTACTATATCATAGCTATGCTATCGTAGCTGCGAATTACGAATCCAGATTCGGATTGTTAGCGCCAGCGTATCTCTGCAAGGGCTATAAGAAAGTTGAAAAACATACCGCTGCTAATGGTCAATACAGAGCCGAGGCATCCGAATTTACCTATCTGGTCAACCATGCCCTAAAGCAACTCCTTAAGAAGGGCTGTTTTATCAAGGTCAATGCTCCCGACTACGATTATCACATTGCTAAAAAGCTCCTACACGAATACCAAGAGGTCCTTGCTATGGAACTAGATCTTGCCAATGCAGTGATAAACGGCATGCTCAAGCTCAGTACAGCACGTAAACAGATCATCAAGCATATAGACCTCAGCGAACTGTACGCCATTGTACTTGCGGCATTCGAAATGATGGGCTATGATTGGCGATACGGTCATAAAAAATTAGAATCCCTCTGGGCCAGTAGTCAGATTGCAGGCTGGGTAAATAACCATAAAGGAAGCTATAGCCAAGAAAGCTATCTCGCACAAATGGAAGAAAGTCTGGCTGAAGTAGTGGCGCAGGAACCACCCAACACAGTGCGTGGCTACATTAAAAATTATAAACACTTTCCAAAGGGGTATCCGCCGACGATAGACTATATCAGGGAGATATCATTAGACATGGGCTATTAATTTAAGAACAAGCAGATAATATTATGAACACAACAGCACCAATACAAAAGTCGACAGCGACATCCATCCTAAGCAAGGAAAACATACATCTGGCCATAGCCTTTGTATTATTATTCTTATGGTTTCATACGGCTATAGACAAATTTGCCGACCTATGGACATTTGAGGTTAATCTCGGTCGCCAGCCACTCCCAAAATGGAGTATCAAACCCCTGACTTATGTTGTGCCCGGTGTAGAATTACTGACAGGCATATTATTATTCTTACCGAAGACACGCAAATATGGTTTTTGGGTTCAGCTATACTACTGCTCATATTTACGGTCTATGTAGGTTTAGGATTGACAAAGGTACTGGGTCACGTACCCTGCTCCTGCTCAAAGATTATAGGCAGCTTATCCTGGCATGCACATTTCTGGCTGAATGCCTTCTTATTATCCTTATCCATCTTTGGACTTTATTACTACTGCCCAAATCTAAAAATAAAATCAAGCACTAATCATCCCTACACAACGGACCAGCCAATAGTGGACAGAGAGTTAAAATAAGGTCATCCAGCTGTACAGATGATTAGTTCTTAAACAAATAAAATAGTGAGGGAAAGCCGATGCCCTAATCAAGTAGGCACCATTAAAGAAAAGTGAGGTACCCCAAATGAAAAAGTATCTTTCAAAAACTTATCTAGTAGGCGTAATCGCCTTAACACTTGCGTTTGGATTGCAATCATTCCAAAAAGCGCAAGTCAACAAAAAAGCGGAAACGACACAAACTATGGTTTGGTTTCCGGCGAGTAGTCAAAATCAAACGAATTGCGAAGAAACTAATTCGTTTGATTTGGACAATGGCACAACAGTTAAACCTGATGGTTGTGAAGAAACACACTCTTACTGTTGTGCGCAAGGTTATCCAATATCAGATTGTGATGAAATCGCACCTGGTGTTTATCAATTGAAAGCAAGTCCACTTAATCCGGGACTTGTGATACGCTATAATCCATAGCTAGAATTCTTTTCTATTTCACTCAAGGGCGCCGATCAGGCGCCCAAAGCCTGATTTGGCTTCTCGTCAAGAAATTTCTCTTTGCTGCAGCCCATCCAAAGGCTGCAAAACAATAAAACATATATAATTTTCATGTCTGGTTTATTTTAACTGTGCGGTGATTCCCAATGCGATACTTCCTGTCTGTTTGGGGATATCTTTATAGTTGGGGTCTATATCACGGTTGTTCGCTGCCCAAATCAAACCTGTAGGCCGGGCATAACAATGTACAGTTAGGTTCGCAAATACCGAACTGCGTCGCAATGATTGGGCGAGATTGTACGAAAACTGTATATCGTCCAGGCGAATCATATCGGCTCTTTCCAATAACACAGCTGAGTTTATGTAAAACTGATCCCTTCCTGCCGGCAACTCGGGGCGGAATGCCGGCACATCCGTCCGCGATTCATCACCTACCTGTTGCCAGCGGGCAGCATAATCGGAATGCCCTTTCCACCACTCCACCATATTGCCGTACTGAATCGAAGATGCTCTAAAATAATGACCACCGCGATAACTCAGGTTAAATGAAAGTGACGCAGGCCCATAGTTAAAAGTATGCCGGAATCCTGCAAACCACAGCGGCTGCGTAGCCCCTGCATAATGCATGGAATCCAGTTTGGTCTGTCCTGTAATGCTGCTGTAGGTTTTGGATATCTGGCCATTCAGCCAGCCTTGTGGATCCCCCTGACTGTCCAGTCCTTCCCAGCGGTAACCGTACACAGCGAATACCGGCTTGCCCACCACAGGATTGACACGGCTCTCCGCAAGATAGGCACTACCATTACCAACAGGCATCAGGTATTTCGTGATTTCCGTCCGGGCGTAGCTACCGATCAGGCTAGGCATCCATTTCAGCTTTCCTTTACCTATACGGGCGTATAGACTTAAATCCCAACCCTGTCCTTTCATATTGGCTACATTACCAAAGAACGAACTTGCACCCAATGTGGGATCCAGGGGTGCGGTCCCCAACAGATCGACAGCGGTCTTGCGGTAGTATTCTATCGTTCCGCTCAGCATCTGATTTTTCAGCCCAAAGTCAAGACCTAGATTTAGCTGTTTCACCTTTTCCCAGCGCAGGCGTTCGTTAGGGAGTCCAACAATATCGGCACTGATCTCTGGTATAGCCCCGAGCTGTCTGTAACGCGCAGTGACCATCGCGTTTGCCCCGCGGACGAGGTTGCCGTTATGTCCTTAAGTAGCTCTTAATTTTAAAACAGGCACAGCCTCAAGTTTGTAAAAATCCTCTTTACTTAGTTGGTAAGCTAAGCCTAGCGACCATAGCGGCGTACCCTTCATATTGGTTTCAACACCATACAGATTAGCCGCATCATTACGTACACTAGCACTTAAGGTATACCTCGATTTATAGCTGTAAGACAAATTTGCATAGGTAGACAAAAATCGATCGAGCATTTCTGAAATTCCCTGTCCATTAGGAATCAAACTACTGGAGGTATTATAGGAGTTCTTGTAGCTCTGTCCAAAATTCATCTGACTGTTGGTCAGGCTCCCTTCCCGCTCGTACCCATAGAATGTAGAAGTAAGCCCCTTGGTCAGCACATCACGGATCTCCCATCCCAATATACCATGTACGTCATGCTGCCTCCAAGTTTTATCGACAGCCAGCTGCGCACGTCCTTGGTGCGATCGTGTACCGGATATGCGTTGCTCTAGGTAACCAGCCGAAGGAACAGGAAATTTATTGGTACCTGTCGGCTGATAAAAGCTATTGACCCGATGCCGGACAAAATAGGATTCTTTATCGTTTAAATAGTTCAGATCATCGCTTGACTGCTGAAACTGATACCGCAATTCGGCTGTCAGCCAATCCAACGGCCTATAGCGCACCGAAGTCTGTAATAAATTATCATTAAGGTAAGTATTGTACCTGCTATAACGGATGTCGTCATAGGGTCTATTACTCCAATCCACACCGGACTGATCGCTTATCGACTTCTTAATTGCAGCACCAAATGAATGCGGTATTACCAACGCGTTACCATTCTCGTCCAGCAGATCCGCATAGGGATACATACCTATCAGGCCACCTGCGTTCAGATTTACCCCTGGATTACTGCTACTGGTATTGCGCTGCTGTCCCAGCTGCATGGTAGCATCTATTTCCAGACCATCATAAAGCTTAAAACCATATTGACCACGCAATGTGAACCGACTGTTCGAATTGCCCAGCAGATGTTGCTTATCCTTATCCAGACCGGCAGAAAGATAATACTGTTGCCTATCTGAGCGACCACTGATATTAAGGCTATGCTGCTGTTGTACCCCCGTGCGATAAAAGTAATCCGTCAGATCGCTACGATAATCCATGGTCTTCCATTTATCGATCTGGCCACGTGCCTGCACTTCATCCACATCACCCGAACGAACTTTATCCAACAGCTCTACCAAAGGGCTTAACACCGGCCAACTAAAAGTATTCGTCAACTTACTATCATAGTAATTTCTTCCAAACATCAGCTCCTCCATTTCAATAAAATCCTTACTGGACATCACTGGAACATTATAAAGATCAGGACGGGATCGTATCGTCACATTACTATTGAGCTGGATATTGGGTTTTCCCGCTTTTCCCTTTTTGGTGCTGACAACAATAACCCCATTACCTGCCCTTGATCCCCATATTGAAGCTGCCGCCGCATCTTTCAGCACCGTCACAGACTCGATATCATTTGGATTGATGCTATTGATATCGCCTTCGTAGGGAAAATTGTCCAATATGATCAGCGGCGAAGCATCACCGAAAATGGTACTGCGACCTCGGATCAATATCGGATCAGGCGCTCCCGGTGTACGGTCGAACAGCATACCTGGCACCATATTCTCTAAACGGTCGATGACATTCGTGCCCATACGACGGTGAAAAAGCGCACTATCCACAACTTCAAAACTTCCTGTAGCCCGTTCTTTCGGTATATTCTGATAACCCGTAGAGACCACCTCGACCTCTTCAATTTCCTTGCTGCCGTCCTGCAGCTGTATCTTTAAAAAAGTAGTTGTATTATCATAAGAAACGCTTTGCTATTTATAGCCTATATATTTGATTAATAATGATCCATGTGATTTATCTACAGCGATGCTAAATGTACCTTTTGCATCTGTACGTACGGCGTTTTTGCCGTTCGTGACCGTCGCCCCTTCGATGATCGACCCATCGGCAGCCGAGCGTACCTCACCTTGGAGTACCGACCCCGGCTGCGTCTGAGCGACCGCCCCGCTTGTGGCGGGACTACTAAACACAACACAAAATATTATTAAACAAGCGGATAGCTTATGGCTGATAGCTCCCGGGAGCCACGACCCTCTGCCATACGTTCTTTGTTTAAGCCATTTTAAGCTCCTCTCCCGCATTGTTTTACTACCGACGACCATAGACTCCACTTTGCTCCCGAATGCTCTACAGCGCGCCCGAAAACCCCTTGAAATCAATCGATCGACATATAGGTCATCTGCGGGGTTGATGTCCGTGCGAGTGGGAGGAACGACAACGAAGCAACCGATCTCTCTTCCAGCAGGTCGTTCTGGTATCATCCCTCGTTCAACCTTCGTACGCGCACCCTCCGCTTCGACAAGGCTTCGAGTGCCCTTCGACTGTTCTTCGACAGCGCTTCGGGACGGGTTCGAGACTGCTTCGACACTCCTTCGGGTGCTGTTCGA
>NZ_WFKN01000007.1:0-17814 GCF_011007405.1 Sphingobacterium sp. xlx-130
TTGCTTCATCTTGTACAGCGGTACTATCCAGCTGTGTACTGCCCGTGTCCTGTCCATCAGAGAATACCAGGTCATCAGGGACTTCGCTCCCTTGGGAACTATCCGACACACTACCGTCGGTAAATGTAAGATCGTCATAAGACGTTAATGAATCTTGTGCGGAGAAAGCAAATGATGCTGTGGCAAAGAAAAGTGATAGAAAAAAAGAAAACAGGTAAGTCTTCATAAGTTGAAATAGTTGTTGAAAAGCATAAAAATAGAAAAAAGGCAGTGAAATACTGCCTTTTACTATCTTCCTTGTGTAAAAACTACTTTACAGTAACAGCAAAGTTATATTCATCGGGAGGTAGACATTGTGTCTTGTCACAAGCTTGCCATTCTACCGTGCCTTTTACTGTTGCTGTACCTTTTGTTAATTTGACCTTTTGCTGAAATACAACTTCATTTGTGAAGTAAGGTACATTCATTTTAAAAACCTCTTCATATTTTGTTTTAGCTGTAGGCTCTACAGTTTTTCCATTTAAAGTATATTCTTTAGATGAGGCGAATTTGAATGACGTAGGAATTGGACCTCCATCAGCTACATTTTGTGAATAGATATTCCATCCGTTTTGAATAGTAGCTTTAACGTAGATTACAGCTTCTTTTTTATTTAATTTTTTGTGGGCCACACTCCATTTTACGGGTTGGTGAACTTGTGCTAAAGCTGCGGTAACCGTTATTAATACAGCGACGATAAGTAGGCTTAATTTTTTCATAATAATTTTTCTTCTATAACTTGTAATTTGATTGTATGACTCTAACCCCGGTCATAAAGTTTAATGCTAAGGTACATTTATTATTAGCTTACGAACAAGTAAATTTTTCGTTATAACTGATAAGTTATACCTTTTAAGTCGTATTTCTTGGTCGCTTGTTGATGGCGGACGATGAGTTGTCCATCGCTTTCTACTCCTAGTATTTGTCCCTGTAGTGAGGCGCCGTTTATCATGAAATCTGCCGTAATTCCTTTTAAAAAGAGTCTTTCGTTATATAGTTCAAGATGTGCAGCTCTATTTTCAGGAGAAAAAATATTTTGGTAATAATAGAGACGGTGCTGTATTCTTTTTACTAAATCGAGTATTGTCAGATTAATTTCAGAATTTTCTAAAACCAACGATGTACTACGACGGGCTATATCGCTGGGAAAGTTACTTTCATATACATTGATACCTATACCCGCGATTACGGATTTAATATAGTGTCCAGAAACTTTGTTCTCGATCAAGATCCCGGCAATTTTTCTTCTTTCGACCATGATATCGTTTGGCCATTTGATGTATATGTCTTTTGGTATAAGTTCTTTTATTACATCGTAAACTGCTAGGCTGGAGTGTATTGTTAGTAGGAACTGATCTGTTATGAAAAGACTGTGCGGAGAATAGAGGAAGCTGGCCGTCATATTGCTATAGGGGGTAGTTGACCAAGTTGTGCCCCTTTGTCCGCGCCCTTGAGTTTGATGTTTTGCCATAATGGCAGTAAAATCTATCTGTGGCTTGAAATTTGTCAATAGTTGCTTTGAATAATCATTTGTGGAGGGAGTTTCCTCCAAAACAATTACAGGCAATGACTGATAATGTCCGAAAAATGTATTATTTTGCAAAAGAAAAAGATATTATAAAGTTTTTGAGTAAAACTATAACATTTCTTAATGAGTAAAAAGAAAAATTCAGAATTATCTAACAAACTGGCAGATATTGTCGTGTTAGGAATGCAAGAAAAGAAAGGTAATGAGATTGTGAAGTTGGATATGCGTGAGATTAATGCAACTGTATCTGATTATTTTGTCATCTGTCATGCAGATAGCAATGTTCAGGTGAATGCAATAGCACAGAGTGTTGAAGAAGAGGTGTATAAAGCTTTTGGTCAGGGGCCGTGGCATAAAGAGGGTCAAGGTAATGGAGAGTGGATACTACTTGACTTTGTTGATGTTGTTGTGCATATTTTTAAAACAGATACGCGTAGTCGTTATCGCATAGAGGATCTCTGGGGAGATGCAAAAGTAGAGTCCTATCAGAGTGCATAAAAAGAAATTGAAAAGATACGTATTATTGTAATGAAGAAAATTCCAAGTAAAAAAATAACCCCAACTCCTCCCAAATTTAATATGATGTGGCTTTATATAGCCATGATATTAGGTTTTATAGCGCTGAATTTCTTGTACAACAGCAGTAGTACGAAAGAGATTAGCTACGAGAGTTTTGAAAAGGATATGCTCCGTACCGGAGATGTGGAGAAATTGATTGCGTACAACAAAGGGAATATTGTTGAAGTGGAGGTGTACATAAAAAGTGACAAACTTCAAAATGATCCAAAATATAAAGATCTAGCACCGTCTGGGAATAGCTTGAGTTTTTCGGCAAATAAAGGCCCTCAGTACATGTTCTCCGAAGGATCTGCAGAGATTTTGAATCAAAAATTAATCGAATCTCAGAAGGATTTGCCTGAGGGGACTGCGAAGATATCTGCGAAATGGGAAGAACGTACAAACGCATGGGGTGGATTCTTCATTTCCTTCATCTTGCCATTGATTATTATAGTGGCTTTATGGATGTTCCTTATGCGTCGCATGAACGGTGGTGGCGCTGGTGGCGGTGGCCAGATTTTCAATATTGGAAAGTCTAAAGCACAGCTTTTTGATAAAGAATCTCAAATAAATATTACATTCAATGACGTTGCAGGTCTGGAAGAAGCTAAGACCGAAGTCATGGAGATTGTTGATTTCTTGAAAAACCCTAAGAAGTATACTGATTTAGGAGGTAAGATTCCGAAAGGAGCATTATTAGTAGGCCCTCCAGGAACAGGTAAGACGTTGTTGGCAAAAGCGGTGGCAGGAGAAGCCCAAGTGCCATTTTTCTCATTGTCAGGTTCCGACTTTGTAGAAATGTTTGTTGGTGTTGGTGCGTCTCGGGTTCGTGATCTTTTTAAACAGGCGAAAGAAAAGGCTCCTTGTATCATCTTTATTGATGAGATCGATGCAATAGGACGTGCACGTGGCAAAAACTCGGTAATGGGAGGGAACGATGAACGCGAAAATACATTGAACCAGTTGTTAGTCGAGATGGATGGGTTTGGTACCAATGTTGGAGTTATTATCCTTGCAGCTACTAACCGTTTGGATGTCTTGGATTCAGCCTTGTTGAGACCAGGTCGTTTTGATAGGCAGATTTCTATTGATAAGCCGGATCTAATAGGGCGTGAGCAAATTTTTAATGTGCATCTAAAGCCATTGAAGCTTGCTGAAGAAGTGGACGCCAAGAAATTATCGGCACAGACTCCTGGCTTTGCAGGGGCAGAGATTGCTAACGTTTGTAACGAAGCTGCCCTTATTGCAGCGCGTAAGAACAAGCGGGCAATTGAAATGCAGGATTTTCAAGATGCTATCGACCGCGTGATCGGCGGACTGGAAAAGAAAAATAAAATTATATCACCTGAGGAGAAAAAAATTGTTGCTTATCATGAGGCAGGCCATGCAATCGCCGGGTGGTTCTTGGAGCATGCCGATCCATTGGTTAAAGTATCTATTGTGCCTCGTGGTGTTGCAGCATTAGGGTATGCGCAATATCTACCTAAAGAACAATTTCTTTACACTACTGAACAGCTTTTAGATAGTATGTGTATGACGATGGGAGGACGCGTTGCTGAAGATATAACATTTGGACGTATTAGTACTGGGGCACAGAATGATCTAGAACGTATTACCAAGTTGGCCTATGCCATGACAGCGGTATATGGTATGAATCATAAGGTGGGTAATGTTTCTTTCCGCGATAGTTCCGGAGAGTCGCAGTTTCAAAAACCATACTCAGATCAGACCGCAGAGTTGATCGATGAGGAAGTTCGCGTTTTGGTGTCAGCAGTTTATGAGCGTACCAGACAGTTATTGCTTGATAAACAAGAAGGCTTGATCCGTATCGCCGAGAAGCTATTAGAAAAAGAAATATTGTTTCAAGCAGATTTAGAAGAGATTTTGGGAAAACGTCCCTTCTCTAACCGAACAACTTATGATGAATTTGTCAACGGAGGAGTAGATGGAGGTGGTGTTCCACAAACAGATTTGCCTATTCCGCCAATTCCTGAAGAATCTCAGAATACGGAGCCTTCAGAAAAATTAAATGGAGATACTATTTAAAAATAAGAGGGCGTTAGCCCTCTATTTTTTGTTTATAAATATCCATATAGTAGTCACTAACGAAGTTTTGATACCATTTGAGATTTATATGTGCACATATAATGGATAACGAAGTAATGGTATGCCCATGAATATCAGAAATACAACAGCCAAAGAAAAAATGCTAAAGAAGATCAGGACAGCTCTTCTCCAGAAGCATGAAAACCCGCACCCTGATTTCGAGGATTCAGCCTTGTATAAAGATGAGGAGGAGTCGCTCGATGTTACATTTGCGCGGGAGCTGACAGCTATAGCTGGTAAATTTGTTTACTGCGATGGAGAGATTGCTGTGATTGAGAATTTGATCGGTCTCGTTGAAGAACTTGGGGTTACTAAAATTCATGCTTGGGAACCTTCGATACAGACCTTGTTGAGGCATTATGGGTTTCCTTACCTAGCAACAGACAAAGACTTTGAACAAGCGGAGGTTGGTATTACATCCTGCGAAGCATTAATTGCTCGAAATGGCAGTGTGATGGTTAGCAATGCTAATACAGCGGGACGCCGTTTGAGTATATACCCTCCGATTCATATTGTATTGGCCAAAGCCTCACAATTGGTAATGGACATACGTCATGGGATGGCTCTAATTAAGGATCGTTATCCAGAGTACCTCCCTTCGATGATAACGACCATCACTGGACCAAGTCGAACTGCTGATATAGAGAAAAAGCTCGTATTAGGGGCACATGGCCCCAAAGAGCTTTATGTTTTCCTAATTGAAGATAGATTTTAGATTAAATGATTCAAGACTATATTTTAAATCTACCGATAGCATCGGTAATATTTGCGATAACCATCGCGACGAGTGTATATGCTTTCTCTAACCCGCAGGTATATGCTTCGATGATGCTACACCCGTATAGTATACAGCGTAATAAATCGAAATGGTATACTGTTCTGACAAGCGGAGTCATACATGCCGATTGGGGACACCTATTATTCAATATGATCACCTTTTACTATTTTGGTTTTGCACTGGAGGGATTTTTTGTTCAGGTGAGCGGAGATATTGGACATCTGTATTTCGCGTTGTTATATTTAATTAGTTTGGTCTTAAGTGATATTCCGACTATCATACAGCAAAAAAATAATCCTGGATACTACAGTTTAGGAGCTTCGGGCGCGATTTCAGCGGTGCTATTTAGCTACATACTGTTTCAGCCAAAAGCAACTCTTGGAATATTTATGGTCATTCCTATGCCAGCTTATCTATTTGCTGTCCTTTATGTAGGATATAGTATTTGGGCCTCTAAAAGATCAAGTGATCGGATTAACCACGATGCACATTTATTTGGCGCTCTTTCAGGCGTATTGATCACAATAATACTCTATCCTTGGATCTTTAGACATTTTATTGAGCAGTTTTAAAGTTAGCCTAACCAGCTTTGTCGATCTAGGTTTCTAAATTGTATGGCTTCTGCAATATGTTGACTCAAGATGCAATCCGAGTCATCCATGTCCGCTATTGTTCTGGCGACTTTTAGTATACGGTCATAAGCTCTAGCCGATAGGTTGAGTCTTTCCATCGCATTTTTTAATAATAAACTGCCGGACTCGTCCAATAGACATATTTCCTGTACATATTTTGTCGGCATATGTGCGTTACAGTATATATCGTTTTTGTGGGCAAAGCGTTGTTCTTGGATTTTTCTAGCTTTCACCACGCGCTGCCTTACCCACTGACTATTTTCTGTTTCTTTTTGATCAGTTAGCTCTTTAAACTGTACCGGGGTCACCTCAATGTGTAGATCAATGCGGTCGAGTAGAGGTCCGGAGATTTTGCTTAAATAGCGTTGTACAACCATTGATCCACAAACACATTCCTTTTCAGGATGGTTGTAGTAACCACAAGGGCAGGGATTCATTGCCGCAACTAACATAAAGCTTGCAGGGTAGTCTATCGTAAACTTAGCTCTTGAAATAGTAATGTTCCGCGATTCCAAAGGTTGTCGCAAGACTTCTAATACGGTGCGTTTAAACTCCGGTAGCTCATCGAGAAAGAGTACGCCATTATGTGCTAGTGAGATTTCTCCAGGCTGCGGTGTACTACCTCCACCTACTAATGCGACATCGGAGATTGTGTGATGCGGGGCGCGGAAGGGACGTACGTTTATTAGCGATTCTTTCTTAGAGAGATTGCCTGATACGGAGTGTATTTTTGTCGTTTCTAGAGCTTCTTCGAATGTCAGAGGAGGCAATATCGTAGGAAGGCGTTTGGCCAACATAGTTTTTCCTGCGCCTGGTGGACCTATGAGAATAATATTATGTCCACCGGCAGCGGCTATTTCTAAGGCTCTTTTTATGTTTTCCTGACCTTTAACATCAGCAAAATCCAATTCACTCGAATTTGTGATATCCGATAGGTTTTCTGGAGTATCCTTGCTTGTATGTTCTAAGTTCACCTTTCCATTCAAGAAATCAACTACCTGTGAGAGCTTATCTACGCCTAAAATATCGATGTCTCGGACAATAGAAGCTTCGGCTGCATTTGCACTGGGCAGGATAATGCCTTTAAAGCCATCTTTTTTGGCTTGAATCGCTATAGGAAGGATACCTTTGATAGGTTGTATTGTACCATCCAAGGAAAGTTCGCCTAAAATGATGTAGTTTGTAAGTCTATCATCCAAAATCTGAGCAGAGCCTGCTAGTATACCAATTGCTATTGCTAAATCATAGGCAGAACCTTCTTTTCGAATATCTGCGGGTGCCAAATTGACAACGATTTTTTGTCGTGGCATACGGTATCCTATTGACAATATGGCGCTTTCTATACGTTGTAGGCTCTCTTTTATAGCATTGTCGGGGAGGCCTACAATATAGTATTTAGTGCCTGTAGAGACGTTGACTTCGACCGTAATCGTTGATGCTTCTATACCGTAAACGGCACTGCTAAAGGTTTTTACTAGCATAATTGTTATAGTTGGCCAACCTAAAGTTAAATAAAAATTAGTTAATCATTGCGCTAAGTTTGGACTTGTTTTTGCTGTTTTGTGATAAAAACGTTATATTAAAAGCATTAGATATACTTATTTCAAACGATTTTGTTTTTTTATTGTTTAATATCATATAGACTATTTCATTTTTTAAGTTAAACATATATAATATAGAGAGTAATGAAAGATAGCGGTAAAGTTGTAGCGGCATTGTTAGCAGGATTAGCTGCAGGAGCGGTATTAGGAGTTCTATTTGCACCAGAAAAAGGAACCGAAACTAGAGAGAAAATAAATGATTCATTAGCGGATCTCGGCGATGCTTTAAAAGAACGTGCTGAAGAGCAATTTGATCAGTTAAATGACTTTAAAGAAAAGGTTTTGGCGGTAGTAAAATCTAAGATTTCTAAAACCGAAGGTTTTGTCAACGACGAAATAGAAGAACATGCATAGTCTGAACAGACTGTCGGTTCAGCGTAGTAAAATATATACAGATTTATGAAGTACGGTAAATTGATACAACCGTACTTCATAAAATAAATAAAAATTCAATGGGTGATCAAAAGTTTTCATTTTCAGGAAGTTTTCAGAAGGCTAAGGAGTACATAGATACAGAGATTGAGCTGTTGAAGTTAAAGGCAATGGCTAAAGGAGGAAGAATTATCGGTGCACTAATATTGGATGCCACGAAGTTACTTTTGATATTGATTATTATATTTTTCCTTTCTTTAGCATTGGGTTTTTTCCTTGGAGAGCTATTAGGTAGCAATGCATTAGGCTTTTTGACTACAGGGGGGGTGTTTTTTGTGATCTTGTTAATCATTAGAGCGGTTGAGCCTAAATTGGAAGCTAAATTTATGGATATCACTATTCGTAAAGTTCTTGGTAAGTGGCATGAGGATGAAGACGTAGAGGAAGATTCTAAACAAGAGAGCTCTTTTGAAGAAAATGCAAATTTTAAGAGTTATAATTCGCAAGCAGATCACAAAACAGCAGAGGAAAATGAAAGCAAAAATTAATAATATAGGAGAGTTGAGGTTAGAGATTGCTCGTTTAAGTCAGCTTAAAAAGGAGCAGGAAGCATACTTAGCTGATCAATATCATCTTCTCAAGCATAAAGTAGAAGCTCCTGCTCGCTTTGTCGGAACTATTGCGTCGAGCATTCCAGGAGTTGATTTAGTAAAGGGTATTTTTTCTTCTTTTAAAGGGGGAACAAATGCAGGTGCTGCGAATCAAAGTGATTGGTTGGGAAGAGTGATACAATTAGGTTTACCTTTGGTATTAAACCGTACTTTTCTCCGAAATTCAAGTTGGTTGAAAAAAGCACTAGTATTGTTAGCCTCTGAGAAAGCTGTCGGAGGCATTACTCAAGATAAAGTAGGATCAGTTATTTCCAAAATAACCGACTTTGTAAGACCTAAGAAGAAGTCTAAAAAGAAGCACCGTGATATTGCACCCTTATCAGATGGGGAAGAACAAGATACGCTTAATTTTGGTATTCCCCCAGATAGCGAAACCTATTAATAGTGTTTCGCTATAAAATCTTTATAGGCTAGACGAATACCTTCATCTAAATTAACCTGATGTTTCCATCCCAGTTGACGTAGTTTACTTACATCCATCAGTTTTCGGGGAGTTCCATCAGGTTTAGTCTGGTCAAATTTTATCTCCCCCTTGTAGCCCACAATATCTTTGATGAGAAGAGCCAGATCTTTTATAGTAATGTCATGCCCCACACCGATATTGATAAACTGACTTTCATCATAGTTCTCCATTAAGAAAACACATGCTGCTGCCAGATCTGTTGAAAACAAGAATTCACGAAGCGGAGTTCCTGTGCCCCAAATCACAACTTCGGGTGTATTATTGAGTTTTGCTTCATGAAATCTCCGAATTAATGCAGGAAGTACGTGCGAATTTTCGGGATGATAATTGTCATTATAGCCGTATAGATTAGTCGGCATTACAGAAATGAAGTTGTCCCCATATTGGCTTCTATAGGATTCGCACATTTTTATGCCAGCTATCTTTGCAATCGCATAGGGCTCATTGGTATGCTCTAAAGTTCCTGTCAATAAATAATCCTCTTTCAGTGGTTGTGGAGCTAGTTTAGGATATATACAGGAAGAGCCTAAGAATAGAAGTTTTTTGACTCGATGTACATGTGATTGATGTATCACATTGTTTTGTATAGCCAAGTTCTCGTATATAAAATCTGCCCTATAAGTGTTATTTGCAACGATACCTCCTACTTTTGCTGCGGCTAAGAATACGTAATCTGGTTTTTCGCTTTCAAAGAAAGCCGCTACAGCTTGTTGGTTACGAAGATCAAGCTCCTGTGAGGTACGCGTTATAATATTTGTGAAACCCTCTTGATTTAATTTGTTATATATCGCAGACCCAACCATCCCTCTATGGCCGGCTACGTAGATTTTAGCTTCTTTTTCCACGGCAAAGTATTGAATTACTGCAAACCTACATAAATTCAGCATTGTACGCAATATATTAGCGTGGTAATATATAGTATGCCTGTAGTCAGTATGGTATAAAGACGAATTCAATGTAAGTACTTGTGAGCGTCTGGATATTCCATGTGGCTATTAAAGGACAAGCCGAGCTTGGGGAGTTAGTGAAGTAATTACTTCCGTATGAAATTGAATTTTAAAGCTTTTCTGATCCTTATATTTTTTATAGAGAAAATATAAGGTTATTTTTGCGACTTATTATTTGTTATGGGAAAGGATAAATTAAGAAAATTCGCAGAAGTAGCGACCTTTAAAAATGTGGTTCAATTGGACGCGGGAAAAGAATATAAGGGTAAATGGTGCTCTGATTTTTTTGGAAATAGTAAACCATTAATTCTAGAACTTGCATGTGGTAAGGGAGAGTATACTGTTAATCTAGCGAAGTTATTTCCCGACACTAATTTTATAGGAATAGACTATAAGGGTAATCGTATCTGGAGAGGCGCAAAGACGGCATTGGAAGAAGGAATAGAAAATGTGGGTTTTCTACGTATTCAAATCGAAACGATTTTAGAGCATTTTGCCGAGGATGAAATTTCGGAAATTTGGATTACTTTTCCAGATCCACAGCCGCAAGATAGTAGAGAGAAAAAGCGGTTGACCAACCCGGTTTTTTTAGAGCGTTATAAGATAATTTTGAAAGAAGGAGGACTTATGCATTTAAAAACGGACAGCGACTTTTTCTACGGTTATACCCGCGAACAAATTGCCTTACAAAAGCTACCGGTTCTTAAAGAAACAACAGATCTATATAAGTCTGATTTGGTGGATGAAGTTCTCTCGATAAAAACGTATTACGAAAAGAAATATTTAGCAGTCGATAAGAATATCAATTATGTAGAGTGGACGTTTGGGAAATAATTGTGAATTCTGTTAATATGATAGCTTATACTAACAAAAGGATAAGCTATTTTTTTTTGAAGGTGTTATTTTGATTCGCCCAAGTACAGGTGATTTTTACTATCTTTAGTCAATTTACGTCTTCTATTAATCTTCCATCAGGTTGTATATTGACCTATGTTTTTGAGGCTAGGGTGTCTCAATATGAAGAAGTTTTTTGGGCGGAATTCCCGTGAAAGCTGGAATTGTTCGAGCGGCAGATACCACAGATCCGAATGCAACGAGACAAAATAGTCAAATAGTGGTCTAGAGAGTAATAGATCTGAATTAATCGTAAATATACATAGAACAAAAGCCATAGCAGTCAATGATACGATCAAAACCAGTTATAATTTTAATACAGAGATAAGACCTTGGTTAAATGATTATTCAGAAGGAAGTGAAGTAAATATTAAAAGCCTGGTCGTACTCACTAATCCGGAAAAAGGTAATGTTTATATTGACGGGTCAAATAAGGTAGTCTATCAACCAAATCACAATTTTACAGGAACTGACAAGTTTAGTTATCGAATTGCAGACTTAAAGGGCAATTTTTCTGAACCTGCTACTGTTTTCATTGATGTAACCGGAACTTACATACCCAATACAATCACGCCAAACAATGACAGCAAAAATGATACTTTTTCTATTATAGGCCTAAATCTGTTTGATTATGTTGAGTTAAAAGTGTTTGATAGGTTTGGAAAGTTAAAATATGAATCACAGAACTATAACAATAATTGGACTCCTGATGAATCGGTAAAAGAGGGTACTTATTATTACAATATTATTTTTTACAAACAAGGATTTAAATCCTATTCTAAAAATGGTTATATCTTAATTCTGAAGGATTTAGATCTTAGATATATATAAAAAGCGAGTAAAACTCGCTTTTTATTTTATTCGTCTATTTTTTATTTAGCAGTAAACTTTTTATGCTTACGCTTCGATATTTTCTCCATATTCACCGGTTGAGGTATTTTAACGTAATATCCAGTGCCATCATATTCCCGTTTATTGGGACTTTCCATACAAGCGACCGAACAACATCCCTCTAATTGCTCACCACATGCGTCACATTGTGTAAAGTGTTCGTTACAGATTGGATTTGCACAGTTAATCATTTTCGGAGTGGTAGTCCCGCAGTTTTTACAGGTAGATACAACAACCGGGTTGGTTGAGTTTACCTCGACAGTAACTCTATTGTCAAATACGTAACACTTTCCATCAAAATCTTTACCACCCGCTTCTTTACCATATTTTATAATTCCTCCGTGCAATTGGTAAACATCCTCAAATCCCTCTTTAAGTAATAAGGCGGAGGCTTTTTCACATTTGATTCCTCCTGTACAGTAGGTAAGGATCTTTTTGCCTTTGTACTGTTCGAGCTCTTTGATTTTTTCAGGAAACTCACGGAAATTTTCAATATCCAAAGTGACTGCATTTTTGAATCTACCAACATTATGCTCATAGTTCGAACGTACATCCAATACAACAACATCTTCACGGTCCTTCATTTCCATGAAATCCTTTGGTTCTAAATGTATTCCCGTTCGTTGATTTGGGTCTATTTCCTTGGGGTCACGTAGTCCAGAGTGGACGATCTCAGGCTTATAGCGACAGTGCATCTTGATGAAAGAAGGTTCTTCTACGTCGTCGATTTTAAATTCAGTGTGATTGAATCTACCATCTGCATAGATAGCGTCCATGTAAGCCTTACAGGACTCTGGCGTGCCAGATACAGTGCCATTGAGCCCTTCATCAGCAACAATGATACGACCGACTAGGTTCAGAGATTTACAAAAATCGAGGTGATCTGCAGCAAATTGTTCTGCATTTTCAATAGGGCTGTAACAGTAGTACAGTAATGTTTGATAATTTGTCATATGTTCATTGATACCGCTGCAAACGGCGTTTAATGTTTGAATTAATGATGCAAAGTTAAATAAAATGAATAATATAAAAATGACGAGCGTTACTTTTTAACCAAAGGTAATAACAAATATTCAAGCCCGTTAACTTTGATCTCGTATAAAGTAGCGAGCAAAATACCCAGTTTGCCAGCAGGAAACCCCTTCTGCCTATACCACGTCAAATACGGTTCAGGTAATCTAAGCAGCGCCCAACCTTGGTATTTTCCATAGGGCATCTTGCTGTTAGCCAACTCAACTAGGATTTCCGGATTAAGTATATTATTCTCTTGTTTTGCCATGCTTGATTCTGTATTTGAATAATCGTAATGCTATAATACCGTGATTAATCCAGTTATTGAAACGGCCATAGTGCTTTCTAAAGATCTGATAGCGTTCTTTTAGGCTTTGGCGATGTCTTTTTTGAGACATTCCCCCAACAAGGTACCGAGCGACATATTGATGAACATTCTGAGTTGATTTTGCCTTTTTAGCGGCACGTATTATCCAATCTATATCGGCGCTCAGGTTATAGTTGAGGTCGTAAGGCTCAGCAATACTACGTCTTATATAGATCGCCTGATGACAGATATTCATTCCATAGCGAAAGGATTGCCAATCAAATTTATTTGGAGCCTTATGCCGCCGGTCAGCGACAATTTGACGCTGTTCATCCACTAGTTTAGTTTCACCGTAGATGATGTCAGCCCCTTTTCCTTTTTCTACAATACAACGGATTGTATTGTTATCATAGAGCTCATCACCTGAATTTAGAAAAAGAACATAATCACCTGTGGCGAGTGCTAATCCTTTGTTCATGGCGTCATAAATTCCCTTGTCTTTTTCTGAAACGATGGTGCTGATTTGATCCTTGTACTTATTGATGATATCCAATGTGCCATCCGTAGATGCGCCATCTATGATGATATATTCAATATCCGGATACGATTGATTAAGCACAGAAGATATCGTGTACTCAATGTCTCTAACGTTGTTATATACGATGGTGATTATAGATATTTTAACTGCTTCCACGTTACTTTTTAAGTTTGCCCCAATGTTTACGAATATATCGGGCTAGTCGTTTGACATAAGACCCCTTACGGTTTTTATAAAAAAGCTTGATTGCTTCATAGCCAGTCTTGTGTTCTTCAATATCCTTGGGGAAGTTATTAACTTTTTGGGTTGCCAATGTCACGTTATAAATTTCATCCACATCGGAATGTGTACCGGATCCATCGGTACCCATATTTTGGATCATAGATGTTCTAGGATAAAGAACAAGCCCATTTTTATTAAAAATGGAGAGATACCATCGGATAGCCCAAGAGTTTATTTTTCCGGCTTTAAACAGCTTTACCTGCTTCCAGAAATTTTCCGTATGATCGATGCTAAAACGCTTGATATCATCTTTAGAAAAATCATTTGTTAACTCGTCTATATTAGGGTTAAAATGCTTCCAAGCACGTGCCCATGTAGCCCATCCCCAGCTATTGGCAACCCGGAAAAAGAAAGCTTCAGGTAGATCATCCACATTGGCGATAGGGTACATGTATCCACTGATCTCCATGACCTGCTCATCCTCTTCATAACATACTAATGCATCGTTAAAATATTGCAATGCAAATTCAGAAATCTCTAAGTCATCCTCTAGGACAATAGCCCTTCCGTGTTTGTCGATTACTTCGGTCACTCCCTTGATGATGTTATTGGCTAGGCCAATATTTTTAGATCTTTCAATGATATGTATACTTTTGAAATTCCAAGGCTCTCGTATGATAGCACGGACTTTATTAATACTGTCTATTTGATCTGAATTCTTAGCCCCGTCGGAATATATATATATATCCGAATCAGACGATAATCGTGAAAGCTCTAAGGCTTGCAACATGCGTCGAGTATGTTGCGGACGGTTAAATACAAATACTATAACTGGAGCTAAAGGATTCATGAAATTATAATTTTTGAGTAGCTTTATTATCAATTCGCGTTTTTATCACCTTAGAGGTTAAGCAAAAGATACGCCAAGCTATACTTAAATAGGATTTTGTAGATTCATTATCTTTTGATATAAAAGCTTTTATTAGCTTTTTGCCAATTCCTCCTATGGAAAGGGTGAAGGCGGTTATAAAGTTGTAGTTAATGTTGCAATACTCAGTTAGGTAGAATACAAATTCACTTTTAAATAGGTTGTCGGCGTTCATAATCCTATTTTGTCTGTCATGGTATGCTAATGCGTTTTCAACATAAGCTGTTTTTAGATTATGATAGTTTATTCGATTTGCATAGTCTTTATCTTCACCATAATGATAAAAAATTGGGGAAAAGTAGCCAACACGTTTTATAGTTTGAGTTGGTACTAACCAAAATGCTGCATTGATAAAAGGGGTGATTTCCCCATCGATGGTTCTTTGTGAATTTTTGATATAATTTTTAAATCCCTCATCGAGATTATTTCCTGTGCCATCAAAATGCATCGGGGAGATTATTCCTAATGCAGGAGTGTAACCGTTTATTAGTCTTTCCAAACAATATTTATCAATCCAAGCATCTTGGTTGACTAAAAAGGCGAAGTCATATCTTTCAGTAATTACTTTTTTTAGACCGATATTATTGGCGCAGCCGAAACCAAGGTTTGTTTTATTTTTGACAACAGTGATTGTAGGATATTTCTCTTCCAACAAGTTAACCGTATTGTCTTTGGAGCAGTTGTCTAGAACTAAGATGTCAGTAGGATAAGAAGACCCTAATACGCTCTGAATGCATTTGTCTAGCCATGGTTCAAAATTGTAGGTAACTATGATTGTGAGAACTCTTTTCATGATTTTTAATCTACTTGCGTATTGTTCTTCTCATATATTCAATTATTTCATTCAGAATAACAGGGAAAAACAACTTGTTTAATATAACGTAAGACAAGCACATGGATAAAATAGCTACTGTCAAACGTAAGTAGTCGTTTGAGAAAAATGAAATTGAAAAATTAGCTATAGATGCGGCCAATGCTGCGAATAAAGCATATGTAAAAACATCATATAGTATATTTAATAAAGAATAATTGATGTAGGGTTTTGCTAAAGTATACCATACGAATAACCAGGAAATCTGTAATAATACTGTGAGTTGAAGCATAAACAAAATACCAGAACCATGTGCAAAAAGCAAAATAAGTAGCTGTATAATTCCAAACGAAACTATACTGAGCAGGTAGATGTTGGATTTACCTTTACTCAAGATAAGATTAGAAAATACATTTGAAACAACTAAGAAAGCCCCTCCAACACATAGCTGCTTTAAGTAGGGCGCGCTATCAAGCCACTTTTCTGTTAAAGCGATAATGATAAATTCTTCAGAAACAAGCGCGAGACCAAATAAAAGAGGAAATGCTATAAAGGATGTGAAAGCTAGGATTTTTCTAAAAACACGTACTTGTCTATCCTGATCATGTTGAATTTCATTAAGAACCGGCTGCACAACGTTGTTTATCATGTTCGTGATCACGGATTGTCCCATCAGATTCCATTTCACAGCTTGTCCAACATTACCAACATCTTTTGGCGAGTAATATTTTCCTAGAACCAATGAATACACGTTGTTGTTTATATGAATAAAGACGTTTGTAACGAAAATTTTGCTACTAAACCCGATAATCTCCTTTAGAGGTTCAAAATTGAATTTAAATGATGGCCTAAATTTGGAGAAGTAAAAGAATAATAAACTGCAAGTTGATGTATAGATTATTGTTTGTATAGCAATACCCCAATAAGCAAAACCTAAGTACGCAAAAGTAAGCCCCGCTAAATTGGAAATTACGAGTGCACAGAACAATGTAATCGCTCTTTCTTTAACCATTAGATTTCGAAATAGATAGGCATTGTGTGCAATGCCAAAACTACCTGTCCAAAAGCTTAAAAATACGAGTCTAGACAAAGGTTTCAATTCGGGGATTTTATAGTAACCTGCAATTAATGGTGCACAGAAAAATAAAATAATGTATAATATTGTACTGGCACTTATAGTGCACCAAAAAACCGCGTTGTAATCCTTGTGACCGACCGAAGCTTTGTTTGCGATTCCATTCACAAATCCGCTTTCTTGAAAGGCTGAGGCAATGAGAGAAAATATTGTCACCATAGCTATCATACCGTAATCTGAAGGGGTCAACACTCGGCTTAATAATATTCCGAATAGTGCACCAATTACCTGTTGTAGGCCATTAGAAAGACCACCCCAAAGAAGCCCTTTGGTCGTCTTGTTCTTTAGGGAGCTGCTATTCATTCTCTCTTCTTCTAGACTCATGGAAAAGTATTAATACTCTTAATTGCGAACCACATTATAGTACTTGAACAGCATTTCTGAAATCCTTCAGTGAAATATCGTTAGGATTTAAGTCCGTAATAAGGTAAGTCACATCTTTTAAAGGCATGACACGCATCTTTTGATTGGAGTTTAGTTTCTCAGCAATACTTAGGATAGCCAGACTCTTAGAACATTTGATCATAGCTCGTTTGATCTGAACGACTTCCCAATCTGAGTCGGTAATACCCTCCTCCAAAGAAAGGCTATTCGTGCCCAGTAAGCAAAGATCTACGCGGATGTCGGCCAATTCATTGATTACCTGAGAGCCTGTTACAATATTAGTATTGCGCGATAGCTTTCCTCCTAATAGAAAAACATCAATATTGTCTTTTTCAGCCAGTTCAAGCGCCACAAGAGGACTTATTGTGAAGAACGTGCATTGTAGATCGTTGGGAATAAGACGGGCCAATTCTATCATAGTAGTACCGCCTCCGATCAAGACAGTCATCCCATTTCCTATTAGAGAAAGCGCCTTGCTGGCGATTTCCTTTTTACCCTCCTTAGCATATACATTGCCTTCTTGAAATGGGAATTGAAAAGATTTTGATAGGGCGCCTCCGTAGACTTTTATGACTTGACCATTCTCAGCCAGCTCATTCAAGTCGCGGCGTATAGTATCTTCCGAGACATTAAGCTGTATACTGAGATCGGACGATAGGACTTTGTTGTGAAGGTTTATTTGATGGACAATATAAGCCTGTCTTTCTTCTTTTAGCATAATTTTAGCGAATTATATAAGGTTGTCTGTTTATTGCTATTGATTATCGGCCGGAGGCGTATTCTTAGTCACCCCAGCTTTAAATCTGGGTTTGAATCCAGCCGGTTTACTACCACTTGCTTTTGCTTCCTCTTCGGTTGCCACAGGTGGTTCTATATTAGTGATAGGAGCTGGTTCTTCGGCTTTTTCTACTGGAGCGGTGCCCTTAGTCACGCCAGCTTTAAATCTGGGTTTGAATCCAGCCGGTTTACTACCACTTGCTTTTGCTTCCTCTTCGGTT
>NZ_WFKN01000008.1:0-309206 GCF_011007405.1 Sphingobacterium sp. xlx-130
CAGGTGGTTCTATATTAGTGATAGGAGCTGGTTCTTCGGCTTTTTCTACTGGAGCGGTGCCCTTAGTCACGCCAGCTTTAAATCTGGGTTTGAATCCAGCCGGTTTACTACCACTTGCTTTTGCTTCCTCTTCGGTTGCCACAGGTGGTTCTATATTAGTGATAGGAGCTGGTTCTTCGGCTTTTTCTACTGGAGCGGTGCCCTTAGTCACGCCAGCTTTAAATCTGGGTTTGAATCCAGCCGGTTTACTACCACTTGCTTTTGCTTCTTCTTCGGTTGCCACAGGTGGTTCTACATTAGTTATAGGAGCTGGTTCTTCCTGTGGAGTCATTTTTATGATGTCCGGCTTAAATCTCGGTTTGAAACCCGATGGAGGAACATTTGACGTTTCTTGTGAGGTTTTTGTGTTTTCAACACTTTTGCTCGTTGGCTTCGACCCAAATTTAGGTTTAAACCCAAGTTTAGCGCTCGTTTTAGCAGGTTCGATATCCACAGGTGAAGCAGTTTCTTTTGGACTACTATTTTTAGGTAAATCTGCTTCTTCGGTCAATAAATAACTTTTTCGTAACTTATTAAACCAGAATTTTTTGGAATGATCAAAGCTTTTTTCGCCCATTGCCCTATAGTGAACCTCAAATTCCCGATAGAGTTCCTGATTTGCAGATTTCAATGCAAAAAGATCTATTTTCTTTTTTATAAAAAATTCTTCAAAACTGAGCATACCCAAACTTAAATAAAATGCTTTGAATTCACCACCAATAGACTGTTAAAACGTTCATTCAGAAAAAGAAACTAACCCTACGTAATCAAAAACCTTCACACGTTGGAAGTGTGAAGGTTTTTTTCTTTTAGCATAGTCTCCTTAGACTTGACTAGTCCATATTGTGGTAAACAGCCTGAACATCGTCATCCTCTTCGATTTTATCGATCAGTTTTAAGACATCAGCCGCTTCTTCCTCTGTCAATGTGCTATGAGATAATGAAATGCGTTCTAATTTGGCAGAAGTTACTTCAATGTTTTTTTCTTCCAATAAGCGTTGCATATTCCCAAAATCTTCAAAAGAAGTCTGTACCACAACGATATCATTTCCTTCTTCATCAGATTCTACGTATAGTTCCTCGAGACCTCCGTCAATTAATTCCAGCTCTAGCTCTTCTACATCCAACTCTTCCGTTGCTGGAAATCTGAAAATAGATTTACGTTGAAATATGAAGTCTAAAGATCCTGTTTTACCTAAAGAACCCCCTGCTTTTGTAAAGTAGCTACGGATATTTGCTACTGTTCTATTCGTATTATCAGTTGCCGTTTCAATTAATACCGGGACACCGTGAGGGCCGTAGCCTTCATACACAAACTCTTCGTAACCTTTCGAATCCTTTTCGGAGGCGCGTTTGATTGCCGCTTCAACACGGTCTTTAGGCATATTTACCGCTTTCGCATTTTGGATTGCAGTACGTAAGCGAGAGTTATTTTCAGGGTGAGGGCCTCCTTCTTTTACAGAAATTGCTATTTCTTTTCCTAAGCGTGTAAATTGTACGGCCATTTTGGCCCAACGCTTAAATTTTCTTTCTTTTCTAAATTCAAAAGCTCTACCCATTTCTTTATTTGTTTGTTTTAAGATTTTCGATCATGTCCTTTGTCATGGCTTCCAGGTCATAAGCTATTTCCCAGTTCCAATCTTTACGGGCATATACATCGTCGATACTTTGCGGCCAAGAATCGGCAATAGCTTGGCGAGGATCTCCCGAGCTGTAAGACATCTCAAAATTAGGAAGAATTTTTTTAATTTCTTGTGCGATCATTTCTGGAGTGAAAGAAATACCAGCAAGATTATAGCTGGACCGGATGGTTAAGTTCTCCGAAGGGGCATCCATTAACTGTATAGTAGCACGTACGGCATCATCCATATACATCATTGGCAGAGCGGTACCTGCTGATAGAAAGCTCTCATAACTGCTTTTAGCCAGGGCTTCAAAGAAAATATGTACCGCATAATCCGTGGTTCCTCCGCCCGGAGCTGTTTTCCAGGAAATTATTCCAGGATAACGAATACTACGGATATCCAAACCGTATTTAGCATGATAGTATTCACACAGACGTTCGCCAGAAAGCTTACTGATACCATAGATGCTATTTGGGTCCATTACGCAGTATTGCGGGGTCTCCACTTTTGGTGAGTGAGGTCCGAAAACAGCGATTGAACTAGGCCAAAATATTTTCTTAATACCACCTAATTCCACAGCAAGATCCAAGACATTTAATAAACCGTTCATGTTCAAATCCCATGCAGTCTGTGGGTATTTTTCTCCTGTAGCCGATAGCATCGCCGCTAAAAGGTATACCTGAGTAGGTTTATGCTTTTCGAAAAGGGCTTTTACAGCATCTTTATCAAGGACATTGATAATTTCGAAGTGATGATCAGGAGCTGTGATTTGTGGTTCTCTGATATCCGTCGTAATTACATTCTCAGCGCCAAATTTGGTTCTTAGTGCATCCGCTAGTTCGGTGCCGATCTGACCGTTTGAACCAAGGATTATAATTGTTTCTTTCATTAAAATAAATATTTTACGAGTGTTTGTTTATTCAAAGACCATACACTCGGTTATGCGATGTAAAACTATGAAAGCTGTTGGCCGATGTTTTGCTAATTTAAAAAGCGGCATATACGTTAACTTTCGGTGCTGCAAAGATAGGTGTTTTATCGCGTTTTTGTCAATAGTACTGCGATTTATAAACCATGACAAAAGACCCTTTAAAAACTTCTCTGGAGCCAGTGTCATCATAAATTTCAGCCCAATAAATGTAGTGACCAGCAGGTGCTTGATGCCCATTGTCACCCCTGCAGTCCCAAGTGATTTTGCCCTCAGAAGCGGTACTTTCGTTACGAATCAAACGTTTGACTAGTATGCCTTTTTCATTGTATATATGTACTGTCAACATGTAATTGGTCGCCTTCAGTTTGTAGTTAATCTCCAGTTGATCCTCAAAGCTATCTCCATCTGGCGACACCGTTTTTGCACGCAAATAAAAATTGTTTTTTATTAAAAAGTTATCCACAATTAGTGAGTTTTTGTATCCAGGAGTTGCGCCGCCGACCAATGTTGACGCAGATTTGAAGTTGCCGGGATGATTAGTTTCTTCTTCATAGGAAGCCCTTTCTAAAGACACCCCTTTAGGATTATTGATCCAAGGGTTATGCATATTGCTATGGTAGTACAGCGAGTCGATAAGAGATGTCGTTGAAAATAAGGTTACTACTCCTTGTTGATTTGGGTAGGCCGGTAAGCTAGGAACTTCACGGATATGGTCATATACTGAATTGGGGTACTCCTTCATCAAGGTCTCTTTTTCTGTTGTTAACACTAAAAAGTCGCCTGCCGAAATTAATAGTAACTGATTAGATATAGGCCGATTCCCCAGTTTCCACCCCTGCAGGTTTATCGGGTATTCCGTTTTATTATAGAGCTCTATAAAGTCGGAACTTCCATCTTTAGGGTTAAATAGGATTTCATTAATCACAATAGCATTATGTTCGGAGGGTTGTTGATTGAAAAGGGGGTAAGGAGACATTGAGATTTGACTGCCACAAGTCTGGAAGTCATTAATGGTTAACGTATACAGTTTGTTTTCCTCTAAAGACTTGTTAAAAATAAGGATAAGTGTGTCCTGACCCGTATTCCAAGAGATTTTTGAAAGGACTTCATCTGCGTTATTTATAAGAATTTGTTCTTTTGTAAAAATAGGCAGGATGGTTTTATCTACATTGAAGGTGATACGGATAGTGTTATCCCTTATTTTTCCGTCCGTAATCTTAATGTCTGGCGTGTGTTTACTATTAAATATAGAATTTGGAGTGCCGGGGGTGCCGCCGCGCATTGCAACGGATGAGGTCCAGTTGGATGCCATATTACAGAGCCAGTTGGGGTTGATACGTTCCAGACTCCAACCACCGTTCTTTTTTGATAGACTTTCGTGCCAGCTGTCTTTGTAGGATACTTTATCAATTATCAAATTCTGTTGATAAACGGTGATAGTAGCACCTGTATTACTTAAGACAATCCAACTGGATAAAGCAATGACATTTCCGTAGTTTTCTAAAAAAGGTTCACCCTCTTTAGGGCATAAAACCACCAGTTGCTGCGGTGCTAGAAGATAAGATGGAAGAACTATTACTTTGTTGTTGACTTTTAAGCTAATTTCAGAAAGGTTCTGTACGGACGTTCCGTTGTTAAAAAGTTCAATATACTCAAATTCCGGAAGTTGGCCTCCATTTGGATTTGCCATAACCTCATTGACAATGATCCCTTTGCCGTATAGATAAGTTATGGATACAAAGATACAAAAAAATGTAAAAAGCAGCTTTTTCATATGACTGATAATTGGTTCGTTATAAGAAAAATACAGTTTCTCTATAATGTACAAGATAAAGAATAATTTTTGCTCAAATACATCTTTTATACATTGAATATTCGGTCAGCAGACATATTATTTTGATAAATTAGTAATTTTAGGGCTTTATACAGCTATTTTCTGTTAATATTCCTCCGTTAAAAATGAGAAAAATGTAATTTTTTCTATAAAATACTCCTCTTTATTTACTATGTTTGACATCGTGAATTTAGAATAGAAGTCACGTAAGTACTAAAAATTATAAGAAAATGAAAGTAGCAGTAGTTGGCGCAACTGGACTTGTTGGGTCAGAAATTTTGACGGTATTGGCGGAAAGGAACTTCCCCGTAACAGAATTAATTCCAGTTGCCTCCGAAAGAAGCAAGGGTAAGGAAATTGAATTCAACGGTAAGAAGTTTAAGACGGTGACTCCCGATGAAGCTATTGCATTGAAGCCACAAGTGGCCCTGTTTTCAGCAGGAGGAGGAGTGTCTACGGAGTATGCCCCTCTATTTGCCGCAGCTGGAATTACCGTGGTGGACAACTCATCAGCATGGCGCATGGATCCATCAAAAAAATTAGTGGTACCCGAAGTAAATGGAGATGTGTTGACCGCAGAGGACAAGATTATCGCTAATCCGAACTGTTCAACTATTCAGATGGTGGTCGTATTAAAGCCTCTACATGAAAAGTATAAGATCAAGCGCGTCGTAGTATCCACGTATCAGTCTGTTACTGGCACAGGAGTGAAAGCAGTGCAGCAATTGAAGGATGAAAGAGCAGGTGTAGAGGGCGAAAAAGCATACCCGCATCAAATTGACCTTAATGTGATTCCGCACATCGACGTTTTTCAAGAAAACGGCTACACCAAAGAAGAAATGAAGATGATTCAGGAGACCAATAAAATTATGCAAGATAATTCTATTAAGGTTACTGCTACAACAGTGCGTATTCCTGTTGTGGGAGGACATTCTGAGTCTGTTAATATTGAGTTCGAGAACGATTTTGATTTAGACGAACTGCGTTCGGCCTTGAAAAGTCAAGAAGGGGTAGTCGTTGTAGATAATCCAGGTAATCTGGAGTATCCAATGCCTAAAGACGCGCACGGCAAGGACGAAGTCTTTGTAGGTCGTATCCGTAGAGACGAATCACAGGCAAATACAGTAAATCTTTGGATTGTTGCCGACAATTTGAGAAAAGGAGCTGCGACAAATGCAGTGCAGGTTGCCGAATTGCTTAATAAAAAGGGACTAATCTAGTGAACTAACCGTAAACATATATATACCAAAAAAATGCCCTCATTCGAGGGCGTTTTTTTGGTATATAACGTAATTGTCAACACTAGTGGGAGAGAAAAAATAGGACTAAAAGCTGGATATTGGTGATATATTGATGACGATTACGTAAATATGAATGACATTGTAATAGAAAGCATATTATTTGAAATTAATTCGTGAATCAAATAAATCAAACTCCAGCTGGGCAGATTCACCTCCGGAGATGAACCCGATTCTCTGTTATCGGGAGAGCTCATTGATTCCATAAAAAGCATGCGTTAATCAATAAAATACCAATTCTAATAAGTAAAAAAGGCGAATACTGATGTATTCGCCTTTTTTACTTATTATAATGTTTTGATTAACGTACTTGTGTAAATACCCAAGTATCATCAAATTTTGTTGCACTGTTCATACCAGTAGTCAAGTAACCTTTTCCACCGATAGAGAATGAAACAGCTCCCTCTCTAGCATTCTGAGGTAAAGCTTGGTGTTTACTTTCCCATTTGTTACCAGCTACATCATATTTCCATACATTGCCTAATACAGAAGCTTTTTTACCACCAACTACATAACCGAAGTTACCGATTACAAATGTTGATGCTGATTGACGGGTTAGATCGTATGTATTAGACGCATCTTTCAAAGGTGATAATTCAGCCCAGTTAGAACCATCAAAAGAATAGAAATCCTCAGGGAATTGGTTGTTATCCATACCACCACCGATATATGCTTTGCCACCTACCACAAAAGCAAATGCGTTAACGCGTTTGTTTTTCAAAGGGTTCTCAATACGAGTCCATTCGTTTGTTCCAGGCGTATATTTCCAGAAATCCTTCAATGTTTTTTGTGTTTTTGTAGCACCCGTACCTACGTATCCAGCACCGTTCAATGTAAAGGCAACAGCACCATAGCGTGCGTCAGCTTCTGCAGGAAGAGGTGCGATCTCTGTCCATGTGTCTGCCGCAGGATCATACATCCAAAAATCACGCAATACATCCGTACCATTAAAACCAGTACCTACATAACCTTTGCCACCGATGCTAAAGCCTACAGCACCATTACGAGCCTCGCCTTTAAAGTCAGCAATACGAGACCATAGGTTATTTTTAAATGTCCAAGCATCTTTTGTACGTTCATTTGTTGACAAGATGCCTGTTGCTAGATATCCAGTCTCACCGATTTGAAAAGAAGCTGCTGCACTTCTTGGGTCACCATCAAAAGCAGAATCTTTGACCCATTCCGTAGGACCTGTATCGGTTGTAGAGTCAGTATCATCGCTTTTCTTACATGAATTAAAAGCACTTAACGAAAAAACGCAGGCCAAAACTACAACAAGCCAATTTTTCTTATTCATAAGATTATTTGAATTTAGTATATACAATATTTAATTTAATTTTTGGTTTGCCATTCTCCGTGGCGATCATTGTTCCATTAGCTGTTCCGAACAGTGCCGGAGAAGCTGTAGATAATAATAAAGAAGTTCCCCTATATTCAGGAAGATTTACATTTTTAATATAATCAATCAAATTAAAAACGTAACGTCCATTCACACCCGAGTCGTTACCCGGTATAAAAGTCGCTTGTTGGATACTGTTTGAGAATGGAACCCTTACATAAGAAATCGGCACACCGTTACTATTTGCAATCAATAACATTAATTGATTGGGAGATGGGTAAAAACCATAATTCTTACCTGTCGTCTCGATAATTAGTTCTACTTTATTCACCGCTAGATCTTCCTCATACATGAATTCATTTAACGAAGGAATCGTCATTTTCGCTACAAGACCACCACCCCCTTGGATAAATACCTCGCCATTTGTCGCTGTACTACTAATTTCTCGGTTTGTCGTATTTAGACTTGCATAAGCAGTCCCTGTACGGTCATGCTCGATATTGTTAAACTGATAAGATTTGCCTCCGGCAGAGATTACTTTAGCACCTTTTTTTAGGAAACCATCAGATCCCACGTACGAATAGTTGACGTTCATTTGTAGGGTATCACTTAATCCTAAAATAACCGTATTTTGCGAACCTGGTACAAGAACAAGACCTTTTAAGTATTGTTGAAAAGATTCATTCGACGTTACGTTGATATCATTAGCACGTACCATATCGAAAATTTCCTGTCCAAAAGCTTGATTCAATCGTACACTTATGCTGTCCAAAGAACGGATCGTGGGATTGAATGTTTTCGCCCCTAAAGCGGTTGCGTCAAAATTAAATTTTTGATCGTTGAAGATTGTAGGTCCAGTGACATAGATTGGTGTATTATAATTGTCAATGGCATTAGTGATATCTTTAGTTACGATTTCTTCTGTAACGCGGTGCACAGCGATTGTTTGAACTTTTGTCGTATCCCCATAAAAATATCTCGATCTGTTTGGTCTTAGTACTAAATTTACAGAATCAAAGACTGCATTCGTTGGGATATCGTTTATTAATGTTTGCAACTGTACCAAGAAATACGAAGAGGACTTTAACGAGCCTACTTTAGGTTGAGTCGATTTACCCACCAGCAAAGTTCCTGTACCAGCGGATGGCATGTTTAACAATTGAAATGTAGACGTATTTATAGTCATGGAGTCAACAACAACAATACCCATGTTATCATTGGGATTTTCCAAAGACACACTCATCTCTTTGTCACAGCTAGAAAAGGAAACTGTTGTAGCAAGTAAAAATAGAAATAAAAGGTATTTAAAACGTAATAATTGCCTCATATATATTAGTTGACATGCAAATGTAAGTAATACGTATTGTTAATATGTGTTATAATTTGTTAAATATGACCCTAAACAATTCGTGGTGCAAATCTAAGAATTTAAATTTGTTTTAATCATGTTAAAAAAGTATAAAATATTGATGGTGATGATCGTTCTTTCCCTTGTTGGGATAGGCGGTATTGTGGGCGTTTGGCTTTATGGAGGGTACGTTAATAGACGTGAGATATTTGTGAATGAGGTGGAGAGGGGGCTTTTTAATGCTGTTCAATCCTATTATATAGATCATGAGGGCGTGTTCAATGAAAAAAGAAATAAAAGTATTGCTAAAGAAGGTAAGCTTTTTGTTTCGCGTATCAAATCTCTGTATTCCAATGTCGATGAGTTCAAAATACAGAATCTTTGGGATAGTCTTGCACGTGAACGAATGCGCCGGTATGCTGAGCGCCGGGAGGCTAAAAAAAAGGGAGATGGCGAGCCTGTCGCAATTATGCCATCCTTCCTATTGCAAAATGTAGACTTCAATGACAGTACGCTCAATGAAGTAAACACTCTTCTGCGGGAATCCTTAGCGGTAAAGGGGATCACAACTCCAATAGCGGTAGATATCAAAACTATAACAGATGGAGACCGGCCCCGCGGTCCGCATCGGATAAAAATTGATGCCGATGGGACAATTTCAACTCGACCTATATTGGTCAACTCCACACAGGATCAGTTTCTCTTAGCCCAATTTGAGCAACCCATTTTCTACTTGTTAGGTAAAATGGCTATACAACTCATTGTTTCTGTCTTGTTGATTTTAGCGCTAATAGGTGCCTTTATTTACTTATTGTGGACTATCAATAGACAAAATAAATTGGCTCTTCTGCGCAAATCTTTTGTTAATAATATGACGCACGAGTTGAAGACCCCTGTTGCCACAGTAATGGCAGCGATAGAATCTATTCAGCGTTATGGAGCCAAGGACGATAAGAGTAAGATGGAAAAATACCTAAATATCTCGCATCGCGAACTTCAACATCTCTCTAATATGATTGAGAAGGTATTGCAGCTTGATATTGATGAGGTCAGGGGGATAATGATGCAAAAGACGAGTATCGATTTAGTTCAGCTACTTGAAGAGGGGGTAGAAATAGCACAATTGGGAGCCGGGAAGCCTGTGGTTATTGATTTTAAGAATGATCTTAATGAGTTTTCAATTCAAGCAGATTCTGCACACTTAAAAAACGTGATAAGTAACCTGTTGGACAATGCCATCAAATATTCAGGTGAGTCCGTCAAGATAAAGGTTAAGCTAATAAGAGATGCTGAATTTGCGCGGATATCTATTTCCGACGATGGACTAGGAATTGATGGAAGTTATTTAAAGGATATATTTGAGATGTTTTTTAGGGTGCCTAGCGGCAATCTACATCCTATTAAAGGTTTTGGGTTAGGATTGGCCTACGTTAGACAGGTCGTAAGACAGCATGGTGGAAATGTCGAAGTAGAAAGCATCTTGGGGAAAGGAACTATATTTACACTATCAATACCTATAGGATGAATAAAGTGAAGATATTATACGTTGAGGATGAGCAGAGTTTGGCTCTTATTGTAGCAGATAGCCTTGAAGATCATGGTTTTGAAGTTGTTCATCGCGAAAATGGGCAAGAAGCCCTAAATTATTTTAAGCGTGAGAATGCAGATATTATTATACTAGATGTTATGATGCCATTGATGGATGGTTTTACCGCCGCCACCGAGATCCGTAAAGTGAATCCACATGTGCCGATATTATTTCTCTCAGCGTTGACACAGACAGAAGACGTTGTAAAAGGCTTTCATTTAGGGGCAAATGATTACATCCGCAAGCCTTTCAAGATTGAAGAGTTGATAGTCCGTATTGAAGCGTTGTCCAAACGCGCAAAGAAAAGTATACGTGCGTTGTATGAGATAGGAGATTATTTGTTGGATACCGGTAAAAATGCACTGCGACACGTTTCCGGAGAAGCAAAGCTTTCTTATCGGGAGACCGAATTGATACGTCGCCTGTTCGAGAACAAGGATAACGTAGTTCCGCGTGAAGATATTATTAAAACCTATTGGGGAGACGATACCTATTTTACTGGGCGTAGTCTGGATGTATTTATCAGTCGGATTCGAAAATATTTCGCACATGACGAAAGGGTTAAAATAACCAACGTCCGGGGTATTGGCTATATTATGAATATTGATTAATTTAAGAGGATGAAAGCACTGATAATTATAGATATTCAAAATGATTTTCTCCCGGGTGGAGCTCTTGAGGTGGCCAACGGTGATCAGATTATTGACACGGTTAATATGTTGCAGTCTCGATATGATCTCGTTGTTGCGACACAAGATTGGCATCCAAGCAACCATAAGAGTTTTGCTTCACAGCATCCCGATCATAATATCTTCGATCTTATTGATCTAAACGGGTTAGAACAAGTCTTGTGGCCTAACCATTGTGTGCAGGGGTCTAGAGGAGCTGAGTTGGCCGATACTTTACGGCAAGAACGCATAGAAGCGATATTTAGAAAAGGTATTGATCCTGCTATAGATAGTTACAGCGGTTTTTATGATAATGGTCGACGTAAGAATACGGGGTTGCACGGTTACCTACAGAATCGTGACGTTACCGAAGTGCATATTTGTGGTCTAGCCGCAGATTTTTGTGTCTATTTTACGGCTATGGACGCTTTGAGTTTAGGGTATCGAACACTTATCTTATCCAAAGCAACGAAAGCAATTGACAAAGAAAACTATATGGATAAAAAGCAAGCTTTTATACATTCTGGCGGACTCTTTATCTAACTTCCTTTTCTTCCGATCGGCATTTTGCCACCGAATTGTCTCAGGTTGTATGTAAATGATAATAGAAAATAACGGTTCAGGGTGTTGGATGTCACATCCGATATATTATTTTCATTTACTCTCCGGTTTACATTTTGAGCATTGTTTAGTAGGTCGAACCCCTTAAAGGCCAATTCACCGTTTTTACGTTTCAATAATTTGTAACTGATAGATGCATTCCAAATGGATGTTTCGATGCCTGGACTTCCCATGATACCACCATTGAGTAAATACATAAATTGCGATGAAAGAACCAGTTTTTTAAAGAGTTCTACTGTTACATTGTTGTTTATTCTATGCGTGAACACTTCATAACGTGGTACTCTGGCTATCGGGTTTCGGGTGAATCTCCCATCTATTTTATAGTTTAATCCGACTACATACTGTTTGCTGAAATTCGAATTAAAACCAATACTTTGTCCAAAGCCATAGGAAGTGCTGTTCACAAGATCTCCATTTATTTTTGTCAGATCATTGTTGTAGAATATTCTGGTATTAGTGTGTAGATTAATTTTAAGGGGTTTAATCGGAAGACCATAACTGTTGTTGATCCTGAAATTGTACGCACCATTTACGTTAGTAGGTACGGTATATTGCCCGCCCGCTCCCAAAATCACATCGTCAAATAACGTTGTAGTTGTGTCCGTCATTAATACCGAGTTGATTATTTTATCGTTCAGATATTCAAAAGTTGCATTACTCGTTAATGTCCGGCCCGAGCGCTTGTTTACGTCTTTGTATTGCAGTTTCAAGGTGTGTGCATACTCCTGATCTAGATTAGGGTTTCCGTTGGTGATGCGCAACTCATTTTGATTGTTGATAAAGTCTTGGAGCTGATTAATGTTTGGTGTGTTCGTTTGTGTATTATAGTTGAATTCAAAAGTTCTGTCTTTAGAGAATTTATATATGGCAGTAAATTCGGGCAGTAAACTGCTGAAGTCGGCCTTAGTATGAAGGTTTAACGGTACAGTACGGTTATTAATACGAATACCATGTTGATAATTTAATCCTATCTGAATCCGAAGTGAATCTTTCATGTTATAAGAATAAGACATACCTGCGCTATGATAGTTATAGTCATTTCTAAATTCGTTCGAAAGCCTGTCCTTTAATTCCCCCAACTGCCCTGTTTCCGCTAGAAATTCAAATGTTTCCCGATTAGAATAGTTGGCCGTGTTTCTGAAATTGTAATTAGCCTGAAGTCGACTACGGCTGGAAAGCTGCTCCGTAATGGAGAGTCGAGCACTAGCACTAGATCCGTAACCGTTTGTTACACTTTGGTTGTTATTTGTGTCTCTGCGGGTCAATAGTGAATCCTTATAATATGATGTCATAGCGAGATTGAGTCCCAGTACATCGTTTGTGCTTTTATTCCCATTAATCCTCAGTGATATCGATCTCCCTTTTTTTGAGAATCGATGCATATAAGTCAATGCGCCACCAAAATTTAAATTTTTATCATCATTATCATTCGAGCGTACAGATTCATTGATAGGGTCAACACGCTCTCTGTTCGTCTGACTAGTGGAACTGCTCTGCCTAAAATCCTGAGTGAAGTTAAAGTTTGGAGAAAAGTCAATTCTGTTAGTAGAATCGATATCCCATTTTATGCGACCACTAAATTTGTGTTCTTTGCTTAAGTTATTCGATAGTTGTTCTTGTGTTCTAAATTGATTCGCCTGTTTGTCATTGAGGTATTCGATGTTCGACTGCGTATTTGTTCGCGTAGAAAGAGATTTGAAGTTGTAGTCTCCACTGGCCTCCATTTTCTTGTTTAGGTAAGTGTTGGTAAAATTGATGGCGCCTGCATAGGTATCTGACAGACCTCTTTCCGTGTTGTTGTTTCCTCTTCGTCCACCTCCACGCCCCTGTTCAGCAAAGTTGGTTTCGTTGATGTTGTTTGCCATAAGATTTATGGCGTACTTTTTATCCCCATCAAAGGAATTGATAGAAGTGTTGATTCCAAACTTGTCACTGTTACCCTTGCCTGCATTTGCTTTTCCAAAGTATCCACGACGTTTGTCCGGCTTAGTGATAATGTTGATTACCTTATTACGCTTCCCATCATCAAAGCCTGAAAAACGAGCCTGTTCCGATTTCTCATCAATTAGTTGTATTTTGGCAATGATCTCCGCAGGCAAGTTCTTTAAAGCTATTCGTGGGTCCGAACTGAAGAACTCTTTTCCATCAACAATAATACGCGTGACCTTTTCACCATGTGCTTCCACATTACCCTCCTCATCAATCATTACCCCGGGAATTTGAGCTACCAGTTCGTCGGCATCCGCATATTCCCGTGTTGAAAAATTCTTAGCGTCAAATTCTAACGTGTCCCCTTTCATCACGATGGACTGAGGGGCTGTGATCTCTACTTCTTCAATAGCTATTTCGGCTGGTTCTAAGCGAAAGAAGAAGTACGTCGGTTTGCCATACATTACAAAAGTTTGCAATTCAGATTTAAAACCAACATAATTCGTGCTGATCGTATATCTTCCATCTTCTAGTGTGTGCTGTGTAAAGAGGCCATTAGTATTAGTCCTTACAGATAGTATAGAAGAGTCCTTTTGACTTATTATTCGTAGGGTAACACCCGATAGGGGTTTGGAGGTAGTTTTGTCTACAATATTGCCAGTAACTCTATTTTGGGCAAGTACAGTATACTGTACTATAAAAAAGCATATTATCGGAAATATAAATTTCAGTACACTTGGTTTCACAAGGTTTAGTATTAGATTTTTCGCAGCAATATTAAGTTTTTTATTTGTTAATTACTGTTACATTGTATTAAACCTAAATTAATAATTAAAGCCACTATTCGTGAATGCAAGGCATTTTGTCTAATTTTGTATTGTTCTAAACTGTAGTATGAAGGAAAGCTCGTTAAGTAGAAAGGAGAAAATTTTACAGACCGCATTGACCCTGTTTGCCGAGAATGGGTATGCCGCGACCTCAACCAAAGAAATAGCGGCTATTGCTGGTGTGTCGGAGGCTTTGATATTTAAGCATTTTGGGAATAAGGATACGTTGTTAGCACACCTGATCAAATCAGGATATCGACGGGTTTTGCAACATCATAGAGGTATGATGACGTATAAGAATGCTAAGGACTTTTTGCGAAACATGATTTTCCTTCCCAGTAAGCTAGTTTCGGACGAACCTTTATTTTGGAAATTACAGGAGCGTTTGTCCCATACGCCATTCTCTAGGCAGCAACATGAACAGTTTATGAAACCGGTACATCCGATCATACAACGTGCCTTCGAAGAATTGGATTATAAAGAACCCGAACTAGAAACACAGTTTTTATTGTTGATTATCGATATGCTCTGGAAAAAAGAAGCTTGTGGAGATGTAATGAATGCCGTGGATCTGGCTATTATGTTAGAAAATAAATATAATCTGATTTAATGCGTTTTTGTGCGTTTTTTTTAAAACTTTTGCAAATTATACGCTATTTATATATATAAGTATTATTTTAGAGCCTTAATTATAAAACAAACAGTATGATAAAGTCAATTATAGTCAGTGCATTTTTGTGCGGTTTGACAACAGTGGGATTTGCGCAAAAGAAGCCTGCTTTTGTTCCTTTTATCAATCAGCAGCATCAATGGGTGGATTCGGTTTTTAATAGTTTAACGCCCAAAGAGCGCATTGGACAATTGTTTTTGGTACGTGCGCATACCAATCTGGGACAAAAATATATTGACTCCGTAGCTACAGTGGTTAAGACAGAGCAGCTCGGTGGATTAGTTGTTTTTCAAGGAGGGCCGGTACGTCATGTGGATATGTACAATCAATACCAAAAGCTCACTAAGGTACCTCTGTTGATTACATTTGATGGAGAGTGGGGATTAGGGATGCGTTTGCCAGATTCTACACAGTCTTTCCCTTATCAGATGACTTTAGGAGCCTTACAGGACAATAGTTTAATTTATGACATGGGACGAGAGGTGGCCAAGGATTTTTTGCGAATGGGCATGCATTTTAATTTTGCTCCCGTAGTTGATGTCAATAACAATTCTAAAAATCCGGTGATTGGTTTCCGTTCTTTTGGGGAGAATAAAGAGAATGTCGCTCGCAAAGCCAAGGCTTACATGGAAGGAATGGTTGATGGTGGAATTATTGCTTCGTTGAAACACTTTCCAGGACATGGCGATACCGATGTAGACTCGCATTATGATTTGCCACAACTTAACTTTTCTAAAAAGCGGTTGGAAGAGTTAGAAATGTATCCATTTAAGGAATTGATAAAACAGGGAGCACCAGCAGTTATGGTGGCGCACATGCATATCCCTGCGTTAGACAATACACCAAATATGCCTTCTTCTATTTCTCGCAAAGTCGTTACCGATTTGCTCCGCAATGAGTTAGGCTTCAAAGGACTGACAGTAACCGATGCTATGGATATGAAGGGCGTTAAAAAGTTCTTTCCAAATGGCGAGGCAGATATCATGGCTATTGAAGCTGGACACGATCTGTTAGAGGTATCCGAGAATAGCGGTAGAGCTATCGATCTGGTGGAAAAAGCTATAAAAAGTGGTAGAATAAATCAGGTTGAGATTGATGCACGCGTAAAGCGTGTTTTGGCTTCCAAATACTGGTTGGGACTGAACAACTATCGTCCCACGAATAGGAACGGTCTTATCACAGACTTAAACCGACCAGCCACCAAATCCCTTATTCAGCGAATGGGAGATGCCGCTGTGACAGTGCTAAAATCGAACAAGCGTATACAGTCCTTTGACGCAAAGCAAGAGACTGCTGTCGTAAGCGTTGGTATCAGTCAAGCGCAGGATTTTGAAAAGGGATTGGCTGTTCAGCTGACAGCGGGAACCAACTATTATATAACAGGGGCAGAGACCGTAGAACAATTAGATAGTTTGGTGAAAGTGATTAGAGACCACAAGCAGATCGTACTTGCGATACATGACAACCGTTCCCGTCCACGTCCTGAACTAGATATAAAAGACCCTGTAAAGAAATTTGTCGATCGGATTGCAGGCAGACGTACGGTTACAGTGATGTTTACCAATCCCTATGCGATCAACTCCGTTGATGTAGCGCGTAGTGCATCGATTATATTGGCTTATCAAAATGATGACTTTATGCAACGTTCTGCATTAAAGGTATTGCTAAAACAGATTAAGGCTACTGGTAAACTACCGGTGACGATAAATAAAGAATTTGCCTACGGAAAAGGAATTTAATTAAAGGAGCTGACTGGGTGAGACGTAAATTGGTGAAACCGTAAAGTTGTTAAAAGGATAACAGTTTTACGGTTTTACCTTTTTGTCCGATGACTAATCTAACCTATTAAAACGCTTAAACTCTAGAACCTCTATCACTATCATAACTGGGTAACATCATAACATGATCACTCGTTAACACAATAACTCCCCTCCCTACCGAAAGAATTACCAAAGAGACTCTCCAAAAGCATGAGAATGTAAACATTTTCTTCTTTTGTAGACGCTTCTTTTTATTTCATTTATATTAATGATAACTTTGACCCTGATTTATAAAATAGACTTAAGTTATCATAATGGCACAAGAGCAAATTTCCGTGTTTGATATGTTTAAAATAGGTATCGGACCTTCCAGTTCGCATACTTTAGGGCCTTGGAGAGCAGCGCAGCGTTTTGTACAGAAGTTAGTTGAACTTTCTGTTTTCGAGGATGTGCAGCAGGTCAATATTTTACTCTATGGGTCTTTAGCCAAGACAGGTGTCGGTCACGGTACAGACATAGCGGTATTATTAGGTCTTAGCGGCGATGATCCGGTTACATTTGATGTCTCGCAGGTCATGCCCAAGGTAGAAGATATAAAAAGCAATGGAAAGCTGGTTTTGGGGGGAAATCACGAAATTGACTTCAATTATCAAGATCAGTTACTTTTCTTATTTGATCAGAGTTTGCCTTTTCACCCCAATGCCGTTACTTTTCAGGCTTTTCTGAATAATGGTAAAGCTATTTCGGAAACCTACTATTCTATAGGTGGAGGTTTTGTTGTTCAGGAAAATGATTCCGAGACCGTATTGTCAGAGGTAGACATGCCGTTTCCGGTCGATAGTGCGCAGCAATTGATGAGTGCTTGTATGCGTACAGGTTTAAAAATATCGGAAATAGTATTAGAAAATGAGTGCTCCTGGCGTCCGGAAGCAGAGACCAAGTCAGGTATTCTGCGCATTTTTCAAACCATAAAAGAGTGTATCTATAAAGGTTGTCACACTGATGGGGTGCTGCCGGGAGGACTGCACGTCGAGCGCCGGGCGGCAAAGATGAATAAGCGCATGCTAAAGGGCCGCGAATACAGCGATTACCAAACCTGGCTTGAGGCTATACGTCAAGGTGGACGTGATTTCGGATATATTTTGGACTGTGTAAGCTGTTTTGCTTTAGCGGTCAACGAGGAAAATGCATCATTTGGCAGGGTCGTTACCGCTCCCACAAATGGAGCTGCAGGTGTTATTCCTGCGGTGTTACAATATTATATTGCCTTTTACGATGCTTTTAATGATGATAAAGTGATCCAGTTTATAGCAGCAGCTTCTGAGATCGGTTCTATCTTTAAAAAGAATGCTACTATTTCTGCTGCAATGGGAGGCTGTCAGGCAGAGATCGGAGTCTCTTCGGCTATGGCTGCAGGCGCACTGACCGAATGTCTTGGGGGGTCGCAGCGGCAAGTGCTGATGGCGGCAGAGATTGCTATGGAGCACCATCTAGGACTTACCTGCGACCCGATCGGAGGATTAGTGCAGATACCATGTATCGAACGTAATACCATGGGCGCGATCAAAGCTATTACAGCAGCTCAATTGGCATTACAGTCCAACCCAGACAAAGCAAAAGTTAGTCTTGATGCGGTCGTTTCGGCTATGTGGGAGACCGCTCAGGATATGAATGTCAAATACAAAGAAACAGCCGATGGTGGTCTAGCGGTAAAAGTACCGTTGAGCTTACCGGAGTGTTAGTGTAAAATATTTGTAAGCCCTAGCCTTAATAAGCTAAGGCTTTTTTCGTTATTTTTACAGCTATGAAATACGCCGCAATAGCTTCAGGGTCGAATGGTAACTGCTATTACATAGCCAAGGGAGAGGATGTCGTTCTCATAGACGTAGGGATCAATACCAAACATATATTGTTACGTATGGCGAATTTAGGGCTTTCTCCCGCTGCAGTAAAGGCCATTTTCATTACACATGAACATACCGACCATATCAAAGGACTTTCTGTATTCTGTAAGCGGTACCAGATTCCTGTATATCTCACGAAAGGCACCTACAAAGGAACCAAATTACGCTTGCCAGAGCATTTGGTGCATATCATCAATGCCGATGCCCGAATAAAAGTTGGAGATCTGACAGTAATTGGTATTCCTAAATATCACGATGCCAAAGAGCCTTGTAGCTTCGTCGTTACCGATGGGGATACTAATGTATCTATTCTGACCGATCTAGGCAGAGGTTGTGATAACGTGAAACATGTCATTCAACATTCCGATGTGTTGTTATTAGAGTCCAATTATGACGAGGAAATGCTTCGTACGGGGCGTTACTCTTATTATCTTAAAAACCGGATCAGCTCAGGTTGGGGCCATATCTCTAACAGAGAGGCATTGGAACTATTATTGGAGCATAGAAGTCCACGACTTAAGCATTTAATACTCGGCCACCTATCCGGCGAAAATAATACGGTGGATATCGTCGAGCAGACCTTTGCGTCGCATTGTGATGGGATAGAATTATCTATTGCATTACGTACGGAGGAAACACCTCTGTACGAATATTTGCCAGAAATGCAGACTATATTGAGGTTTGTGTATGAAGAGCAACAGATTACTTTGACACAGTTTTAAAAAAGTCCCTAATAAGTTTTAACTTTGAACGGTCATTTCAACGCAATATGTTAAAGCAGCAAATATTTCGGAAGCGTGTCATTCGTTACAACTATTTCAAGCTTTTTCTTTCCGTCGTTCTTGTTAGTCTAATGTCCTGTATATTAGCTTTTAGTCTAAAGCATCTGACCGAGTTTTTTCAACACTATATCTATCATTATATTCAGGGGCAACAGGTTGCTCTATTTATTCTATTACCGTCAATCGGGATTACAAGTATCTACTTTCTGCGTAAGTATGTTTTTCAGAATCGTAAAAACAAAGGAATTAAGGAAATATATACCACGTTAGAAACGAGAAAAGATCACCTGCCTTTCTTTAAGGTCCCTTCCCATTTTATCAATGGATTTTTAACCGTCATTTTTGGTGGATCGACCGGAGTAGAGGTATCTACGGTGGTCGCTACAGCGACAGTAGGCAATCAGGCCTATAAACGTATACATTCTGCTTGGGCGTTTAAGACCGAGCTGATCTGTGCTGCGGTTACCGTTGGTGTTACCGTACTGTTTGGAAGTGGAATAGGCGGTCTGCTCTTTGCTTTTGAAGTCATCGCACGCCGGTTTAGCAAAACACTTTTATTCAGCGGTATGGTGTCGATGATATTAGCCTATGCATTCGTCTATTTTTTTGATAGTAAGCCGATCTTACCTTTTGAGGTGACACACTGGAACTTATCAGCCTTGCCCTATATATTTCTGGTGGCGATATTGGGAGGAGTATTAGCGCTTTATTTTACCAAGTTGGTCATCTATGCAAAACATTATTTCGGTACAATCAACAGCAACTTTATTCGGGTTAATCTAGGTGCAATAACGGTAGGTGCTTTAATCTTCTTCCTGCCCCAACTTTATGGCGACAGCTATGCTGGGCTGAATGAATTGCTCACCTGGCGCCAGCTCAATCCGATGGGGCAACTGACATGGCTACCTTTAGTACTATTGCTATTTCTTAAGCCGATAGCTGCATCATTGACACTGGGGGCTGGTGGAGACGGCGGTGTCTTTGCTCCAAGTATCGTTGCGGGAGCATTTCTGGGATTGTTATTTGCTCAGCTGTGCAATCATTGGTTCGGTACAGAGCTGATCCTGCTTAATTTTGCGCTGTTTGGTGCCGTGGCTATGCTTTCTGCCGCTATACATGCACCTTTTGCAGCTTTGTTTATTATCATGAGTGTTGTTCCTAACGGTCTGCAATTGTTTATTCCTTTGCTGATCGCCAGTATTATCGCTAAAATCTTTGCTAAGTGGGTATACCCTTATAATGTGTATACCTATAAAGAGGATCCTAAGGTGGTAAAGATTTGAGGTTGTGTGTTGCTACGGCTGGCTTAAGGCAAAAGTATCAACGGTATGTACTTAGTAATCATAGAGAACTTTTACAGTATTATCTAAGGCCTTTTTTTTATGTACTGGTTCACGCTATGCCCTTCGATAGTTCTTGCAGACAGCTAGGAGGGTGGTTCGAGACTGGCTCGGGGGATTTTCGGTTGTTGTTCGGTGATGGTTAGCCATCGAGTCAAGGCGTAGCCGAAGACTTACCGAAGGATAGTCGAAGCAGTCCCGAAGGAATCCCGAGGATGGTAAGAAGGAGTATCGGAGTGTAGTCGAAGCTATAACGGAGTTGAGGGGACTTGAGCAGACTTAAGGCGACTTGAACGGACTTTATGAGTGGGATTTGTTCTGTTGTTTGATTTTTGGTAACTTGTAGGTTTTAAGTTTGTTGTAGTCTTTAACCAATTGTCTCTTTTATGGACGAAATTATCAAAGAAGTTGTTTCCCAAAAATTGCGTAAGCATGGTGCAAGCTATAATCTTAGTGAAAATAGTAAGCTCGCAAATGTGGATTTTACCTACGCAAGCAAGGTGAGTTCTAAGATATATCAATACGGTAAAAAGATATGGCCTGAAATGGCCAACCGATCTGTTTTTAATCGCTTGACGAAGAATGTAGGTGAGCTCGTTCGGTTGGACGAGAAGCATGAGTTAGGAGGGTTGCGTATAGGCTTTGGTAATAGCTCTGCTTTAAAAGACTTCCGTTGGAATAAAAAACGAACCTTCTCGCGACTTGTTCCGTGGCAAACGGAGATCCAGTATAAAGAGGGTCAAAGAGATATTTTAGTGAAAATTCTAAAAGACAAGCTGTGGAGTGTTTCAAGCACTGATAAACGGATAAGTTCACTATGCATTCGTTATCATGCTTTGAAAGTACCCTTTGAATTGGATGATGAAATTGACTTTCTCTACTCCAAGGAACTTCAGGTGTTACCAGGTAAAGAACCGCCGGCAAAAGAAACCAAGTTTTCGGTGCCAGATTGGGACAATTGCTTGATTATCGTGACAGGGGTGGTTCGCTGTCGCCTGTGGCATGCCGATGGTAAGGAAGATTATCTGTCCAACAGTCAGGCTTTTATGGCAGCCGATATACTAGAAGTTTTTCGGATCCGTGATGGAAAGTTTATGAAAGATGTGGTCCGGGAATCAACACCTGTGCAGAAATCTACTCAAGAAGGAGGAACAGAGTGGGTGTAGCAGTATGGGATAGCTCTTGTAGTTTTTTGTCGGTTAATGGCGAAAATTACGACTTGATTTAAGTGCTCAATTAAATTTTCTAATTTCTTGCGTAGTACATCAATTTCTGTTGAATTTCGGTTAGTAGGTCGAAAGTTACTTTAGCGTCACTGTTTCTTCTGTAAAATACTTCAAGTATAGTCAATACAGATTATTTCACAAAATCTATCAGATAATTAAGGTTATGAGTTGTTGGTGTGTAATGAAGAAAATATTTAATTAAACCCGACCAAATTTTTTCAAAAGACAAACTAATAACGTAGGATATGGACGCTGTATGTAACACTAAGTCAGTTGTTTTATCATATGAACAGCACAGTGCATAAGCTCAGTTCGAATGGTTATACCAAATTTTGTAACATAAATCCAGATTTATTTTCTCCATTTCGATTAGTTCTCCCTCTTTCAAATATTCCCTATCGCTATTTCAACACTCTGCCGATTGCGATAAGTTGGTGCGAAATACATCTCCTTTTTTCAGTTTCTATTCAACCTGTTCAGGTATCTCTTGTATTAAAGTCACCATAGTCTTCTCCGGTAGTAACTTCATAACACAGTTTTGCAAGTTCATAATAGGCCTATTCTGATTAGACATGGTAGCAAAGAGGTAATAATGATGTACCTCATTGTGCGACTGTTGTACATTCAGTAGGTTGCACATGCTGTCTTGCTGTAGAGTCCATGTAACTGACCATAGGTTTCCAGTGCATTGTGGATAAGGTCGCGATGGTTGTTGTTAATGTTTGTTGACTTTTCCATATCGATTCTGGTTTTGATAATGTCGGTTTGTTGATGGATATTCAGGATAGATGAAAACTTTTTTATTTCTTGCAGTAGTTCTTGTTTATAGTCCGCTATCCGTCCAAATGTGCGATCCGCAATATTCTTGCAAAATTCGATTTTCTGGAGATCCATTGTAAAGTGGTGCTTGTAACGAGATAACGTATAAGATTCCGTAAGCCTATTCATAGCCTGTTTATCTTCTTTGCTAGTAAGTAGACTAGACTGCCCAAACGGGGATCATAAGGTTTGAAGAAATCTATATTTTGCTTTAGTGAATACGTGCGTTCCTCGACTCCCAATAACAATTTGTACGCTTTGCGTAATGCTATTTCTAGAGCTTGATGGAGCATAAACGCAGCATTCGAGTATATTTCCTTATCATAATAAAGATGGTAGCCTTCCATAAAGGCTATAATTTTGTCCTTTTCTCTTTTTATATATTCTCTTGTTTGTTCCATGAGATCTTCGATATTAAGGTAGGTAAGGGGTAATGCGTTTACATGTTCGGGATTCAAATAGATGTGGTTCCCCAGCTGACAATGGAGGTGTAATCGGCCAAGTCCATCATCGATTCTGGATTGCACATTTCTAGTGTTATGGAAGGTGAAATAGTGGCCTTTCATGGGATGAAGCGTACGTTGGCTTCGTTCGCGAAGAGTTCTACTACGTTGTTTATTGTGTATATGTCTTTGTACAATTGTTTGCGTTATCCCATTGCGGCTGTAGGTGCATAAGAATATATCGTTGACAGTGAGATGCTTGAAAATGATTTCAAAATTAGATTTCGGTGTGGTTGTCATGTCCAATAGGATTAAGGGTGAAAATATGCTACATTGTCTTTGTGAATATGTAGAAGAGTATCCGGAAGTCGGAGGATTTTGTATGTTTTTGTTTCCATTGTTGTATGTGGTTTATAATAGTGCTCGTTTACCTTTCTTTTGTTCTACAAGAAAAACTCCTGCTCTATTGTAGGCTAAATAGGAGTTACGCTGATGTAAGACGGAAACTCTATTTCTAAGCGATTCTTTTGCTGGATTTGATTAGTTACACTCTAATCAGTTACATCTCAGTCTTCCATCTAGATCTGCCAAAGAAAATACGTGACATGACTCCTCTATGTTGCAAAGTCTATCTTATCCGTATAGAAATCAAGTAAATAACTAAGTGGCGAAGAAATCTCTGTTTCGTCAAGGTATCGAAAGTTCTGCTTAGATAATTTGGTGTTGATTTTTTCCATATTATTAATGTTTAATTGGTTGGTAAACCATATTTTGAAATTCTCAAAAAAGACAGATCAGGTTATTTAAATACCTAAAATGTTTCGATTTCAGTTTCTTTTGCGTATTTTTCATCATAATTACTTAAAGGTGATAAGCAATAGGTGCATTTATTTGTCTTTTTTTGAATACATGCTCCTATGGTTTCGTAATAGTTTTTAATGATTTGACAATAGGTTCCTCTTGAACACGTTGGCATAAAGCAAACGGTTCACCTCGAATAAATTTGGGACAAACTTTAGTTCATTATTGACATCAAACCTTACAATGTAAGCCATTATGGCGCGATAGTGGTTTCATTGCACTATTTTGTAATCGTAAATTGTGCGTAGGATAAATGAACTCACAAGTTCAAATGATCGCATATACCGCTTAAGGATATTATTTTATAATTGTTAGCCAGATTTAAGATAAATATTTTTCTTAAACAAGATGAAAGAGAAAATAATTTATAATATCAAAGATAGGATAGTTCAGATCGCACAGGAAAAGGGAATTAATATGTTGGATTTCTTCAACGAGTTGGGATTGTCTTATGGCAATTTTAAGGGAGTTCAAAAGAAGTCCGCTTTGAGCTCAGATGCCTTGGCTATGATTTTATCTGTTCATAAAGATATTAGCCCAGCTTGGCTTATCTTGGGAGAAGGGGAAATGTTCCAGGATGATAGTAAAACGCAAGAACGAGCAGATGCCTATTTAAATGCAGAGCTTGAAGGGCTGAGTTATACGGTCATCCATTCGATGCAGCGCATTATATCTTCCCAAGAAGTGACGATTAAATCACAAGAGAAGACAATTGTCACCTTGGAGAAACAATTGGCGCTATTGGAGCGCGAAATAGCTTTATTAAGAAAAGACTAATTATAAAACGAAGTTATATGGACAATTTATCACTTACCGTAAAAGAGCGTATCCTGCTAATTGCCGGCCACGCTAAACTAAGTAAAATTGAGTTTTTCAAAGACCTTGGTATGTCATATGCCAATTTCAAAGGCGAACAGAAAAAATCGGGATTAAGTTCCGATGCACTTTTAAAAGTATTGTCCAAATATCCTGGAATTAACCCTTCATGGCTGTTGCTAGGTGAAGGGGAAATGTTGAGAACGACTCCTTTGGCGGAAGCAGAAAAAAAATCGCTAACTGTGCAGCCATCAGATGAGCTTCATCCTGAATGCGAACTTACGCAGGTTATATATGATAAAGTTCAAAACATTAGCCAGCTGATAGAAGGATACGCCTTGCATCTTCAATCCCTGATAAAACGTATCGAAACGCTCGAAAAGAAAGACAAGGGTACGAAAAAGAAGAAAAAGAAAAAATAGTGCGTGCTGAGCGTACTGAGAATCTGGCAATACCTATGCGTAAAATAATTTTTGTTGTGGGATTTATTGCCTGCATGTTTGCTGTTTTTTTTGTGAATGCGCAGACTAAAGAGTGGAGACCGCTATATACTTCACGTTGGGAGCATTTGCTGTCTTCGCCGGAGAATAAAAGCTCAATATTAGGTGTTCTCTGTACCGAAGCTCCGATTACAGTGCTGGATTCTACACGTACACATTACAAAATCAGGGTGAGCAACGGAGATGTAGGTTATATAACCAAACAGCCTTTGGGAAAATATATGGTTTCGAAGAAATCTCCAGGAGAGCCAGTGCAATATTTCTACCGTGGGCCTGAAGGGCAGCAGGGACCACATTTATATGTACAGGTGGCCGAGCTTCGCGTCCGTAGTAAACCCTCCTTAGATGGAGGAGTGGTTCGTCGTGCACGTCTTAATGAACATACTTCGTTAGACTATTACCCACTGTATAATGACGGCTGGGTATATATAGGTGATCATTTCCATGAACAGCCGGAGTATATACAGGCCAAGTACCTGGGAATGGAACTGACCTATGCAGAACTTTTGAAAGCGTATCTGAAAGTCAAAGATAAGGATATCACAGAAGAACTGAATGCGGCTAGCCGGCTGCGTGAAATCGGGTGGTCGAGTAACAAAGCAGATATGTTGCAGGCGCTACGTTATTACAAAGAATCCTGGGATCGATCAGGACAGACCAATCCCAAAGTGGATATGGAGTTTGAGCTCCTTCTAGCTTCTAAGCTCCAGAATCTGGACTATGAGGTTTATGAGAAGGAAATGCGTAAGCTTTCTATGTACTACCTAATACATGGCAGAAGACTTTGGGATGGTAAGATTGCTGAAAGGGAAGCGGCTGATCTGAATCTGAAAAAAGTTAAAGATATTCCCGATTCACCGGAATGCGGTTGGGAACCTTTGTTCTTCTACCGATCAGCAGATGTAATTCTGGCATTTGAAGAGGATTATCCTGCAAAGAGTAGAATGGTGGGGTCGGTGTATTCGATGAATTTTGTGGAGCAGCATGCTCTGGTGCTCGGAAAGGAAATTATAGATGGCAGCTATAGCGAGAAAGATTTCGTTACTAAATTTGGACATCTCCTGACGGTAGATTGGGCTGCGAACCCCCACTGTTACCGTATCGCCAATGGGGATGCAGGCTTCTTTGCCATCACCTTCAAAAATGGTGTGCCTGTTGCTTTTGAGTCAGTTTATTATTGTTAAGCAATAATTAGCCGCTAAAACATCTATCTTAGATTAATATTTTTTACGGTTTATGCGTATCCTTTTGTCAATTCGGAAATAGCTAAAGATATAGTCCAAGAGGCCTTTATAATCTTAATTGACAGAACCGATATCCTCGCTCGTCCGGAACAAGTGATCAAAAGTTTTTTGCATAGTACTGTCAAAAACCAATGTCTAAATCATAAACGAAGGGAAGCTACTGCTGAAAAGGTGCATACTGTGCTGCGTGCAGAAGAAGAGGGGACTGTTGATCAGGTGGCGATGATAAGTATGGTATCAAAGCGACAGATAAAGCAAGTCTTCGAGATGCTATATTAGCCGAAAGAAATATCGAATTCTCGTTTGAAGGTCACCGTTTTTGGGACTTGAGAAGAATGAGACGCTTGGACCTGTTGAATAATAAAACGAAATTTGGTGTGGAGGCGATTGCTGTTAATCCAGATGGTTCTGAGATGGAGCTGACTGCTGCTGCTAATCTGGCAAAGACGTATCAATTGAAAGAAAACCAATTTAAGTATGGCGTACGACAGGTGCCAAATACGGGGGCAAAGGTAAATATTCTACCGGATACGTATTAATTTTTCCCTATTTCGCAGGCGTCGATTGATAAAAATCCGAAATTGTTGCAGAATAAAGATTGGGGAGGTACATTCAATCCGACTTTGGAATAAGTACTTAAATAATAAAGGCACCTCTTAAAGTGCCTTTATTATTTATTTTCTTTTAGTCTGTCAGTTCCATATGGAACAGTGCTGCAATATGTTTTTTAAGCTTATTCTTGACCTCGTCCATGTTTAGTCTGTAGCCCAGCTCGCGCTCCATGGAGGTGACATCTTTGTCATCGATACCACAGGGTATGATGTTGCCAAAATAATTGAGGTCAGCATTGACATTGAATGCAAAACCATGCATAGTGACCCAACGGGAAGCGCGCACGCCCATAGCACATATTTTACGGGCTTTGTCGTTGTCAGCATCGAGCCATACGCCTGTAAAACCATCATAACGGCCAGCTTGTATGCCGTAATCGGCTAAGGTCAATATGATGGCTTCTTCTAATGTGCGCAGGTAGAGGTGGATGTCGGTAAAGAAATTGTCGAGATCTAATATCGGATAGCCTACAATCTGCCCAGGGCCGTGGTAAGTGATGTCGCCACCTCGATTGATCTTATAAAACTTCGCATCCTTTTCTTTTAGCCCCTCCTCGTCCAATAATAGGTACTCCGGGTGCCCGCTTTTGCCTAATGTATAGACATGAGGATGCTCGGTGAATATAAGGTGGTTTGGGGTAGGGAGAGTAGTCCCATTGACCCTATTGTCGTGCTTAACAACCAAGGTCTCTGCAAATATTTTTTCTTGCCTATCCCAAGCCTCTTGGTAGTCGACCAAGCCCCAGTCGGTGAATTGAACAGTTTTATTTTGCATTTTGAGTTATCGAGTTATCGAGTTATCGAGTTATCGAGTTATCGAGTTATCGAGTTATCGAGTTATCGAGTTATCGAGTTATCGAGTTATCGAAATAAATTTTTGCTTACAAAGTTACGAATTTAAGCTTGAGATTAGTTTAAGAATCATTCGTCTAAAATAAATAAGCTGTTCTATTTCTTTGGTAGGGTCATGTATAAATCCTAAAACCTTAGCTATTTCTAGTTGAGTCTCTAATTCTGATATAGAACCTAAGGCAATATGTAAAAATCTGACCTATTCTTTCTTTCCGTTTCTGCCAGCTCCTTCTGCGATGTTGGAAGGGATTGATACCGCTGCGCGAAGCATTTGGTTTGTTAACCCAAATCGCTCTTCAGCAGGGAAACTTGATGTAATGGAGTAGATATCCTTGACGAACAGAATACTGTTTTGCCATATTGTCAGATCTTTGTGGGATTTGATCATAATGAATATAATTAGTCTATCTTACTAAACTAGCTAATTATATTTGAATTATATTCGGAACTTGTTAACAAGATAACTCGATAACAAGTTCACTATCTTTAACCCTGCACTATATAGATACTTGTTAACTGGATAACACATAACAAGTTAACGTCTTCACTCCCTTCACCTAATACAACAAATTATTATACGGATACCTCTTGTTGTGCAAGCCCGATATCACTTCATAAAGCTTAGCTTTGAATTCGTCGATATTCGTTTTGTTGGTCGCCGACAGGAAAATCGCTGGATCTGAATTCTTTGCCATCCAGGAGTTTCTAAAGTCGTCTAATGTTACCTTGATCTCCTCGCCGTTTTCATCAAACTCTACTGCAGGCTTGAACAGATCAATCTTATTGAATACAGTTATGGTCGGTTTGTCCAGCGCATTGATATCCTTGAGCGTTTCATTCACAGCGATGATATGGTGCTCAAAATCCGGATGGGAGATGTCTACGACATGTATCAATACATCAGCTTCGCGTACTTCATCCAATGTCGACTTAAAAGACTCCACGAGATGGTGGGGCAATTTTCGGATAAAACCTACTGTGTCAGACAACAAAAAGGGTAGGTTGTCGATAACAACCTTGCGTACTGTGGTATCGAGCGTTGCGAATAGTTTGTTTTCGATAAGCACATCAGCTTTGGAGATCATGTTGAGGATAGTCGATTTACCCACGTTGGTATATCCGACCAAGGCCACACGGATCATTTCACCGCGGTTTTTGCGCTGTGTCTCGTTCTGTTTGTCTATTACTTTCAACCGTTCTTTGAGCAAGGAGATCTTATTCAAAATAATACGTCTATCCGTCTCAATCTGCGACTCCCCAGGACCACGCATACCGATACCACCTCGCTGACGCTCCAAGTGTGTCCATAATCGGGTAAGGCGAGGTAGAAGGTACTGTAGCTGCGCTAGCTCTACCTGTGTCTTTGCTTGGGCGGTTTGCGCATGCTTTGCAAATATATCCAAAATCAAACTTGAACGATCCAAGACCTTGCGCTGTAATTCTTTCTCGATATTACGAAGTTGGGATGGCGAAAGTTCGTCATCGAAAACAATCATATCGATATCCTCTGCCTCTACGTATTCTTTAATTTCCTGTAATTTTCCAGTACCTACAAAAGTAGCGTGCTCCGGCTTAGCCATCTTTTGTGTAAATACGTTTTTGGTGTCGCCACCTGCGGTCTCTACAAGAAAACGTAACTCATCTAGGTACTCCAACGCAGTAGCTTCGGATACTTCGGGTGTAATGACTGATACTAGAATAACAGTTTCTTGTTTTATAGCGGTGTCGTATATCTTAGTTTTTCCCATATATGTCTTTTATCACTTGTCCTACGGACTACTATAGTAGAGAACAAGAAAACAAAGATAAATGTTTTTGAATTAAAACCCCGAGGCAGAAGCTTAAGAAATCTTATCCCAAGAAATTCCAGGACTCCGTTGGTTGAGGTAGTTAACTAAGAGGTGATTGCGAGGGTCTGCCAGCTGCGGATCTTGTTTGAATAGGGCGATCACCATGTTGCGGGCATTCGTTAACAAAGCTTGGTCCTTGGCAAGATCTGCAATCCGCATTTCCAGTACGCCCGACTGTTGTGTGCCGGAGAGATCTCCAGGGCCACGTAGCTCAAGATCCACTTCTGCGATTTCAAAACCGTCATTTGTACGTACCATCGTGTCTAGTCGTTTGCGCCCTTCTTTACTCAGTTTGCTGCCCGACATCAGGATACAGAAAGACTGCTCGGCGCCTCTACCTACGCGTCCGCGAAGCTGATGCAATTGCGATAGACCGAATCGTTCCGAGTTTTCGATCACCATGACAGAGGCGTTGGGTACGTTGACTCCCACTTCAATAACGGTGGTCGCAACCATAATTTGTGTCTCTCCTTTGATGAACCGCTGCATTTCAAAATCCTTGTCCTTGACAGGCATTTTTCCATGGACAATACTGATCCGGTATTGAGGGAGTGGAAATTCTCGCGAAAGGCCTTCTAGTCCGGCCTCTAGATATAGCAAATCCATCTTTTCGCTCTCCTTGATGAGTGGGTACACAATGTAGACCTGTCTACCCTTGGTGATTTCATCGCGGATAAACCCAAAAACACGTAAACGTTGGTTTTCGAAGAAATGTACCGTTTTGATCGGTTTACGCCCTGCAGGCAATTCGTCGATGATGGAAATATCCAAATCGCCATATAATGTCATGGCCAATGTTCGCGGAATCGGTGTTGCTGTCATCACGAGCATATGTGGCGGTATGGTATTCTTACGCCATAACTTGGCACGCTGTTCTACACCGAAGCGATGCTGCTCATCGATTACTACAAAACCAATATTTTTAAATTTTACTTTGTCTTCAATCAAAGCATGTGTACCAATCAGTATGTCCAACGTCCCATCTTCCAGCTCTTGGTGGATGATCTTACGGTTTTTAGTACTCGTGGATCCGGTAAGGAGCTTGACAGAACAGATGTCTTCACCGAGTAACTCTTTGAGTCCATTATAATGTTGGGTAGCCAATATTTCTGTAGGGGCCATCATACAGGCTTGATAACCATTATCGATGGCAAGTAACATGGCCATCAGCGCAACGACAGTCTTACCCGATCCTACATCTCCCTGTACAAGTCGGTTCATTTGGGCTCCCGTATTACTGTCTACACGAATTTCTTTTAAGACACGCTTTTGGGCATTTGTGAGCGGAAAAGGAAGTCGCTCGTTGAAAAATCGATTGAATTTATGACCTACCTTATCAAAACGATGCCCCCTGAATTTTTGGGTATTGAGTTGTTTGTTGCGCAGCAGCCGCAATTGTATAAAGAAGAGTTCTTCAAATTTCAACCTGCGTGTTGCGGCATTGAGCTCTGCCACCTGTTGCGGAAAATGTATATTTAAGAGTGCCTCTTTGCGCCCGATCAGCTTCTGCTCTCGAAGTATGTAGTCGGGCAGGGTTTCTTCGATACTTGAAAATATAGTTTCGAGCGCCACTTGCTGTAAACGCTGGATCCCTTTGGTATCCAAGTTGAATTTTTTGAGTTTTTCCGTAGAAGAGTATACCGGCTGCATAGTCATGTTGCCTATTTTCTTTTCGGTAGCACTATACAACTCCATTTCAGGGTGAGTGATAGAGATTGTTCCGTTAAATTCCGAAGGTTTACCGTAGGCAATGTAAGGAGATCCTACTTTAAGACTCTTCTTGAGGAAGGGGATACTTTGAAACCAGACCAGTTCCATTGTTCCTGTTTCATCCTTAAACTGACCTACGAGCCGTTTACCTCTGCGTTCACCAAGTTCTTGAAGGGAGATCAATCGGCCTAATACTTGTGCACCAATCAGATCTGCATGCACTTGACGTACTTTGTGGAATTGGGTACGGTCGATATAGCGAAAGGGGTAAGTCTGAACTAGATCTGCAATGGTGAAGATCTGTAGCTCTTTTTTCAGGATGTCCGCTTTCTGCGGTCCTACCCCCTTGAGGTATTCTATCGGAGTTATTAAAGATAAATTAGCCATTCCTAAGAATGGCTAATTTACAAAAGTTAGTCGAAAGATTATATATAAGGGGTGGAATGGTCTATTTTAATTTGTTTATTTTATCCTGTACTTGAGCTTTAGTACCTACAGAAAGCTCCTGCTCCGTGAAGGTGATCACCGAATTGGCGGCTACCGTCACCTGCTTGATGCTATAAGCTACAGCTCCATTGCTCTCTGATACAAAAATCACGTGCAAGGTCATGCCTACTGGCACGAAGCCATAGTGTTCTGAAAAGAAATGATCTACTTTATCATAGGTGTCCAATTGTGCCAAGAGGTTCGGTTGGTCCTGATAAGCGAGGTAAATAGCGGCATTGTCCTTGTTGTATCCGGCAGGTACTTTTACTTTGATCTGTGTTTTAGGATCAGGGAATGAGGCGAATCGGTCTACATTAGTCCACCCAAATTCAGTGCCCCATATGCTGTAGGATGCCATGTCGGTATTGATATTCATACCTGCCTCTTTGCCTTGACCTTTCACCTCTTCCCATGCAAGATTGCCATCCTGGTCGATATTGCCATTCCACAACTTCATGGCTGCATCTAAAGTTCCAGTGTTGGAAGCTGGGATCGATACATTAAACATACAACCGGATTTTAATTCTTGATCCCCCTGCATGATTTTGATATTGTACTGTCCGCCAGTGATCAAAGGCTCTTTCTTGCCTGAATCGTGTACTCCCATGACCGGTTTATTGGCCATTACCATGTTTCCACGATCATATATTTCAATAAAAGATAGTGTGGCGTTGCCGGTTGCGGGACTACCGTCTTGCTGGCGAAGGCAGTTTGACTGAATCTGTAGTTTGGCTCCTTTAGCAGAGGTAAAGGTTATTCCATCTTCGATCTTAAAGTCTTTTCTTTGCGTCAGGTCGGATATGGCCTTAGCGCGTATATCCTTAAAATTTGTGGCCGATGGTCCTGTAATTTCATCAAAGGCGCTATTGTCCTTGCAGGCGGTTACAAGCAATGTAGCACATAAAAGAAGTGCTGGTAATCTGAAAGTAGTTGTTGTTTTCATACCTATAAAAATTTAATTGATAAATGTTTTTCATCGTTAAGATGGAATCTTCAATTGGATTCATAGGTATATAAAGAGGGAGGTAGCATTGTTACCCCCCGCTTCTAATAATTTTTTTTAACCTTTCCAGGCTATAACAGATATCTCGACATTCACATTGCGCGGTAACGTCCTTACAGCTACGCATTCACGCGCAGGTTGGTTCTCATTAAAATACTGGGCATAAACTTCGTTTACGGTAGCAAAATCATCCATACTGGATAAGAATATAGTGGCCTTGCAAACATCTTTGAAATCATATCCCGCATGATTTAGGATGGCCCCCACATTTTTCAGTACCTGATGAGCTTCATCAGCTATGCCCGTATTCACAAGTTCCATGGTCTCTGGGTTGAAAGGGACTTGTCCAGATACATACAACGTTTTATCTGCTTTAATTGCTTGGTTGTAAGGCCCGATTGCTGCAGGCGCTTTGTCTGTGTTGAAGATTTCTTTTTGTGACATATTACTTAGCTATAAATATTTTATAAAGGATACCCAAAACAAACACGGAAATAGCAATAATGTTGATGATGCGCAAGGCTTTTATGCTCCCGTTGGTATGTTGTTTTGGCTGCTCCATAGTGTGAGGTTTGTGTGTGCAACGAAGTTACAAACCTACATAAATTTGCTTTTACACGCAATATAATTGCGTCGTAATATAAAAGCGAATTTTGTAGCTCTCCTTATCCATTTAGATTCTTTTATAGAGGAAATATTTCTAATTTTTCTTCTAAACACGGGGAGTAAATTGATCTGGTCAAAATTTAAGGAAGGTTTTCTTTTGCGGCTAAGTCACCGGCGCGGGTGATAAGGTTTTGCTTGATCAAAACCTTAAGAAAAATCAAGGCTGTATCTTATTTGTTGCTCCAGTAACGCGATGGTGTAAGCGCAGTCCCTAGGTCTCTTACGCTCCAATCCCATGCGAGGACTGGGATCTGCTGACAACTCTACTAGAAGTAAGATACTACATACACACCATACCTACTTTCACTGCCAAATAAGCTAAGGCCGGTTTGGAGCCTGTGAATAGAATAGAGGAGCCGCGATCAATAGACAGTACCTTAAAACGACCTTGTAACATATGGAGTCAAAGGCCGACTTAAACATTAAGCACTTCTTTCCACTTTGGACAAGGTCGCCTTAGCGAATCGGCAACAGCAGGTATGGGAATCCTTTGGGCCGATACGGTATAGCGACACGCTTTTGTCTACTTTTGGCAAGACAAAAGTATAAGCCAGTCGAGGCTTGAGAGACAAGAAGATGTTGATTTTAAACCTTCATTTTAATCAACAACCTGTAGGTTTCAGAATCGCGATATTGGTAATAAAAAATATTTATATTGCAGGATATAAAAGAAAATCATGTAGATGAAAGAAGAGATAGCCTTATACAACGGAACCATTTATTCCGAATATGATATTATAAATGATGGTGCATTATTAATTTCGGACGGTAAAGTATTAAGGACAGTGCCTGCCAACCAAATTCCTGCTGGTTTTGAACCTGTGGATGTCGAGGGTGATAATATTTGTCCTGGGTTGATTGATTTACAGATCTATGGTGCTGGTGGAAGTTTATTTTCTGCAGATCTCACGCTCGAGTCGTTGATTCATATTGAAGAGACTCTACTTGCACAAGGTTGCACGTCATTTTATCTGACGTTGGCAACCAATACGCTAGAGGTGTTTAGAGAAGCGATACGTGTGTACAAAACAGCTAAACCTCGTAATACACTTGGGTTACACCTCGAAGGTCCGTTTCTCAATCCAAAAAAACGTGGCGCACATCCTGCAGAACTTATCTTAAAGGCAAATGTAACATTATTAGAAGATTTGTTGGCTGACGTGGCTGATACGGTAGGAATGCTTACTGTTGCACCGGAACTGTTAAATGAGGAATGTCTGGCTTACCTCACATCCAAAGATATACTCGTCAGTGCTGGACATAGTGATGCTACATTTGAAGAAGCCACATCGTCTTTTGCTAAAGGGATAGCGACAGTTACACATCTGTGGAATGCGATGTCCGCATTACATCATCGGGAGGTAGGATTGCCAGGAGCAGTATTTAATCATGATAAGGCCTGTGCCTCAGTGATTGTTGATGGTATACATGTAGACTTTGAAGCAGTCAAACTGGCTAAAAAGGTTATGGGGGAGCGATTGTTCTTAATTACTGATGCGGTCACGGATTGTAATAAAGATATTTATCACCATGTGTTGAATGACGATCATTATGTGTTGCCAGATGGCACGCTGAGTGGTTCTGCGATGACTATGCTAGGCTCCATCAGAAATTGTGTCGAAAAGGTTGGACTGCCATTGGATGAGGCTATTCGTATGGCGACTGTCTATCCAGTTCGATTGATCAAACGTAAAGATCTCGGTCATTTGAGGGCAGGAGCAAAGGCTAATGTGCTTGTTTTTGATAAGGACTTTAATGTGAAAAAGGTTTATTTTGAGGGAGAGAAAGTGTAGTTTTGCATACTATGAGTTTAAATCAGATTAAAAGCGCAGTTATCGCTGCATTGTTAATTTCCGTCTTTACATTTTCCTGTGCGTCGCGCAAAAATAAGAAAGCTAAAGATACAAAAGAGGTACAAACCGAGGTGTCTGTTGTACAAACACCAGCGGTCGTACAAAAGGAATCTCCTAAAAAAGATAATAAAGGAGCATTGGTTGCCAAATCTGTAGAAATGGCTCCAGTAGAGAAGAAAGAAGAATCGTTAGTTGTAGACTTACCCCCAGTAGCGCGCGAGTTCCGTGCCGCTTGGGTGGCAACAGTTGCTAACATCAATTGGCCTTCAAAGCGTAACCTTACCACCGAACAGCAAAAGCAAGAAGCAATTGCTTTATTGGATATTCTAAAACAAAATAATTTTAATGCTGTTATCTTTCAGGTTCGCCCGTCATCGGACGCCTTGTATGAAAGTAAATTCGAACCGTGGTCATATTTCCTGACGGGAGAGATCGGTAAGCGCCCAGAGCCTTACTACGACCCATTAGATTTTTGGGTGCAAGAAGCGCACAAGCGTGGTCTTGAATTGCATGTATGGTTGAACCCATATCGTGCACATCACTCTAATGGTGGTGTGGTTACGTCGGAGTCTATGGTTAACAAGGCTTCAGATTACGTGGTACGTCTCAAAAACGGGATGTATTGGTTTGATCCTTCAGATCAACGTACACAAGATCACGCATCCCGTGTTGTTAACGATATAGTAAAGCGTTACGATATTGATGGAGTGCATTTTGACGACTATTTTTACCCGTATGCAAGCTACAATGGTGGAAGCGATTTTCCAGACAGTAAGACTTGGAATGCGTATCGTAATTCAGGCGGGGATTTGTCTCGTGCTGATTGGAGAAGAAGCAATGTCAACCGTTTTATCCAAAGAATTTACACCGAAATTAAAGCAGAGAAAAACTTCGTTAAGTTTGGCTTAAGCCCGTTTGGTATATGGAAGCCGGGTTATCCATCAGGTGTGACAGGGTCTTCTCAATATGATGAGTTGTATGCGGATGCAAAGCTGTGGTTGAACGAAGGATGGATCGATTATTTTACGCCACAGCTTTATTGGCCAATAGACCCTCCAAAGCAAAGTTTTACAGCACTGTTAAAATGGTGGCAGTCCGAGAATAAACACAATAGACATTTGTGGCCAGGGTTGAACACGGTAGAGGTAAGGGCAGCAGATAGAACAAGAGAAATTGTGAATCAGGTGGAGGTCGCTAGAGATATTGTCCCGAATAGTCCAGGGACTGTACACTGGAGTATAGCTGGCCTGACTAAAAATCCTACGATGTTGCCTGCATTGAAAAACGGCCCTTACAAAGAGAAGGCTTTAATTCCTAAGTCACCTTGGCTGAACGCAAATCCATTGTTAAAACCAAGCTTGTTATTAACAAACCAAAAAACAACAGTTTTTGCAAAATGGTTACATAAACAACCTGATCAAATCGCACATTGGGTGGTATATACACGCTACGGTGACATTTGGACTACCGACATCTTACATGCATCGCTTACTTCATTAGAATTACCAAAACAAAAGGATGGTAAGACACTGTATGACGTTGCGGTCCGCGCTGTAGACCGCTTGGGTAACGAAAGTGAATATATGGCGAAAAGTGTTCAGCACAACTAGAAGTATCTTTTTATAGAGGGTATATGTATAGGAAAGCAGCTACTGTTATTGGAAATAGGCTGTTTTCTTTAACATTCCTGGGTTTGGTCTGTAGTAGCCTTACAGTATTAGCACAGACCAAACCTTATATTATGCAGCGTTCCATTCAATGGAATGTTGATAGAGAACGACATTCATTAGGGTACCTCCTAAAGCGACAGGGTATTCACCCTGATACTGCACTTATTGCACCACGTATAATCGTGGTGCATTCTACAGAAATGAGTGTCAATGCTACTTTTAAAAACTTCACTCCTGTCATTCTTCCTAGTAGGAAAGATCTTCAAGGAATAAGCGCTCTTAACATATATGCTCAAATTATTATAGGTCATGATGGAAGTATTTATCAATTATTGGGCAAAAGCCAGTTTGCACGACATATGTTAGGACTTAATTACTGCACTATGGGTATAGAAAATATTGGGGCATTCAAGAATCCATTGACTGCGAAGCAACTGCAGGCAATGCCAAACTTATTGCCTACCTCCGTAAGAAATATCCTGTCGAATATGTGATTGGACATGACAAATACAAAGCATTTAATAAAACGTTGTGGTGGAAAGAAAGTAACCCAACGTATATAACCAAAAAGCGAGACCCCGTAGATATGTTTATGCATGCTATCCGCAAAAAATTGGGGCTTCCTGTCGAGCTTAAGATTATTCCGTTGCCATCGCAGTAATTTGGTGTCGGTGTTTAAAGAAGGTTTAATATTGTCACATTTGTCCTTGTCAGGACTGGACCTTCATTGTTTTTCATATTTTGTCTGTTTTATAAGGTATTCAAGAGCCACTTCGTGGGTTTGCTTGACCAAAAAAACGAAGCAAAAAAAGTCAAGGCTTGGGTATTGTTACGCTAAAAACAGTTCGAAGTCCGGAATGTATTTGAGTCGTTGCACCTCTTAAATCCATTCTCGTCGGACTTCTTCTGTTTTATTAACGCTACAACACCCTAGGCCGTTTATTTTTCACTCTATCCTAGCTAGACGTTTACTATATTAGCACAAGCAGGAATATTACTGACTTTATGATCGTTCCTTTCACTATCCCCAAAAATGGCCTTAGCTTATTTGGCAGCGAAAGTAGCTATGATGTTTGTAGCTTCATTCAGCTAGCAGTGGATCAGCAGATCCAAGTCATGAGGTGGCTTAAGAGTGGATGACCTAGGAGATGCGCTTTATAGCATAGCGTTACTGGAGCAACAAATAAGATACAGCCTTGATTTTTCTTAAGGTTTTGATCAAGCAAAACCTTATCACCCGCGCCGGTGACTTAGGCGCATAAAAAAACTTCTTTAAACAGATCACCCCAATACTCCTACTGACTATAATTATAAAATCCGTATTAATAAAAAAATTATAATTTTGTTTCTTTAAACGTAAAGCAGCTTGGAAAAGGAAGAAACTGGTGAAGGCAAGTGGATTCCCCTTTTGATTGAGGGGGATAAGACAGCTTTTTCTAAGCTCTATGAATTACATTCGCCTACTTTACTGCATAAATTGAATCACTTGCTCCCTGACGAGGACAGTGTTTTAGAAATCCATCAGATAACATTTGTACGTTTATGGGATATTCGCCATAAGATACAGCGAGAACAGGGAGTTTGGCCGTTGTTGCACACTATTGCTCGCAATCTTGTTGTCGATTATTTCCGTAAATCTGCCACTAATGAGTCGGTTCGTAAAGCCTTATTGACACAGGCTACACTGTATTATGAAATGGAAGACTCCAATGATGCAATAGAGCAAATGTCAGAAGCGCTTTCCACTGCAATTGACAAACTTTCTGACAAACGTAAGGAGATTTTTCTGTTCTGTAAATTTCAAGGCAAGAGTTATGAAGAAGCTGCAGCGGCCTACGGAGTATCCATCGGCACCGTAAAGGACCACATGGCCAAAGCGATGCGCTTTTTGAAAAGTGAACTGGGTGAAAAGCTATTTACCCTGTTAATTGTGCTTTTAGGTTTTTTCGACACGTAGTATCTCCCTCAATCCCTTTGTCGTCCATCCAGTAAGCCTACTCGTTTATAAGAGATGGCATTTATTTGATTTTTTTCTAAAAAAAATATTTTTTAGAGCATAGACTTTGCTACCGCTCTCCGTATATAGATAAATAGCCGAAGAGCGCAGCACTAAAGAACTAAAGTTATGTACGATAAGAAACATGTTTTTGAACAGTACTTAGCGGGGAAATGTACCCCGGAGCAGGCTGCTTGGTTGGTTTCTACATTTTCGGAAGAGACTTTTCGTGCGGAGTTAGAAAACTATATCGACGAAGTGTTCGAAGCCGAGCTGCAGAATGCAGATCAGATTGAAGATTTATATATACAGTCTCGAGATCAATATCCGATTGTAGAATCTCTGATCTTTGGCGAGAACCAGAATCGTAAAGTTCGTTCTTTGGCAACATACTGGCGTTGGGTAGCGGCTGCTGCTGCATTATTAATATTCTACATCGGTTACAAACGGATAGCGATGGAATCATTACCTGCTACCGATAAGGTGGAGCTAGCGTCGAAGACAGAACAAAAGTCGCAAGCATCAGACGGTGTAATCTTGACATTGCCGAACGGAGAAGTTATCGAACTTTCTGACGACACAGAATCTCGGTACGCGAGTGCAGAGGAACAAGAAGGCAACTCCTTCTTTGAAATAAAGAAACTGCATGAAGCGAACGAGCCAATGATCCAAGAGGTGTATGTTCCTGCAGGTAAGATAGGTGCTTTATTGTTGACTGATGGTACCAAAGTATGGCTTAATGCTGGATCGAAGTTGACCTATGATGTTAATTTTATTGGGGGTGTACGTAAAGTAGATTTAGAAGGAGAGGCCTATTTTGAAGTTGCAAAAGACAAGAAAAAGCCATTTGTGGTTGCCTCTAGCGATCAACGTATTCGGGTATTGGGAACTCATTTTAATGTGAAAGCCTATAAGGAAAACAGAACGACAACCACCTTAATGGAGGGGAGTGTAGAAATCGCTACGAACGAACGAGCTCGGATGTTAAAACCTGGAGAAAGTAGTATAGTGTCTTGGGGAGGTGCGGATATCAAGGTCGGACCAGCAAATATGCAAAACGTAAATGCTTGGAGAAACAAAGAATTTGCTTTTTATGATGCTAATTTGGATCAGATTGGTCGTGAGCTTTCGAGATGGTATGGGGTAGAAGTACAGGTTGTTGGAAGAGCGTTAGGTTTTGGCTTTACAGGCGTCATTTCTAAAGAAAGGAGCTTAGAAGAGGTACTGGAAATATTGAACAGAACAGGACAGATTCGATATCATATTATTCCTATAGGAATAGGAGAAAGGAGGGTAGTATTGATGATTTAATTGTACTTGATAACCTAATATAACTAACCACTGCTTTGATGGGAATAGGCAGTATACCGTAAATATTGAACTAATAAATTATTACTAAATGAACTTATTTAATGCCAGGGCATTTCTGAATAGAAAGGTTCTGGGTAAACGTACTGCAATTGTATTAGTTGCATTGGCTTGTGCACAGCTGAGTATGGCTGCTTTCGCACAGCGTGTTACCATTAAGAGAAAAGGCATGACACTTTCTCAGGTATTTAACGAGATAAAAAAGCAGAGTAATTCTGATTTTTTCTACAATGAATCATTGGTCCGATCGAATACTGTTGTCGATGTAGATATGCAGAATGTTACTGTCAGGGAGGTTTTGGACCATGTATTGAAGAATCAGCCATTACAGTACAGTATAGATAATAAGACTATTGTCATTACTCCTCGTGTTGAATCCATAAAGCAGCAGAGAGTACAAGTTCGAGGACGAGTAATGGATAATATGGGTAAGCCATTGGCTGGCGTAACCATAATTCAAAAAGACAATGCTAAGAATGTTGTGGGGAGCGACGCCGATGGAACCTTTACTATTACAGTGCCAAATACAAAAGTATCCTTGCAGTTCAAGAGTATGGCTTTTGAACCCTTGCAGGTGGCACTACATAATAAAACCTGGATAGAAGTGCGTTTGACTCCTGTTGAAAATCAATTGGAGGATGTCGTCGTTACAGGTTACCAAAATTTACAAAAAAGATCGTTGACAGGTTCGGTTGCTACGGTCAATATGGAGCAGTTGGAGACCATCTTCCAACCGAATATAGACAAGTTATTACAAGGTCAGGTACCGGGATTAACCGTGATGAGTACTTCAGGAGCTCCGGGAGCCATGCCGCAGATCCGTATCCGGGGTACAGCGACTTTGAGTGGAAATGCCCAGCCACTATGGGTTGTTGATGGTATTATCTTGGACGACGCGGTGAATGTATCGGTAGATGATATCATGACCAACCGTAACCTTATTGCTTCGGGTATTGGAGGGGTCAATGTAGAAGATATAGAAAGTATCAACGTATTAAAAGATGCGGCAGCGACTGCTATCTATGGTACTCGAGCAGCTAATGGTGTGATTGTTATTACATCAAAAAAAGGTAAAGCTGGAAAAACGAGAATTAACTTTACGAGTAACGCTTCAGTTGGTGAAAGGCCTCGCATTGAGGATGCGTACATGATGAACTCGAAAGATAGAATCGATGTGAATCGAGAGATGATCCGTCGTGGGGTGTTTGGAGCGACTTCGCCACGACCAGGTGAATATAATACGGTATCAGATTTTGAACGTTATTTTATCGATGTGACAGACAAACGTATGACTTGGGACGAGTTTAATCGAAAGGTTAATCATTTAGAAACGGTGAATACAGACTGGTTTCAGCATTTGTTCCGAAATTCCTTTTCAAATCGTCAGGCTGTAAATATTTCTGGTGGTGATGAGAAGACAACTTTTTATGTATCAGGAAGCTATTTAGACGATCAGGCTACTGCAAAAGATGTGGCTCAAAAGACGTATACGGGGGCCGTGAAAGTCTATACTCATATTTTTAATAAGCTAAGGCTTGGAGCTATAATTGATTTTAATGCTCGTGAGAATAATAGTTTTTTTGCAGTGGATTCTAAGGAAAACCCGTATGAGTATGCAATTTATACAACGAGGGCGATGCCTGCTTATCGTGAAGATGGCTCTTTTAACCCTTTTTATCTGTATGGCGTTGAATATAACTTTTTGGAAAACAGAGATAAAGGCTGGAGAGATTCCAGAAACTTTAGTGTCAAAGGAAATCTTGATTTGGAATATCGCATTTTAAAGGATTTGACATTTAGCTCTTTGTTCTCTTATACTAAGCAAAGTACCACAGATGTGGACATTGCTTTGGATGATAGTTATTTTGTCCGTAATGAGAAAAGAGCTAATAGAGAAATTGTTGATGGGGCTTATGTCTATCCTTGGAAAGATGGTGGGTATAGAAATGATAGAAATACTTATAATGGATCTATTACTTTCAGAAATCAGCTAATATACAATCCTGTTTTCGATCAGGTTCATTACTTGAATGTGATGGCGGGGCAGGAGGTAAGAAAGAGTAAGACGAATAGCACAGGTACAGAACTGTATGGATACTCCCATTCAAGAGGGCATCAATTGGTACCTCAGTTCGACTTTATTAAGAAGAGAACTATGCCCTATTGGAGAGAAGACTTGAGCGAAAGCGCTAATTTATCTTATTTTGGAGCGGTGAACTATACTTATGATAATCGGTATACATTGAGCTTTAACATGAGAACAGAGGGGTCCAATCGTTTTGGCTTGAAAACAAATGAACTTTTCCAGCCACTTTGGGCATTAGGAGCCAATTATCAGATGAAGCAAGAGCAGTTTTTAAAAGATATAAGTTGGGTATCCTATCTGACTCTTCGAGGGTCTTATGGTAGCCAAGGAAACGTTGCCAGTCAAGCTTACTCTGATTTGATAACCAGAATAGGTCTGGTAGACCCAATAAACCCATCAAACTATTTGATTATCGATGCCCCTAAAAACCCGAACTTAAAATGGGAACAAACATACACCGGTAATGTCGCTTTAGAAATGGGTTTTTTTAAGCGTAGGCTAATGGCTAATGTGGAATGGTATCATAAAAAGGCTGTAGATTTGCTCGGTAGCCGTCAAGTTTCTCAAGTGACGGGATTTAATCAGGTTCAAGTAAACTGGGCCTCAATGTTGAATCAGGGGTGGGAGTTCTCTTTGAATACGATAAACATAGATACGAAAGATTTTCGTTGGACTACTAACGTAAACTTTGGTTTTAATAAAAATAAGGTAATCGATATCTACTCAAAACCGACTGTCAGTAATATGACAAATCCACGACGCTCAAACTACAATGCAACAGCAAAGATTGACCTTCCAATTGATGGTCTTTGGTCCTATCGTTTTGCTGGGTTAAACGAGGAAGGAAGAGCTACTTTTTATACTAATAAAGAAGGCGAAACGGTGTTAAGTGGTATGATGAATACAGATGGTTTGGCCTATTCTGGGGTTATAAACCCGACTTCTCAAGTAGGATTTACCAATACGATATCCTATAAGAGAGTGACATTGTCTGCCTTGTTTGTAGGAAGTTTTGGAAATGTGATGCGTTTGCGAAACTTATCAGAGGGATCATTTTTTAGATTCCCTGATCCTACGCAAAATATGTCTAAGGAATGGGTCAATCGCTGGCAACAGCCAGGTGATGAGTTAAAAACCAATGTGCCTGTTTTAGAAACAAAACAAGAGACGCAATTAACATTAAATCCTGGTAATGGATCTATGTATGATAATTCAGATTTGCGTACTGTTTCTGGTGACTTTGTCCGTTTTCAAAACCTTTCTGTAAGTTACGATTACTTTACACCACGCTTGCGCGCAATAGGTATTCAAAACATTAGATTATCGTTGCAAGGTAATAATCTTTATGTATGGAAAGATAAAGCCTTAAAAGGACAGGATCCAGAGTCCCAAGGGGCACCTATGGCTTATAGAGATGGTCGTTCTGCTGCTATCAATTTTGGAAATACGTTCCTTCCTGTTCCGCGTTCATATTCACTGTCTCTTTCTGTTCAATTTTAAATTTTAAGAAGTGATGAAAATATTTTTTAAGTATAGTTTACTTTGTTTAGTGTTGTCGTTCTTTACAGGGTGTAACGACATGCTGAGTGTTAAGCCTGTAAATAGCATGATTCCAAAGAGTTTGGAGGATTTTGAAGCGGTGTTGCTAGGTGGATATCCACGATCTGATTTTTTTGTGAATACAGAGATGCTAACCGATAATGTGTATGTAAATCTGAATACAGATGCTTTGCCTAGCAGAGATCGAGAGCTTTGGTATACCTTTGCGCCCTCGATGCTACAGCCTGGAGTTCTATCCGATCCTTATTGGGGACAGCTGTATAAAAGTATTTACTATGCAAATACCGTTTTAAGCTACCTTGAAGATTACGACTTTGAAGAGAGGGAAAGGAGTCTTTACGAGCAGATAAAGGGTGAGGCATATGGTCTTCGTGCCTTTGCTTATTTTTATTTAATTAATCTATACGCGGATGTTTATAGTCCTGAAAATTTAGACTTGCCGGGTGTACCTCTGTCTCTTGATGCGAGTGATGTCACAGAGACCTCTTCTAATAACACACGTGCGAGTATTGAGTCTGTATGGAATCAGATTGTACTTGATCTAGAGAAAGCCAGTGGACTATTGTTAGGTAAACGTATTTCTGATCGGTACAGGTTTTCATACAGTACAATACAGTTGTTGCGCTCTCGGGTTGCGTTATTTATGGGAAAACATGATGATGCAGTCAAATACTCGACTGAGGTGATAAGCAGCTATCCATTAGCAGATTTGAGCGAGATGGAAGGATTAATCACTAATGGTGTGGGTGAAGCTTTGAATTATAAATTTGGATTTGTTGATACGAAAGCTAATAGTGAGTTGCTGTTTTTTACAGCGGGCAAGGCCAATATGAACCCTTACTATTTTTCCACAGGACCTATTAAGCCTGCTGTGGAATTATTAAACTTAACTAAACGGTATGGAGAAATGACAGACTACCGCCAACTTGTTTATGATTCTTTTCAAGAAGAGGGGACTTCGCAAGCTCTTAAAGCGGGTAAGACTGTCTACAAGATGTATGCTTCTCAAGACTTATTATGTTATTACGTTGGGTTTAAAGCATCAGAGGCTTATTTAATCCGTGCTGAAGCTAATGCTCGATTGGATAAGACAGATTTGGCGTTAGCGGATATCAACAAAATATTAAAAAGTAGGATGCGTAAGAACTTTTTGGTTGAATTAAAGTCTCAAGATTTTGCGCAGCGCGAGGACGTGATTAAACGTGTGTTGGAAGAAAGGCGCTTGGAGCTAGCATTTGATGGAGGTCTTCGTTTCATGGATTTGAGACGTTTAGGTAAACCAAAAATTGAACACATTTATAAGGATGCGTTAGTTTATACTCTGGAGAAGAATGATCCACGGTATATCTTACAGATTCCGCCTTCGGAAACAGAAAATAGTCCAGAAATGCCTAAAAACCCGAGATAAAATGAAAGCTAAAAGATATTTATATAATTTATTGGGACTAGCTGTGGTAGTGCAGTTAACAAGTTGTTCAAAAGAAGACAAACTTATACCGACAGCGGATGTCGGGGTTATGGAGTTGTTTCAGCCAGCTCCTGATGCAAATCCTTTAGAGAAGAGTATGTATCAAGAATATGGTGTATGGACTAGATTAGATTACAAGGACTCAAGAGAGGTATACAATTCCTATTTAGGGCAGGATGAAACGAGCGCTCGTTTTCCTGCAGAAAAGGTAGACCCTAATCTTCGAGAAAGTACGTATATTTACATGAATACACTACTCTCTAATGTAAATAAGGAATTTTCTAGGAAATTGATGCCCAACGAAGTTTTTTTTGTCAAAACTTATGGACACCCATTCTTTACACCCAAGTTTACAACCATAGGTCGTAATCGTCTAGTTGTTACTTGGCCTAATGCTATTTCTAAAATGCCGATTACAAATCCAGAAACGCTATATTATACGGATGAGGCTTTGACAAGTGGTGTGTGGGATAAGTTAAGTGAATTGGTTGCGGCTCGATTGACAGAGGAGATAGAAGGTTTTGAGGAATTAGGTAAACCTTATGATGGAGGAACAGCTTTCCGCAAGATAAGGGATCAGTTTTTTGTAGATAGAGATCTACAAAAACGTAATAGAGACTGGAAGGCTTTGGCAGATGAAGGAGGTTATTTAGATCAATATTCTTCATTCTCTTTTCAAGCGGAGTATAAAGCGTGGTTGAAATTACTTCTTACCGAATCATTTGAAAATATAAATGCTCGATATTTGGAGGGAAATGCCATGCGTAAAGCAAAGTATGAACTGTTTGTGGCATACTTTGAACAGAACTATAATTGGGATATCCAGGCCGTAGGAAATAAATACCGAGCAAAGTAATATCTTCTATAACAAATAAAGACTGGTAGGCAAATAGTGTCTGCCAGTTTATTTTAAAGTTTTATAAGTAAATGAGGAGTATAAGATTAGTAATTTTATTTATTGTGTTACCTTTTGCGGTGGTTTCGCAGACAACAGATAAGACCATTTTTGTTGGTAAGGTAGATCCTAAGTTCAACGGCACTAAGGTGTTTTTGTACAATAATATCACGGGTGATGGAGACACCAGCGTCGTAAAGGATGGTGCTTGGCGGATGGAGATTCCTTATACTGTGCCCACTAGACATATGCTGGCATCAGAAGCCGAATCCAAAAAGCATGGCGGTTATGCGCCATTTGGAGTATTGGTCGAAGAGCCGGGGCTAGTGACAATCGAAGGCGATTTGGAGTCTTTTTACATGTCGAAGGTGTCTGGTTCTAAAGCGCATGATGTACTGAATCAGTACTTTTCTAGATTGAAAGAGGAGCGTGGAAACGAATCGGCCATAATTGCAGAGGTGGTGGCAAAGAATACGGATTCTTTTGGGGCGGCTTTCTTGTTGGGTCGTTATGGCAAGGCGATGACTCCGGAAGATGCACTAAAAGCGTATGATGGACTTAGTTCTGCTGTTAAACAAACCTATTATGGTAAGTCTGCTGGCAACCAAATCAAAGGAGCTTTACTTTCTAAGGAAGGCGCCTTGGTCGAAGACTTTACCTTACAGAATGAAAAAGGGCAGCAATTGAGCTTTTCTTCGTTGAAAGGTAATTATGTGCTTTTAGATTTTTGGGCATCCTGGTGTGGACCTTGCATCGAGGAATTTAAAACGTTAAAAGAAGTATACGCTAAATATAAAGGCAAGGTGCCTTTTGAGATCCTCAGTATATCGACGGATAAGAGCGAAGCAGCTTGGAAGAATGCGTTGAAGAATCAGGAATTGCCTTGGGTACAGATGCACGATATCACAGGAGATGGCGCTATCGCAGTTAGTAGATTTGCGGTAACGGCATTGCCTACTACATTTTTAATCGATCCCCAGGGAAAGATTGTAGCAAAAAACTTACGTGGTAAAGAGTTGGAATCTTACTTGGTGAAGCTGTTTGGAAACTAAGAAGAATTACAGCTATAGCTGTTAAAGACCTGTATTTACAGTTAGTGTGTATAAACCGTTGATGATTGATTTCATCAGCGGTTTTTTTATTTTTTAATGATCTTCATGGCAAAATTGTTTTCATTATTTTTCGATCTCCTTGGTTTTTCTTATACTTGACATCTGAATTTACACTAACTCATCTAAATACGGATAAACCCATCGCATTTTGAAAAGGGAAGATCTTGAAATGGTACAGGCGATCAACGATGCTGATCCCAATGCTTTTAAGAAGCTATTCGACGGTTATTGGAAAAAGGTGTACCGTACAGCTCTTCAAAAACTACCCCGCGAAGAGGATGCCTCTGATATAACTCAAGACGTGTTTTATATCATCTGGAAGAATCGTGGTTATTGGCATGTAAAGACGAATATAGAGGCTTATCTATTGTCTATGTTGCGACATAAAATATATGATTTTTACGCGCGACGGGATAGATTGCCTATTTTTGTTCCTCTTAACGAGCAGGAAGAATATTGGGATTATAGTTTCCGCGAAGGCGAACACGATGACTTTTCGGAAGAAAATCAATTGATAAAACAGGAAATTGACGCTATGCCGGAAAAGATGCGCGAAATATTTGTGTTAAGCCGTTTTGAAAATCTCTCTGCCCAACAGATAGCAGACAAACTCGGAATCTCTGTACAAACTGTGCGTAACCAAATCTCGTCCGCCCTAAAGCGATTCAAAATTAGATTTGGAGATAAGACTACCTGGTTATTGTTTTTGTTTTTTATTAAGTTTTAAAAGTTTTTTATGCGCCTCTCTGCCGGCGCAAGGCATGTTACTTTTCCCTCAAAAGTAACCAAAACTCGTCACTGTGCCGGCTTGCCAAAACGGATTACTATTCCTACAATTGGCAACCCGCCAAGGTGACATTTAACGAAGGTGTAAAGCAAATGCTTATGGATGGCGCTAAACCGATCACTTAAAATACAATTTGATAGTGCACGATTTTAATAAACCACCGTTTTTAATAAGGCATGAAACACCATACCCTTCGGTGACTACGGAGTTTACGGGTAAAACGGCTTGGGTGAGGTTTGCTAATTTTCTTTACGAAAGTGCTGGAGCTCCTACTTCTCTGAAACTTCAATATCAGTTTCAGTATGTTGTGGATAATGAAACAGGTGAAAAAAGTCCCTGGGCGAATATAGGTAAACCGGTAGCCTTTGGTGAGGTAACGGGATGGGAACCCGTGACTGTGAACAAAACAGTTGAAATATCATCAGGTACAGCGCGTATCGACTATCGTATCCGTTTGATTGGTTCCGATGGTTCCGATCAAGGCAGTTTGATTGTGCGGAATAGTGCAGGAAAGATGGTTGATTATTCAGATTGGTGGAATGCAGCTATTGGTCGTGTATATATGCATACATTGGCTGGGAATAGAGTGGCTACACCAATAGCATCGGTCAAGCAGGGGACGGCATTGTAGATTGGAACTTTTTGTAAGATAACTAGGAGGTGCAGCATTGTGCCTCCTTTTTTGTTTCTCAATTTAACTTAAAAATTTCTCCAGCAGAGAAGCGATAAAGACATCTTCTTGATCACCAGCTTGGACTGTCGTGATCTCTCCAATATATTCGCCGTGCCCACCGGGAATAATAGCTATTCTGCAGTCTTGGATAATCCTTGACATAGCTACGATATGTTCGGGAGTAGCAACGTCGCTATCGCCATTCACAAGAAGCACTGGTCAGGCTATAGCTCTGAATTGTTCATCAGGCAAATCCTTCAATCTCTTGATCCGTTCTCCGCATTTTTCGTATAGATTCATCAGTTTTTTTGGATCGGGTGTAGCCGCTAAAAAGGCATCTTTATAGGCTTGGGGCATCTGTTCGAAGGTTCCATTATTAATGAATTCCCAGAATTGGGAAAATGCTCCATCGCGTTTTAATAGGGGCGATCCGGCTATTATTTTACTGCAGCATTGCGGATGACGGGTAGCAAGTAGCAGAGCCGTATTTGCCCCATTGCTAAAGCCGAAAATATCAGCTTTAGTTATATTTAGATATTGTAATAGAGTGGCAACACCGTCTGCATCCTGTTCAAATGAAATCGGTCCTTCCCGATCGGAAGTATGGCCACGGGCCTGGAGTTCTACAGTGATAACTTTTCTGGATTTGCTGAGAGTACTTATCACGCGGCCAAAAGTGGTTTGTATGGTAGAACCTCCGCCATGCCGCAATACCAGAGGGATGCCGGTAGGTGAACCATATACTTCGTAGTACATGCTGATGCCATTGATATAGGCATAATTTCCATTTTCAGCCGTGTTCATCGTTAGTGATTAAGAATTATTCATGGTGTTATAAAGATAATAATTTCTTTTTATTGGTGTGATATGCTGTTCTTTTTTGGTTTTTGAATGTCCTTTTGATCTGAACGATTATACTGGTGAGTCATTTGATTAATCGTTTAGCCTTTTTGATACATCTTGTGTTTTTTGATTCATCGTGCGCTACAGTTACATTATCGTATGTCTCACTTGATAAATAGGTTGTACCATTTGATTTATCAAGTGTAGCAGTTTTTCTGTTTAAAAATTGATAAGATTTTTAAGAATTTCTTGTCCCTCGCGGGAAGCTGGTGCGAAGCAATCCGGAACAAGGTATAGCCGAGATATTGACGACGCAGGATAAGTCCAATCTTCGGGTAGAAAAATCTTCAGGAGTATTAACTCTAAAACACATCGGTTAGAAAGAGCAAAGTGTTGCCTGTGAAAATACGGAGAGAGTTCTTCAAGCGGAGTTGGTCGCCTTGGTGGATAAGCTGTTGAAGGCAGGTGTAATATCTGAAATGGGATAGATTTCTTTGACCATATAGTTGTTGTTTGTTTGGTTTTAAAAATAATAGTGCAAAAAAACGCAAACTCCTTTTTTTTTTCGTAGACTTGTCTTAACTAAATTATTGGTGTACAATAGCCATTATTAGAACTAAACACAATTTTTAAAACAAACTATCAAACACATGAAAAGAAGATTTTTACTTACTTTTTTCGGGATGTGTCTCTATGCATCCTGTTTGATGGCTCAGCAAAAGGCAGTTACTGGTAAGGTTACTTCATCCGATGGAAGCGGATTAGGTAGCGTGACAGTTATTGTTAAAGGTACGACGCGTTCGGTACAAACGAATGCCGACGGATCTTTCTCTATCCAAGCTGCGCCAGGCGAAACATTGATCTTTAGAGCGGTTGGCTCTGGAGAAACCTCACAAGTTGTAGGTTCAGGCAATGTCTACAATATCAAATTGAGCGGTTCAGAAGAAGTGATCGATGAGGTAGTGGTGACGGCTCTGGGTATTAAGAAAGAGAAAAAGGCTCTTGGCTATGCCGTACAAGATATCAAGGCGGATGAGTTGATGAAGAATAAGAGTGCCAATGTTATCAATTCGTTAGCAGGAAAAATTGCAGGTGTGAATGTAACGCAGACGTCTGGATCAGCAGGCGCCGGCGCTCAGATTATTTTACGTGGTGGTACCTCTTTAGAACGGGATAATCAGCCTCTTTTTGTTGTTGATGGGGTTATTTACGATAACTCGACGGTTATAGGCGGAAACAGTGCTTTTGATGGAGCTCAGGCTACATCGACATCGAATAGCAACCGTATTATGGACGTTAACCCGGAAGATATCGAGAATGTGTCTGTCTTGAAAGGGCCTGCCGCCGCTGCCCTCTATGGATCTCGAGCTGCTGCCGGTGCTATATTAATTACAACAAAGAAAGGTCGAGAAGGGCGTGCTGAGTTAAGTTTTTCCTCACGTGCGTCGAATAACTGGGTGAATCGATTGCCTGAACAGCAAGATAAATATAAAAGGGGATACTATAATGCGGCTGGCGCATTAGATACGTACACTACGCAGTCTTGGGGTGAAAAATTCGGCGGTAATGATGTAATGTACAATAATATTGAGGATTTTTTTCAAAATTCTACAATTTACGATAATAACGTAAGCCTTTCTGGAGGAAATGCGAACAGTACGTTTTATTTATCAGCTTCTAGGTTTGATCAAAAAGGTATTATACCTCAGACTGCATATGATAAATCTACCTTCAGGTTCAATGGTGATCAGAAGTATGGCCGCTTAACTTTAGGAGCAAATGTGGCGTACTCTTTGGCAAATACAGATAAAACTCTTACGTCTGCGGGTTTATACAATTCCGGCGGATCAGGCGCTATGAGTTCGGTTTATAGATGGTCCCGAAATGATGATATGACAAAATATCTTAACGATGATGGGTCAAAGTATAGAATTTTTCAGGGGCTACAGGATCTGCAAGACGATATAGAGAACCCATATTGGACAATTAATAGAAACAAGCTGGGGGATGCTACTGAGCGTATTACTGGAAGTCTTAATGCGAATGTGAGGGTATTCGACTGGTGGAATCTAACTTACCGAGTTGGAATGGATAGCTATTTAACTAAAAATTCTACTGTTATCGGACGAGAAGGTGCCGTTAAAGAGCTTTGGCAGAATGGGATGATGTCCGAAAGTGATTATAAGTTTAATTACTGGTCTTCTAATCTTATGTCCAACTTTGAAAAAAAGGTTGGGGATTTTGATTTGGGAGCTTTGGTCGGTTTCTTTTCAGAACAAACTAAAACAACCAACAACCGTAGAATGGGATATGACTTTTTAGTCGAAGACTTCTATAGTTTTGAAAATATTATTGATGCGAATGAGATTTTAAGCGTCACGAATTACAAAAAACGCCTGTATGGCCTATATGGAGAGTTACGAGCTGGCTACAAAAATATGTTATTCTTGACTGCTACAGGACGTAATGATTGGACTTCTACATTACCGGTAGCTAATCGATCTTACTTCTATCCATCTGTGGGAGGAAGTTTTGTGTTTACTGAATTACTGAAGGATGTCTCCTGGTTAAATTTCGGTAAGTTGCGGGCTTCTTGGGCTCGAGTGGGGAAAGATGCGGAGCCTTATGTAACAAATACTTATTTGTGGTCTCCTAAAGAGATGTTAGGCGGATTAATCGGTGTGGGAAACAACTGGCAGAGAGGTAATCCTTACTTAAAGCCTGAAAATACGACATCCTTTGAGGTGGGGGCTGAACTAAGATTCTTTAATGGACGTTTAGGTCTGGATTATGCATATTATACGAACAACTCTTATAATCAGATTTTGTCGCCTAGATTAGGGCAATCCACTGGTTATATTTTTGTGTCTGTGAATGCGGGAGATATTTATAATAAGGGAATGGAATTGTCTTTGACGGGTAAACCAATCGTAAAAGAAGGGTTTACTTGGGAGTCTATGATCAATATGTCTAAAAATAAAGGGACTGTCGATAATCTATTAAAAGGAGTTGATATTCTTTATGTTACGGATGTACAAGTTGGTAATACTAAGGCTGCATCTTTCAATGGAGGTGATTTTATGGCTATTTCTGGTTCCAAATGGTCGAGAACCCCTGAAGGTAAGGTGATATTGGATGCGAATACAGGAATGCCGACCAGTGATAATTTAGCAACTTATAATATCGGAAACAGAGAGCCAAAATTGACAGGAGGTTTTAATAATAGTTTACAGTACAAAAATATTAATTTTTCATTCTTGTTTGATTTTAGGATCGGTGGTGATATTTACAACGGAACGGATTATTTTATGACTGTTAACGGTATGAGTAAACGATCTATGGAGCGCGAGTCAATTACGTTGGATGGAGTCGTAAATACAGGTACAGCCACGGCACCTGTATATCAAGATAAATCTGTTACATTCGAAGCAGATCAAACTTATGATGTAAAAGGAGTACAAACCAGCGGAAGAAAGATTATACAAGATTACTGGTCGGATTTTTATACTAGGGAAAGTGCAAACTTTATGACAAATACGAACTGGTTGCGTTTAAGATCGGTCTCATTATCGTATAATTTTGCCAATGAGTTGTTAAGAAGCGTAGGTTTATCAAAAGTTGTTAAAGGTGCTACAGCGACGTTAACGGGGACAAATTTATGGTTATTAACAAATTATAAAGGTATGGATCCCGAAACTTCTGCTGCCGGTTCTGGAGTTGTGGGCTCTAGTTCTGTCGGTATCGATTACAACGGTGTGCCAAGTACTGCTGGTGTTGCATTTGGTGTTAATTTAAAATTCTAAGTTGAGAGTCATGAACAGATTTAAACAAATAATAGCGATTTTGACATTGGTCGTGGTTTTAGGTTCCTGCAAGGAAAGTTGGTTGGATATTAATGAAAATCCGAATACACCGTCCAATACCACGGCCTCGGTGAAAAGTAGGCTGCCATGGATCCAACATCACTTTTTGTATGCGCAGGGTACCGCGGGTGCTCGGGCTTCACTCATAACTCAACATTTAACTTTTGTAAATAGCACGGCTCAACAAAGTATGGCTGCTGGATGGAATCCAATAGCTGGGATGTCTACAACTCCTTATCAGTTTTTCTTCGTTGCTTCTGCGTCAAATCTTAAGGACCTGGAAGAAAAAGCCGAGGCGGAAAAGGCTTTTCATTACTTAGGGGCGGCTAAAGTAATTCGAGCGATGGGATTCATGTTGATGACAGACTGGTACGGGGAAATGCCATATACAGAAGCGTTGGGTTCAGCCGTCACTCCAAAATTTGATGATGGGAAGACCATTTTTGAAGGGTGTCTTAACGATATAGATTTAGCAATAGGGTATTTTCAACAGCAGCAGCCGACGACAGCAACTCCGCTAAGCGAGGGAGATAGTTGGAATAACGGAGATGTAAGCAAATGGTTGAAGCTTTGTTACGGCTTGAAAGCTAGATGGCTGAATAATCTCTCTAAGAAGTCGAGTTTATATAATCCAGACCAGATTCTAGATGCGGTATCGAAAGCCTCGACTTCAATAGGCGATGGTACTGTGGTGACTCATGCTGACGTCATTGAGAATACCGGAGACGTATTGTTTGGTGATCCTTTAAAGACATCAATAGTATTTAATAATGTAGCTATGAATACGAATTTCCGTGTGACAAAATGGTATACAGATATTCTTACTAATTTCGATAATCTAGGAGTTGAAGATCCTCGTGCAGATAAGCTGATTCCTTGGGCGGAATTTGAGACCCCAAAGAAATTTATACGCTCTAAAGGCGTTGATATGCAATCAACTATTCGTATGAATGCAGGGCCTATAACGGCTTCCTATAATGCTACTAATGCGGCAATTACAAGCAATAATAGGTCTGTATCTGCACATTCATGGTACGTCAATTCTGCTAATCAAGCGAGGTGGGCTGATACGGCTTACGTATCTTTAAAAAGTAGTTCTATTGGATATAATAAGGATGTTTCTGATATCTATAAATGGGGGGATGGCGTTGTGGCGGCTACAGGTACATTTTATACCAGGCCAGATGCTCCTACTTATTTGGTCGTTTATCCAGAGATGTGTTTTATAAAGGCGGAAGTTTTGATGCGGAAAGGAGATAAATCAGGCGCATTTACAGCTTATAAAGATGGGATTAAAGCTCATATCGACTTAATGAATCAAAAGTTGAGCACATATGGAAACGTTAATCCGAGTAAGTCTCCGATGTCTCAATCGAAAATAGACAACTTTTTGAATAATGGTATAGGGACAGCTAATGATATTACTATGGCGAAGATTATGACACAGAAGTTTATTGCGATGTCGTTTTCTCAGCAGAATTGGAATGATATGCGTAGACATGATTACAGTATCAATTCTTATCTCGGATGGGCCGTGCCCTATGAGTATACTGTTACGGCGGCTGCTCAAACAAAGATACCGGCAGGAAAGCAATTCAGAAGAGTTAGGCAAGTCTCACATGAGATTAACTATAATGCTGAAAGTTTGAAGGCATCTCACCCGAATGCGTTAAGCGATGATATCTGGTCTTATCCAGTTTGGTGGGATACAACAGATTAAAATAGAGTCTTCGATTCTTAAGATCGGCCCTGTAGTTTTACTGCAGGGCTTTTCTGTTTTTAAAAGATACACGAAATCGATTGCGCTACCTGTTGTATCCTTATTGTTACATAAAAGTGTATGTAGTACACTATGTGTCTTTGCTTGCAAAACGGATAAATCGGTTTAACATTATTTAACGCTACAAATAATAGCTTTCTCGTTGCTTCACACTCTCTTTCTTATTTTTCTGCTTTGTGCGTTTTTTGTTTTTCAAAACGCTGTAAATTGTTTGTTTGTGCTTAATGCATGCTGTATTGTGCGTTTTTTGTTTTATTTTTAGCGAAGTAATCTGAATTTTTGATAAATAACGCAAGTTGTAGATGAATAGATCTTTAGTTATAAGGTTTTTACCTATGGTATTCTTGACGCTGCTTAGTTCAGTGTTGTTTTCTTGTAATGCGCAGAATCAAACCAAGAAGTCGGGTGATTCAAGAACAGTGGAAGACTCCAGTGCCAGTAATAACATTTTGCCTGCGGCAGATCAACTGACAGCTTACTTACCCTTGTTGAACGGTAAAAAGGTTGGCCTTATGGGCAATCAAACTTCTATTGTGGGAGCAGCAAAAGAACACCTCGTAGACGTATTGTTACGTGAGAAGGTGGATCTCAAATTTGGCTTTGCTCCAGAGCATGGATTCCGTGGTGATATTGAACGTGGTGAAAAAGTAAGTAATGATAAGGACTCGAAGACTGGTCTTCCGTTATATACGCTATATGGAGGGAATGAAAAGCAGGATTCTATCGTAGAGTCTGTAGATGTCATGATTTTCGATTTGCAGGATGTAGGAGCTCGCTTTTATACGTATATAACTTCATTACATCGTGTGATGGAATTGTGTGCTAAACATAATAAGGAACTCATTATATTGGATCGACCCAATCCTTGTGGTGATCAGGTGGACGGGCCTGTGCGTAAGGATGATAAATTTAAGTCTAATGTATCCTACCATAAGATAGCAATGGTACATGGTCTTACTGTAGGTGAACTCGCTAATATGATCAACGGTGAGAAATGGCTCGAACAGGGACGTCAATGTAAGGTGACTGTTATCCCTGTGAAAAACTGGGATCATTCCAAGATGTATGATCTACCTGTAATTCCTTCGCCATCTTTGCCTAATCACTTGTCGGTACGATTATACGCCTCTTTATGCTTGTTTGAGGGGACAGAAATATCGGTAGGTCGTGGTACCGAGTGGCCGTTTCAGGTGGTAGGTTATGATAACCCTGTGTATGGCGATTTTAAATATACACCAGGTGAAAAAGCAGGTATGGTAAAGCACGTAGAAGGTAAAGGTAAAACTATGTATGGTCTTGATCTGCGTGGATTGGATGCAGACAAGCAAACATTCACCCTGAAGTATGTGTTAGATTTTTACAACAAGATGTCCGATAAGTCGAAGTTCTTCACAAGAGCAGAGTTCTTTGATAAACTTGCGGGTACGGATGATTTGCGGAAGCAGATTATAGCGGGCAAAACAGAAGATGAAATAAAAGCTTCCTGGCAACAGGAATTGACCGAATATAAGGAGATGCGTAAGAAGTATCTGCTATACAAAGATTTTGAATAAGGTTATGGGATTAGGTCTGCTTTTTAAAAAGTAGGCCTTCCTAGATTATGAATTACGTAAACAAGTTTATTTTATATATGCTAAATATGAGAAATACTTTACTATTCTCTCTTGCATTAGGGTTGGCGGTGACGACAGTAGAAGCGAAAGTATCTAAGCTGTCAAATGCATCCAATCTTGCTGCAGCAACGGCCTACTCGTCCAATAGGTTCGTACAAAATACAGTAACGGGTACTGTCTCTGATGCAAATGGACCGATGCCGGGAGTAACTGTATCGGTAGTAGGAGTACCAGGATCGACTCGAACTAATGCTAATGGTCAATTTAAGATTAGTGCAGCATTAGGATCTACTTTACGTTTTTCTAGTGTAGGGTATCTTTCTCAGGACCTCAAGGTTGTAGGGAATACCCTTAACGTAGAATTGAAAGAGGAAGATAATGCCTTGGAGGAGGTCGTGGTTACTGCGCTGGGTATTGAAAGGTCAAAGAAAAACTTGACGTACTCGGTGCAGAAGGTTTCTGGTGATGAACTAAGACAGTCTAATCAAGGTAACATTGTAAATGCACTACAAGGACAGGTTGCCGGTGCACAGATTTCCTCTTCAGGTGGATCGCCAGGTTTGCCATCGGAAATTATTTTACGTGGTTCTACTTCTTTATCAGGAGATAATCAACCGTTAGTTATTATTGATGGTATAAGAGTAAGCAATGAATCAACTAATGGTTCTGTGAATAGATTAGCCGATTTTAATCCGGATGATATCGAAGATATTTCTATCTTGAAAGGAGCTGCAGCGGCAGCACTTTATGGTATTGATGCTGCTTCTGGTGCAATCATCATTACCACCAAAAAGGGTAAATCTGGCTCAATGCAGATTAATGGTGGATATAAAGCTTTTGTTGAAACCATGGGAAGACTTCCTAAGCAACAGTCGATTTATACATTGGGAACCGGGGGTGTTTATGATGAAACTTCCGGTAGTTCATGGGGTAGGAAATTTCGTTCTGACGAAAAGATATATAATAACTTAGAACGCTTTTTTGATACTGGGGTTACTCATGATGTAAACTTCAATGTCAACGGTGGTGCAGAGAAATTTAACTATTATATGTCTGGAAATTATAGAGATCAAGGATCTATGATTCCTAATACCAGCTCTGACAAAATTTCAGTCTTAGTTAAAGGTTCTTCTAAATTAAGATCCAATCTTGACGTTTCAGCTTCATTAAATTATATCAACAACAACATAACTGAAGGTTTAGTCGGCGGTAGTTCGGGTGGTTGGATTAATAGTATACTAACCTATCCGTTGGCATATGATATTCTTGATTATAGATTTGATAATGGATTGCCAAAATATGCGTATGTAGAGGAAGGTGACGAAGATGAAGCAAAGATTTCACCTATGTGGGCCACTATGATGAATCCAAGAAATACAGCTACTCAACGGACTGTTGTGAATGGAAATGTTGTTTATAAACCATTAGACTGGATTAATCTTTCTTATAGATTAGGTCAAGATTTTTATAATCAAGATTATGATTATCATGTCACAGAAGGCACCCCAGGTACATACTTTAATGGCTATTTGTCTGAAACGATTGGTAATTATAAGAACACGACTTCAATCTTTAATGCTTCTTTCGATCGATCATTCCTGGACGATTTTAGAGCAACCTTGTTATTAGGAACTACGCAAGAATATTATGAAGCAGATTCTAAAAGTCAGACAGGTCAGGGTTTTTTGAATCCGGGTATTTATTCGTTCAACAATATCGCAGCTGAAAATATTTATACAACAGATAACTTGCGTAAGCGTAGGAGATATGCGGTATATGGTGATTTCAAGATTGAATATAAGAATTTGCTAACGCTAGGTGTAACTGGTAGAAATGACTGGTCTTCCACATTGCCAATAAACGTTCGTTCATTTTATTCGCCTTCATACTCAGGTAGTTTTACATTCTCAGAATTGTTTGAAAATAAAAGAAGTTGGTATGGTAAATTAAGAGCAAGCTATGCAAAAGTAGGTAAGGATGCACCTATATATGCGACCAACACTAACTTAGTTAAATATAATGGGCTGGGAGGTGGATATGTTGTAAACTCTACGGGTGGAAATCCATATTTAAAGCCAGAGACAACTACAGAATTCGAGGTTGGTACGGAATTAAGAGTTTTGAAGAATAGATTATCAATAGATTTTTCTTATTATCATAAAAAATCTGTTGATCAGATTATTACTGCACGTGTTCCATTGCCTACGGGATTTGTGATTCAAACTTTCAATGCAGGTAGCTTAGAAAATAAAGGTTTTGAATTGTCTTTAACAGGTTCGCCTATTAAAAGAGAAAATTTTGAATGGTCTTCAACAGTAAATGCTTGGAAAAATACTTCTAAGATGTTAGAGTTTCCAGGACATATTACTACGTTCCCTTACACAAATGTACAGTTGAATGCAGGTAAGGCAGCTTCAGTGTTAGGTGAGCCAGTGTTGGGTATTGTCGGGACTGATTATAAACGTACAGAAGAAGGTTACGTAATCGTTGATAATAATGGTTATCCGGTAATCGATGATAACGAAAGGTATATTGGTAACCGTGAGCCTGAATTTAATATTGGATGGAGTAATAAGTTTAAATACAGTGATTTCACCTTGGCCTTTTTATGGGATTTCCGTTTTGGAGGCGATATCTTGAATGCTTCGAGACAGCGTATGATGTCTTTGGGTACTGCACATGATATCGGAGAATGGAGGGATCGTGAGTTTGTATTTAACGGTGTGGCTCAACAAGCGGATGGTTCTTTTGTTAAAAATGAGAAATCTGTCGTGCTAGATTATAACTTCTTTGCGCGCAACTATTATGCAGTGGGAACTAATTTTGTGGAGAAAGTGAATTGGGCTAGATTGAGATATGTTACATTATCTTATAACTTACCTAGAGCTTTTGCTGATCGTTATAAATTAGGAAATATTTCTCTAGAGCTGTCTGCTCAGAACCCTTTAATCTTTACAAATTACTCTGGAGGCGATCCTGAAGTGAATAGTGCTGGACCCAATGCAGGTGGCTCAGGCGCAAGTTCAATGGGGGTAGATAATGGTTCTATACCGTTACCGAAATCGTACTCATTTGGTATCAATGTTTCATTCTAAAGAAAGATCAGTATGAAAAAATATATAAAAAGTATACTAGCTCTAGTTATTGCTGCAGGTACAACGGTGTCATGTGATGACAAGCTAGATATCAATGTGAATCCAACACAGCCGGTAACTACTCCTTCTAATTTGAGGTTACCTGCCATTATATCGAACACCGCTTATCACTTGTATTCACATGCTAGATTCTCAGCATATCACAGTTATTATATGACGAGCAGAACAGGAAATAGTAATGCAATTATAGATAACTGGAATTATAATAATATTACACGTCAGGGAGCGTGGAGATGGCATTATTTTGATGTTGGGTCAAATATCATGGGGATGATCGACCGAGCAGAGCAGGAAGGATCAAATAACTATTTAGGTGTTGGAAAGATATTATTAGCTTTCTCTTATTTGACAGCTACGGATAGCTTTGGTGATATGCCTTTTACAGAGGCTTATTCAGGATCATATAATCCTGTATATGACAGCCAAGAAAAAGTATATGAAGGAATAGCAACTTTACTTGAGGAGGGGCTTACGGCTTTGGGGCGGGTGTCAAGTGCAGCCGTTAGAATGGATGACAAATCTGATGCTATTTATGGAGGTAATTTGGAACATTGGAAGTCTTTCGGGTTAGCCGTAAAGTCTAGGTTGCAATTGCATACGGCCAATTTTAAGGGGAGTAATCAAGAGACTTTAGCTACCGTGAATGCGGCTTTAGCTAATTATGCTGATGCTATCTTTAAATATCCTAAAGAATCTTCTAATGCTTGGGGAAAAAATCTGTGGGGTGAAAGTGCTGCACAACCGGAGTGGCAATTTGCGGATATCAAGAATATGGTTTCTACGTCTGTTCCTACAGATTTTTTAATTGACGCTTTAACGGTAGATAAAGCTGGTAATGGATATGACCCGCGTCTTAAGGTCCTTACATCTCCTGGTAAAAACAATAAATACTTTGGAGCGAAGCTTTCAGAAGGGTTACGTGATACAGATTTGCCAACAGGGACGACAGCTGATGATTTTCCTAATTTGAATTTAGGGTACTGGACATCAGACAATTCGCCCTATCCATTTATTTTGAAAGAAGAACTGTTTTTTATTAAGTCTGAGTTGCATTTTCATATGAATCAAACTGCCCAAGCGTATGATGCTATGATTGATGGTATTAAGTTGAATATGAGTAGGATGGGGATTCAAGAAGGGGAGATGTTGAACTATTTGAGTTCTGCTAAAGTACCTTCTTCTTCTGCGGATTTAAAGTTAGCAGATATAATGATGCAAAAATGGATTGCATTGTACCTGCAAAGTGAAAGTTGGGTAGACATGCGTAGATATAATTATAGTCAAAACGCATATCCCAATATTTACTACCCAAAAAACGCATTGGCAGAATGGGGCGGTAAATGGATTCAAAGATTTCCATATGATCCGCAGACGGAATATATTTATAACCCACGAGAAATAGCGAGATTAGGGGCAGAGGCAAGAAACTGGTGCTTCACACCAGTGTGGTGGGCTGAAAATTCATCTTTAAAATAATAGTTACGTATGAAAGGTCTTTTAAACAAATATATATATCTATTCTTGATAATCCCTTTTGTTATCAGCTGTGATAAAAATGATCCAATAACAGAATTGGGAGATAGTAATGGACAGTTTTTAGCTAGTCTTTCAGTGTCATACAGTAACAGTAAACCTGCGCTGGGGGATACTGTATTGGTGACAGCGAGCACTTGGCAGCGAGATGATAAAATTTCCAAAGTCGAAATGACAGAGACTGTTGTTGAAAATTTTGGGTTAAACTTCACTTTAACCAAAGGAACCAATATCTCTACTTTTGATGCTGAAAAGAAAATTTCGTTATTGAAATTAACAGATACCATATCTAAGTCTGAACCTTGGTTTGTCGTAAATAATCAAAACAAAGAGTTGGATCAATATTTCATTACTCTCACTAATAACTATGTAATCCGTGCGCGCTACCCATTTAAGCACAAAGACGGGAAATATAAAAATGATGTAAGCGTTTTTAATGAATTGACTAATGATGAATTCGCAGTCATTAAAAGTATATTAGCTTATCAAATTAGTCAGGCGGATTATAAGGCTATATTTCCAACGTCTCCAGCAAGCCATTTTTCAACGGGAACATACGCTTTATCAAATGAAGGAATGGTTTTTTTGAAAGCTAGTCTTACTAAAGAGTTATTAATCCAACATATAGCATCAGTAAAAAAAGCAGGAACATATAGTTCAGAGGTTTTTACGCATGTAACCACCCCTTCTGGAGCTGTTAAGTCATCTAATACTACATTTCAAGTTATTTTATAGGTATGAAATACATCAATTATATTTTTATTGCTTTGATGCTTTTTACAACGATGGGTTGTGAAAAAGATACGGTTTCATATATCGACCCAGCTGGCGAGTTTGCTGCTAATTTTACTTTTCCTGAAGGAGAAATTACAGCACCTGCAAAGGTCGTTTTAACGAATCGTTCCAAATACTCGGACAAATACGAGTGGAAATTTCAAAATGCAAAGCAAATCCTTAAAGATGGGGCTATTATAGAAGCAACTACTTCAGATAAGCTAGTCCCAGATACGTTGTTTTATGAATTACCTGGTACGTATAGCGTAACATTGACGGCTTGGGAAGGCTCTAAATCAGAAGTAGTTACCAAAGAGGTAACTATCAAGAAAATGACACCTAAAATTATTGTGCCTGAGAATATAGGTGTTTACTTGAATGTAACTTTTAGTGCCGAAGCTTTTATCTATCCGGGGCAAGGTTTAACGTATCAGTGGAATTTTGGGGAAGCAGGTACTTCTACTGAGGCTACACCTACTGTTAAATTTGTAACAGAAGGTGAGCATACAGTGACTTTAACAGTAAACGATGGGCAAGAAACATTGACTACAGAAACGAAAATATTTGTATTAGGTGAATTGACCCCTAGTTTATATTTTACCGATATGATCACCAAGAAATTGTATCGTTATGCATTTAAGCAACTTTCAGAGCCTACGCTAGAAGCTTACGAAGTCAACCTTGGTACTCATCCTCTTGCTATGCAAGTGTATAATAGTAGGGTCTATATTGCTAATGCAGGAAATAATTTGACTTTCAGTTCAGCGAGCGCGGACGGTAGGTTATTCTCTGTTGATTTAAAAGGTAATGATGATGTTACTTTGGGTAAAGGTGTCGGGAACTATGCTCAAGATCCATTTAATTTCACAATTGATTCTATCAGTAAAATGCTTTTCTATACCACTAGGAACAATAATGTAAGAGCTATTTCACTTAATTCCAGAGATATCGATTTGCCGGCGACTCAGCGTCTAGGTATTGTAGCTGCTAATGCCGGTGTATCTTCCGTTTTTGGTTGGGTTGATGGAGGAATTCAAATAGTTAATAACCAGTTGTGGTATTCAAAGCAGGCAAATGGCTGGGGATTGTATAAATTCAATATCTCAAGCAATGCTTTTGATAGTAGGATTTCAGCACTAGACAATAGCAGTATTCGTAATTTTATCGTTGATGAAGTAAATAGTAAAATTTACTTTGTATTGAATAACGCTGCAGGTACTCGTTCGGTAGGTTTGTATAAGTGTAATTTTGATGGATCTTCGATTACTTTGGTAGATGATTTATCCGGTTATGCACAAGAGGGTTCAGGGTCTGAAATTGCGACAGTTACTTCAATGGCTCTTGATAAGTCATCTGATGGATATTTGTATTATGCATATAGATCTTCTTCAGATATTAACAATACCGGAAAGATCACAGGAAACGGTATGAACTCAGGGATTAAGAAATATAAACTTAATGGGACAGAGAGCCCTTCGTTCTTAATCAAAGGATTCGTTTCTTATGGTATTGCATTAGATTATGTTAAGAGATAAGCAATCATGCATAGAGGTTTCCGTTTTAGTGCGGTAGCCTCTGCTATAATTTTTAATTATGAAATACTCATGTTTAGCCAAGCACAAACAACCATGAGTATTCCATATGACAGATAAAAAACAGATTATACACATATGAAAAAGATATTATTAAGTATTTTCAGTTTCGCTTTATTTTTTTCCTGCGAAAAAGAAATAATAAAAGTTCCGGATGGTTATGGAGTTTCTGAGCTTAAAAAACCTGAAGGTGATTATGTGGTGGATAACTCTTTTAAACGTGTAGCTTATAGCTGGGGAAATATTGATCCCGTGTTATTTGATACGACCAAGTTAGACTATCTTACACATGTTCATTTCGCGTTTTTATACCCTAAAGAAGATGGCTCTCTAACTGCGTTGTCGAATGAAGTGCGTTTTGAGTCCCTAAATGAACTAGCCATTAGTAAAGGGGTGAAAACAGCAATTTCTTTAGCTGGTGATGAGAATGTTTATCGGACAATAGCTTCAAGTGCTGCAGTTCGTAAGGCTTTTGTGAAAAATGTAGTAGAATTTGCTGTTAGGAACAACCTGTCAGGTATAGACCTGGATTGGGAGTATCCAAGGGCAAACTATGGGAGCGATGTTACGTTTGCATTATTAGTGAAGGAATTATCATTAGAGTTGCATTCTTGGCATAAATATTTAAGTATTGCTGTAACAGCGGGAGTGTTTAACGGTCCTGTAAAGGATGGTATAACAAAAGAAGCGATAGATGCGGTTGATTTTGTTAATTTGATGGCTTATGATGCTATAGGCCGTGACGCACAACAACCCAGTCATCACTCAACTTATGCGATCGCAAATAAGGTTTTGGATGTCTGGCTTCTGGAAAAGAATGTACCTAAAGAAAAGGTTGTTCTTGGGGTGCCTGCTTATGGTTTAGACGTTGCGGACAATCCTAGGACCTATGCAAATCTACTGGCTGCTGGGGCTGATCCTAATGCAGATAGTTTTATAATAGATAAAATTGAGTATTACTATAACGGTATTGCAACTATTAAGGCAAAAACTGAATTGGCAAAGTCAAGAGGTAATGGCGTAATGTTTTGGGAATATAGTCAAGACACCAAGGGGGCAAATTCACTAATCAAGGCTGCTTACGAAGTTTCAAAATAAATTTTCTTAATTAAAATTAAGGGGCCATTTCGATTATCTCGTATCGAAATGGCCTTTTTTATATCCTAATTTTAAGTTTCACAAATTAAGGTCGTATAAAAGTATTTGTGCATTTTTATGACTGTTTGTTCTTGGTGCTGTTACATTGTAAATTAATTCAATCGGTTGTTTTTGCGCTTTTTTACGTGTTTTGTTTTATAAGTTGATGAAAAAAATATAAAATGTTAAAAAATCTTAAATCTATTATTTAACTTAGTATTAGTAACTTATAAATCTGAAATTATGGTATCCAAACTTTTACCAAAACAGCTTGGCTGTAGGAAAAAGTCAATCTTGATGGCGGTAACCATTGGGGTGATTGTGCCTACAGTATCTTTTGCTAGTGGTAGAGAAGAGTCAAAAGTGACTCGTTCCACTGGTGAATCATTTCTTTTTATCAAACAGCAAAAGGTAAGTGGTGTTGTGACGGGCCCAGACGGGCCAATTGCAGGAGCTACAGTATCCGTTGTAGGTACATCCAAATCAACCATGACAGATGCTGATGGACGATTTAGTATCGAGGCCTCTAATGGAGCGACCTTGCGAGTATCTTTCATCGGGCTGACACCTAAGAATGTAATTGTTAACGATGCAACGATGAATGTTGCCCTAGGGACGGAAGATAATGCGCTAGATGAGGTTGTCGTCGTCGGGTATGGTACGCAACGCAGGGGAAATGTAACCGGCGCTGTATCAACTGTTAATGTGAAAGATAACCTGCAAGGGAGAACCGTGGTAGATGTAGGTCGAGCCATTCAAGGTACTACTCCCGGGCTTACTATAACGGTGCCCAGTGGTGAAGTGGGATCCGATCCTGTAATAAAGATTCGTGGAGCGATCTCATCGGTCAATGGTAGTAGTGCTCCTCTAATTTTATTGGATAATGTGGAAATTCCAAGTATACAATACGTGAATCCAGATGATATCGAGTCTATAACGGTGCTGAAAGACGCGGCGGCTTCTTCAATATATGGTGCAAAAGCTTCTACGGGGGTTGTGTTGATTACAACAAAAACTGGCGCTGCGGGCAAAGCAAGTATTAGCTATTCCAATAATTTCTCGTTTCAAAATCTTTACAAGAAATTTGAAATGGGGCAGTTGAATGCTTTAAAATATTCCATAGATGCCTTAGAACGTGTAGGGGGAACAGTATATGGCGCGTTTTACTCGTTGGACAAGCAGAGCTATGAAAAGGCTGTCGAATGGGATAAGAAATATGGCGGAAAATTAGGTCCCAATGATCCGACGGTATATGGTCGGGATTGGTATGTAGATCCAGCATTTCCGACACGTAAATATGGTTTACGTACTTATGATCCTTATGACTATATGATTAGGGAATGGGCGCCAACAAAGACGCATAATTTCTCGTTAGGAGGTACTTCTGGTAATACCAAGTATTCGGCGACATTCGGTGCTGTGGATCAGGATGGTATGATAAAGCCTGGAAACAAGGATAATTTTACAAGATATAATGCTGGTGTTCGAGTATCTTCAGATATTACAGATTATCTTACTATGAGGGCCGGTATGATGTATTCTCGACGGATCAAAAGCTATCCTTATGCCACAAATTCTACTACTGCCGACCCATGGTTGTATATGTATAGGTGGAGTTCATTATATCCAATGGGGTATGACGAGTTAGGTAATCCAATCCGTAGTCCTTGGAGTGAAAATGAATTTGCAAATGAAGCTTCGATGAAACGAAATTACCTGAATGCAAACGTAGGAACGACCATTAAGCTAAAGTCTAATTGGAAGGTTGATGTAGATTATACATATTCAAACGAAGATTATGGTTGGAGGCGAAATGGTACAAAATTTACAGGAGCCAACAGTTGGGTTGCTGGTAGGCAGCGTAAGGACTCCAATGGGAATCCGGTATACGTCAATGCTGATGGTGCGGTTGTAGGAGCTTCTGATCCTGGTGCAATATTAGCCTATGATCTTATCAATGAAACATATACGGCTAATGGTTCTAATCCAGATCATATTTACCAACGTTCCGAAAGTGAATATAAACATACTTTAAATGCTTTTACAACTTATAACCTGATGTTGAATAGTGATCATGACTTTAAGTTTATTCTAGGTTCTAATTTGGTCAGTAGTAATATGTCAAACCATTGGAACCAGCGTACCAATCTGTTAGATATTACAAATCCGCAGTTTAGTTTAGCTACTGGAGAAATGACGGGTGGAGGTGAAGAATTTTGGGAAGCCCAGTTGGGCTATTTTGGACGGATAAACTACGCTTACAAGAATAAGTATCTTTTTGAAGGTAATCTTAGGTACGATGGATCCTCAAAATTCCCAAAAGAACTTAAGTGGCGTTGGTATCCATCGATGTCTGCAGGTTGGGTGGTTACTGAAGAAAGTTTTATGGAGCCATTAAAAGAGTCTTTAAGCTTCCTGAAATTTAGGGGGTCTTGGGGATCTATAGGAAACCAAGGGGTTCGTTCCGATCTATACTTGCCTAATATGGACCCTGTTGAAAGTACGTGGGTTGTAGGGGGAGCTAAAGTGGTGGGTATTCCTTCTCCTGATTTGAGATATCCTGAAGTGTTTTGGGAAGATATTGAGACGTTAGATTTCGGCGCCGATGCCCGTTTCTTGAATAATAAGCTTGGAATTGTATTTGATTGGTATAAAAAATCAACTAAAAATATGTTCGGTCAGTTGAGCGGCGTCACATATACCATTGGTGGTGCTCCGCCGTTGCTGAATACAGGGTCATTGGTCACCAAGGGTTATGAAATCGCAGTAGATTTTAACCATCGTTTCGAGAATGGTTTGGGAATAAACCTGAGAGCAAATTTTGATGATGCTAAATCTCGTGTTTATAATTATACGAGCTCTCGTCTCACGACTTCGAATTATGACGGTAAGGTCTGGGGTGAAATTTGGGGTTATGAAACGGATCGACTGTATCAAATGGATGATTTTGTTCTGGATGCTAATGGTAAAACGCAATTGGTGGATTTGACCACAGCTATGACCAAATATAATACTAGTGGTGGCGGAAAGATGTATCTTTTGAAGGATGGACCGAATGGAGAGAAACCTATTTACCAGTCGCGTTTGGAGAATTCCTCTACATTTAATTTTGGGCCAGGGGACGTGAAATTTAAAGACTTAAATGGGGATGGAGAGATTGATAGTGGAGATGGCACGGTTGATAATCCCGGGGATCGAAAAGTAATTGGAAACTCTACTCCTCGTTTCAATTACGGATTTCGTATAGGAGCCGATTATAAAGGGTTTGATTTTGCGGTGTTTTTCCAGGGAGTTGGTTCCCGGCAAGTTTGGGGGAGTGGATTTTTAGCGCAGCCAGGATGGCACGTTTCTGATGGAGCTATGCCAGCTGCCTTTGTTGATGACTATTGGACACCGGATAATACAGGTGCTTTTTATCCTGCAGCTTATAGCAATGCAGGTACTGCAGATATCAATAATATGCAGGTGCAGTCAAAATATTTGTTGGATATGTCTTATCTCCGGATCAAAAATATGTCTTTAGGTTACACTTTTCCTAAAGAGTGGACACAGAGAGCAAAGCTGACAAACGTACGGATATATACCTCATTAGAGAATTTCTTCACATGGGATAAATTGCGAGGACTTCCGATTGATCCTGAAGAAGTATCTGGATTTTCGATATTTAATGAGACAAATTATAATTCGGGTAGAACAGGTGTAGGAACGCCTACTTTTAAAAGTGCGTCGTTTGGACTTCAGTTAACATTCTAAGTCGGTAATTATGAAAAAGATTTTATATACGATAATAATAGCATCTTCTACACTGTTGAGCTGTGAAAGTTTGCTTGATAGACCGGAATTAAATAAGGTAGTAGATTCAGAATCTACATTCTGGCGTAATGAAAGTGATATTCGGTTATTTGCCAATGATTTCTATACCAATTATTTCGTGGGATATAATTCAGGGTTTGGGACAGCTTATACTCCGCTGACAGGATACAATTTTGCAGATGATTTTACCTCTCAAGGCGCACAAGCAAATCTTTTAGGATCTGTACCTACTGGTGCGGGAGGAACTGCCTTGAGCAATACAACATTGCGAACAACTTCAGTGTTAAGATCTGAACACCCTGGACCGAATTGGAATTTCTATTGGGTGCGTAAAGCGAATGTCCTCTTAAACAGATTGGAAAACTATACTAAGCCTCAAGTTTCTGATGAGGTTTTTAATCACTGGACGGCCGTTGCACGCTTTTTTAGAGGGTACGAGTACGCAAGATTGGTGAGTAATTTTGGCGCAGTACCCTATTACGATACTGATATTGATCTAAACAGCCCAGATATGATGTATAAAAGTCGTGACGAACGTGGAGTTGTGATGGATAAAGTGTATGATGATTTTAAGTTTGTAATGGACAACATGCGCTTGGACGATGGAGTTGGGTTCGTAAATCGATATGCAGCAGCAGCGTTGATTTCAAATCTAATGCTTTTTGAAGGCTCCTGGCAACAGTATCATGGTCTGGATGCGGCACGTGCAAAGAAATACTTGGAATTTGCAAGAGATGCGTCTGAATTTGTTATGAATAGCGGAAAGTGGAACTTTAGTAGTGATTTTAAAAGCTTATTTGCTTCTGAAGATTTAGCCGCGAATAAGGAAGTGATTTTTTTTCGAAGTTACCTTGATGCATTGAAAATTACACATGCAGTAGGCTCGTACAGTAATGGTACTGAATCACAAGCTCGGTCTTCCAATTTAGACTTACTTAAAGATTTTATCTGTACAGACGGCAAGGTATGGCAAAATTCAACAGTTACGAATGCTACAAACTTTAGAATGCAGAACCTGGTGAAATCTAGGGATCCTCGATTTGAGGCTACTTTCATGGATACGATTAATACTGCTGCCTCTGGAACTCTGGCTTATGTGCACAAGTTCGCGGGAAGGGAAGCTTTGGGGTTTATTGGTTCTACTTATCCAGCCAAATGGGGAAGTAATACAAATACCAATGACGCTCCAATTGTCCGATTGGCTGAAGTGGTGTTGAATTGGATCGAAGCCAAGCAGATTCTTGCAGAGAATCATGGGGGGGCTGCCGTTACACAGGGTGATTTGGATAAATCAATCAACGCTATCCGTAATAGACCGCTTGATGCAGCCGCTACGGCCAAAGGTGTTCAAAAGACCGCTCCTTTATTATTAGCCAACCTTCCCAGCGATCCAGAACGAGATGCTGATGTATCTGCCTTGATGTGGGAGATTAGAAGGGAGCGTAGAATGGAATTTGTATTTGAATATGCTCGTATGCAAGATATTCGTCGTTGGAAGAAAATGGACTATCTAAATTTTGTTTCAAATGATTATAAGCGTGGTCCTTGGATAATAGGAAATGTAGATCTTAGAGATAAAGCCAAGCCAGGGAAAATCATTGCAACTTATAAAGATATTCTTCAGGTTGAAAATGCTGCCGGACAAATTGTGACATACAATGGTACAAACGATGCGGCTATGGTTGGGTATTATGTGGTTCGTAATTTTTCCAACAGATTACCTGTACAGCCACGTAATTATCTGGCTCCAATAAGTGAAACTTTGATTCAAGAATATAAGGATATGGGGTATACCTTATCCCAAACTTTAAATTGGTAGGACGTTGTTTTCACAATACAAAAGTATACCGCCCCATAGTGATGACTAGTTTTCATCACTATGGGGGCGGTATTTCTTTAGCAGATTTTAATTTTTACTTTATATGACTTTCAGATTTTTAGCACTTTCCATTTTTTCTTTTTTTGCATTAACATTACTTTCTGCCCAGACTCCTTTCAAATTTGCGCAAGTGACCGATACCCATGTTGGGGGGCATACAGGCGCTGATGACCTGCGGCGTACCGTAGCCGACCTTAATAAACAAATGGGTATAGATTTCGTGATTCTCTCGGGAGATGTTACCGAGTTTGGATCGGATGAGGAACTGGCATTGGCTAAACAAATATTAGATAGTTTGCAGCTCCCGTTATATATTATCCCAGGAAATCATGATAGTAACTGGTCTGAAAGTGGAGCAAATTCCTTTCGCAAAGTTTTTGGTGGAGAGACTTTCTTTTTCGAACATAAGGGTTATCAATTTATGGGTACCACCTCGGGACCAAATATGCGGATGAGCCCCGGACAGATACCTCGTGAAAACTTGGTGTGGGTTGACTCGGTTTTTAAAGCAAATGTAGACCCAAGTAAACCTTTAATTTCAATCAATCATTATCCTTTGGACTCTTCGTTGAATAACTGGTTTGAGCTTACGGACCGCTTACAACAACGGAATGTACAATTGGCTTTGTGTGGTCATGGGCATACCAATAAACTGTACAATTGGGACGATATCCCGGGGGTAATGGCTCGCTCCAATCTTCGGGCCAAAGAGGATGTCGGCGGATATAATATTGTTACGCTTACGGGTGACTCGGTATTTTTTCAGGTACGCAAACCGAATGTTGGTACAGCGGACTATTGGTTGAAATTGCCGCTCCAAAAGGTGGTTTTTAAAAATCAATACGCTCGTCCATCTTACGCTGTGAATACGAATACAAAAGCTAAATTGGTTTGGGAGTATCAGGATCACGGTGATATTGGCGCAGGTATTAGTTCAGATGGCCAGCGTATTTTTACAGCCAATACGGTTGGGGAGGTGTATGCGTTGGATCTTAATAGCGGTAAAAAGATATGGTCATTTAAGACGGGAGGGAAGGTGTATGCTACACCGGAAGTCTATAAAGGTATTGTAGTCGTAGGGTCTACAGATCACCATATCTACGGATTAGATGCCAAAACTGGAATAAAAAAATGGACAGTTCAAGCAAATAAGGCCGTATTAGGAACAGCCTCAATAGCGGAAGGAAATGCTTACCTAGGTGACTCGGAGGGGAAATTTCGTTGCATACGTATATCCGACGGGAAAGTCCTATGGACGTTTAATGAGGTAAAAGGGTACGTATCTACTAAACCAACGATTGCTGATGGTAAGGTCATTTTCGGAAGCTGGCAAAATGGTTTCTATGCGCTGGATCTGAAAACAGGAGCTAAGGTATGGGATTGGAGTAGTGGCGCGACGAACCGGATGTTTTCGGCAGCGGCTTGCTATCCTGTCGTGGCTAATAATAGGGTTTTTATTGTGGCACCGGATCGCTTTATGACTGCGTTGGATTTGAAAACGGGCCAGCAGGTATGGCGAGAGAAGAAGGATGGCGTCAAAGTGCGGGAATCGATGGGATTATCGCCGGATGGTAAGTTCGTTTATGCCAAAACGATGGACGGGGAACTTATCGGTGTTTCGGTCTTTAAAAATAACATGAGTGTAGATTGGAAATCGAAGTTGGATTTGCCCTACGAGCTAACGCCAACAGCGATTTATAGCAGTAAAAAGGCAGTATTTGTCCCTAGTCATTCGGGATTGCTATCGGCAGTGGAACCTAGTTCGGGGCAAGTATTGTGGCAATATAAAATTTCAAATGGAATGATTAATCCACCACTGCTGCTCAAGGATAAAATTGTAGCCAGTACCATGGACGGTAAGATCGTGATGCTAAAGTATTAATGGTCGATTATTAATTGTGAATGATATTCAAATGAGATTATTTTGTTTAACCTTTTATTTTATTCTCTTGTCTATCCTTGCGAAAGGACAAGGACAGAGCTGGATACGAATCAATCAATTGGGATATCTTCCTGATGGAAAGAAAAATGCTGTTTGGGTGACTAAGGGAGACCGCGATATTCGTTCGTTTGAGGTGGTCAATGCTAAAAGTAATAAAGTAGCCCTCAAAGGGAAGCTTAAAGATAATTTCGGTGCATATGGTCCCTTTACCAAAGGGCATCGGATAGATTTTTCCGGTTTAACAAGTCACGGCGAATATTATATCCGTACAGATGATGGGACAGAGTCTCCTCGTTTCAAAATTGACCCAGATGTATATAAAGGTACCGCAGATTTTACCCTACGCTATATGCGACAACAACGTACATTGTTTAATCCATATTTAAAAGACAGTTGCCACACCCATGATGGATTTACGATGTATGCGTCTTCGGTAGGGATGCCTGATAGCACACGTGTCGATGTGGGAGGGGGATGGCATGATGCATCCGATTACTTACAGTATGCCACTACGTCGGCGAACGCCACTTATCACTTATTGGCTGCGTACCGCGACTACCCAGCAGCTTTTTCGGATGAGAAGCAGGCAAATGGATTGGATGGTAGCAATGGTATTGCTGATGTATTGGACGAAGCAAAATGGGGATTAGATTGGTTAGTTAAAATGCATCCGGAACCGCATATCATGTTTAATCAAATCGCGGATGATAGGGATCATACTTCGTTAAGGCTCCCAGGCCAGGACTCCTTATATGGTAGAGGACATGAGCGGCCGGTATATTTTATCGATGGGAGGCCTCAACAGCGGGGCAAATTTTTCAATAATACGACTGGAACAAGTTCAACTGCAGCGAAGTTTGTCAGTGCGTTTGGACTGGGGTACGACTTGTTCAAGGAAGATGAAAGTGATTATGCGGCTGTCTTGAAGATGAAGGCTAAGACAGCTTATGAATACGCCCATCTTATACCTGGTGTGACTCAAACTGTTTCCGTAAAGTCGCCTTACATCTATGCAGAGGATAATTGGGTCGATGATATGGAGCTTGCGGAAGCTTGGATGTACCGATTGAGTGCGGACAAGAAGCATATTGATTTAGGACTGGGGTACGCTAAAGAGGAGGATGTGACACCATGGATGAAAAGAGATACAGCAAACCATTATCAGTATTATCCATTTATAAATCTAGGGCACTATGAGTTGGCGAAGGCTGCTGGTGAAAATGGGAAAAAACAACTAATGCGCTATTATAAAGAAGGGATTGAGGAGGTGTGGAATAGAGCAAAAGAGAATGTGTTTTACAGAGGTGTACCTTTTATCTGGTGTAGTAATAACCTGACTACGGCATTTACTATTCAATGCCTTTGGTATAAAGAGCTATCTGGCGACACCCAATACGAAGAATTGGAACAGGCTAATTTTGATTGGTTATTTGGTGTGAATCCTTGGGGAACCAGCATGGTATACGGTTTGCCCGCAGATGGTGATACCCCAATAGATCCTCATTCTGCATTCACGTATTTACATAAGTTTCCTATTGATGGGGGGCTGGTAGATGGTCCAGTGTATACAAATACCTATAAAAATCTGATTGGTATAAAATTAACTAAGCCGGATGATTATGCCGATTTTCAGAGTGATCTGGCTGTTTATCACGATGATTTTGGAGATTACAGTACCAATGAACCGACCATGGATGGCACGGCATCTCTGGTGTATTTACTTTCTGCAAAAGAAGCAGAAGCAAAAAAAAAAACGACCATCGGGTCGAAAATAGAAAACGTAAAAACTACTGATGTATTCGGAGCAACTGTGCGTGGAGACAGTACAGTCCGAGAGGTCAGTCTGGTGTTTACAGGGGATGAATTTAGAGATGGGCTGCCTGTTATTGCGAAAGTGATTAAAAGCAAAAAGGTAAAAGCATCTTTTTTTGTTACAGGTCGATTTCTGGAAGACAAAAAAAGTGCGAGAATAATCAGGAAGCTCATTAGACAGGGACACTATGTAGGGCCGCATTCAGATCAACATCTGCTCTATATGCCATGGGAGGATCGAAACAAGCTATTAGTGACTAAGGGGGAATTTGTGAAGGATATCAAAAGAAATATGGATCGGATAGAAGAGCTCGGAGGGAAAAATATAGACAAGTTTATTCCACCTTATGAGTGGTATAATGCTGTAATTGTGAAATGGGCTAAGGAGTTAGGGTTGGGAACTTATAACTTTACGCCCGGATTGAGAACAGCTACGGATTATACTTATCCCGAAATGGGCGATCGGTATTGGACTACAGACCAGATTTTGAATCAGGTATATAAGTACGAAAGAAGCAAAGGCATTAATGGTTACATCATTTTAGTGCACCTCGGTACGGATCGCCGCCGTCAGGATAAATTATACAACAAACTGGGGGAATTAATTGAGGAGATTCGCTCAAAAAACTATAAATTCGTGGCACTGTAAAAATTATAACTGCGTTTTTTTGCATGTTTTTTAAAAAAGTAGCATATTTACGAAATGTTACCAGGTATGACTATATTTTCGGAACCGATGATAAATACAACAGAGAAAGATTCTAATTACCAAGATCTCGACAAAATGTCGGTTCTTGAATTGCTTAATAATATAAATAAGGAAGATAAAACTGTTCCTTTGGCAGTAGAGAAGTCCATACCACAGATCGAATCGCTTGTAAAGGTGGCTGTGGAACGCATGAAAAATGGAGGAAGGTTATTTTATATTGGTGCGGGTACGAGTGGACGCCTAGGTATATTAGATGCTTCGGAATGTCCTCCAACCTACGGGGTTCCTTTTGATTGGGTTATTGGTCTTATTGCTGGAGGCGACACTGCTATCCGCAAGGCTGTAGAATTTGCGGAAGATGACATGGAGCAGGCTTGGATAGATCTGGAAGAATATGCCGTCAATTCTAATGACGTAGTGATCGGAATTGCAGCGTCTGGAGGGACACCTTATGTAATCGGTGGCTTAGAGAAAGCCAATGAAAAAGGTATAGCCACTGGCTGTATTGTGTGTAATGGCAATTCGCCGATAGCAGCTCGCGCTCAATATCCGGTCGAGGTTATTGTAGGGCCAGAATTTGTTACAGGATCTACCCGAATGAAGGCTGGAACAGCACAAAAACTGGTGCTTAATATGATAAGTACCTCGGTGATGATACAGCTAGGTAGGGTCAAAGGAAATAAAATGGTTGACATGCAGTTGTCAAATCATAAACTCGTTGCTAGAGGAGTGCGTATGGTTATGGCAGAGACCGGGGCTGATGAAGATACTGCTACAGCGCTATTGGAAGAGTTTGGAAATGTGCGTAAAGCGATTGAAGCTTTTAGATCGGAAAAACAGCTATAACAAATATCTAAACATATGTCACCTATCATCTTATTGTCTTTTTTAGTTGTCTATTTCGGCGTACTTCTGGCAGTGTCGCATTTTACCTCAAGGGGATCGGCCGACAATTCCACTTTTTTTGTTGCAAATCGTAACTCAAAATGGTACATGGTGGCTTTCGGTATGATCGGTACAGCGCTGTCCGGAGTGACTTTTATTTCCGTACCGGGCGCAGTAGGCGCATCCAATTTTAGTTATTTTCAGTTTGTCCTGGGGAATGCTGTCGGCTTCGTCATTATTGCGTATGTCTTATTGCCGCTTTATTACAGGATGAATCTGACTTCCATCTATACTTATCTCGAAGAACGATTTGGACATATGACGTACAAGACAGGAGCAGCTATTTTTTTAGTGTCACGTACGATTGGGTCGGCTTTTAGGTTGTATCTGGTAGCGATTGTGCTTCAGCATTTTATTTTCGATGCCTGGAATATTCCTTTTGCGATAACAGTTGTTATTTGTTTGCTCCTTATTTGGTTGTATACGAATAAGGGTGGTTTGAAAACCATTATTGTTACAGATACGTTGCAGACGACGTTTTTGATTACAGCAGTAATCCTCTCGATCTATTTTATGGCCAAAGGCCTTGATTTTGGTGTGGTGGATACATTTGAGGCTGTTAAAGAAAGCTCCTATTCCAAAATTTTCTTTTGGGATGATTTTGTGGGAAGTAAAGCTAACTTTTGGAAGCAGTTCTTGGGGGGGGTATTTGTTACGATAGCTATGACGGGACTTGATCAAGATTTAATGCAGAAGAACCTATCTATGGGTACGATAAAAGAGGCGCAAAAAAACATGATCACCTTCACCAGTGTATTTGTCGTCATCAACATTTTTTTTCTTGCAGTAGGCGCTTTATTGTATATCTACGCAGAGAAAAACGGAATTGATATATCCACATTAGCTACTAGAGATTACCTGTATCCCGAAATTGCGCTGAATCATTTGGCGATTTTACCGGCGATCATCTTTATGATGGGATTGACTGCGGCTACCTTTGCAACGACAGATTCGGCGTTGACAGCATTAACGACTTCTTATTGTGTAGACTTTTTGAATTTTAATAAAAAGGAAAATCCGAATGATCCAGTCTTGGTGAAAAGGAGAAATCTTGTCCATTTTGGATTTTCGGTATTGATGCTTATCGTTATTTTAGTATTCAGACTGATCAATAATGATTCCGTAGTAAATGCTATTTTTACGGCAGCGAGTTATACTTATGGTCCTTTGTTGGGATTGTTTACTTTTGGGATGTTAACCAAACGTGCAGTTAATGATAAGCTTGTTCCTTATATATGTATATTGTCGCCATTGATTTTATTTTTGCTTAATACCTATGTGATATCAGTCTACACACCCTATATAATAGGATTAGATTTGATAATCCATAACGGATTGATCACATTCTTGCTATTGCTTATAACATCACCAGGAAGGGCGACAGAAAAGGCGCTATCGCACAAGTAGTTCTACTTTTTTGTTGATACGAAGGAAGACCTTCAAAGCAGGTTTTTAACTGTTTTGAAGGTCTTTTGTATTATAAAGGTTTTGGAGTTCTTCTTTTTTAACCTTTAATAACAGCGATTCCCCACATAGAATTGATATTATCAGTATCTTTATCGTGGACGTTATAAGGATGAGTCCCTCAGAGTACAGTTTTTTTGAATATTATTAGAATATGTATCATCTAGTTGAAGACACTATCGCTGCAATTCGCCGTAAAATAGGCGATTTTGTGCCTGAATTTGGGATTATATTAGGTACGGGATTAGGAAAACTTGTTGATGAGATCGAAATAGTCCACCAGATCATGTATGCAAATATCCCTAATTTTCCGATTTCGACAGTAGAATTCCACTCGGGTAAACTTATTTTCGGTACCCTGAATGGTCGAAATGTCGTCGCTATGCAGGGAAGGTTACACTTTTATGAGGGGTATAATATGCAGGAGGTTACTTTTCCTGTGCGTGTGATGAAGGTGCTTGGAATTCAGAAGCTGTTTGTTTCAAATGCCTCCGGTTCCTTGAATCCAGAGATTAGAAAAGGAGATGTCGGTATAATTGAAGACCATATTAACCTATTGCCGGATAACCCATTAAGAGGGGCGAATGATCATAGCTTTGGACCTAGATTTCCGGATATGAGCGCACCTTATGATCGATTAATGACGGCGCAAGGGCTTGCTATTGCCGATCGTCTAAATATAAAAGCACACCGTGCGGTGTATGTTTCGACACCAGGTCCAAACTTGGAAACACGAGCTGAGTATCGCTATATGCGTACTATAGGTGGTGATATTGTAGGCATGAGTACGGTTCCCGAAGTGATTGTCGCTAATCACATGGGATTGCCTGTATTTGCTATCTCAGTAATTACAGATGAGGGATTTCATGCAGATCTAAAACCTGTTTCTCTTCAGGAGATTGTACGCGTTGCTGCAGAGGCTGAGCCGAAAATGACGGCTATTTTAAAAGAATTAATTGCCATGCAGTAAAATCTAATTTATCCTTTATTTTTGCAGGTATATTTAAAACAGATTCATGAATAGTTGCTTACGTAATGCCTTTGTTATCTTAATACTTTTGGTGTCTTTCTTTAAAGGGGGGGCGCAGGAAGATGAAGGTTTTAGTAGTGCCTTGGATTCTGCCCGTGCATTGGAAGATAATAAAAAGGACTCTGTGGTGTTTTCGGCAAGATATATCAGGTATGCTACGCTTAATATGTTAAAGTATGCCACATCTACCAAGCAAATCGATACTACGCATCATAATTTTCAATATTTTAACAAACAAAACTTGCCATGGGATCCCAGTATAAACTTAGGTTCATATGGTTTAGCAACTCGTGATTTACTGTTTACACCCGATAAAAATATAGGCTTTCAGCCCGGGTTTCACGCTTTAGAGCGGTATTTGTTCACCTCGGATTCTGTAACCTACTACCGTGCTCGGGCAAGATTTTCGGAGCTTTATGCTGTTGGATTCTTTTTTGACGATCAGGTTTTTAGAGCAAAGTTGGCCCAAAATATAAATCCACTCTGGAATATAGGAGCCGAATACCATGCGACAAATACAGATGGTTATTATTTGAATCAGAAGTATTCAGATCGTAAAGGGGCAGTTTTTTCTTGGTACGAATCGCCCAGTAGGCGTTATAATATGATTACAAATTTTACATTCAACAAGTTGGATGCGACAGAAAATGGATCTATTGTTAATGATACTGTATTTAGGGACCCTAAAGTGGGAGCATTATACAGTGTGCCAGTTCGGTTAAAGGGACAACAAGCCAATAGGCCCTATAACAAGTGGAATGATTATGGTGTTTTTTTAAGACAGTCTTATTACTTGGGGCGGTTAGACACCTTGCATAATGGACAGCCGGAGATGGAGATCCATCCTACTAATGCAATCGCACATAATACTTCATTCCGTCAGCGAAAGTATATCTTCTTCAAAAATGAATCGGATAGAGAGGGAGCGTTCCCTTTTGGAACAGCAGAATTGGTGCGGGACACAACCAGCATAACTACGATCAGCAATGAATTTACATACTCTTTCTATCTCCGCAATAAATCGTTGTTGAAAAATGAAGCTAAGTTAAATCTCGGTTTTCAAAATGATCTCATATGGTATAAAGATAGTCTCACGAGTGATTTTTTTCAGAATAGTACGGTGAAAGGGGAACTGACTTATAAATTTAGTGACCGTGTGAATGTACGGATAGCAGGGGACCAAATTGTTGTAGGAAAGAACTTTGGAGACTTTCTCTATGAGGCCAACGCAGATATAGAAATAGGCGATAAAATAGGTAAAGTATCACTTGGTGCTTATAGTCAGAATAAGTCTCCTGAAATGGTGTTTGATCGAATGAACTATACGTATCATCAATGGTCGAATGAATTTGACAAGACCAAGACACAGAATGTTTCCTTTATGTATAGCAACAAGCTTTTAGGTTTTAGTGGAAAAGCAGAATATTTTCTGATGAATAAATACCTTTACTTTAAAGAAGTTGATAATCCTGATAGCGATGAGCGCTTAGACCGGGTTATCACACCTGCACAAACAGGCAATCTGAACCTATTGAAAGTTACCGTTGCTCAAAATTTCAAATTGGGCGCCTGGAGTCTCGACAATAAGGTGGTCTATCAGAAGTCTGATGCGATGGATGTGTTGATGACGCCAGAGTTATATACGTGGCATAGCTTCTATTATAGCGGGTTTTGGTATAATGTTCTAGATTTTAGAATCGGTACCGATGTGCGCTTTAATACACCGTTTAGAAGCCCTTCTTATGCTATTAATGCGGGTCAGTTTTATTACGATAATACTGGGATAGAGTTTTCCACTTATCCAATAGTAGACTTTTGGATTACAGCAAACATTCAACGTGTTAATCTGTTTGTGAGCAACAATTTTACCAATCAATATATAGCGCCTAAAGGATATTATACAGTTAGGAGATACCCAATGAACCCCGCTAATTTTAGATTTGGGGTTTCGTGGAAGTTTTACGATTAAAATTATCTGATTGTTTTTTAGTATCTTGTGATATTAATGGTGAAAAATGTTTATGAAATGTTTTGAAAATAGAAATTTAGGCCTATATTTGCACACGCAATCAGGGAAACAGATTGTGAGTTCTTAAAGATAAAAAATATGGAGAATTAGCTCAGCTGGTTCAGAGCACCTGCCTTACAAGCAGGGGGTCACTGGTTCGAACCCAGTATTCTCCACATAGAGTCTCGGAGGATTAGCTCAGCTGGTTCAGAGCACCTGCCTTACAAGCAGGGGGTCACTGGTTCGAACCCAGTATCCTCCACATATTGAGCATCAAGTAATTGGTGCTTTTTTTTTTAAATAGAAAATAATTTTGGGGGTTTAGCTCAGTTGGTTTAGAGCACTACCTCGACAAGGTAGGGGTCACTGGTTCGAGCCCAGTAATCCCCACAAAATTCAAAAGCATCAGTCATCTGATGCTTTTTTTTTGAATACTTCTCCTCTTCTTCATGCGTGGTGCTGTTCCTTCTCCTTTTTTATGACCATGAAGTTCGTGTTATTTCAACAAAATAGCCTATTTGTTTTTTTTGAAGATGAAGAATTAAAATTTGAAGATGAAGAATTAAAATTTTCTTAACTATCTGAAAATGATAAGTTAATCTTTCTTTTCTTTATTTGTATTAATCAACTATGAAGAGAGAAGTAGACTTGGTCGTTTTGTCCGACCTGCATTTAGGGACCTATGGCTGTAGAGCCAAGGAAGTACTGCATTATCTGTACTCCATAAAACCATCCAAACTGATCTTGAATGGCGATATAATAGATATTTGGCAGTTTAAGAAAAGCTATTTTCCGGATCAGCACCTTCGTGTCATTAAATATCTCTTTGATATGGCCTATCAAGGGACAGAGTTGATCTATGTTACGGGTAATCATGATGAGATGCTTCGTAAGTTTTCGGATATCAGTTTTGGGAATATCAAGTTGGTGGACAAGCTGGTGTTGCATTTGGGAGATAAGAAAGCCTGGGTATTTCATGGGGATGTATTTGATGCGTCTGTACAGCATTCCAAATGGCTAGCCAAATTGGGCGGGTGGGGCTATGATATGCTTATTCGATTGAATAATCTTATTAATTGGTGCTTGAATAGACTGGGGCGTGAGAAGTATTCATTATCAAAAAGGATTAAAAACTCTGTAAAAAAAGCGGTCAAATTTATTGGAGATTTTGAACATACAGCGTCGGAGCTTGCTATAGAGGGTCACTATGATTATGTAATCTGCGGTCATATCCACCAACCACAGATCCGTACCGTCGAAACAAAAAAGGGAAAATGTGTCTATATGAATTCCGGTGATTGGATTGAAAATCTCTCTGCATTGGAATATAATAACCACGAATGGACCATGTTTCACTATGAGGAGCAAAAAGATACCTTGGGCAAGTACCCGCTGCACGAGTCTCCTTTATCCTACACTTTAGATGGTCTTTTGGATAGGATAAAGGTCGGGCTCTAATTTGCTAGAATCGAATAATCTCCTCAATCTGCTCCTGTACGAATTGATAGGTACTATCTTCAGCAAAGTCTCCTCCTTGACTTAGCTCGCTTTGGATGCTCGGGATATGGATCTTAAGGGGCATGACATGCATCCGCATATAATTACAAACGCCGGTAAAGTGATCTACACCTCGGATATTTCCGTATTTTCCGGTTGATACTCCTACAAGAGCGGCTTTTTTGTGGTAGAAGGAAACAGGGTAAGCACAGGCATCAATGAAAGTTTTTAATACTCCGGGGTAGCTACCGTTGTATTCTGGAATAATAAAGACAAATTTCTGTGCCTTCGATACCAATTCTTGAATTGGAGCGAAAGCTGTGGAACGTTTGCCGTATAGATCTGTAAACAATATGTCGTGTGGAAGATCTATTAATGATAGAATTTGCCAATCTTCTCCTTTCTTACCCAACTCTTTTTTGTAATATTCTGCGACTTTTAACGAGTTACTACCCAGTCGATTTGTTCCCGAAATAATTAAATTCATTGTAATGTTGCTACTTATAATAATCAATCAACGAGTTTTTCAAATCGTAAATCAATTTTTTGTATCTTAGCATCCTGAGTAATAGTACCAGGAAGTTCTCAAATTTAGTAATTTTAACATCATTTAAACATTTCTTTAGTAATAGGAATGTATTTTTGAATGGAGAACAATTCTTGAAAACAAAAATTGTAAAAGGTTCGGTATCTCATGGGAAAAATAATTGCAATAGCAAATCAAAAAGGTGGCGTAGGGAAGACAACAACTTCGATAAATTTGGCAGCGAGTTTAGCTGTTTTGGAGTACAAGACGCTTTTAGTGGATGCTGATCCACAGGCAAACTCTACTTCAGGGATAGGTTTTGATCCCCGAAATATCAAAGCTAGCGTCTACGAATGTTTGGTTAATGATCTGGATCCTCGTGAGGCTATACAGGCTACAGATACACCCTATTTAGATCTTTTGCCAGCACATATTGATTTAGTAGGGGCGGAAATTGAGATGATTAATCTTCATGAGCGTGAGTACAAAATGAAGAAAATGCTGGGTGAAATCAAAGATGATTATGATTTTATCATCATAGATTGTTCGCCGTCCCTGGGTTTGATTACGATCAATGCATTGACAGGATCTGATTCGGTGATTATTCCGGTACAGTGTGAATATTTTGCGCTTGAAGGACTTGGCAAATTATTAAATACTATAAAAATTGTTCAAAATAGATTAAATACCGACTTAGAAATCGAGGGAATCCTATTGACGATGTATGATGTGCGTTTACGCCTATCCAATCAGGTAGTCGAAGAGGTACGTACACATTTTACGGATCTGGTTTTCGAGACTATTATACAACGTAATACACGATTAAGTGAAGCCCCTAGTTTTGGGATTTCTGTGATCATGCATGATGCTTCGTGTAAAGGAGCTGTGAATTACTTGAATCTAGCACGTGAGATCTTGCAGAAAAATGGTTTGGTTGAACATAATAAAGAAAAAGCGATCGTATAAGAATGGCAGCATTACAACGTAAAACAGGGTTAGGTAAAGGCTTAGGTGCTTTGTTGCAGGATGATTTGAAAGATTCACCGGCTGCTCCCCCAAAAGAGAGCGGCGAAGTGTCGGGGTCTGCGGCGGGAAGTATCAATTTTATTAAGGTCGAGCAAATTACGGTCAATCCTTTTCAGCCCCGTACTGATTTTGATGAGGAAGCATTAAAGGAGTTATCGGAGTCTATTCAACTTCAGGGATTAATACAGCCCATTACGGTACGTCAGGTCAGCAAAAATCAGTATCAGCTGATCAGTGGAGAACGTCGTTTACGTGCTTCCAAACTAGCGGGTATTACTGATATTCCAGCCTATGTGCGTACAGCCAATGACCAACAGATGTTGGAAATGGCGTTGATTGAAAATATTCAACGGGAGAATCTAAATGCAATTGAAGTCGCATTGAGTTTTCAACGGATGATCGAAGAATGTAATTTAAAGCAGGAGGAACTGGGAGACCGTGTTTCTAAAAACCGTTCTACCGTGACAAATTACCTGAGATTACTGAAGCTTCCCCCAGCTATACAAGCTGGTATCCGGGACGGACAGATTTCTATGGGACATGCACGTGCTTTGATTAATGTCGGTGAAATTGATAAACAGCTGTTTGTCTTTCAGGAGATTATTGAAAAAGGACTATCTGTGCGTATGACAGAAATTCTAGTTCGTAATATACAAGAACAGGCGAAACCTAAGAAAAATCAAAATGTAGGAAAGCAATTGGATTTTCAATACCAAAAAATTGAAGATGATTTGGCTTCTAGATTTTCTACCCGGGTACGTTTAAATCTGAAAAATAGCCGTGGTAAGGGGGCTATCGAAATACCATTTGATTCTGAAGATGATTTGAGTCGTATTTTAGAACTTCTTGACTGGTAATGTCGAAGATATTCGTAGTTATATTTTTCTTACTATTGGCACAGGGCACCTATGCCCAGGTAGATTCTACCCGTGTGCTTAAGGATTCGATAAAGCTAGCTTTAGACAGCGTTGCTCCACAGACTTCTGTAAAAAAAGAAACACGGAAGGAGCGTAAAGAGCGAGAAAAAGCTGAAAAGGAACGCGCCAAATATTATTATAAGGATATTCTTAAAGATTCGACACGATTGGCCATCGAAGAGATCTCCCGAGTGGCATGGCGGAGATCGGCTATAGCACCTGGTTGGGGGCAAATAACGAATGGTGGTCGCTGGGTGTGGGTCAAGTTGCCTATTATTTATGGTGGTTTTATAACAGCCTATTTCGTGTTTGATTACTGGAATTATTATTATAAGATGTTTGCCAAAGAGGCCGCTTATCGGATCGATAATGGTGAAGATAAGCAAAATTTGGATCTCCAATACCTTAGTACAACAGGAATTATCCAGCAAAAAGACAACTTTAGGCGAAATCGTGATATGACGATCCTAATTACCGCGGTATGGTGGGCGGGGAATGTAATAGAAGCATATACCGATTCCATGCTGCGCAACCGGTATAATATAGGTGATGATCTAACGGTTAAAATCAATCCGACATTTATGCCTACCCCGACATTGGCTTATCAACGTAATTTTGCAAATTATTTTACCCCAGGCATCAAATTGACATTTGCGATTAAATAATAAATGTTAATTTGGCAATTATTAAACTATAAGATATGAAAATCGTTTTACTTGGTTATGGAAAAATGGGGCAACTTATTGAGAAGTTTGCACTCAAGAGAGGTCATGAAGTCGTACTTATCGTAGATGCCAGTAATAGAGATAGTATCGGTGCCGAAGATCTTGAAGGAGCAGATGTTGCTATCGATTTCAGTACACCAGAGGCTGCATTGTCCAATATAAGTTTGTGTTTTGAAGCAAACCTACCTATCGTAGTGGGTACCACCGGATGGTACGAGCATATGCAAGAGGTTAAGGAAACTTGTCTTGAGGCTGAGCAAGCTCTTTTATATGGATCCAATTTTAGTATAGGTGTAAATGTTTTCTTCCATATCAACAGACTTCTGGCTCATGCTATGAATCCCTATAAACAATACGATGTACAGGTTGAAGAAATTCATCATATTCACAAATTAGATGCACCTAGCGGGACTGCCATTACAATAGCTGAAGGAATTCTTGATAATTATGAGTCAAAATCTTCGTGGGTGAATGAAGTCGTCGGTGCGGAAAACGATGTGATTAATAAGCCGGACGAGTTATTGATCGAAAGCCTTCGCATCGAAGAGGTTCCCGGTACGCATACGGTACTGTATAGCTCTGAAGTAGATCAGATCGAATTTAAACATACAGCCCATAACAGAGATGGTTTTGCTTTAGGTGCCGTTGTGGCAGCAGAGTGGTTAAAGGGACGTACAGGTTTTTTTCAGGTTACTGAGATTTTTGATTTTAATAAATAATAATAAGTACTGTAACATTTGAATTGAACAGTCGACGTATAAGAAGTCATCATTAAAACTTTTGACTTTAGTCGTGTTTTTAATTTCTGACTTTTAAATTTTACTATTATGTGGTATATCGTTTTTGGAATACTGACTGTTATCTCGCTCTACGGGCTTTGGCTATTGTTTAAAAAAGCTGGTAAACAAGGTTGGGAAGCAGTGATTCCTTTTTATAGAGAATATGTCATGGCCCAGCTGGTTGGTAGACCGACATGGTGGATCGTTTGGCTTTTCGTGCCTATCGTAAATATTTTTATATTTTATGGTTTTTACCTGGATCTGATTAAAGCTTTTGGCAAGCGTCGTTTTTGGGAGAATGCGGCAGCAGTTCTTGTTCCTTTTATAGTTCTTCCGATGTGGGGTAAGGATCCTGCTGTCAAATATTTGGGACAGCCTAATACCGAGGAGTTTAAGAAGAAATATCCTTACAAGAAATCTGTAGCCCGCGAATGGGCCGATGCAATCATTTTTGCGACTGTGGCAGCATCCTTAATTAGAGGTTTTCTTATTGAAGCTTACATGATTCCTACAGGTTCTATGGAGCGCAGCCTTTTAGTGGGTGACTTTTTGTTTGTGAGCAAGTTGAATTATGGGCCACGTATTCCTAACACGCCATTGGCATTTCCATTTGCCCATCATACCATGCCTATTACAGGAGGTAAAGCTTATTCCGAATTAGTTAAAATTCCTTATAAGAGGTTGCCAGGCTTTGAGAATATCGAACGTAATGATGTTGTTGTTTTCAATTTTCCTATGGAAGCAGATGCTCCTTACAATAGGCCTGTGGACAAACGGGAGAATTATATCAAACGTGCTGTAGGGGTGCCTGGTGATGTCGTGGAGATGAAAGGAGGGAATTTGATTGTTAATGGTAATACAGGCTTTGATTCTAATGATGTACAATCTGCCTATATTGTGTATACCGACGAGCGTGGACTTGATCCAGATATTTTAGTGGACAAACGTTTCGAATACATGGAATTACCTGATGAGAATGGACGTATTGTTGCCTACCTGCTACACGTTACCAAAGAAGAGATACAGCAAGTCAGAGGTTGGTCTAATGTGACAGAGGTAATGCCGTATAATAATGACAGCGCAGCCTTTCCAAAAGACAATCAGTATAACTGGAACTTTCATAATTTTGGGCCATTAACTGTGCCCAAGAAAGGGGATGTTGTTCAGATAAATGATCGTACCTATCCGATTTATCAACGCTTGATTACAGTTTATGAGGGAAATACACTTGAAAAGCGAGCTGATGGTTTTTATGTTAATGGAGTCAAACAGGCTACTTATACTATTAAAATGAATTACTATTGGATGATGGGAGATAACCGTGATAACTCTTTGGATTCTCGTGATTTTGGATTCGTTCCAGAGGACCATGTGGTAGGGAAAGCCTTGTTTACTTGGTTGAGCTGGGATAAAGATGGAACTTTCTTCTCGAAGATTCGTTGGAACAGGATATTTAGAGGAATAAAATAAAAATAACCAACGAAGTGCAATAAAAAGCCCTAAGTAAAACAATTTACTTAGGGCTTTTTATAAGATTAAAATAATCATTTAGGCTTTTAAAGCAGCTAAATAACGTTTTATGGTTTCTTCGAGACCAAGATAAAGGGCATCTGCAATCAATGCGTGTCCGATGCTGACCTCTAATAAATCAGGAATATGTTGGTTAAAGTAAGCTAGGTTATTTAAGTCTAGATCATGACCTGCATTTAACCCCAAGCCGAGTTCGCGTGCTTTTAACGCAGCTTGATAATACGGTTTGATCGCTTTTTCCCTGTCAAACCCAAATTCAGCGGCATAAGCTTCCGTGTACAACTCGACGCGATCGGTTCCGGTTTCTGCAGCTCCTTCAATCATTTCGACGACCGGATCTACAAAAATAGATACACGGATTCCCTCTTTTTGAAATAGGCTGACCATCTTTTTAAGATAATCTCTATGCTTGATCGTATCCCAGCCATGGTTAGATGTTATTTGTTCAAGCGCATCAGGTACCAAGGTGACCTGTGTGGGATTGTTGGCTAATACCAAGTCTATAAATTTCTGTTCCTGACAATTACCTTCAATATTAAATTCAGTTTGGATTTCAGCTTTAAGGTCGTATACATCTTGATAGCGTATATGTCTTTCGTCTGGACGAGGATGTACCGTGATGCCTTCAGCTCCGAATCGCTCGGCGGCAAGTGCCGCAGCAAGAACGTTGGGGGTGTTGCCTCCGCGAGAATTACGAAGGGTAGCCACTTTATTGATGTTTACAGATAGTTTTGTCATGTTTAGCATATTATTACGTAAAGATAGTTAAAATCAAGTTAATACCTTTTAGACGTAATTATGGAGATTGTTTTTATTAAAATGGAAGGTTTTTTATGCGCCTCTCTGCCGGCGCAGGGCATGTTACTTTTGGAGCAAAAGTAACCAAAACTTCTCGCTCGAACATTTTGGCTGTAAGGGTAGGGCTTTCTCCTACTAATGCCAAAATCTTCACAGGCGAGATTTAGCTAAAATGTACGTTTTATATCGACAGTATTGGTGCCATACATCGAGAATTGAAGAATCGCCGTAAGTACTACTTCGTACACTTTAAATTATGTCACCTTGGCGGATTGCCAATAGCAGGAATGGGAAGGCTTTGTGGCAATCCGGCACAGTGACGAGTTTTTTGCATACTTTTTTGCGGGAAAAAAATATGGGACAGTCACGGCCTGAGTGACGACATAAAAACCTTCCTTTAATATCGACAGATCGTTTCTTTTTTTAAGAAACTCCCTAACATTTACACGATACCAAGATCATACGACGCAAAGAGAGGTATTATCTTTATAAAACTATTGAACAGGAAGAAATCTTGGTATTAATTTTTTAAATTGCATTACAAATGGAAGGACTAAGCTTTAATCTACTCGAAGGATTCCGGTTACTGGATATTATAGATATCTTTTTAGTTGCTGTCATCGTGTATTATGTGTACAGTTTAATAAAAGGTACTATTGCTGTTAATATCCTGTTGGGGGTAGCATTATTTTACGGAATTTATCTGGTAGTGAAGCAACTGGAAATGCGCCTATTGACGGAAATATTCGGTGTGTTTATTTCTGTAGGCTCAATAGCATTAATTGTCGTCTTCCAACAAGAGATAAGGCGTTTTTTGTTGCATATCGGTAAGAATATCTCCATGCGCCGTAAGAAGTTTTTTTGGACTTTTTTGGGGGCTAAGAAGACGGCACAACAGGATCATTCCGAAAAGATAAAACCTATTATAGATGCTTGTAGGAGTATGTCCAGGTCACGTACCGGAGCCTTACTGGTGTTTTCTAAGTATTTTGATGAAGAATATTACCAATCCAGTGGCGAGTATATAGATGCTCCTGTATCTAAGCGATTACTGGAGAGTATTTTCTTTAAAAATAGCCCTTTGCATGACGGAGCTGTCGTCATTGTGGATTTTCGTGTGATGACAGCGAGTTCGGTGTTGCCATTGTCCGATAGTGAAGATCTTCCGCCACAGTTTGGATTAAGACACCGCGCTGCTATAGGTGTCACGGAGGTCTCGGAGGCTGTCGCCGTTATTGTTTCTGAAGAGACAGGTGAAATTTCCTTTGCCAAAGATGGTAATGTAAATATGAATCTTAGTCCGGAAGAACTGGAGGATCTCTTGAAAGAAGAGCTGTAGTGTTCGGTTCTTTTATATATTGTTAGAATGTTTTTCGTTAACCTCTTTATTATTCTGATTTTTATTCGGCAAAACCTTTGTTGTCATGTTTTATTAAAATCTATTTCTTAAATTTACTGAAGTATAAACTTTAAATTTGATCGTATGCATTTTGATGAAAATGAGCCACTTGATATTGTTTTGAATGATTTATTTGATCATTACAGGTCTAATGTTTCGGACGTTAATAAGATTACAGATGCTTTATTGGCAAAAGGGGTGATTGGATCACAAGAAGATATTGTCAATGATCATATCGCATTTCGGACACTAGGAGTTCCCCATCTAGGAATTAAATCTTTTGAGAAGATATTCCTAGCATTGGGTTATGAAAAGCGGGATTATTATCATTTTGAAGGTAAGAAATTGGACGCATACTGGTTCTCTTCTCCTCAAGAAGGATACCCACGTATATTCGTTTCTGAACTTCGCGTACAGGATCTAAGTGCGAATTTGCAAGAGATAATACGCAAATATACTTCTGCCATTGTAGCCGATCCAGTCGATTCTATTGATTTGAAAAATGGTCAGGAAGTTGCCGATTTCCTTCAAAAGCCACTATGGGGTCTGCCCACTTCATCGGATTATAAATCGTTACTGGCAGAAAGCGAGTATGCAGCCTGGGTGATTTACAACCGATACTACTTAAACCACTATACCATCAGTATTCATGAATTGAAAGATGGTTTTAATACATTAGAAGAGTTTAATTCCTTTTTAAAAAGTATCGGAGTGAAGCTTAATAATTCTGGTGGGGTGATCAAAACCAGTGATGACGGTTTGTTACGACAGAGTAGTACTGTATCTGCATTGTATAAAGCACTTTTCGCAGATGGTCAAGTATTAGAGATAGCAGGTAGTTATGTAGAGTTTGCCGAGCGCAGTGTATTGCCCCAGTTTAGTCATTTAGATAAATCTGAAGTTGGTGTCAAGCATCGTAGGGACGGTTTTGAAGCCAATAATGCAGATAAAATTTTTGAAAGTACGTATACTGCGCAAATTAAAGGTTCGTAAGAAAGATCCATGTAGCAATGGCTTCACAATTACGAATGAGTTTAGTTTGGATGCTCCTTAGGACAGATAAAAATAAGATTATACACATAATAAAAATTGGCAGTGGAAGAGAGGTTACAGGAATTAGCGCGCGCTATGGAAGGAGAGTTGTATAGCGATCACCTGATGCGTACACTCTATGCGACAGATGCTTCGGTTTATAGGGAATTGCCGTTGGCGGTAGCATTCCCCCAGCAGGAATCTGATATTGAGAAACTGATTCAATTTGCAATAGCCAATAGTACATCGCTCATCCCTAGGACTGCAGGTACTTCGTTGGCGGGTCAAGTTGTAGGTGCAGGTATTGTAGTAGATGTTTCTAAGTATTTTACCCAAATTTTGGAAGTCAATACGGATCAGCAATGGGTGAAGGTGCAGCCTGGTGTTATTCGCGACGAGTTGAACATGTTTCTAAAGCCCTTGGGGTTATATTTTGGGCCAGAGACATCCACAGCAAACAGAGCGATGATAGGGGGCATGGTTGGAAATAATTCCTGTGGATCCAATTCATTGATTTATGGCAGTACTCGAGAGCACACACTAGAGGTCACTGGATTTCTTTCTGATGGTACTAAAGCATCTTTTAAGGCATTATCTTTTGATGATTTTATCGCAAAATGTGACCTGCCTTCTTTGGAAGGGGAGGTGTATAGACAGATTCGGACTATTTTAGGCGATTACCATAATCAGGAAGAAATCCGTACCCAGTTTCCCAAACGCAGTATCCATCGACGTAACACAGGTTATGCGATTGATCTGTTGTTAGCAGCAGATCCGTTTACGGCGGGAGGAGATCCGTTTAACTTCTGTAAGTTGATCTGTGGATCAGAGGGAACACTATTCTTTATGACCGAGATCAAGCTACATGTGGACAAGTTGCCGCAAAATCCAACAGGTTTGCTCTGCGTACATTTTCACAGGTTAGACGATGCACTCCGTGCTAATCTTATTGCCTTGGCATATCAGCCCTTAGTCAGCGAGTTGATGGATCACTATATTTTGGAATGTACGGTTGGTAATCTCGAGCAGCGCCAAAACAGATTTTTTGTAGAAGGAGTGCCAGAAGCTATTTTAATTATCGAATATGATGGTCCCGACGAGGCTGCAATACGAGAGAGGATTGCAAAAGTGGAATCTGCAATGCGAAAAGAAGGTCTAGGTTATTATTTCCCTATAGTTTTCGGGAAGGATAGAAAGAAGGTCTGGGATTTACGCAAAGCTGGGTTAGGACTGCTAAGTAATATGCATGGTGATGAAAAACCCGTTGCAGTGATTGAAGATACGGCTGTGGCTGTAGAGGATCTGCCTGATTATATCGCGGATTTTAATACCATTCTTGATAAATATGGTTTGTATTCCGTGCATTACGCGCATGCTGCTACAGGTGAGTTGCATCTACGCCCTATTCTGAATCTCAAAACAAAAGAAGGGAATCTTCTTTTTCGGAAGATAGCTTTCGAAATTGCAAAGTTGGTGAAGAAATACCAAGGCTCTTTAAGTGGGGAGCATGGCGACGGGCGACTACGTGGGGAGTTTATACCCTATATGATTGGCGAACGTAATTATCAGCTGTTGAAAGATATCAAGAAAAAGTGGGATCCTAACTGTATTTTCAATCCTGGGAAGATCGTTGACACACCAGCGATGAATACATTTTTACGTTATGCCCCTGGAGGAACGAAGAAGAAAATAGAAACAGTTTTTAGATATCCTGGCCAAGATATATTAGGACATGCGGAACAATGTAATGGTTCGGGAGATTGTCGAAAGTCATCCCTTTCTGGCGGGACAATGTGTCCTTCCTATATGGCCAGCCGTGATGAAAAGGATACCACACGTGCAAGAGCCAATATATTGCGGGAGTTTTTGACGCACTCGCCCCGAGAGAATCCTTTTGACCATCCCGAGATAAAGGAGGTGATGGAGCTTTGCCTGAGCTGCAAGGGATGCAAAATAGAATGTCCTTCTAGTGTTGATATGGCAAAAATGAAAGCTGATTTTTTACAGGGATATTACGATGCACATGGCGTACCGTTACGTAGCCGTATGATTGGAAACGTGGATCGTCTTATGTATTGGATGTCTTATATACCGAGTTTCTACAATTGGTTCGTGCAAAATCCGATTGTAGGAAGGTTAGCTAAGCGTATGATAGGATTTGCTACGCATCGGAGTCTACCTTTGTTGGGGGATATCCCCTTGAAAAAATGGTTCTCAAATAGAGATAAACCAATTCGAAAACGAGAACAGATCAAAGGGACTGTGTATTTCTTCTGTGATGAGTTTACCAACTACAATGATTTAGAAATAGGGCAGCAATCCATTCTATTGTTAGAGCGATTAGGTTACGAGGTTTTGATGATTTCGCATATGTCCAGTGGAAGAGCCTTGCTTTCTAAAGGATTGTTGCGGGATGCGAAAAAGCTAGCTAATAAAAACGTGAAATTGTTTGCTTCCCGTTTGACAGCTGAGACACCACTAATATCTGTAGAGCCTTCTGCGATATTAACATTTCGCGATGAATATGTTGACTTAGTCGATGTGGAACTGGAACCTGAAGCAAGAAGAATAGCTCCGTATGCCATGCTTATGGAAGAGTTTTTGGTACGTGAGTTTGAAAAGGGAAATATATCCTCCGATCTATTCGATTCGGCAGAAAGGCGACTTTTGTTGCATACGCATTGTCAACAGAAAGCTTGGAAGCTACAAGGTTATACAGAAAGTGCGTTAAAAATAATGAAAGGAGCTGTGGTAAAAGTGATACCTTCGGGGTGCTGTGGGATGGCTGGTTCATTTGGTTATGAACAAGAACATTACCAATTGTCTATGCAAATCGGTAATCTGGTTCTATTCCCTGCTGTTAAGGAAAAGGTCACGGAAGAGATTGTAGTTGCTCCAGGTACAAGTTGTCGCCATCAAATAAAGGACGGCACAGGAGTAAAGGCCATACATCCTGTTCAGGTACTGTATGAATCGTTGATTTAGTCTATAAACGCTGTTTTCCAGTTTTTTTTGTGTAGAATGTTAGCCAGCAGAACGATTGAATCTAGAAAGCATATTAAAGGAGATAACCGATAACGTCATTTCGACCTTGTGGAGAAATCTATAAACTATACAGCAATAATTTTAGTTTTTAAATTTCTGCGTTTCGGTCGAAAATGACGTATAATAGAAGTTTCTATTTAATAGCCTTTAATGCTTCTGTATTCAATTTTATATACTCTGGATTGTTTCCTTTTGTAGCCATATCGATACCTTCTTGTGCTGCTTGTTTAGCAGCTGCCTTATCCCCGGCCTTAGTTAAGATTCTTGCTTTCCAGTATTTGATGTGCGGAGCTGTAGTGTTGCCTTCATCCGCTTTCTTAACCCAGTCTGCTGCTTTTTTGATGTCCAGGTTGTTGTTGAAGTAATATTGAGCTGCTTGGAAATAAGGTTTTTTATCACCCTCCATCGCTTTTTCTATACCAGCTAAGATTTCTTTTGATTGATCTGTTGTAATCGTAAATCCTACTTTTGTCTTCTCCCAGGCTAATGTAACTTTTGCAGATTTAGTGTTTACATCCTCAAAAGCAATGGTAAATGTCTCCACATTACTATTTAACATTTGGGGTTTCACAGTAAAGCGTAGTAAATCCTCTGCTTTGTTGTATTGATAAGCGCCCCATTGCTTTACATTTTTGCTTAGAATGATAGTCCATTCATTCTTGTTAGGAATAGTAAATAGCCCATAGGTTCCTGCAGGTACTTTGTTGCCCTCGATGGTTACCTCTTCCTCAAATGTAATGCTTGGGATATTATTTGCTCCTGTACGCCATACCTCTCCGTAAGGGACAAGTTGTCCGAATATGACACGGTTATTCATGTTTGGACGTTGATAGTTTAGAGTTATGTTTTTGATGCCTAGTCCTTGTGTGATGTTCTGTGTACTACTAGCCGCTGGCAATTTAATTTGGGCATTACTGATCTCAGTTCCGAGAAAAAATGCTGTAGCTGTCGCTATCGAAAGAATTATCTTGTTCATATGTGTATAATTATTTTATGATCCGCTAGCCTGCGGATCGGTTTGTTTTTTATGGTTATATGGAATACTCTTACTTGTTTGTAATTTGTATAATAGTAGCATTCCATTTCTATATTGTTTGTTTTTTTGTTGAGGTGAATTTACGAAAAAAAACTTAGGAATATAGGAGATTTTTAAAGGTTCAGGGTGAGCCTGTTTATAGGCTCACCCTGAACTTGACCAATGAAATATCCATGTTGCGGCACTGTACAAACGCCAATGAATGTAATTACTTCGTGATCTCGTTACACTCGCTTTGGATCCGCCGCTTGGCGAATGGCAGTTCAGCATCAAATACCTATGAGACAGTACTATTTATTTGTATAATATACGGAATTTTATCGTATGGTCGATCTGTTTTAGTTGCTTCAGTAAGCTCCTGTCATAGTCGGTATCAATATCCGTCACCGCATAGCCAATGTCTCCACGGGTCATCAAGAACTGGGCTAAAATATTAATTTCATTCGCTGCGTATACATTGTTCAATTGAGCCATGATCCCCGGCGTATTTTTATGGATGTGGAGCAGCCTGTGTCCTTTTATTTTTTTAGGAAGAAGTAGATTCGGGAAATTTCGACTTTGATCGGTATCACCGTTATTAATAAACTCGGCCATACGTCTTGGAATAAATTCGGCATTATGGCTTTTATTCTTCTTATCATCAAACACAACGATTCCTTTTTGACTACATATTGATTTACTGATCCGTCCTTTAATGTCCCCTAGATACCCGATAGTTTTAAGTTTGGATGCATTCTCGAGCTGTTCATCGGACACTGAAACGCCTGGTCCGAGTAAGAGCATGCCTACGTCTTTCGTATATTTATCTTCAAACGTATCTTTAATTCTTATGGAAAAGCCATCTCTCTTTAGAATGTGACTGGAAATCTCCGGTACATCCCCTACGATGAGGCACAAAATCCTGTTTTTGGGATAGGATATCGCACGTGGCAAGTCATTTACATATAGAAATTCATCAAAGCTTGGTGTCACATGGTCGGCTTTTTCAGTAACACTCTGCCGAGAGATGTTCTCTGTGAAGGCAAAGAATTTCTCAATAAGACCAGATTCCTTAAGTTGAAAATCCGAATAACCATCCCCTATGCCGAAAATACGACCTTGGATATTTAATTCTTTTAAAAGCTTGACCTTACCGCCTTCATCCGATAGCGGATTGGTGTCATCATAGCCAATGATATTATCGTTTTCATCAAAAATAAAAGTATTGGCGTAGATGTTTTCTGTCTTTATGCCGTACGGAGATACTACTGGAGTGATAAATTCTTTGAAGCCACCAGATACAATCCAAGCGGTATCGGTATTGTTTTTGAAAAACTCTCTATTGCGATCAAATGATTTTGAAACCTTTTTTTTGAGTTGTGATATAAGTTTTTTTAAGTGATCTCGGTTCGCTTTCAATAAGGCCACTCGGCCAGCTAGGCTCTCGCGGAAAGAAATCTTTCCTTCCATAGCCAGATTGGTGTAACGTTCTATCTCCTGATATACTTTTTCTTGGTCAGGGTCGCCTTCAAGTGATATCCGGGCGAGTTCGTCAAGCGCTTCTACCTGGGTGAAGGTGCTGTCAAAATCAATGATGTAATAATGTTTCATTGCTGTAAATGGTTTTAGGTTATGAGCCAGATATAAATGCTAAGTGCATATCAGACGCATAGTATTTAGATTGTTGTTGTGTGTTTTGTATTATGAGGGTGGAACAAGTTCTAAAGGTTAATAGTTCGTGTTTCACTTTTTATAAATATGTTTCTGCTATTTCTTGAAGTGTTTGGTTGAGTGGTTTGAAAGAATAGTTCAATTCTTTTTTGATCTTGACATTCGAATACATAAGTTTTTCTGCAGAAGCACGTGCCGATTCCTCTGTTAATGCCGGGCGTCCCCCTTTCACCAAGGCTATGAGTCTAGCAGCTCGCCAAGCAATTTGAAGCATAAAGGGTCTCGCAGCAATTGTTGGAGCTTTCTTACCCAGGAGAGAGGCAATTTGTTCTAAGAGTTTTTTATTCGAAATGTTCTCACTATTGAGCACATAACGCTCAGCAGTAATCTCTTTCTTTTCCATCAACTGTAGCATAATTTCTGCAACATCATCTACATCGACAATGCCTATCGATCCGGGAGGATAGATTTTGATACCCTTCTGTACGAGGTCAAAAATAACAGCCGATCCCGATTTGGTATTACTGGCTCCCATGATGACCGATGGGTTGATAATCACTGCGTCAAGTCCTTCCGTGATACCGCGCCACACTTCAAGTTCACTTTTATACTTTGATAAGGAATAATTGGACATGTGAATGTCGTACTCCCATTTATCTTTTTCGTCGACAGGTCTTCCTAGTTTATTGCTGCCTAATGCAGCTATGGAACTGACATGTACTAGCCGTGCACCGTGTTCTAGTGAAAGGTTGACAATATGACGGGTGCCTTCAACATTGACATGTAGCATCTGCTCAGCATCGTCTTTTTGGTAAGAGATCTTGGCTGCACAATGGTATACCTGTGTTACCCGTTCGAAAATATCCGAAAGAGCGAAGTAATCTGTAATATCAGCGTCTACCCATTCGATTAGTGAAGATGCTTTTAGACTTTCCGGTATGCAGGAAGTTGTCCTTTTTAAGGCGATTACCGCATTCCCTTTTTCGATGAGGCGTTTAATTACAGTTGAGCCTAAAAAACCTGTTCCTCCTGTTACTAATATCACTGTTATCTTATTATTGAAATACTTGATGTACTCAAAGATAACCCATTGCTGTTTGCAATGCAAATTATAGTGGGGCTAGAAGAGGAAAATTGAAAGGTGGTTTTTGTTGAACACATTTATTGTCGCTCTAGCTGCGGGAGGGCTCCTACTTTTGTCTTACTAAAAGTATACAAAAGCGTGTCGCTGTACCGTATCGGCACAATGGTTCATTATTTCTGCTATTGCCGATCCGCTAAAGTGGCATGATCTAAAGTGTACGAAATAAATCCTCTTGTAAACTCTTCAATTTGGTATTAATGAGGTAGATGTGGCTAATGGACCGTGCGTTTTAGCTAAATCTCGCCTGTGAAGATTGTGGCATTAGCAAGAGGAGGTCCTTCCCTTACAGCCAAAATGTTCGAGCGAGGAGTTTTGGTTACTTTTGATCCAAAAGTAACATGCCTGAGCTGGCATAGAGGCACAAAAAGAAAACCTTCTTTTATATTAAACAATGTAAACATCACTTCCAATACAATAAATTTATTGGTTACTTTGCTTTCTCAATATTTGTGGATATTTTTGATTCTTATACTTTTTACTTCGGTCTATGTCATTAGCAGATTTTTTTTCACCTATCGTTATTACAGATTTTTCCTCCAAAGAAGGTTACTTCAACTCACAGTTTGGTCACATCGTTGAGGCCTACATCGATGAGTTTCCGGTTCTGAATGATCCAGATAATAAGCCTCAATTAGCGATTGTCGGTGTAGAGGAAGATCGTGGTGCTATTGGCAACAAAGGAGCGGCAAAGGCTCCTAATGCCGTGCGTAAACATCTGTACGAGTTGTATCAAGGAGATTATAATGTTTCCCTTGTGGATCTCGGTAATATTAAACCTGGAAATCGGATAGAGGATACTTATGCTGCTTTACGTTTGGTCGTTGAAGAGCTGGTGAAATACGACATACTTCCGATAATTATTGGAGGCGGACACGACCTGACTTATGCACAATATCGGGGTTACGAAGACTTGGAGCAACGTGTCGAAGTGGCTATTGTGGATGCCAAGTTTGATCTGGATCAAGCCAGCACTCAAGATACACCTTTAAATTCAAATACTTACCTTAATCACATTATCTTACATCAGCCAGATTATCTGTTTAATCTGAATAATGTCGCTTATCAGACCTACCTCGTAAGTAAAGAGTCGATAAATATGTACGATAAGCTTTTTTTTAATGCGCAGCGTGTAGGAATGATCGCGGGCAAGTTGGATCAAGCTGAACCGATTATTCGGGCTGCGGATATGGTAAGTTTTGACATTGGTGCTATCCGAGCATCTGAGGCCCCTGGGAATGCCAACGCTGTACCTAACGGTTTGTTCGGTGACGAGGCCTGCCAGCTGGCGCGCTACGCGGGGATGTCGGATAAATGTAGCTCAATAGGCTTCTATGAATTTAATCCGACTTACGATCCGATGGAACAGACCGCGATGTTGGTCTCGCAGATGATCTGGTGTTTTGTGGATGGTTATTATAACCGTAAAAACGATGCGCCGTTGGTTCCTAAATCAGCTTATATTATATATCGGACACCGTTAGAAAACGAAGCGCACGAGTTGGTTTTCGTAAAAAGCAAAAAGTCGGATCGCTGGTGGATGCAGGTGCCTTATTTTGGTACAAAGTCCGTCAACGAAAGATTTTATCTGGTTCCTTGCCGATACGAGGATTATCAGCTAGCTGTAGCTGGCGAAATGCCTGATTTATGGTGGCGTACACACCAAAAATTACAATAATTGCCTCTGATAACAATGGAATATATATATATAGCCTTACTTTTTGTTCTGATAGTTGCCTGTGCTTATTTGCTTTGGCGCAATGGGCGCTCTGTTTCTAGAGAAGCCTATGCGGCTGCGCTGGCAGAAAAGCAGCAGTTGGAAATTTCGGCTTCCAAGTCAAATCATCATGTTGAGCTGTTGGCCGAAGAGCTACAATCGCTCAAAGATGTGTTGGAAAGAGAAAGGCAGGAGAGACAAGCGGTAGAACGTACTTTAGAAGGGACTAATGCCTATTTGCAAGCGCAGCAGGAAAAGTATGTAGAGCAGAAGGAAGAAATATCCCATATAAAGGAGAAATTTAATGCAGATTTTCAGGTGCTAGCCAATAGAATTCTTGAAGAGAAAACACAAAAATTTACCGCCTACAATCAGGAACAAATGGGTAAGTTGTTGGATCCATTGAAAGATAAGATAAAGAGTTTTGAAGAGCGAGTAGAAAAGACCTATAATCAAGAGGCGGCCGAACGTAATGTGTTGAAAGGTGTAGTGGAGCAGCTCATGCAGCAGAGTCTGGAAATAAAAAACGAGGCAGGCAATTTAGCGCGTGCTTTGAAAGGGGATACCAAAAAGCAAGGTAACTGGGGAGAGGTTGTATTGGAGCGTGTTCTGGAACGGTCTGGATTAAATCGGGATCAGGAATATCGTATGCAGGTTTCGTTGGCTGATGATCAGGGGCGTCGATTTCAACCGGATGCTGTCATAGATCTACCCGATAATAAACAGTTGGTTGTCGACTCCAAAGTTTCACTCGTGTCGTATGAGAAGTTTGTGAATGCCGTGACGGACGAAGAAAGAGCGATACACCTAAAACAGCATGTGCTGTCTGTGGAGAACCACGTAAGGGAACTTTCTGTCAAGAACTACCATAGTCTATATGGAATACATTCGCCCGACTTTGTCTTGCTATTTATGCCGGTTGAATCGGCTCTAAGTGTGGCTGTAATGCACAAGCCTGAACTCTTTTCAGATGCTTGGGATCGAAAGGTAGTCATCGTAAGTCCTTCTACACTATTAGCTACGCTGCGTACTATAGCGGCAGTTTGGAAGCAGGAACGTCAAAATAGAAATGTATTGGATATCGCACGCGAAGCAGGTCTGCTATACGATAAATTTGTAGGCTTCCTTACCGATATGGAACATATACAAAGTCATCTGGACAAAGCTTCTGAAAAGCATGGTGAGGCGATGCGTAAGCTCACTTCTGGTGCTGGCAATATTGTACGTAAGGTCGAAAACCTAAAGGTTTTGGGGGCTAAAGCGAATAAGCAGATCGATGACCGCTTTTTAGAGGGGTAATTTAATACCCCATTGCCTTGTCATCTCCTCTGGGATCCGCACCTGTCTGTAATCTGCCATCAGGAAGGATTACGATATTTTCAACCCGCCCTATAGGTCCTCTCTTATTGATTTTGTACCCGTCTTTTTCTAGACTCTTTCGGGTTTCTAGGTCGATAGCTTTTTCCTCTACATCAATATAATCGGGTTTCCATTGATGGTGAAAACGTGAGGCCGTTACCGATTCCTGTGCAGTCATGTCGAATTCTAGCACGTTTAGTATCGTCTGTAGGACAGAGGTGATTATTGTCGATCCACCGGGAGTCCCCACTACCATGCTCAGTTTTCCCTCCTTCTCGATAATAGTCGGAGTCATTGCCGAAAGCATCCGTTTTCCTGGCTGTATTGCATTGGCTTTCCCTCCTAGCAGTCCATACATATTGGGAGATCCCGGTTTAACAGAGAAGTCGTCCATTTCGTTGTTGAGCAGAAAGCCTGCGCCATCCACCCAGACACAAGAACCGTAGGATCCATTTATGGTTGTCGTAAGAGAGACAGCATTGCCTTCCTTGTCCACGATACTGAAGTGAGTTGTCTCTTCGGATTCGTAGCCGGGGAATTTGCTGGCTTTGATACTTTCGCTATTGGTCGCTTTTGCCAAGGACACCTTGGACATACGGAGGTTATTAAAGGAGGAGTCCGTAAGCTGCGGCACGGGCACATTGTAGAAGTCTGGGTCTCCAAGGTATGTAGCTCGATCTGCGTAAACTCTACGTTCGGCTTCAACAATCGCACGAACTGTGCTGTCTGCCTGGAATCCCCATTGTTTTAAAGGATATCTTTCAATTGATTGTAGCAAAGCTAACAATGCTATACCTCCACTGGAAGGTGGTGGCATTGAAATGATTTTATACCCTTTATAGTAGCCTATGATAGGTGCGCGCCATTGTGCGTTATAATCTGCTAAGTCTTGATGCGAAATAATTCCATTTCCTCGTTTCATTTCCTCTACGATATAATCGGCAGTCTTTCCTTTGTAAAAACCATCACGTCCTTTTTGCGCAATCCGTTCTAGCGTTTCAGCTAATTCTGCTTGTCGGAAAAGATCGTTTTTGCGCCATAGATCCTCTTTGATAATAGCTGCGCCTTGTAGATTATATGCTTGAAATCTTTTTTTGTAGTGATTAAACTCTTGGGCTTGTTGGGCCGTAATAGGGAAACCTTCCTCTGCTAACTGAATAGCTGGGGCCAATAATTCTTTCCAAGGAAGACTGCTGTATTTTTTGTACGCCTCATCCATTCCTGCGACAGATCCTGGTACACCGGCCGCGAGCTGTCCATATAGACTAAGGTCAGTTATAGGATCTCCTTTTTTATCCAAATACATGTCGCGAGAAGCTGTAGAAGGTGCTTTTTCGCGAAAATCCAAAGCGACAACTTTTCCATCTTTGCTACGATAGACCATAAATCCTCCTCCCCCGATGTTGCCAGCATTAGGATATACTACGGCAAGAGCGAATTTGACAGCGATGGCAGCGTCAATGGCGTTTCCTCCTTTTTTCAAGATATCGATACCGATGGCAGAAGCTATTGGATGAGCGGTAACTACAGCGCCGTTTTTGTAGGTATGGGTATCTTGATTGTTGGCCCGCTGTTGCGTAGTACAGCTTGTCGTGATATAACAAAAGGCTATAAATAACCAAAAGTGTTTCATCGTTTTTTTTTATTGGGAGTGGTTATGTCGGAGCGATATAAGCGTCAATACGCCACTCAATTTGAAATTAGTTTAGTCTTTTTTGTTAAAGATACTTATCTTCAGCTAAATTATCGAATATGCGCTATTTTGTTTTTATCCTATTCCTTTTTGCGAATTTTGCTGTATCAGCACAGACTGTTCGCGTATTGACTTATAATATCCATCATGCAAATCCACCTTCCAAGCCGGGAGTAATTGACATAGAAGCAATAGCAGATGTAATTAATAAGGTCGATGCGGATGTCATCGGTATACAAGAAGTCGATGTTAATGTATCTCGTTCGGCACATATGGATCAGGCTAAGCGACTTGCAGAACTTACGAATACCAACTATTACTTCTCTAAAGGTATCGATCTTGAAAAAGGGGAGTATGGAATCCTGATCTTGAGCAAGCATAAGATTCTTGGGCAGAGACGATATGATCTACCTATGCCGGTAAAGAGTGAAAATCGTTCTTTAGCAGTTATTGATGTTGCATTGTCGAATGGAAAGACAATCTCCCTAGCGAATACGCATCTGGATCTTAAGGAAGAAAATAAAATCGCCCAGGCAAAATTTGTTAATGAGTTGGCTGCTGAGTATAAGCATCCTTTGATTCTGGTTGGCGATCTTAACGCTGCTCCAGCTTCGGAGCCTATTCAGCTATTTGAACAGAAGTTTGTACGCAATAAAAAAGATAATGCACCAACTTTTCCTAACATCAACACGAAAGAAGAAATAGATTATATTTTAGTTTCAAAGCCCACTAAGTTTGAATGGAAGAAATATAAGGTCATAGATGCTTCTTATCCTTCTGATCATTTGCCTTTGTTGGCAGAAATCGTTTTGAAATAGTATACTCTATTTGAGTTTCTCATTGTTCTGGTGGCGTTCGGCATCACGAATACTCTTTTTATTCAGATTTTTTTCCAAAGCCTGTGTTAAATCTATGCCGGTTTGGTTTGCTAAACAAATGAGTACAAAAAGCACATCCGCCATTTCGTCCGACAAATCAACTTCTTTATCTGATTTTTTAAAAGATTGTTCGCCATATTGACGCGCCATAATACGTGCGACCTCTCCGACTTCTTCCATCAGCATTGCTGTGTTGGTCAATTCATTGAAATAACGGATCCCGGTTGTTGTAATCCATTTGTCGACGATTTCTTGTGCTTCTTTGATTGTCATTTTTTTTAATTGTTGAGTGTTAATGATAAATGGTTAATGTCATTAAACTAACCATTAATAATTATCTTTATCCTTAGTGTTCATCATAATGGTGACAGGACCGTCGTTTCTAAGATCGATCTTCATATCAGCACCAAAGATACCCACTTGGACTTCTTTTCCTAGGAGTACGGACAGATGTTGAGCCATTTGGATGTACATCGGTTTGGCTTTGTCGGGTTTTGCTGCCCGTATAAAAGACGGGCGGTTTCCTTTCTTAGTCTGTGCAAATAGCGTGAATTGAGATACAAGAAGAATATTTCCTTCGATATCTTGTATGGATTTATTCATCAGTCCCTGCTCGTCACCGAATATACGTAGGTTAACCAATTTTTGCGAAAGCCATTCCATATCCTGTTGACTATCTTCATCTTCAATACCTATCAATACCAATAAGCCATTACCTATCACTCCGGTCACTTGTTCGTCTACGGTGCACGAGGCTTGTGTCACCCGTTGTATTACTGCTCGCATGGTTCAAAGTAAAAATTAAAAAGTGAAAAGTGGAAATTATTCTTGTTGGAAAAGAAGATCCCACTGTAGCACATCATTCTGTGTACAGCGGGATATAATTTGTTGAAGGTTAGTAAACCTGTTTTTCTAAAAACGAATGTTTAAGCCTAGCATAAAATTAGTGGTTGCCTGTGGGTAGTAGAAATTGTAGTAATCCCGTTCGGCTCTGTTTTCAAATTTCTGTCCCCCAGTGTAGCCATTTGTTGTATACTTCGCGTTGAAGATGTTATTAATCATGAGGTTGCATCCGATTTCTTTAAGTCCTAAGGCCGAGAATGTATAGTTTGCCAAGAAATTGTTTACAAAAGAAGGGTCAATGGATCTTTCCTCTGCTGAAGTATTGTCTAGGTATAGACGTGATACATATTTAGACAATAAACTGAAAGAAAGCCTGTCAACCGGAGTGTACGTAAAACTATTAGAAAGAATAGTCGACGCAGATTTCGCAATTTTCGTGCTTCCTAAATTGCGCGAGTCTTCTCTTAGGTAGTTCCAGTGGGTGTCGTTATCATAAACCTGATAATATTCGACAAAGTCGTATATTTTATTGTCGCTCAGCGCAGCTGTTGCTGACCAGGTGAGTGTGCTACTGACCCTCCATGAAGCATCAAGCTCTAATCCGATACGGTGACTTTCAGGGATGTTCATACGTAACTCAGCTCCTGTATCATTCAATGTTCCGGTTGGGATCAGCTGATCTTTGTACAGCATTGCATACACATTTGTCCCTATGTTAAACCCTTCGCTACGGAAGCGATAGCCTAGCTCGATATCTTGCATGCGTTCCGGCTTCGGGAACTCGTTTCTAGGATTTTCTACATAATCTTTACGTACAGGTTCCTTGCTTGCATATGCGTAAGATGCATAAATGTTTGAGTTGCCGTTAAGGAAATAGGTGGCGCCTACTTTAGGGTTTACAAAGTTTAATTTGTCGTTGAAATCCAGATCTTTGATTTTGTCGTCATCGCCTTTTACGGTATAATTTACGTTGCGGTACTGTACATCAAAATTGAAAAGCCATTTGTCTATTTTATAGTCGGCTTTAACGTACATATTAAAATCGTACTTTTGTGCATCATTCAGGTAGTATTTGCTGCCGGGGTTAGGATTGGCATTGAATTCGTCCCAAATGACCTTGCCGTAATGATCTCCTTTGTACTGATTGTACCCCCCACCAAAAATGAAGTTCCATTTATCGGAAGCTCTATAGTCAAAGGAGTAAATGAGTCCATAAAAATGGTTGTCCAGCCAACGCTGACGGATAAGGTCTGATTTCTTGATGATTTCCTGTCCGACGGTAACATCAGGTATCCCATATTTTACGAGTTTATCTTTTGTGCGATACTCTTCGTAATAGCCTGCACCACGGGTGTAGTGTAAAGCGGAGTTGAATTTCAACTTTTCACTAATAACGTTGGTGTACTGCAGATGGCTATGCGTCTGCGTGTAGTTGTCGGTTTGATTGTCGTATGTGTAGTAGTTGTACTTTCTATCTGCATTTAGCAGACGGTCGTATTCTGGACCATCATATAATCCAAAAGCTTCATTTGCATATTTGATAAGAAGATCTTTATCGCCAGTCAGGAGGGGTTCGGGGGTTCCGTACCATGCCTGATAGGTTTTCTCTTTACCCGTGAAGACTGTGGCCTTCAAGGTATGTTTGTTGGTGTATAGTCCCGCGTCGACATAGAGCGATCTTAGATTTGACGATGCGCGATCAACGTATCCATCGGATACGATCCGTGATAAGCGGGTGTTTATAGCGAACTTGTTGCTCATCAGACCAGTTCCACCTTTAATGGTGTTTTTCCAAGAATTGTATGAGCCGAAGGAATTGTTTAATTCGGCGTAGGGTTTTTCTTCTAGTACATCAGTCTGGATGTTTAAAGAGGCACCGAAGGCACCGGCGCCATTTGTGGAAGTACCTATACCCCGTTGTATCTGTATGCTTTCTGTACTGGAGGCAAAGTCAGGTAAGTTGACAAAAAATGAGCCCATACTTTCGGCATCATTTAGCGGGATACCATTTAAAGTCACGTTAATGCGTTGGTTGTCAGAGCCTCGGATCGTCATATTAGTATAACCAATCCCTGCGCCAGCATCAGATCCGATAACTACCCCAGGAGTCTGATCGAGTAGGTAAGGAATGTCCTGACCTAGATTTTTCTTCTTAATGTCTTCTTTTGTTAGATTTTTGAAGGTTGTCGCCGAATTTTCCTTGGCACGGGTAGCATAGACCAAGGCTTCATCAGCTTGTATAACAGCGGCTTGAAGCATGATATTGATGCTTCGTTGCCCAGTGGTTAATGGGCCAGTAAAAGACTTGTATCCCAAATAATGGACTTTGATTGTTCGATTGCTTTTCGGACCTATCGTGAATATAGCTATTCCGGATCTGTCGGTTTGTTTGGTGGTGTTGTCCATAGTCACGGTTGCGCCATGTAACAATTGTGCTTGACTGTTTGTCACTGTTACCTTAACATTTTCCTGTGCTATCACAACGATAATGGTAAGTAATCCTAGCAAACCAGTAGCAATAAGATGCTTAATCATAAATGTAAAATAATTTGAGTTAAACCAAACTATTGCAAGGGGTTACAATAGCGATACATTTAACCGCCCTTTCCCTACGCTGGCATTATCCAGATCAGGTGCTCCCGAGAATACTCGAGACGGGTATAATCTCAGCCTTACTTTATGTTCTGATGAACGAGGCACCCCTTTTCGATGGCGCAAACATAGAATATTTTTTTTACAAAACAAAAGTTCATTTTTTTTGTGTAAAATAAATTACTTAATTTGTCAAGAGTATTGGTTTAAAGCAATATTTTGTGTTAAATTTACATTTTCTAAACAGGGTTGCTCTTTACCCCTTAGAAAATACACACACACTAACTATTGGTATATAAATGGTTCATTATTATTCAGCTGATTATGTGATGCCAGTCACGTCCAGCCCTATCAAAAATGGGGTGATTGCAATGGACGAAAATGGTACGGTTTTGGGAATATATGATAATGATTCGGTGCCGAATAATGTAGAAATAGAACGCTTGAAGGGCGTTTTGATTCCTGGTTTTATTAACGCACATTGTCATTTGGAGTTGTCTCATTTGATAGGCAAAATTTCTCAAGAGCAGGGTTTGGTTAAATTTATCACCGAAGTGATGTCAAATCGGGGTGCAGACGATGACGTTGTCCGTGAGGCTATGATAGCTGCAGATCGAGCGATGTACGATAGCGGTATACAAGCGGTGGGCGATCATGTAAATTCGGCTATTTCCGCTAGCGTGAAAGAAGCAAGTAAGATTGCTTATCATACTTTTGTTGAAATATTGGGATTGAATGATGAAGAAGTGAATCGTAAGATTGACGAAGCGCGGGAGCTTGAGTTTCATTTTGATTCTAGTCATGCTTCTATAACACTTCATTCTCCCTATTCTTGTTCTAAGGCACTTTTTAAAGCTTTTAAGAAGTCAGTTTCCGATGACAATATCATTTCAATCCACAATCAGGAGAGTGAAGAGGAAAATAAGCTTTTCCGTTACAAAACTGGGGATTTTTTAGAGTTCTATAAGCAAATCGGTTTTTCTGCAGATGATTTTAAAGCGCAGGCAAGAAATTCGGTACAGACCTACATGTCTTATCTCCCGACGGGCAATAAAATTATCCTCGTACACAATACTTTTACTTCATTAAAAGATTTAGACTTTATCCGCAGAATGGGAAGGGATGTGGTGATGTGTCTCTGTCCAAAGGCTAATCTATATATTGAGGGCACCCTTCCTAAAGTAAGTATTCTTGAACAAAATGGATGTGAGATTGCTATAGGTACGGATAGTTTGGCGTCTAATGATACCCTAGATATATTGGACGAGCTCAAAACATTGCACAAGCATTTTGCTGACCTGGATTTTATCAAAACGATACAGTGGGCGACCATCAATGGAGCAAAGGCATTGTCCTTGGAAGAGAGTTTAGGCTCATTAGAAGTGGGCAAGACTCCCGGTCTGTTACTTGTTAAAAATATGAATCATTTCAAAATGACGGACAAAGTTCAAATAGAACGTATTGCTTAAATAAAATTATTACTTTTGTAGTTAAGAAGCGTCGGCGTATACTTCACCTGAGTAAGGCAGGAGAATACGCCGATGTTCCGTATATGACTATATATTACAGATGAAATATTCATGTAGCGCAGGCCGCGAAAACACGAATGACCGCGAAGCAGCATGCACAGCAATTACAACAATTCGTGCATAATATACTTTGGATATTCCATATGACCATTAAAAGTCAGATCGAGCTTGTGAGCTCATCTAAGATAATTATTTATATATGAAACATTGGGATATTACCGTTAAAGGAAAAGTTCAAGGCGTATATTTTAGGCTTACAGCAAAAGCGGTCGCTGATCAGCTTGGTGTTAAGGGGTTTGTACTGAATGAAGCAGATGGTTCTGTATATATCGAGGCAGAGGGTGATGATTTTGCTTTAACTTCGTTGGTTGAGTATTGTGAAGAGGGACCGGACAGGGCAGAGGTAGAATCTGTTGTGTATAAAGAGCGTTTGGAGCTTCAGGGCTTTACGGATTTTGTTGTATTGAAAAGACGAAAATAAGCTGTTGTGTCTTCTATTAAAAAGTTCTTAAGCGACACGGTGATTTATGGTATGACCACCATTGTATCACGGATGATCAGTTTTTTGATGACGCCTATTTACCTGCGGAAATTTCAGAATGCAGGCACATATGGTATATATACTAGTTTTTACGCTTGGGTCTCCATGTTGAATGCTATTTTGGCATTTGGGATGGAGACTACTTTTTTTAGGTACCTGCAAAAGCAAGAGATTGCGGACAAAGACAAAGTTTATAATAACAGTTTCTTTGTGACCTTGTTTATGTCGGTCCTGTTGCTAGGGAGTGTTTTTATTTTTACAAGGCCGATAGCTTCATTTTTTTCCGAAGGAGGAGATATAGACTTATATGTTCAATATGTAAAGTTTTTTGCCTTTATTTTGGTCGCGGATGCATTAGCAGTTGTTCCTTTTGCTAAAATAAGAGCCCAGGGACGCCCTGTTCGATACAGCTATCTGAAATTTATCAACATCTTTGTTACCGTCGGTCTGAATTTGTTTTTTATCGTTTTCCTACCGAGGTGGAGGGTTGAATCTTCATTTTGGGCATCGTTTTCGTTGGGTTGGTTTCAAGAAGGGTGGCTCGGGTATGTGTTTATCTCTAATTTGGTAGCTTCTGTATTAACGCTGGTTTTGTTAGCTCCCGAATTGTTGAAAGTACGTTTAAAAGTTGATAAAGTGCTTTTGAAAAATATGCTGAGGTATAGCTTTCCTATTTTGATTGCAAATATTTCTTTTATCATCAACGAGAACTTGGATAAAATGTTTTTTAGAAAGCTTTTACCCGGAGAATTAGGGGTCACTGAATTAGGGGTATATGGTGCTGTAGCTAAAATAGCTATTTTTTTAAATCTATTTGTTACAGCGTTTCGATTGGGAGCCGAACCTTTTTTCTTTTCGCATGCGAACAATGCGAATGCACCACGTACCTATGCCGCTGTCATGAAGTATTTCGTCATTCTGATGGTGTTGGTAATGATCGGGTTAAATGCAAATATCAGCTGGATAAAGGAATTTATAGAAGGAAACGCGAAAAATCCTGAAGAGTATTGGTCTGGATTGAAGATATTGCCGGTATTATTGTTTAATTATGTGCTTTTGGGTGTATATATGAACCTTTCTGTGTGGTATAAATTGACTGATCAAACCAAATATGCGATATATATATCGGGTGTAGGTGCTTTGGTTACGATAGCTTTAAATGTACTGTTAATTCCCTTGTATTCTTATGTGGGAGCCGTTTTATCAACCAGTCTTGTATATTTGGTTATGATCGGACTGTCCCTGTTTTGGGGGCAAAAATATTATTCTATACCTTACGCTTTTGGTAGCATTAGCCTTTATCTGCTTATTGGACTGGTGATTTCTCTAGCAAGTTGTTTTGTATTTGACAGTAATGTATGGGTAGGGAATTTATTATTAATTGTTTTTAGCGTTTGCACTTTCTTCTTAGAAAAGAATGCTGTTTTGAAGTTGTTAGGGAGAAGATAAAGTTTAGAAATTAAAGTGTTAAGGAAGGTTATACCGGCTCACCAACAAAACTATCTTTTATTTCATCTAAAACCTCGATGATTTCGTCATAGAGATTCAGTCCTACAAGTTTCATACGGTATTCTTTAAAATTGGGTATGCCTTTGAAATAGTTTGCGTAGTGCCTGCGCATTTCGAATATCCCAAGTTTATCACCTTTCCACTCAATGGATTTGGTGAGGTGGCTACGACACACTTCCACGCGTTCTGCTATGGTCGGACCTTCCAAACGTTCTCCTGTTTGAAAAAAATGTTTGATCTCTCTAAAGATCCAAGGATAACCGATAGAGGCTCTACCTATCATGATACCGTCTACTTCATATTCCTGCCTCCAGGCGGCTGCTTTTTCGACAGAATCGACATCACCATTACCGAATATTGGAATCTTTATCCGTGGATTTCGCTTGATATCTCGTATCATAGACCAGTCTGCCTGCCCTTTGTACAGCTGCGCACGTGTTCTTCCGTGTATGGCTAGCGCTTGTATGCCTACATCCTGTAGGCGTTCGGCCACTTCGTAGACATTTTTGGTATTATCATCCCATCCTAATCTCGTTTTTACGGTGACAGGGAGATGTGTTGCCTCTACGACAGCTTTGGTCATCGCTACCATTTTATCTATGTCTTGCAACAAGGAGGAACCTGCACCTTTGCAGACCACTTTCTTGACAGGGCAGCCATAGTTGATGTCTATAAGATTGGGGTTTGCTTTGGTGCATATCTCGGCAGATTGCCGCATAGAATCGATGTCACCACCAAAAATTTGGATACCGATAGGTCGCTCGTATTCGAAGATGTCCAATTTTTGAACGGATTTTGCTGCGTCGCGGATGAGTCCCTCTGAAGATATAAATTCGGTATACATCATATCTACGCCATTCTGCTTACAAACGTAACGAAATGGCGGGTCGCTGACATCCTCCATAGGAGCCAGAAGTAATGGGAATTCACCTAGATCAATGTTGTTACCAATTTTTACAGACATGGTGCAAAATTAAAGCTTTTTGCGTAAATATGCGAATTTGCAAATGCGCGGATTTGCAAATGGTCAAATCTTCATTTAAATAGTTAACTGTTTAACAAAGTCTTGCATCGCTTCTCCTGGATTGGTGGTTTTCATAAAGTTTTCACCAATTAGGAAGGACTGAAATCCGCGTTTTCTTAAATCTAAGATGGTTTTTGGGGCAGAGATTCCACTTTCCGAAACTTTGATATACTGATCTGGTATTTTGTTGACAAGGTCGTAGGAATGGTTCAATGAAACGTTGAAATCCTTTAAATTCCGGTTATTTACACCGATAGCATCGATGCTATCGAAAATGTTATGTTGAAGTTCTTCTTCATTATGTACTTCCAATAACACGTTAAGACCTAGTGATTTAGCGTGTAGGGACAAGGATTGGACGGCTTCTGAGGTAAGGCATGCGGCAATTAGGAGGATAATGTCTGCTCCATATGCTTTTGCTTCTGTTATTTGATAGCTATCAACGATAAATTCCTTGCGGAGTAGTGGGATCTGTAGTACTTCCCTAGCACTGCTAAGGTCGGCAAGACTACCTTGAAAGAAGTCCCTGTCGGTAAGTACAGAAATGGCGGAAGCTCCGGCTGTCTGGTAGCCTTGTACGACTTCTTGGACGGTCGAACTATTATTTATAACCCCTTTAGAAGGCGACGCGCGTTTATATTCGGCAATGATGCCTGTTCGGAGTGGATTTTCTACCGATTCTTTTAAGGAATAGCAGGATCTAGGAAATAAAGGGAACTTTTCAAGCTGTTGCAAGGATGTTTTGGACTTTGCTTCGGCAACTTCTGTTTTTTTTCTTTCGATGATTTTATCCAGTATAGTCATATTTGTTGTTATCAAGTTCTGAAGTTATATTGTTATCAAGTTATGTTGTTATTGAGTTGTCTTGTTATGCTGTTATCGAGTTATCTAGTTAACTTGATAACATGTTCACTTGTTACCCCGTAACCTTCATAACCTTTTTAACTTCATTTCAACCAATTTTCAATTAATTTCTTTCCATTATCGGTCAATATCGACTCCGGGTGGAATTGCATTCCGCGCACATCGTACTGTTTATGTGCTATGGCCATGATAATTCCATTTTCATCGATAGCAGTGATTTTTAGAACGTCCGGTAAACTTTTCTCATCGACAGCCCAAGAGTGGTATCGTCCTATTTTTGATTCTTCGGGAAAGCCTTGAAAAAGCTTCTCGTCTTTGTCGGTGATAATGATGGATGAAGCTATACCGTGTAGGGGTCTTGACATGTTGAAAAGTTTGCCGCCAAATACTTCCGCAATCGCCTGTTGGCCGAGACATATCCCCAAGATACGCTTTTTGGATGCGTAGGTTCGGATTACGTCCATCAGTAGTCCGGCTTCTTCGGGTATACCAGGGCCCGGAGATAGCAATATGTTCTCAAATTGATCGATATAGTCCAGATTGAATTTGTCGTTACGTACGACTTCGTAGTCTACTCCTAATTCCTGTAACAAATGGACTAGGTTGTAGGTGAAAGAATCATAGTTGTCTATGACTAAAATTTTATCTTTGTTCATCTTGTAACAATTGACTGGTTTCCACTAGTTGCTGTATTTCTTTATTGGTCGCTATCAAATCTACGAACTCTGTGTCGTTTGTATTTCCTCTCTTTTGTTTTTCTGCCATATACTGTTTGCGTAAATGGAGTAATTCCAAAATTCTGGTATCAATAGTTTCGATGCTTGATGTGAGATGTGTCGTATTCTCACAGTATTCAAGAGGACGTATCATAGGGTTTGTGCTATTTCAAGGGCTCTGCGCAGTGCAGCTATTTTGTTGTTTACTTCTTGTAGTTCTTTTTCTGGATCCGAATCCAATACTATACCTGCTCCAGCTTGGTAGTGTAATACATTCTTCTTACTCAAGAAGGAACGTATCATGATGGCATGGTTAAAATCTCCGTTGAAGCCCATAAAGCCGATTGCCCCTGCGTAGAAAGAACGTTGCATTCCTTCATAGCGATCTATCAACGTGATGGCCATATGTTTTGGGGCACCCGATAGTGTGCCAGCGGGATAGGTGTCGCCGACGACGTCAAATGGATTGGCACTAGGCGTTAGTTTTCCCGATACCTTGGAGACTAAATGGATGATATGGGAATAGTACTGTGCTTCTTTGTATGATTTGACTTGAACGTTCGTACAGTGACGACTAAGGTCATTGCGGGCCAAATCAACCAGCATGACGTGTTCTGCCGATTCCTTTGGATCATTTTTTAGTTCTTCGGCTATTTTTTCATCTTGTTCCATGTCGCCCGTACGTTTGAAGGTTCCCGCTATCGGGTATATGGTTGCCTCTCCCTTTTTGATGGTGAGCTGTGCTTCCGGTGAAGAACCAAAAAGCTTGAAGTCTCCGTAATCAAAGTAGAATAGGTAAGGGGAAGGGTTGATGGCACGCAGGGCTCGATATACATTGAATTCATCGCCTGCAAATGATGTTGAAAACCCTCGAGAAGGTACGATTTGGAAGACGTCACCTCTACGTATATGAGCTTTCATTTTGTCAACAAGTGCTTTGAACGATTCATCGGTCATGTTTGATTTCTCTTCTCCTGTTGTATAGAAAGAATACTCTGGGAAATTTTTGTTTTGAATCAAGTATTCGATACGTTCCAGGTCGCTTTCTTTCTCGTCAAGTAGATGCTCGAAGATGTAAAGCTGATTGCGAAAATGATCGATAGCAATGACATATTTGTATACATGGTATTGTAAAAAGGGAATTTTTCGTGCGTCTTCTAATTTGGCGGTGAGGGTTATATCCTCAAAATGTGCTACAGTGTCGAAGGTGAAATAGCCAAATAATCCGTTGGAAATGACGTTTGTGTCAGCTAGGTATTCTTCCTGAAACGATTGCCTAAAAGCGGATACTTCAGTTCGTAAGTCGATGGATGAGGCTGGTTTGACAATCTTTTCTTGGTTTGGATAGCTAATCGTTAAGTCATTTTCATTGAGTGCTAATCCGGCAATCGGTTGGCAGCAGATATAGCTGATGTTGTTGTCCCGGCTGTGATACTCCGAACTTTCGAGTAGAATAGTGTTTGGAAAGATATCCCGCATACGAAGATAGATACTAACTGGTGTGGTGGTGTCAGCTAGTATTTTTTTGTGGTTTGTTTTGAATGCGTATGTCATATATGTTTAATTGTTGGTAAGTCTTTATTTATTTTTTTCAGTTTTTAAAGCGCTTTTTTTTCGAAGGTTCTGGTTTTGTAACTATATTAAACAAAAAAAGCCCGACGAAATACGTCGGGCTTTTGATTTATGGTTTTGGTTGATTAAAAAAATCCTTATTCTGAAAACCAATAGAGGTGCCTCCCGACGCTATTTGCTCCAGGCCACCACCAAAATTGATATGTACTTTGTGTCATCATTACACTGCAAATTTAGAATAATTTTTAAATAATCAAACTCTTTTTGTTAAAAAAATAAAACTTTCATGATTTTATTGAATTATCAATAGAATCATGAAAGTTCTTGATACCCTTTGAAGATAGATTCTTTCAGAAAAATAAAGTTGCAAATGCTTACTTATTTAGCAACTGCTACTCTTCTTTCAATAAATCTGGCCTTCTTTCCTGTGTTCGTTGGAGTTGTTGTTCATCCCTCCACGCATTGATTTTGGCTTCGTTGCCACTTAATAGGATATCAGGAACCTTATGCCCACGCCATTCAGCAGGTCTTGTATATATAGGAGCATCGAGTAGACCATCTTGGAAGGAATCGGATAAAGCGGAAGTTTCATCGGATAGAACACCGGGTATTAGTCGTACTATAGCATCGACGAGGATAGCTGCCGGAAGTTCGCCTCCTGAAAGGACATAGTCACCTATCGATATTTCGCGTGTCACGAATACATCGCGTATGCGTTGATCTATTCCTTTATAGTGCCCACACAATACAATGATATTGCCCCGTGTGGAGAGATCATTAGCGATAGCTTGGTTAAGCGTAGTACCGTCCGGAGTCATATATATGATTTCATCATACTCTCTTTCGTTCTGGAGTTTCTCGATACATCGAGCGAATGGTTCGATTTGCATCACCATACCGGATCCTCCTCCATAAGGATAATCGTCTACAGACTTTTGTTTGTGGGTACTGTAGTCTCTAAGGTTGTGAACATGAATTTCCGTCAAGCCTTTTTTTTGTGCGCGCTGTAAGATTGAATGTGCAAATGGACTATCCAGCAAGGAGGGTAATACGGTAATGATGTCAAATCTCATCCTGCAAAAATAAGTAAAATGCTTTGTATTCGCGAATTTTTACGGTGCGCGGCTTTGTGATATATCCGGCTAGGGAGCGGTTGACGGATTAAATTGTTACAATAATTAACACTATATATTAATGATTGAACAAATAATATCGAAATGATAATAGGATTAAATCTAAGTAGTTTAACGGTTTGTCTTAAAATTTTATTTTGATTTATCGAATAGATTGAAATTATATTTTGATTATTTTATTTTTCTTAAAATATGTTAAATCGAATAGTGGGGTTGCTTGATTTTCATTGGTAGAATATTTTGATTATGTTTATTTTAATGAAAAACGTTTTGATTTAAAAAACTTGCAATGACAACTTGTGTCCCTTATATTTGTCACCCTGATTCTTTTAGATGATGGCATACTAACTATTTGTACTTCTCTTTAATTATGGAAAGACTATAATGCTTTCTATAGCCTGCTATTTGCTGTCTAAAGTCTGCATTAAACTATTGGTTGTGTTATATACCAAAGTTTAGACATGAAAATTATTTTTTATACACATATACTTTAACATGAAACAAAAATTACTCAGTTTTATTTTTGTGTTTACATTCCTTGTCGGGGTTTCGTTTGCACAAAATCGTCAGGTGAGTGGTAAGGTTACTTCTTCAGTAGATGGTGCTCCGGTAGCAGGTGCATCCATTTCTGTAGTAGGTACCAGCACTGCTACGCAGACTGACAATGCAGGTGTCTTTAAGATTAATGTTGCCGAGGGGTCGACTTTGAACGTCTCTTACATCGGTTATCTTGCACAACGTATTACGGTAGGTACACAAACCACCCTTAACATTGTGTTAGAATCCGAAGAGAACGCTTTGGAGGAAGTGGTCGTTACGGCAATGGGACAGTCTCGTCAAAAAAGAGCTTTAAGTTATGCAACACAAGAAGTGAAAGGCGATAAATTGACGGAAGCTGCCAATAGTAATTTAGCGACGGCGATCCAAGGTAAAGTGTCGGGGGTACAAGTTACGCCTTCGTCGGGTATGCCAGGAGCTTCTGCCAATATTACCATCCGTGGCGCACGTTCGTTTACAGGTAATAACTCTCCTTTGTATGTAGTGGACGGAATGCCGATTTCTTCCGGAAATGACGTTTCGACTGGAAATAGTGTTTCCGGTGCCGACTATGCATCGAGAGGATTGGATATTGACCCAAATGATATAGAGAGTATTAATATCCTAAAAGGACAGGCTGCTTCGGCGTTGTACGGTATGCGTGCTTCTAATGGCGTAATTATTATTACTACGAAAAGCGGTAAAGGCAAGCAAGGGAAACCTCAGATTTCTTACAATTCTAATGTTTCGTTTGATAAAGTGTCTGTGTTGCCTGATTTTCAGGATACTTATGCCCAAGGGATCGGAGGTAAATATTCACCAATGTCCTCGACTTCTTGGGGACAACGTATAGATCAGTTGCATTTAGATCCAGTATATGGAGGAAGTGTGGATAATGCCTATACGCAGAAATACGGAAGACAAGAGGGGAAATACTTTGTACAGCAACGTGCTAATGCGGGATTAGATCCATGGGCGACTCCACAGTCCTATAATAATGCAAAGGAATTCTTTGAGATCGGGAACACATATAATAACTCGTTTAATATTGTTCAAGGTTTTGACAAAGGAAGCTACGCGATGTCATTAGGAGCTACCAATGCTGATGGTATTGTGCCTTCAACAGGTATGGATCGCTATACTGCAAAGCTAGCTGGCGAGGCAAAATTATCAGATAAATGGACTACAGGTTTTAGTGGTAACTACGTGAATTCTAAAATCACAAAACAGACAGGAGCCAATAACGGTATTATAGCAACCTTGTACGGAGCACCGGCATCTTATGATCTTAAAGGTATTCCTTCTTATTACCTGAATAATCCTACGCAACAAAATACATACCGTAGTACAGGTGGTTTCGATGGTGTTTATTGGGCCGTAGATAACAACAAGTTTTCTGAGAACACGCAGCGTTTCTTTGGGAACGGATTCGGGCAGTATGCTACAGATCTAGGTGATAATCAAAAGTTGATCCTTAAGTATCAAGCAGGTGTTGATTCTTACACAACTAATTATACGGATCTTTGGGGATACGGACATGCCAATGCTAACGGTGAAGTCGAAAACTATCATATCTCTGTTACGGAATGGAACTCTTTAGGGACAGCTTCTTACAACTGGAAGATCAATGAGGATCTTGTGTTTGATGCGATGATCGGTAATGAGATTGTTAATCGTACGCGTAGAAGAGATTATGCTTACGGTATGAATTTCAACTTTCCGGAATGGAATAACATTAATAACGCGGCAACTGTAATCACAGAACAAAATTTGCGTAATAGCCGTACGTTTGGTACGTTCGGGAGTTTAGCGTTAGCTTACAAAAATATGTTGTTTTTGAATGCTACAGGGCGTAACGATATTGTTTCTTCTATGCCACGTAACAATCGTTCATTCTTTTACCCTTCGGTATCTACGGCATTTGTGTTTACAGAATTAGAGTCTGTGAGAAACTCGATCTTAACAATGGGTAAGATAAGAGCGTCTTATGCAGAAGTGGGACAAGCGGGTGATTATTATTTGAGCTACTACGATAAGCCTGTTTATGGAGGAGGATTTTCTTCGGGTACGCCTATTCTGTATCCAATCAATGGTACTACTTCATATACACCGTATTCAATCATTTACGATCCAAGTCTAAGGCCTCAAAATACGCAGGCGATCGAAGTGGGTACAGATTTGACATTCTGGAATGGTTTGGTGAATTTGAACTATACCTTCTCACGTCAGAATGTAAAGGATCAGATCTTTCAGGTTCCTTTAGCGGCCTCAACAGGTTATTCTAGCTTGGTCACCAACGGAGGTAAGATTCATACCAATACACATGAGTTGACACTGGCTGTAGCACCTTACAGAGATGGAGATTTCAAATGGGATTTTGCCTTCAATTTTACAAAGATTGACAACTATGTTGACGAGCTAAAGGAGGGTGTTAATAGCATTTTTATGGGAGGATTTACCGAGCCTCAGGTGCGTGCAGGTATCGGTGAGAAGTTTCCGGTCATTTACGGTGTTTCTTACTTGAGAAATGACGCAGGACAGATTGTCGTAGATGCAGATGGTATGCCACAGGCAGGTCCAGAGCAAGTTATCGGTTCTGTTTCTCCAGACTTTAATTTAGGCTTTAATACGAATTTTGAATACAAAAAAATTCGCTTGTCTGCAGTTTTTGATTGGAAGCAGGGCGGTCAGATGTTTCACGGTACAGCAGGTGTTTTGGATTATTATGGTGTGACTCAAAAGTCAGCAGATTTCCGCAGTGGAACAGGATTTATGTTTGAACAAGATGCTGTTAAAGAGGTCGCTCCGGGACAATACGAGAAAAATGATATCGTCATAGATCCATCTAGGGCTTTCGAATATTTTACGAATATGAATGATATCTCCGAGTCATCAATTCGCGGGACTTCATTTGTGAAACTTCGGGAAGTAGCCTTAGGTTATCCAGTTTATCAAACATCTAAACTAAAGGTAGACGTTAATGCATTTGCACGTAACCTCATTCTTTGGTCGGAACTTAAAGGATTTGATCCTGAGGTTTCACAAGGTAATACCAATATGTCTGGCGCATTCGAACGGTTTTCACTTCCAGGCACGTCGAGTTATGGGTTAGGTGTTAATATTAAATTCTAATAATTACGACAATGAAATTAAAACTAAATATAGTAGGCTTACTCGCTATAGGAATTTTAGCGACTCCAGTACTTTTCACTTCTTGTTCAGAGGATGTTATGGACGGGATCAATGAGAATATCGATAAGCCGAAAGATGTACAAGCAAAATTTATTCTTACTGATATTATTACGCGTACAGCATTTTACAACGTAGGGGGGGATTTTAATACGTACTTGTCAGCCTATGTAGAGCATGAAGCAGGTACGCACAATCAACTTTGGAATGCCGAACAAAGACTTAACTCAGTATCAGCAGCTTCTACATTTAATAACGTGTGGGGTTCTGTTTATACAGCTTTGAGAGATTCCCGTTTGGTGATCGAAAAATGTTCTGAAGGCGGATCTCAATCTGGTAACTACACTACTTTAGGTATAGGACAGGTGATGGCTGCTTACAATTTAGCGCTATTGACCGACTTGTTTGGTGATGTCCCATATTCTGAAGGATTTAATCCTTTGCAAGTCCGTGCTCCTAAATTGGATAAACAAGAAGAACTATATAAGCAGATCTTTGCCTATTTAGATGCAGCTGTAGTTAATCTACCGAAAGGGGATACCCACGGATCAGGTCCAGTAGGAACGCAGGATTTGTTGTTCGGGGGTAACATTGGTAGTTGGACTAAGTTTGCCTATGGATTGAAAGCCAGATATTCGATGCGTCTGTTAAATAAAACAGGAGCTACTGCAGAGGTATTGAATGGGATCGTTGCAGATGTCGATAAGTCGTTTAAAAACGCTGCAGAAGAAGCGAAGTTTAAAATTTATGATGCTTCAAATCTGAATCCTTTATTTGATTTTCAGTGGTCTAGAGATGGTCTTGCAGCAAGTAAGAGTATCGCAGATAAAATGATTGCGCGTAAGGATCCAAGAGCTACTCGTAGCTTTATGAATCCGCCAAAGGCTATTGATCGGGTTACAAATTGGATTCAGGTCGCCAATATAGGTAATGATCAGGCTGCATATGATCTGTTGGCCGTAAATGGTAAAAATGAGCAGGTTCAAAACAAATATTTGACCTCTGTATTTGTTTACGCACAGACAGCTCCGACACAGTTCTTGAGTTACCATGAATTGCAGTTCTTGAAAGCTGAAGCTTTACAACGATTAGGTAAAGGTAGCTCAGAGGTAGAATCTGTCTTGAAGGAAGCAGTTACAGCTGCTATTAAAAATTCAGAGATTTCTATCAACGCGGCATTTTCTGCTCCACGTGTTTTGTCGAATGGCGTAATTACAGAGACTTCGCAGGATTTAACCGATGCAGATATCTCAACTTACTTTAATGACCAAGTAAAAGCTCTATTTTTGGCTAACCCGTTAAAAGAGATTGCTAACCAAAAGTATTTAGCTTTTTACGGCGCTTCTGGCGAGTCTACGGAAATGTATAACGATATCCGTCGATGGAAAGCTAACGGCGAAGAGTTTATCGAGTTGAAAAATCCAGGTAAATTTCCTTTGCGCTTGCCATACGGTAACGATGATACAACGACTAATCCAAATGTGGAAGCAGCATTTGGAAATGGACAGTACGTTTATACCGAGCAGGTATGGTGGGCTGGCGGTACACGATAAGTTCTATTTTTTAATTAATAGGATGCCTCTCATGAAAATGGGGGGCATTTTTTGTTTGTTTAATTTTTTCTTTCTATCTCTTTTCTGGTACGAATTAGTGGCTTGAAATCTGGTTTTTATTATTGGTTGTTTAGTTAATAGTTTCTGTCATCGTTACAATTAGAATAGGATTCCGTATTTTTTCTTGTTTAAAGTGATGTTTCTGAAAAAAAAATGTTAAAAAGTGTGAAACTTTATTTTTTTTTATATGTTTGCATAGTAATATCACTGCTAAGATAGTACGCTACTAACAACAAACAATTGTAAAAACTAAACATACAAACACATGAAACAAAAATTACTCAATTTATCCCCTCGTCTTTGGATTTAAATTATTATTTAAAGCCGGAGTCGAACCGAACAGTTACCAAGGGTACGAATCTAATTTATTTCTTAACAACTCAGATTTAGCAATCGTTATTAGTTCTGTTTTTAATTTTATCAGATTTTGATAAAACTTTCCATCTGTGTCTAATAAGTGTTAGGTATGGGACTGTGATAGTATATCTAAATTTTGCGTTGTATAATTTGTTATAAAAAATTTTAACTAAACACATAAACACATGAAACAAAAATTACTCAGTTTATTTTTTGTGCTGACATGCCTTATCGGCGTGTCGATGGCACAAAATCGGCAAGTGAGTGGGAAGGTTACCTCTGCAACAGATGGTTCTCCTATTGGAGGAGTATCTGTGTCAGTTGTTGGCAGCTCTACCGCTACACAGACTGATGGTGCAGGTAACTACTCAATATCTGTGCCCGAAGGTTCGACTTTAAATTATAGTTATATTGGATATGCCTCGCAAAGAGTTAAGGTTGATTCACGCTCTGTTGTTAATGTAAGTCTAGTTTCTGCAGACAATTCTTTAGAAGAGGTCGTGGTAACGGCTATGGGAATACAACGTTCGGCGAAGAGCTTAACTTATGCTACTACCAAAGTTAACCCGGATGATTTATTGCAAAATTCTGAACCAGATTTATTAAAATCTATGCAAGGTAAAGTAGCAGGGGTAGATATTCGTACTTCTCAGGGAACTCCTGGAGCGGCGACACGTTTTCAAGTTCGTGGTAATTCGTCTTTTTTTGGTGATAATCAACCTTTAATTATTGTTGATGGGGTGCCGTATGATAATTCTATGGTAGAATCTAGTAGCATGACTTCAGGAGGTGCAGCTTATTCTTCGGGTATCTCAAATCTAGATCCAAATGACATTGAAAGCTTCAACGTGTTGAAAGGGTCTGCAGCAGCAGCTTTATATGGTTCCAGAGCTTCCAACGGTGTTGTTATTATTACAACTAAATCTGGGAGTGCGAAGCTAGACCAACCTACATCGGTAACGTTAAGAAGTTCCATTTCCTTGGAAAACATAGCAAATCTTCCGGAGTATCAGAATTCATATGGTGCGGGTTCTCAGTTTAATTATTCAGCATCTAATGGTTCTTGGGGACCAAAATTTGGGACGATTGATAGCATTCCCACTTGGGGCCCATATTTGGCAGCATATCCAGAGCTTTTTGGAAAAAATGTTGCTTATAGAGCTTATCCTAATAATGTTAAGGATTTATTTCAAACTGGGCGTGTTTTAGAGAACTCGATAAATTTTGCTGGAGGATCGGCAAAATCTGGGTTCAATGTGACCTTATCTCAAATGGATCACAAAGGGTATGTACCAAATTCTTCATTTAAAAGATATAATTTATCTGCTGGGGGAAATTTGAAAGTTTCAGAGCGCATGAATGTGCGAGGTAGTTTAGCTTATACAAATTCTAATCAAGTCGGTGGTTATTTTGGAGAAAATCAGGTTGACGGTGCGGCTTCATCGTTTGCTCGCTCATTATTTTTAGCTCGTAATTGGAACGGATCTTTGCCATGGTCTGATAAGCTTGGAAATAATTTGAATTGGCTCGGAGCAGGGCAATTTGATCATCCTATGTGGTCTGCTTACAATAATTACGCTACGACACTAGAGAATAGAGTTTTAGGTTCTTTTGCAGCAGATTTCAAAATCAATGATTGGTGGAAATTAGACTATAATTTAGGTGCAAATTTAGGGTTCATGAATAGAAATGAGGTTTACGAAATTTCATCTAGAGCAAAAGAAGGGCTTGGCGCATTGATTATTGATAAACGGGATACCAAAGAATTAGAAACAACGTTTAAAAGTACGTTTACACCAAAAATTACGGATGAAATTTCTCTTACTGGTGTAATAGGGTTTAACTATAACCAACGCATTGTTGATCGTAACCAAGATGAAGGGAAGCGATTTATTGCAAGAGGAATTTATAACTTAACAAATACGGAGCAAAAGTTGTTCAATATAGATTTTTTTAATAAAAGAAGAATCATGGGACTTTTTGCTGACGCAACGTTTGACTATAAGCAGTACTTGTATCTTACTTTAAGCGCCCGTAATGATTGGTCTTCTACGTTGCCTAAGAGTTCGAGATCATATTTTTATCCTGGTGTTTCAGGCGCTTTTGTGTTCTCTGAGGCTTTGGGCCTAGAAAGTGATATTTTGAGTTTTGGGAAAATACGGGCGGCCTGGGCAAAGGTCGGACGGGACACGGATCCATATAGTTTGTTGACTACTTATGTTGTTGAAAATAATTTTCTTGGTAAGCCTACGGGGCATATTGATTACAGATTTCAATCACCTAATTTAACTCCTGAATTCTCAAATGAGGTAGAATTTGGAGCAGAGCTTATTTTGTTTAGAAATCGATTGAATCTGGATGTTAGTTGGTATAATAAAACGTCTACAGATTTATTAGCACCTATTGCTCTTTCGCCATCGTCTGGTTTTGACGAGTACTTTACGAATTTTGGCAAGATAAATAATAAAGGTGTTGAAATAAGTTTAGGCCTCAAGCCGTTATCTCCAGATAGTCCTGTTAAGTGGAACCTTACTGCTGCATTTACAAAAAACAAAAATATTGTTGAAGAACTTATCGCTGGTACCCCGCGTATTGAGTTGAGAGCAATGTTAAGCGGTTCGATCTCTACATATCTTGAGCCTGGAATGCCTTTTGGTTACTTGAGAGGAACCAAGGTTTATAGAGATGACGAAGGAAATGTCTTGATAAATCCTGCTACGGGAGGTATGATCGAGGATAAGACCCAGGAGTATATGGTTGGTGACCCAAATCCCGATTTCAAGTTAGGTATTAATAATACGGTTACTTATAAAGGTTTCTCTTTTGCAGCTTTATTTGATTGGACAAAAGGGGGGGATATGTATTCTGTAACTAACAGCTCCTTATTAGGTAGAGGTGTTACAAAGGATACGGAGGGACGCGAGTACAACGCGATTCTACCAGGTGTTTATGGAGACCCCATTACTGGAAAGCCAATTCTCGATGGAGCACAGAATAAAATTTGGAACCAGACAAAGTTAACCGTAAATGATTTGTACTTTTCTCCAAATCCAGATATTGGTCAAACTTTTGCTATCAATACTGCAACGGAGTGGAATATCTATGATGCCACTGTTTACAGATTACGTGAAGTTTCAATTGGCTATGAATTGCCGAAAGCGATCTTTAATAATTCATTCATAAAAGGGGTGAGTTTGAGTGTAACAGGAAGAAATCTGTGGTTTTTTGCCCCGAACTTTCCTAAGTATTCAAATTTTGACCCAGAAGTTGCTAGCTACGGTTCTTCTTCTTCTCAAGGTGTTGAGTTATCTGCGGCGCCAACAACAAAGCGTTATGGTTTTAATTTAGTTGCAAGATTTTAATTAAGAAATTATGAAAATGTTTAGAAATATAGTGGTAGTGGGGTTATTGTTGACATCAGTCTCGTGTTCCAAGCAACTAGATATCAACACAGATCCCAATAATCCATCTGAGTTAGAGTCTAAGATATTATTACCTCATATTCAGAAATTTATAGGTCAGAGTTTAGCCATGACTTCGGGGTTTAGTACAAGCTTATCGGCATATATGCATCAGATGGTTCATTACGGCGATTACGATCAATATGGTGCTGCTGGTAACGATTTTGAAACGTCACAAGGATGGCAATATTCATATAGGGATGTATTGACAAATGCAGATATTATTATTAAGCAAGAAACAGAGGAAGGAAATCTTCAATATGTTGGTATCGCTAAAATAATTAAGGCATATACATTTTCTTATCTAGTGGATTTGTATGGGGATATTCCATTTACTGAAGCGAATAAAGTTGCTGAAGGGATCTTATATCCTAAATATGATAAGGGACAGGACATTTATAAGCAATTGATAACCTTGTTAGATGAAGGTGTCGCGGATCTGAAGAATACGACTGCTACAAATTTAAAAAAGCCAGCTGCAGATGATTTGATTTATGGTGGTAGTGTTAATAATTGGGTAAAAGCAGCAAACTCTATAAAATTTAAATTATTAGTGCAAGTGCATAAAAAAGAGGATGTAAAAGCCCAGATAAGTGCGCTAATTGCGGAAAATAATATGATTAGCACCAACGCTGAAGCTTTCATGATTCCATACGGTAAGAATGAGGCAACAGATGATCGTAATCCCGGATTTGGCGAATATTTTGCAACACAACGAACTATGCACGTCAGTCCATGGCTTTACGAAATAATGGCCGGTTATAACACAAGTATATTTGAAGGACTAACTGATCCGCGTATTCCGTATTATTTTTATAATCAAATGAAAGCATCTGATGCAGCAAATACAGAGTTGGAGTATAGAGACGGAGGTTTTGTCTCGAAGTATTTTGGATCTCAAGGCCCTAAGAGAGGTTCAAATGTACAGAATCAAGTTTCTCTTTTTGGGATATACCCAGTGGGAGGACGATATGATGACGGTAAAGGTGGTTCTGCTTCAGCTACTTCTGGAACTGGGGCGGCTCCATACCGTTTAATCACTAATGCAGATATTTTGTTTTTGAAAGCGGAGTTAATACAGGATGGTACAATAACAGGAGATGCAAAAGCAGTATTGGAATCTGCAATTAAGGAGGCTTTCAAAATGGTCGACTATGTTGTTTCAAAAAATGGATCTACTCAAGTTATTCCTACATTAGCGACATCTTCTGCTGCTACTGGTTATATCACTGGAGTTATGGATGAATTTACTTCAGGAAATAGTACGAAAAAAATGGAAATTATTATGACACAAAAATGGTTATCTAGTGTTGGGTCATCTGTTGATCAGTATAATGATTATAGGAGAACCGGATATCCAGTGTTGTTTTCCGCTGCAAATCTTGTTGATGGTAAAATTACCCCACCATTAGAAGGTAATGGAGGTGAAAGCTTGCCTTCGGTGATTATACTGTTTAACAGAAAATTTCCGAACTCATTGCCGTTTAATCAGGATGAGGTAAATAAAAACCCGAATACACCTGCTCAAAAAACAGATCTGAATGGAGCGAAGGTGTTTTGGATGCCATAATATTAAATTAGTGAGAAAATGAAAAGAATTTTATATATTATAACGTTGATATCACTAGTTGTGGTTTCAGCTTGTCGAAAAAGCGACAATGCAACAATGCTGGATGGTATAGTGTATCTAAATGAACCTATCTTTAAGAAAGTGTTGCAAAATTTTGACGAATCGATAGCCTTTCAAGATCCCTTGGCATTTAAAGGAAAGTTTACTGTTGGACTTAAATATAACGTTGATGCTATGCCGAAGTATCTTGATATTGTCGTAACGAAAAATCGAGACACAGGAAAGGATAAGCCTTATCCTGTTTCGAAAAAAATTCGAACTAATGTAACTTCCTTTCCTGAAGAAGTTGAAATTACAGGACAGCAAATCGTCGATTTATTCGGGGCTATAGCTTTGGGAGATAACTATGATATCGGAGCTAATTATATCACCGAAGATGGGAAAGAGTATGAGGCATTTCCACTTTATGGGGATGGATACGGAGCTGGTGTTGCATCTCAAGGAGGATCCAATCCAACTATTCGTTATTCCTGTATCTGTACATTTGATATGGATGAGTTCCTAGGTGATGGCAAGTTTGAGACACTTGTTGATGGTTGGGAAGATTTTGGAGTAGGTACTGTTGTGGATGTCAAAAAAGTAGATGAAGAGACTTTTGAGATTGTTTATCCTATTGCTGGTTACAACAATATTAAAGTGGTTGTAAATCCAGGAGATAATTCTATTAGTGTCGCGAAGCAACCATTAGGAGCCTATCCTGCTCCATGGCCTTATGGAGTGTATTCGGTAGAATCTAAAGGTGGTGCTGTCAATAACTATCTTAATCCTTGTGAAGGAACAATTAAAATTAATGGCAGCTATACGGTTAGTGCCGGAGGGTTTGGAGAATATGTGTTAGAATTAAAGAAAAAATAGGGCAGCTTCGAGCAGTTATAAAGGAAAATAAAGGTCGTCTCTCGTAGTTGATACGACCTTTATTTATAAACTATGTAACTTTGTTTGATTCGATTTTCTTATCTTAAGAAGACAAATCCATATCTCGTTATATATTATACTAATCATACATTATTTAATAATGATAATAAAGGTTCTGCTATATTATCGTGTTACATATGGGGTGCTTTGACGGTTCATTGAATTAACAATACACTACAGGATGTTATGTTGTCCTCGATAAGCGTTTCATTTCGAGAGTCTGTATATCAGTACATAAAATATTATTAAAATGTTGTGTATAATTAAATTATTCTAATTCTTGAAGAAAAGTGAGTAAAAACATCTAATTACTGTTATTACTGATTTTGTATCAGCTTTGAGGATTCCATTGAATGTTTAAGCGATATAATCCCCTCTATAAGTTAAAGCTAGCATCTGTTGTTTAGTTAAATAAGTTGCAATATTGTTACATTGAAAATTCAATTCCATATTTTTTCTTGTTTATACCTGGTTTTTTTAAAAAAAATATGTTAAAAAATGTGAAATATTGTTTTTTTTTATATGTTTGCATAGTATTGTCGTTGCGATAATACAACTACTAACACAGAAACAATTTTAAAAACTAAACACACAAACACATGAAACAAAATCTACTCATTTTATTCCCACATATCCGCGTTTAAATTATACTCGATCTCGGATAGAGCTTGGCTTTTAGAGTCAACTTTACGCTAAAGTTTTAGATCCCTTCTGGTATAGTGATTTATATCGCTTACACTGTAATTGATTTATCATTTGATGAATTGGTTTTATCGGCATATGTATTAGGCCCGGTGAGGGTGGGGTATAATCTATTTATTAGACTAATCTATTATTAAAACAATTTTTAACTAAACACAATAAACACATGAAACAAAAATTACTCAGTTTATTTTTTGTGCTGACGTGCTTGATAGGCGTGTCTTTTGCACAGAATCGGCAAGTGAGCGGGAAGGTTACCTCTGCGACTGATGGGGTACCTTTGTCTGGGGTATCGGTTTCGGTATTAGGTACTTCTAATGCTACGCAGACTGACGAAAATGGTAATTATACTATAACGGTAGGTCAAAGAGGAAGTATTAGCTTTTCTTACATTGGATATACCTCTCAACAAGTTTCAGTAGGTAGCCAGACTTTAATCAATATACAGTTAGTAAGTGATTCCGAAGCTCTTGACGAGGTCGTTGTAGTTGCTTATGGTACACAACGTAAGGAGGCTATAACAGGTTCTGTCGCTACAGTGAGTAGTAAAGAGCTAGAGAAAAGGGTGATAACAAACTTAACTTCCGCATTAGCAGGAGCTGCTCCAGGAATCGGCGTTTCTGGGGTTAATGGGCAGCCCGGAAGCAGTGCATCAGTCCGTTTACGTGGTTTTGGATCTTATTCGGTTTCAAGCTCGCCATTGTATGTGGTGGATGGTGCGGTTTATGAAGGAAGTATTGGAGATATACCAGCTTCAGATATCGAGAGTCTTACTATCTTAAAGGACGCTACTTCAACAGCTCTGTATGGTTCTAGAGGAGGAAATGGGGTTATCATCATTACTACAAAAAAGGGAGTTTCCGAAACCCCTACCTTGTCACTGACCTTAAATAAAGGCTTTACTTCTCGTGGTATCCCTGAGTATGACAGGGTAAACACATTTGAATATTATCCATTGATGTGGGAGGCTATGAAGAACTCTGTTAAGTTTCGAAAGGACAAGCCTCTTTCTGACGAAGATGCCAGGAAATATGCTACAGATAATATCGCTTCTCAGTTGGTATACAATCCTTTTAATGTAGATGATAAAAGTATAGTAGGTGTAGATGGAAAGTTAAATCCTTCAGCATCTTTATTATATGATGATTTTAATTGGTACGATGAAATGACACGACAAGGTCATCGTGATGAAGCAAATCTTAGTGTCTCAAATAAAAAAGAAAAATCAGATTACTATAGTTCTTTATCTTATCTCAGGGATGATGGATATATTTTAAAATCCGATTTTAAAAGGTTCGCTGGTCGAATAAATGTTAATTCGGAAGTCAAGGATTGGTTAAAATTCGGATTAAATGTCGCTGGTAATGCGTCGGAGGGGAATTTAGCCAGAGATGCGTCCACGGGTAATGCTTCTAGTTTTGTGAATCCTTTTTCTTTTATTAGAGGGATTGGTCCTATATACCCTGTACACGCGTGGGATAAGTCAGGAAATGCTATAATTGATCCTTCAACGGGACAGCAATTTTATGATGCAGGTATGCATCCGGGAGCGGTCAATAGACCCACTGGCGCCTCACAAGGTAGACATGTGATTTGGGAATCGCTATTAAATGATGTTACGAACAAAAGAAATTCGGTCTCTGCTCGTACATTTACAGAAATTTCTTTTCTGAAGCATTTTAAGTTCAAACCTAGTGTGAGTGCGGATTTTAGAAATGGTCTAGACGATCAATTCCGTAGTCCACTGATTGGTGATGGAGCGACCTTAAAAGGTTATGCGTATAATCAAAGCCATTCTTCAAGAACATTGACATTTAATCAGATTCTTTATTATCAACAAAACTTTGATAAGCACAATGTGTCCGTCTTTGGTGGACATGAGAATTACGAATACAAAGCAAGTATCAATTCCTCTTCGAAAACTAACCAAATTTTGGCAGGGAATACAAAGTTTGATAATTTTGTGACTCCATATTCAGCAGGTGGTTATGAAGATGTATATAGATTGGAATCTTATTTTTCCCAAGCTGCGTATAATTACGATAATAAATACTTCTTTGATGCTTCTTTGAGAAGAGATGGTTCTTCTAGATTTCATAAAGACAGTAGATGGGGAACTTTCTATTCTTTAGGAGGCGCATGGTCAATCAGTAAAGAAAATTTTATGCAAGATGTTTCTTGGATCAATGATTTGAGAATGAAGGCTTCTTTGGGGGCTGTAGGGAACGATGCATTGAGTACTTATTATGCTTATCAAGCTTTCTATTCGTTGGGATTTAACAATGGATCTCATCCTGGCTTACTTTTGAGCAGTTTAGCAACACCCGAGCTGACTTGGGAAGCTTCTAAGACCTATAATGTTGGTCTTAACTTTAGTCTTTTGAAAAATAGGGTTTTTGGAGAGGTCGAACTGTATAAGAGAGGATCTGATGATTTGATATTTGCACTACCATTAGCATTGTCTGATCCTGTTACCACTATTAACGCTAATATTGGTAGTTTATATAATAGAGGTGTAGAGATTCAGTTGGGTGGAGATATTATTCGTAAACAAGATTTTAATTGGAGAATGATTACCAATTGGACGTTCTTTAGAAATGAGATTACAAAAATGCCTGCTGAGAATCCGGTTATTACTGCTGGTACCAAGCGTAGGGAAGTGGGAAGAGATGTATACAGTTTTTGGTTAAGAGATTTTCAAGGAGTTGATCCTGCGGATGGTTCATCCTTATATACACCAGTGGAAGGTACTGCCCCTGATAAAATCAGAACAGTTAATGGTAAGGAATATGTAACGACGATATCGGATGCTAAATATGGTTATTTTGGGACAGCGATCCCGAATTTAATCGGATCGGTACAAAATACCCTCAGCTATAAGGATTTTTCACTTAGCTTTTTGATAAATTATCAACTAGGTGGGAAGTTTTATGACAGTGAGTATGCGGGACTAATGGGCTTGAGTTATGGTAGTGCAATGCATGTAGATCAGCTGAACGCGTGGACTACGCCAGGACAGGTAACAGATATACCTAGATTGGATATGAATGCGACAAGTGATTTAAACGCTGCCTCAAATAGATGGTTGATTGACGCTTCCTATATTAGTTTTAGCAATGTAAATGTCACCTATAATCTGCCTAAAAATTGGATTAATAAAATTGATTTGAAATCGGCACGTATCTTCTTTGCGGGAGAGAATTTAGGGTTGATATCGAAACGCAAAGGATTAAATCCTACCGAGTCATTTGACGGGACAAATTCCACTACTTACGGAATGAGTAGAATATTCTCTTTTGGTCTTAATGTTGCATTCTAAAAATAAAAAAAATGAAAAAAACGATATATATAGGATTAATCTCTTTGCTTTTTCTTGGTTGTTCTAAGGATTATCTAGAGACTTCACCTACTGATAAAGTAGATGACAAAGCCATATTTTCTTCTATTGAAAACGTTGAAACAGTTATTAATGGGGTCTACAGATACATGTTCGAACGCACGACAGCCGTGAGCTCGAACCAACAAAATAAACCTGGTGTAGGTGGGGTCTTGTTAAGTAATGATTTTTTAGCGGAAGATTTACATATTGGTTCTTCCTCATGGTTTACAGGGACGGGTGACGGGAATTGGAATGGACATCGAATAGATAACGGAACCAATACAGCATATGTTTATAGGACATTTTATCGTATTATAGGTAATGCTAATGCTGTACTTGACAATATCGATCTCTTAGATGCGCCGGATGATCAAAAAGCAAGACTAAAATCACAAGCATTGGTTTTGAGAGCTTATGCTTACTCTTATTTGGTTCAATATTATGGTAAACGCTATGATGTTGCAAATAAACCCAATAGTCAACCGGGGGTTCCTCTTCCTTTATCCCAGAAGGATAATAAAATGCCTCGGGTGTCAGTAGAAGAGGTGTATGCTGCGATTAATAAAGATCTGGATGATGCTATCGGTTTAAATGTAGCAACGAGAGCTGACAAGTCGCAAACGAATGTTTGGATTGCTAAAGGATTGAAAGCTCGTGTCGCTTTGACTATGCAGGACTATGACAATGCTATTAAATATGCTAGAGAAGTAATAAATTCACAAAGCTTCAAGCTTATGACGGTAGCAGAATATAAGACAGGGTTTAATAATGCGGGCTTATCTGAGTTTATGTGGGCCTCTATGCCTTCAGAGGATCAAGGTGATACTTTTGGGTCATATTTTGCTCAGATTGCTTACAATGCAAATACATCATTCCAAAGAGCAAATCCTAAGCGCATAAACTCTGTGTTATATGATTTTTTGCCAGCAACAGATGTTAGAAAGACGATGTGGGAGCCGACTCCTACTCAGGCAAATTTTCCACTACCTGCATCTAATTTTGTGCGTCAACCTTTCATGAGCAGAAAGTTTTCAATTAAGGCAGCCGGAGGTACATTAGGAGATGTCAGCTTAATGAGATTGTCTGAAATGTATCTGATTGAAGCCGAGTCTTATGCTTCGAAAGGTCAATCTGGTCCTGCTCAAGATGTACTGCATGAAATTAATTCTGTTCGAAACCCTAGTGCTGTTAAATCTACTAAGATAGGGAATGAATTATTAAAGGAAATATGGAATTACAGACGGGTGGAACTGTGGGGAGAAGGCTTTAGATTTTTAGATCTAAAAAGGCTAAATCAAGACATGGATCGAAATACTGTGCCAAATTATACATCGGCTGCTGTCGGAGGCTTTATGTTGGTAAAGGCTGGAGATGATAGGTGGCAGTTTTTAATTCCTCGTTCTGAGATGGAAAATAATCCAAATATAGGCGAGCAAAACAAATAATACTTTTCTATTATTGAGTTAAAGGAGCTCTCAAAAAAAGTCGCTTAACAAAGAACCCCGTCATTCGAAAATGGCGGGGTTTTTCTGTTGTGCGCCTATCATGGGGGTAGCTCTTTGGTGTGACGTCCTCCCAAAAAACTGGAGCATTTAAAAGTAGGGAATTCGGGATTGAATTACTAATTTTAAATAGGAGGAAAAACGATGAAAAGATCGAAGTTTACCGAAGCTCAGATCGCCTTTGCGATCAAACAATCCGAGACGGGCACCCGGGTGGAGGAAGTCTGTCGCAAGATGGGCATCAGCGAGGCTACATTTTACAATTGGAAGAAGAAGTACGGTGGCCTAGGAGTTTCAGAACTTCGAAAACTGCGCCAGCTTGAAGAAGAAAATGCTCAGCTGAAAAAGCTTGTTGCCGATCTGAGTTTGGATAAACAGATGTTGCAGGATGTGTTAAAAAAAAAGTATTGAGACCTTCCCAACGAAGAAAAATAGTGAAGGGATTAGTTGCGGACTATCGGGTTTCATTACGGAAAGCATGCGAGGTATCACTACTAAGTACTTCTGTTTGGTACTATAAGAGCCAGCGTCGCGAAGATCTTCCATTACGTATAAGGATACGTAATATAGCCGAAACACGGGTACGTTATGGACTTTGGCGCGTCTATATTCTTTTACGTCGCGAAGGCTGGTCTGACAACCATAAACGTGCATATCGGATCTATAAGGAAGAAGGTCTGAACTTAAGGAGTAAACGCCCGAGACGCTGCAGAGCAGCCTCTCATCGTTCTGAAAGACCTTCTTTTTCCAATTTACATGACTGCTGGAGTATGGACATTGTCGCAGATGCGCTGTTCGATGTAAGAAAAATCCGCTGTTTAACTATAGTGGATAACTATAGTCGTAAATGTATGGCTATTGAGGTTGGGCAGGGTCTTAAGGGAAGTGATGTTGTTTCTGTTTTGGAAGAACTCAGGTTGTTCCAGCAGGCAATGCCCCGAAAAATTCAAGTGGATAACGGATCAGAGTTTATTTCTAAGGATGTTGATAGATGGGCATATGAACATCAGGTGGAATTAGTATTCTCCAGACCGGGAAAACCAACAGATAATCCGTATATTGAGTCATTCAATGGAAGTTTTCGGGACGAGTGTCTAAATGCGCATTGGTTTCTGTCATTGGAAGATACGAAAGAAAAAATTGAAATCTGGAGGGAAGAGTATAACACCTTCAGACCCCACAGCTGTTTAGGGGATATGACTCCTGAAATGTTTATCAAAAAACATTTCAAAACAGAAGAATTTTCTACTTTAGAGCACTCCTAATTTTGGGGAGAGGTCACTGATTGGAATTCTTTAGTTTTGGGTGTAGCTAGCTAGGGTAAGATTACAGTGATTTTGTAGTAGAAATGAGCCGCTGGTACGGATTTCGGATTCAGAATATACATTGTATACCCGATGAACGTCGAGTCAATGCATCGGTCTGTCACAGACTTACGGAGAAAGAAATCCTTGCAATAATACGACAAGATGGGACCAAAATGGTCAAAAGGAATGAACTGTTGAGCTTTTGTCCGGAAGATACCGATACGAGGTTGGCGGATAAACCTTAAGACTTTAACAGTAGTAATTTTAAGAGCAGGCTAAGCCTGCTCTTAAAATATTATCTATTCGCCAATATGCTGACTTCCTGAGCTACTCTACCGGCCATGTCCTTATAGGACTGTGCGATCTTTTCGTCTCCATCCAGCACCACTGGGAAACCATTGTCGCCCGCATCGCTGATAGCTTTGACCAAAGGTATCTCGCCTAGGAATGGAACCTGATTGTCCTGGGCTAATCGTTTGCCTCCATCTTTACCAAAGATATAATACTTGTTTTCTGGTAATTCAGCAGGTGTAAAGTAGGCCATATTTTCAACAATCCCGATAATAGGGACATTGATGCCTTCCATTTTGTACATCGCCATTCCTTTGATCGCATCGGCTAATGCAACTTGCTGCGGTGTCGTCACGATCACTGCGCCAGAGATAGGGTAGGTCTGCGATACCGTGATGTGGATATCACCCGTACCAGGTGGCATATCCACAATCAGATAATCCAGTTCGCCCCAATCAGCATCGTTAAAAAGCTGCTTAATAGCTGATGTCGCCATAGGACCGCGCCACGGGATCGGCTGATTGGGATCCGTAAAAAAGCCGATAGAAAGAAGCTTTAATCCAAACTTTTCGATCGGTACGATCTTCGTTTTCCCATCTTCCGTCTGTGTGGACATCGGCTTAGCACCTTCTAGACCAAACATGATCGGAAGCGATGGCCCATAGATATCAGCATCCAATAGACCTGTTTTTGCCCCAGATTCGGCTAGTGCCAATGCAAGATTACTCGCTACGGTAGATTTACCTACGCCACCTTTGCCTGATGAGACGAGAATGATATTTTTGATTCCTTTGAGCTGGCTGTTGTCTACGCTCGTGACCCGCGAAGTCATGTTGATATCTACCTCGATATCCTTGTCGACAAATAGTGCAATAGCATTCCGGCAGGCGTGCTCAATATGCGCTTTCATCGGACAAGCCGGAGTGGTCAGTACCACATCAAACCTTAGCTTATTCGGAAGTATTTCTATATTTTGAATCATGTGGAGTGTGACCAGATCTTTTTTTAGATCGGGATCCTCTACATGACTCAAAGCGTGTAATATCTGCTCTTTTGTAATCATAACTTCGTAATTCTCCTACAAAGCTACACATTGCTGCAGACAAAGTTGTCATGCCTGCTTCAAATCCATGATCTTTTCGAAGACCTTGTCCATAAATAGGACGGTGTCCAAGTTCCGGTCAAATTTGCGTTGCTCAAATACCAAGTCGTAGGTGTTGTCAAACTTCATCGCTTGTAATTCGAATTTTTGCAATTCCAGCCATGCAGGTGTATTTTCTTTATCAGGTACTGTACAGCTAATGGTTTTCAGACCACCTTCATTCGATATTTTGTAGTTGACACTCACAGGCCTCGAATTGGCCTTTGGATAATGTATTAAGATGTTATTGTTCATATGTATTAAGAATTTTAAAAAAATAAGGAGATCGTTGTTGTGTTGTACATGTATAAAGCTCCTGTTTTTATTAGAATTATATTCAGATAAAAGCTAGTGTTTTGTCTGATTTTTATAATATAGTGAAAATAAGTGATATATAAAAATATTAGGGGCTATCGAGGCCTAACAAGAAGCTTTGTAACTTTTGTTGGCTAATAATGAAATGTGGATGGATAGTTGGAATAGTTTAGATCCGCCAGCTGGTGGATCATGAAATATGAAATGTGAACAATATAACCTAATCGCTGCGGTTTAGGTTACAGTCTCTAGCGTTTTGGGGCCGATCGCTTGCACTATTAGGTCAGATGCTGGCGTTCCCTGCTTAATCGCTAGCACATAGCGTCCGATGCTAGGCGCTTGGACTTAAATAGCATACGTTTGCATTTGCCGCGATAGCGATGGGCTGTTTCGCCTTGGCGTTTACACGGCGAGCGCAAGCGAAAGCGGGGTATGTGCTTGCGTTTTAAGGCTGGACGTAAGCGTTTTTTGTTGCGGTGCAAGGGTATAAAGGGGAAGCGCATGCATTTAATTTTCGATTGCTAGCGATTGTGGATTGCACGCTAGCGATCAGTCTAGAAACGCTAGCGTTTCTACTCGAAGTTGTAGTTTTCGCAAATTGTGCTTTTGGAGAGCTGGAGCTCTTGTTTTTCGATGTTTAATCAGGTTTAAAGGTGGTTTTTAGGCGTTCTTAAGGGAGCTGAATGAATGGGGAAAGGTGTAAATTTGTGCCACAAGAAGTTTTGCAAAGTCCGAATATTGGCACAAATTTACACCTTTTTGGCTTTTTTTTAGAGGCGTCTTTCTAGTGTTTGTTAATAATTGTTTATTTAAAATTCAACAGAATGATCAAGCCAAATTACAAGAGCAAAGATGCAACAGAATTGTTGAACTATAAATAAGTACATCTTCTGTGGCGAACAGTTTTAAGTCTATTGTGAATTTTAATTCACAATAGACTTAAAAATATAGCATAGTTTACAAACCGAGCTTGCGAGCTCACCGTAATCTGCAATTGGTAGCTTAGTTCAAATAAAAAAGGTCTCCATCTTGATGATCGAAACCTTTTTCTGTATAAATAAGCAACTAAGCTTAAAACGACCTATAATCGCCCTGCAGATATTGGTTTGCTTTTTCCTCTTTAAATTTAGCCTTTTTAGCATCCCAATGTAAGGTCTCACCAGGGAATCGCCCAGCAATGGTGCCCAAGAGAATAGTTTCTGTTAATCGAGAAGCGTAATCAAAAGGCGCCGAGCATTCCGCTTTGCCCAAACAAGCGTCTACAAACTGGTGGTAGTGCTTAGCACCTTCCTTATCATAGTCACGAACGGGCTGGCCTAAATTATATTTTTCCGACACCTTTTCTATTTCATTAGTAATATCTACGTACTGACCATCGACAATTTTTCGAGGTAGCTGCATGAAGTGTGGCAGTAATAAACGCCCTTTGGTGCCGACAAACATCGCGCCTTGCTCAGGCAGCTGGCCGTCGCCCGCTATTCCCGGGTCTAAGGACAATTTGGAAGGATCGTCCTGTTTCTTTTCTTCCGTTTTGGCAGCTTTCATGTTCGGAAGCATAAGATCCTCATGCACAGCCGGTGCAGCCGGGCCATCATACCAGATCCATTTCAAAGATTTGCCAGTATACTTGGTGCCTGGAAATTCATAAGTGACCTTATTGTGTTCCGGAAATCCAAACCCATTGGTAGGTCGACACTCGTTGATTATCGTACGCGGTACGTCGAGTTGTAGCGCATTATAAGGGGTATCAAAAATATGCACCCCCATATCGCCCAAGGTTCCACAGCCGTAGTCCATTATTTGTCTCCAACGTCCCGGATGGTATGCGCCCTTTTTGTAAGGTCTTTTGGGTGAGGTGCCAGCCCATAGGTTCCAGTCTAGTGTTTCTGGGATTGGATCCTCTCCTTGAGGAGGCGGCCCATCATAACCATGGTTTTTTGGTGACCAAGCGTGTACGGTATGTACTTTTCCGATAATACCGGATTGAATCAAATGTGTAGCTAGCTTGTAGTCATAAAAAGAGTGGACCTGAATACCCATCTGCGTGACTAATTTTTTTTCAGCAGCCATTCTTTTCATTTCACGCGATTCAGACACGTAGTGCGTCAATGGCTTCTGGCAATAGACGGGTTTATTCATCTGCATGGCCAATAAGGAAGCCGGTGCGTGGGTATGATCGGGTGTCGATACAATGACAGCATCAATTTGACCGCCAAGTTCGTCCATCATCTTTCTATAATCAGAAAATATACGCGCTTTGGGGTGTAGTTTGTGGGCCTCGGCGAGGTTTACAGCGTCCACATCGCACAGCGCGAAGACATCCACATTTGCATGGGATGAGATGGCATCCAGGTCGGCTCTACCCATACCTCCTACACCGATATGTGCGGTCCGCAAGCGACGATCTGCTGGGAAAGCTTTCAGAATAGAAGGCGAGAGGAGAAGCCCCAACGCGCCTATTGCACTGCTTTTTAAAAATTCCCGTTTGTTCATATGTTTATAATTATTTTATGAGCTCGCAAGCTCGGTTTGTTTTTTAAAGGCCATATGGAATATCCAACGTATGCCCATTCGTGTTTGTTAAACAGTTGCAGCATGGATATTTCATAATATAGTTGCGTTTATGTTTAAGTATGGTCTAAAATAATACTATTCTTCGTTTATTCCAAGTGTATAGATGCTGTGCTTTCTGGAACTTGTTGTATTTCACAGTGGCAGAACTTCATCGCACCAAAAACCGACCCGCTGTAGACCAGTCGCTCACCCCATTTTTGTTGCGCGCTCTGACTCGAAAGTAAATGTAGCTTCCAGCCATAAATCCATCTTGGTAGGCAAGGAAAGATCGCGTGGTAAACATAAGATTACATCCATCTCAGCTCCCCTTAACTCCGCTGTAGATCCGACTAACCTTCGGTAAAGCTTCGTATCTTCCTCGGGTTTCCTTCGGGACTGCTTCGACTATTCTTTGACAATTCTTCGGGTATGCTTTCGCTCCAAGTCAAACAATAGGCGAGGATGTCCCAATGCAGTCTCGAACCTATTTCCTAGCTCTCTCGAAGGTATACGCAAGAACTCTCGAAGGCTATGGAGTAAACCTGTTCTTAACAATAACACTGTAAAAGAGGTTTTATCTTGAATTTAGGTGCATTTTGTAGCGCCTTGTTTGGTCAGTACGTTTTAAATCAAAACTTACTAATTAAAACACTATTATGCGCTTATCACTGCTTTTATTAGGTTCTGTGGGGCTACTATTCGCTTCCTGTTTGAAAAATGATACGGATGGTCCTGAAATTATTGTAGAGCCACCATTCCCGGCTGAAGTTATACTGGATAGTATCCAAACCGGATCATTATATAACGTGACTGTTGGAGCCTCGGCCGAAGAGGTATATAAAGGATTACAGGGGGGTACGGATTCCAAGGGTAAGATGAACTATTTGGGAATAACAGGTGTGTTGAATACGAAGCTTAGCGATCTGAAAGACCGGATACCGCTCTATAATGGACTTATTCTAGACCAAAGGCCGAGCAACCCCTTGTCGGCGCAGATCTATTTCAAAGACGGTAAAATAGAATCTATTTATTATCGTAACAGCCCAAATAAGTTAAGTCGGTGGCCTGCTGATGCACGTGTGCCTTTAAAAGTTGGCGATCCTTTAGAAAGTATTTATGGCAAACTTGTCGGTTTAGAGAAAGATAATCGCTACACCCGTTTCTTTGAGTACATAGGTCTATTTGAAAAGAATATCGACAAGCCATTCGATACCTTCCAAAACAAATCCAATCTATGGCAATTTAGCATAACGGTAGATGATAAGAATTTTATCCGTGTGGACTTGGTTTTCGAAAATGCGGTGTTGGTAAAGATACGCTCCAGGCACGAACGATATCTGTAGGTGCTTAGATCTAAAGAATAAAGTGCTTACTTATACATGATGATAAAAAGGAACTGTCAAAGAAGAGACAGTTCCTTTTAGTTAGCTTTTATGGTACTCTGATCACTTGAGGAACTATGACTTCTATCTCATAGGTGCCAGGTGCAAATGCTCTGAATGAGAATCGCGCATTACAGGAGTAGGTGTTGTATGGCAGCTCTAGAGAATCGTCATACTTCACGAACTTCGCCGGAATCCTGTAATAATAGTTGAAACCATTTCCAAGGGAAGCCAATGGGAAAGGTACGACACCGAATTGAAATTCCATTCTGTCATCGAAAAGTGTTGTTGATAAAGAGTAGTCTTGCATAGTTTGTAAAAAACCACCTTGTGTTCCTGAGTTTGGACGTCTTGCAATTTCTCCTTTGTTGGGATTGAAGGTGTTACCATTTTTATCTACAATGCGAACGATTACTTTATCGCCACTTTCTGAAATGCGTTTCACTTTAATGTGATTAGCATTACTTGGAATTAATTTGGTCGTTGTTTCTGCTCCTATTTTCATAGCTACCGTAGATCTGACTGCCGGTATTTCATAAAATGGTGCTGAAATCAGATCAAATTCACCTATGTCTTTATAAACTTTACTGCTTGCAGGGTTGCTAATCTCCAAATCAAATTTATACTTGCCTAAAGGTAGATTTACGGTCGTGTAGTTTGCTTCTATTTGTCCGGAGACAGGATTAATCACCAGCGGATAGATCATAGAGTCTACGCGCTTCGCATCAATAAGCGCCAAGGTCGTGTCTTTTTTAGAGTCGTACAGCGCTTTCCAGACTTTATGCTGGTATTTTTGTTGAAACAGTGAAGTTACATTCTCGCCAGTCTCCCTGTTGTAAATATTTAGTAATTTAATCTGTAAAGGCTTTGTGGACCCTTCTGGATTTATGGCCGAAGAAACAAAAGCTCTTCCCTGGGGTACTTCAGTGGGTTGGACCTCATAACGGATAATGTTACTTAGGTTTCCGTCATTTATTTTTTTACAACCGGTAAAAGCTAATGTTGTAAGTACTAGTCCGGTAATTATGTTTTTATTTTTCATGACTATCTGAAATAAAATAAAGTGTGTGAATTAGATAAGACATGTAGTGTTCCTGTATTGGTCTGGGCATTTGAAGTCTGGACCAAAGTTCGTATGCCGACTGGATAAGAAATATTGTCTACCTCAAATCCTGGACTTAATGATTGGTAAAGGTATGTGTAGTACACTACTCTAGGTATTACAGAAGAATTTTTGTTATAGCCTAAATTTTCATCAAATGTTTCTTCATACGACGCTACCACCTCTTTGTTCTTAAGGTTTTTGTAAATTTTTCCTTCAGCAGTTAAAGCTCGATTTGGTAGGTTTTCTTTTACAAAGTAGATGTCCAAAGAGTCTGCAAATCGGGGAAGCTCATATTTTATGATAGAATCTACCGTCCATTTTTTGAATGGATCTATCTTTTGTAGGGCTAAAGTCCTTAACTCTACATAGCTCTTTATAGCAAAATCTGTAGGAGCAAAGAAGGTCACACCTTGTTGATTGATTTTATCTTTTATACCTGCTTTATCCACAAGTAAGAGTAACGTATCAAAGAGTCCATATTTATTGCTTTTGAGATAATCGTACGTAGTCATATTGATATTGGGGTTATGTAAGTCTCCCCCTACACGGTATTCATCTTTTTTGCAAGACGGCGAAAGTAGTATTGCAGAGATGAACAATATGAAATATATAATATTAGATGTCTTCATAATCTTAATGATTTTTCCACCAAGGGTTTTGCGTTAATAATTCGTTTTGTGGGAGTAGGTCTCTCATATTAAGGGGCCAGTAATAGCCTTGATTTGCAATGCGATCTGTTGTGTATATGCCAGAGAATTCATCAATTTTGTCGAACAGTTGCATGCGAATTAAATCAAACTGTGTTGAGCCTTCTCCTATAAGTTCCCTTCTTCTTTCCTTAAAAATTTCTATAAGCAATGCTTCTCCACTGGCTTGTATGTTGCTGATACCAGCTCTTGTTCGTATAAGGTTTAAGTCTTCTAGGGCGAGTTGCGGCTTACTGTTTTTATAATATGCCTCTGCGCGTAGTAAATGGATATCTGCTAAGCGTAGTAATACCAAATTATTATCCGCAGCATAGTAATCATCACCCGGATTTCTAGGTGTATAGGTTACCACACGGTCGTATTTTCTTAAATACACGGTTTGGCTATTACTTCCTGCTCTAGAAATCGAATCGTACCGAGCCCCTCTTTCTTCATCTGTGAAAAGCTCATTTAATACATCTGCATCAAACGTCCAAGCAGATTTAGGAGATTTACCTTTTACGATTGGATCGGCAAGGAAAGCATTATAAAATCCCTGTGAGTATTCATTTCCACTAGTGTTGTACAGGGTGTTTATCTCAAAAATCGATTCCTTCGAGTTGCCTTGCCAGATTTTCCGGTAGTCCTTCATTTCTTCCAGAGCGAAAGAGGAATTAATGACGTCTGTGGCTAGCTTTTCAGCGTTAGGGTAATCATGTTTCCAGGCGTATATATGTGCCAAGAGCGCTTGTGCTGCACCTTTAGATGCTCTCGCTTTACTGCCTCCGATCCCTAAATGTTCGATACCAAAAGTAAGGTCATCTATACAAAACTTAAGTGTTTCATCTTGTGTGCTCCGGGCCACAGGAGGAATGTTTTGAGGATCTTTGTACGATTCCTTAATTAATAAGACATCGCCCCATACTCGCTGCATGTAAAAATTAGTATAAGCTCTTACAAATCGGGCTTCAGCTATTAGTGAGTTCTTTTCAGACTCTCCGCCTTCAAAGTTTTGAGTAGGGATTTCGGGGGTTTTCTCAATAATTAGATTACACTGGTTTACTACTTCGTAAAATCGGGTCCAATTCCATAAACTTCCTTCGAGATAAGGGGCGTAGCTAAATTTGAAGTTACCTGATTTTGATAAATCTTTATAGTTCCAATAATCATTTCCCGTCACAAAGTTGCCGGCTGCGAGATCTCCAAATATGAAGAATGAGCGGCTATCTCTCAATGAATTTCTGAGCATCGAATAAGCACCAGCGGTGGCTTTGGATATATTTCTAGCGTCTGTCCAGAACACTTCGTCGTAAGTGCTGTTCTCTGGAGTTAGGTCTAAGTATTTTTTACAGGACCCTAAACTCGATAATAAGAGTGCACAGCAAATAAATGTTTTTATATGTCTTAATTTCATGGCGATATGCTTTTAAAAGTTTACTTCTAAACCGATCGTATATTTTCGTGGTAATGGATAGGCTCCGCCTGAATACTCGCCTTGAGGTGAGATAAGTTCGGCGTCAGGTACGCTTGCCGATTGGAATGTAACAACATTGTCGAGCATACCATAAACTCGTACCTTGTTAAGGCCTATTCCTATTTTTCGTGTAATATTTTCCGGTAATAAATAGCCAAGCGTAACGGTTTTTATCTTGAAATAATCACCATTTTCATTCCACATGGTGCTAAATGGTAAGAATTGATAAAAATATCCTCCTGGTTGGATAGACGGGAAGTTTGCTTGATAGTTAGGGTCTTTAGCCTTTTCGGGAGTCCAATAATCCACTCCTTCTAAATCAGGAAGACGGTTGTTTGTGAATTTGTATACATTTCCTCCAATGCTGTTGAATTGGTTGGCTTTTAGGTTGTTGATGATATCTCTTCCAAACGTGAAAGTTCCTAAAATTCCCAAAGTAAAGTTTTTATAGATGAATTCGTTATAGAGTCCTCCTGTAAATTTGGGATTAGGATTTCCTGTAGGTACTAAGTCTCCATCGGCTGCTCCTTTATCCTCATCACTCCATACGTCCCAATCGCCGTTTACATCAGCCCAGTTTGGATAACCAGGGAGAACTGGATTGTATGTCTTAAAGTAAGTCAGTTTATTGCCTGTTATCGGATTTACAGGGATATCTTCCAATCGATTGTAGACTCCTTGATACAACATCTGTGCCCATTGATAGATTGGGCTACCTACCCGGTATAATAGCGCTTGATTATAACCACGAGAGTCAGCATAGAAACTCTTATCTCCGTATGGAAGCGATCCTATTCTGTTCTTGTTATAGGTCAGGTTAAAGTTTGTGTTCCATTGAAAGGCCTTTCCTGGACTGAGGTTTTTAGTGGAAATAGTCAAATCAAATCCTTCATTGTAGATACTCATAGGTACATTGTAGGAAAGTTTGGTGTATCCTGTATAAAAAGGAAACGGGAAGGCCATTATCGGATCTTGTGTTATCTTTCTGTATGTGTCGAAAACTACAGTGACACGATTATTAAACATGTTTAAATCGAATCCGATATTCGTTTGCGCGGATTTGTTCCAGGTAAGATTTGTCAATGTCAACGGTTTGCTAAAAGAAGGAGTAGCAATACTTTCGCCGTTGTACGTTGTCGTGGAAAGATCCCAGACATTGAAAGGTGCATAGAAATCACTAGGCAGTACACCGGATTTTCCCCAGCTACCTCTTATCTTGAAAAAGTTTATGAAATCCATATTCTTTAAGAAAGCTTCGTCAGAAACTACCCAACCCAAAGATACCGCTGGAAAATAGCCCCATTTTGTGTTTTTTCCAAATCGAGAGGAAGCATCGGCACGCCATGAAGCATTAAATAGATATTTGGATTTATAATCATAAGAAAACTGACCCATATAAGATAATAATCCCGAATGCCTTCTGTTGCTCGAGCTGTATAAGTCTTTTTGAGCAACACCTTGAATGACATGGATATCGTCTGTGGCTAGGTTGTATCCTGTTAATTCCAAGGATTTGAAGTCATCGTATTGAAAAGATTGCATACCGGTTAAAGTAACTGTATGCTGTTCGTTAAACCTCTTTACGTAGTTCAATACATTCGCTAAATTATACGTAAATGCATCATTTTTATTTGAAGAGGCAAAGTTAACTCCTCCATTTAGCACTCTCGGTTGAAATTGATCTCGACGATCCATATTTGCCTGGACAGACCCTTCGAATGAGTATTGTAATCCTTTGGTAATGTCAAAGTATGTTTTTGAGAATAAATTTAGAACATCTGTCTTGTTGTCATCTAATAGTTTGTCATATTGACCATAGTAAAAGTCGTAATCAACATCGGAAAGAGGAACAAAAGAAGAAGGCATACCAGCTTGATTAACTGGAACAACTTCGTCAACACCGCGTCCCAAGCCTCGTTTTCTGTCCATTCTGCTGACAGAAAGCATAAGATCGCTATGAACGAAAGAAGCTAGATTAAATCCGAAGTTACCACGTAAGGAATACCGCTTGAAACCTGTGTTGCGAACTATTCCGTCCTCATTATAATATCCGAGAGATAATCGATAGTTAACAATATCTGACCCTCCAGATATACTCCCATCGATGTTGTCAATGTTTCCTGACTTGTAGAAAAGATCCTGCCAATCTGTTGCATTATTGTAGCTGTCGTTTAGACTATCCGTTAAAGGTTGTGTAAATCCTGCTCCAATATTGGAAGAGGTAGCATATTGAGAGAGTATGTCTAACTTCTGTCTACGTTCTGTAGCACCGAGCAATGTTCTTTGAAGTGTCGGCCGCTCTGTAACCCCTTTGTAGTAAGAGAATCGAACTTGAGGTTTTGCTGCTTTCCCAGATTTTGTCTTAATTATGATAACTCCGTTGGCCCCTCGAGAGCCCCATACAGCGGTTGCAGCAGCATCCTTTTGTACAACGATGCTTTCAATATCGTTGATATTAATCCCTGCTATGTAGTTTGTTCCAGTGGCAGTAGATGTTGCTAAGTCGGTAACAGAAAGAGGCATGCCATCAATAATGTATAATGGAGAACTCATTGTATTAGCAAGATCGACTTCGGCATTTAAGTCCGGCGAAATGGTGGAGTTACCTCTAACGGTAAATGTGTTTCTTGCACCAGGTTCACCGGTGAAATTTTGAATGTTTACACCAGATACTCGTCCTTGTAATAAGCTTTCAAAACTTGGAGCCGCGAGGTTTTCTATCTGCTCTCCGGAAATAACTTGTACGGCACTGGTTGTTTTCTTTACGGACTGCTTTTGATAACCTACAATTACAACTTCATCCAACGAAGAGTCATCGGTTTCTAAAACAACTGACACAGGATGTTCCCCTTTGTAGGAGATTTCTTGTTTTTTGAAGCCAATCCCTGAAAAAATTAGTGTGCCCGAGTTTCTTTGACTTTTCAGGCTAAAAGACCCATCCGGAGAAGTGGAGGTTTGGATAGTGCTTCCTTTTTCTTTAACGGTTATTCCGACAAGGGGGGTGCCCTCTCTGTTTTTGACAGACCCCGTTAGGACAATATTCTGACCGAAAAGAAAGGAAGTGCAAAATAGCAGTACTGCTAAGGTTAGTATACTTCTTTTCATAATTGTGTAATTTTAGTTTTACAATTTAGTAACAAATATGTGGTAATAACAAGGCGTCTATTGGCTGTTATAGCCTTTTTTTGAATTATTTTATTTGTTTTTACCATACTCAAACGTTTGCGTGATTTTAATGCAAACGTTTGAGTTATTTCGTTCAAATTAATTGGTGTAACATTGTTGTTGCGTTTAGGCTGGATTTTTACTTAAAATTATTAATAAAGTGTGGTTGGTTGGTATAAAAAATGAACCAAGAAGTTGGGGTTAAATTGGACTTTCGCTTGGCTATCCTTGCCGTTGTATTATTGGTTTAGTATCACTGAGGATGATAAGAATTTTATTCGTGTAGATTTGGTTTTTGAAAATGCGGTGTTGGTAAAGATACGTTCGAGGCATGAACGATATCTGTAGGTTGTTTTTGTGAATTTTGTGAAACTTTTTCTCGCCAAGTTTCGGGAATTCCGAGCATTTTATCTAAGTTTATCATCGAATTAGGTAACGTCAGATATGAAGGTTTCAACGTCACGGAAAAGGTGGGGTATAATAGTGTTAAGCGCGTTCGTTGTTTTGATCGGAGCAGCATTTGCTTTTGCGATGTCAAAGCGCGAAGGTTATCTTAAAGCTGCGGTCGAAAAGGTACAGACAAAATTGAAGAACGACCAACAGATCGATTTTACGGTGGACAAATATCGTTTTGACGGGATGACAACCGTGGTCTTTGACGGCGTGACGATTGTACCGATGGGACGGGATACATTAGCCTCGATGGATCACCTCGGTGTACGGATCCGGGTATGGCCCTTATTATTTGGAGAAGTGAAAATAGGTCAGTTTGATCTCGATAGAGGAAAGATTTCTTTTGTGAAGCGTGATACGGTAAGTAATTATGATTTTCTCTTCCGAAAAAAGGCAAAGGACTCTACGACTATAGAAGAGCCAAATGAGCGTAATTTTGCCGAGTGGGCACAACGTCTGGCCAAACAGGTGTTTTCTAAAGTCCCTGATAATATGCGGATGAATGATTTTGAAATCTCTTATCGGGATAGTTTACTGCATCAACGTATTCGAGTCCCTCAAGCTATTATAGATGATGGCGATTTCGAGACCAGTCTTTTTTTGAATGATCATGATGCAGAGTGGCGACTGAAAGGTTATGTAAATGGCGATGACCAGAAATTAAAGGTAGAAGTGTCTTCTAGGGAGAAGAATACGGAATTACCTTTCATAAGGGGCAAATACGGTCTGGGCATCAGTTTTGATAAGTTGGTATTTGACTTGGCCGGAATTAAGAAAGTGGAAAAGGACTTGTTACATGTGACGGGTGGTGTAGAATATGAGAACTTGGTCGTGAAGCATAGGCGCCTATCGGACGAGCCGATTGTATTGCCACATGGTATTGCCGAAGGTGGCCTAGCTATTGCTAATGATTATATTGCACTGACGGATAAATCAAAAGTTACGGTAAAAGAATTTTCTGTAGCTCCTAAAGCTAAGTTGATACTCAAGCCAACAAAGAAAATAGAGCTATCCGTGCATACAGGCCCTTTTACGGCACAGAATTTTTTTGACGCTATTCCCCAAGGATTATTTGAGAGCTTAGAAGGGGTCGAGGTCGCCGGGCAGGTAGACTATAGTCTGGATTTTTCGGTAGAGCTCGATAATCCGGATAAAATTATGTTTAGGTCGACCATCGATGATACGGACCTTAAAGTCCTACAATGGGGAAAGGCCAAAATAGATTCGCTTAATTTTCCGTTTGAATATGATGCTTACGATGATACCACATTGGTAAGGCATATCGTGGTAGGGCCTGCTAATCCTAATTTTACGCCTCTGGCGGAGATACCCTATGTGTTGAAGACCACGGTTCGCAATACGGAAGACCCTTTCTTCTATAAACACAATGGATTTGAAGAGGAAGCTTTTAAGCTGTCCATCCGGACCAATATTAAAGAACGAAAGTTCAAAAGAGGGGCAAGTACGTTATCGATGCAGCTGGTGAAGAATGTATTTTTGAATCGGAAGAAGACGATGACACGCAAGTTTGAAGAGATATTGCTGGTGTGGTTGATGGAGGCATCGGGACAGGTAAGCAAGGATCGGCTTTTTGAAGTGTATCTGAATGTGATCGAATGGGGCAAAGATGTATACGGTATAGCTGAAGCTTCGCAATATTATTTTAAAAAGAGACCGCAGGATCTGAATTTAGGAGAAAGTTTGTTCCTGTCTAGTATTATTCCTCGTCCTAAAACTGGGTTGTCTTCTTTTGATTATACGGGACACCTGAGACCTTGGGTGCAACGTCACTTTAATACCTATGGCTATATCATGACTAAGGTCGGGGATCTGAAGGGTGTAGATGTACCACCCAGTTACGGGTTTTATGAAGTGTTGTTACAACCGGGGCTGCGGGCAGCAGCTCCACTGGTACAGGATACGGTATCGCGTGACGTTATAGATGAACACGAGCTGTTTATGGAAGAAATGGAAAGAGAGGAAGTTGAAAAAAAACATATCCTTGAAAAGTTAATGGGTAAAGAACAAAAGAATTAAATAGAGATGCGTACGATTGAGATTGATAGTTATAGTTTTGAACCTTTTATTGAATATGAGCAGATTAAGAAGCGGATTCGCCTGATCGGAATAGATATCAATGTGCAGTATGCCGACAAACATCCGGTATTCATCGGTGTGTTGAACGGCTGTTTTATGTTTATGGCTGATTTGATGAAGCAGGTGCATATCCCCTGTGAGATGTCTTTTGTGAAGTTGGCCTCCTATTCAGGGACGTCGCACGGAGATATAAATGAATTGATCGGCGTAGGGATGGATCTTACAGGACGTCATATCGTCATTGTTGAGGATGTAGTCGATTCGGGTAATTCGTTAAAACATACCATGGAAGCTTTGGAGCGACTTGACGTAGCGAGTATATCGGTCTGCACCCTGTTGTTAAAACCGTCTTGTTTACAACATGATTTTGATAATATCATGTATGTAGGATTCGAGATCGACAAGGAGTTTGTGGTTGGATACGGCCTAGACTACAATGGTCAATGTCGAAACCTCCCTGATATCTACAAGGAGGTGTCAAGCACGGATTAATTTTTAAAATGACAACTATCTAGATGGTCATTCACCATACCGACTGCTTGCATAAAGGCATAGCAAATAGTGCTCCCAAAGAATTTAACCCCTCTTTTCTTAAGGTCCTTTGAAATGGCATCGGACTCAGAGGTATTGGTAGGAGCATCTTTTAGCGAGATCAGTTTATTTTTGATAGGTGCCTGGTTGGGCATAAAGGAGTACAGATAGTTATAGAAAGAACCGTACTCTTGTTGTATCGTAAGAAAAATCTGTGCATTGGTTACTGTGGCTGCGATCTTGCCACGATGACGGATTACTGCGGGATCCTGAACGATCATGTCGATTTGTTCAGGGGTGAATTGAGCTACTTCTGTGGGGTCGAAATCTGCTAACAGTCTACGGTAGCCTTCACGCTTACGAAGGACGGTAATCCAACTTAGGCCCGCTTGTGCTGACTCTAACACGAGGAATTCGAATAGGGTGCGATCGTCTGTGACGGTTTTCCCCCACTCCTCATCGTGATATTTTACATATAGTGGGTCATCGCCGCACCATGGGCATCGAATGATTGTGTTACTCATAGATTCGTTTAGTTTTTATAGACAAAAATCCTACCTTTGGGCATACATGAAAACAAAGAATAGGCTGTCGCAAATTAGGAAAAAAGTTGAATATCTGCTTTTGTTATTTATAGCGGTTTTTTCTTTTGTGTCGGTTGATGCCCAAGTTGTCCCCTCTGTTGGTGTGTTGGATAGTACAGCGCGCGCTGAGCAAGATTCTTTATTGCATGCGCGTATGAAGAAGGATTCTTTGGCTCGGATATATGTTTTTGTCGACCCCAATAGACCAAATCAACGGCTTGATAGCCTGCGTCAAAAACTGGTGGTTACCGATAATGATTTCGTTTCTTGGATGGAGTTTACAAATAGTTTGGTCAAGGATAAGCATATGGCTACGATGACTCCATCGCAAAAGACCGACCGACCATTATGGATTATAGGGGTATTAATACTTTTGTTTTCGGGTATCGGTGTGGTGCGACTCTTTTTCTATTCTACCTTTCACAATATTATTAACGGGTTCTTCAACGATAGGATATTGGGGCAGATTAGCAAAGAAGATAATGTGATGACCTCATGGCCGTATATTTTCTTATACATCATCTTTAGCTTTTCATTGGGGCTGTTCATCCTTATTTTTCAGGTGGCTTATAATCCCATGGGGGATGTTAGTGTTAGTAATTTTTTGAAGTTATCGGCTTTGGTGGGAGTTTTGTTTGTTGCCAAGATCTTATTTATAAGGATTATCGCAGTTGTTTTTGAGGTAGAACGATTGGTCAGGGAGTATATAGCTGTTTTATATTTGGTGTACTTCAATAGTATGTTAATCTTAATGCCGCTGCTACTTTTCGTTACCTTTTTTTCAACTTCCTACTTTAAGATTATATTAATTTTCTTTCTGATTGTTGTGTCTATCTTGTTCTTATACCGCTTTTTACGAACTGCGATTGGTTTGGTGGGAAATCTAAAGTTTTCAATGTTTTATTTAATTCTGTATCTTTGCAGCTTAGAAATTGCACCAATTTTAATATTAGTGAAAGCACTAAACAGTTAAAGAAACAATTTATGCAGATCGATGTTGCGAGAGCAAAAAAAGTAAAAAGTGTGTTGGTTACCTTACCAAAACCTGAGAATGATAAGTCACCTTATTTTACATTAGCGGAAAAGTATAACTTGAAATTGGATTTTCGTGGTTTTATCCATGTAGAGGGGGTTCCCGCTCGTGAGATAAGAAAAGACCGTATCAATTTCTCCGAATTTTCAGCTGTTATTTTTACAAGTAAGAATGCTGTAGACCATTTCTTTCGCGTATGTGAAGAGATGCGGTTTGAAGTTTCGGCCGAGTTGAAATACTTTTGTATTTCCGAAGCTATTGCATTGTATTTGCAGAAATATATTCAGTACCGAAAACGCAAGATTTTCTTTGGAAAACAGACCGCCAAGGATTTGGAGGAAGTGTTGAAAAAGCACAGTAAAGAGAAGTTCTTGTTCCCTTGCTCGGATGTAGCAAATGAGGAAACCCAAAAATGGTTGCAAGACAATGGCTACGACTTTACACCTGCGGTTTTATTCCGGACAGTGATAAGCGATATTACGGACTTGAAAGATGTATTTTATGACATCATCGTGTTTTTTAGCCCTTCAAGTGTACAATCATTGTATGAGAATTTTCCGGATTTCGTGCAGAATAGTACGCGTATTGCTGCTTTTGGAGCGAGCACACAGCAGGCCTTGTTAGAAAAAGGATTGTTGTTGGATATCCCTGCTCCTACACCAAGCGCACCGAGTATGACGATGGCGGTAGAACAATATATCAAACAAGTCAATAAGTAAAAGTTGCGTGCCTTGCACGCAACTTTTACTTCATATAGGAGTGTTAGTTGCAGGGGAAGAGTCGTGTTAAAAGATGTTAAAAAGGGGTTCGCTTTAACTTTTTTTTACTTTTTTTTGAGAATTCTTGTTCGAATAACATAATTAACACCTATTTTTAGATGCTTCTTTTGCCAAAAACCGGCGTTAGAAGCAGTTTTTTAGGAGCGTATCTTTCTCAACTGAATCATGGGAGATTGGATGAGGTTGATATCGAGGCTTTAAGAGTTTTTTAGCTTAGATTATTTAGTTTATGGATTTTAGTCGGTACAGATTGTCTTATGGTTTGCTATGTATGCTGATTGCTATAACAGCAATTGGTTGCAAAGGCCCCAGTAATTCAGGTGAGCTAGTAGGCGTACGATTGGATAAATTGAAGGCGAGTAAGACACCGCACGGTATGGTGTTAATTCCCGGCGGTACTTTTATCATGGGACAATCGGACGAAGATATCGGTTTTTCGCAGACGGCTCAAAATCGTCAGGTAACTATCGCTCCGTTTTATATGGACGACACAGAGATTTCAAATAGTGAGTATCGTCAGTTTGTCAACTGGGTTAGAGATTCTATCTTAATTCATAATTTTTTGGGCGATGATTCTTATTTTGTACAAGGTGAAGGTGGTGGTGGCGAACGCTATATTGATTGGGATAAGGTAAATAAGCAATCTCCATGGAGAGCGAAAGAGCAGGAAAAGCGGGAGCGATTGAACAGTATGTTTTATCAAGGTGAAGATCGTGTGTTTGGACGCAATGAGCTAGACGTACGTCTATTGAAATATCACTTTGAATGGTACGACCTACAAGCTGCGGTTCGCGGTAAGAATGATCCTTCAAAAAGACGTTCGGATTTCATTATGCGTGATACGATGCTTATCTATCCGGATACTACGGTATGGTTAGCTGATTTTAGTTACGCGGCTAACGAGCCAATGGTAAACGGCTATTTTTCACATCCTTCGTTTGATGATTATCCTGTAGTGGGAGTGACTTGGCGTCAAGCACAGGCGTTTAACTCTTGGAGAACGCAGTTATTCAATAATCAAGCTGCTAAAAATAGAGTTCAACCGCGATTTGATTACCAACTCCCTTCTGAGGCAGAGTGGGAATATGCTGCAAGAGGAGGTAAGGTGGGAATGCAATATCCTTGGGGAGGGCCTACAGCCCGTAACGCTCGTGGTTGTTTAATGGCGAATTTTAAACCAGGAAGAGGTAATTATATTGACGATGGAGTCGCTTATACGGCGCCTGTATATTCGTATTGGCCAAATGATTTCGGTCTGTATAATATGGCAGGTAACGTCGCGGAGTGGACACAGTCAAGTTACAATGAATCGGCATATTCTTTCGTACATGACATGAACCCAACGTACACGTATAATGCTAAAGCTTCCGACCTGGAGACAATGAAGCGTAAAGTGATCCGTGGTGGGTCATGGAAAGATGTAGGTTTTTTCCTGCAGAACGGAACAAGACAGTATGAGTATCAAGATACATCGAAATCATACATCGGCTTTAGATCTGTTACAAAGTATGCGGGAGTAGCATATTAAAAGGAGTTTTAAGAAATTAGTAACGAATTATATTATTAGCATTAGTCAAATGGCACGCAAAAAGAAGTTTGGTTTCGGAATCAATACATTTATCAACTGGGGAGCAACAGTCGTAATTATCGGCTTGATGTTTAAAATTCTTCACTTTAAAGGCGGTGAATGGATGATAGGTATTGGTCTTGCGGTAGAAGCATTATTATTCTTCATCATGGGGTTTATGTCAGCAGAGAAAGAAGTAGACTGGACAAGAGTGTATCCCGAGCTGGATGAAGACTTCAATGGCGAACTTCCGAAGCGAAGTGCTACAGTAGCAGTTGCCCAGCCTACAGCAATTGGAAATACAGCTGCATTGGATAAATTATTGCAGGATGCTAAAATTGATGAAAACTTAATTGGTAATTTGGGGGATGGCCTGCGTACGTTTAGTGATAAAGTGTCTGCTATTTCTAAAGTCGCCGATACGGCTGTCGCGACTAACCAGTTTGCAGACAAATTGAATGCAGCTTCAACCGGAGCGTCTCAGCTTAGCCATGCCTTTGAGCGTGCAGCAGCAGACTTGCAGACGTTTAACGAAGCGTCTGGAGATATGCAACAATTTAAAGAGCAGGTAAGTACATTTAATAAGAATCTGACATCGTTAAATGCTATTTATGGCAATATGTTGTCGGCAATGAATGCAAATCGTTCCTAAGTGTCACTTAAATTAAATGGGGATTTAAGGAAAATTAAAGATTATGGCAGGACATAAGGAGACACCTAGACAACGGATGATCGGCATCCTATACTTAGTGCTATTAGGTTTAGTGGCGCTGAATGTATCGGATTCTATTTTGGATGCATTCCGAAATCTAGGTAATAGTTTAAATACATCTACACAGAATACACAGACCGGTATTGATAATATGTTTTTGGCTTTTCGCGAGACAAAAATGAAAGAGAACCCAGAACGTGCTCAACCGTTATTAACAAAAGCTGAAGAGGCACAAAAATTGATAGCTCAGTTGACTGCTAAGCTGACGGAATATAACCAAACTCTTTCTTCACAGGGAGGAGGAATGGACGAAGAGACAGGTGATGTAAAATTTCGCAGTAGTACAGATATTTCGTATCGTGTGATGATTAATGAAGGAAGAGGAAAGCAGCTTCGGGATTTAATCAATAGTACGTCAGATAAATTGAAGAAGCTGACAAATAACGAGGTGAGTTTTGCGTTGTCGGCAGAAGATCCGGCACCCAGAGGTGGGATTAAGAGAAGCTGGGAGGACGTGAATTTTGGTAGTGGTATTCCATTGACAGCAGCCATTACGGCATTAGATAAAATAAATGCCGATGCTAAAAATGCAGAGTCGGCAGTAGTGAAACATATCTTTGGTAAGATGGACCAAGCAGTTGTTAACTTGGATAAGTTTGCTGCTGTAGCGGTAGCACCTACTTCTTATCTTATTGCAGGCCAGCCTTATACCGCGAAAGTGTTTTTGACGGCTTATGACTCGAAATCAAGCCCACAGATATCGGTAAATGGTTCGTCCATTCCCGTTGTCGATGGACAAGGTACGTATTCATTAACTCCGGGTGTAGGTACGCACACTTGGCGTGGATCTATCCGTGTACAGCAGACGGATGGTACGGTGAAAACTTACGAGACAGAACCGATGACATTTCAGGTTTCTAAGCCTTCGGCTGTGGTTTCGCCTGACGCGATGAACGTATTGTATATTGGAGTAGACAACCCTATATCAATATCTGCCCCAGGAGTACCTGTTGAAAGTTTAAAAGTTTCGGGTTCTGGCGTAAATTTAACTGCAAAAGGAGATGCTAAATATATTGCAAGGGTTTCGTCTCCTGGTGATGTTTCTTTGAATGTGACCGCGACAGTAGACGGTAAGACACAGAATCTAGGGACATCGAAGTTTCGTGTGAAACGTATTCCAAAACCAACGGCACGGGTAGGAGGCAAGACTGGAGGGCGTATTTCGGCGGCCCAATTGAGAGGGCAGACGGTTGTATCAGCGGCGTTGGATAATTTTGATTTTGATGCTAAATTTAGAGTAACTAAGTTTAGCATGTATATAGCTATACCTCGGGTAGATCCAATCGGCCCGTACTCATCTGGTGGCAATGATTTCAGTGCGCAGATGAAGTCGGGATTGAGCGGTATAAAATCAGGCTCTGTAGTAATGATTTACGATATAGTTGGTGTTGGGCCGGATGGTATGGCACAAAACTTGGAGCCAATTACTTTCCAAGTGACAAATTAGTAGCATAATAAGTACTATTATGAAGAAGATAGTTTTATCGATAGCCTGTATAGGTATAGCTTTTGCCGGTTTGGCGCAAGACTCTAACCTATCGAATAGCACAAAGCCTGTTCGCAGCAAGTCGGATCAACCGCCTATCGATGGGTATTATAAAAATACGGATATCGAAAACCGAAAGGTAATTGATTATGCACCAATCCGACAGACGGATGTGTTCTATCGGAAGCGTGTGTGGAGAGAGCTTGATCTTCGGGAGAAGATGAATCAGATCTTTGCATCACCTAAAGCGCGTCTGATGGACATTATCGTCAAAGCAATCCAAGCAGGAGAGCTGACAGCATATGATCCTACGCCGACGGCTGATAACCCTACGGGTGATAATTTTGAACTCATGCAGATCTTACCTATAGATCAGGTAATGGCTCGTTTGGGTGGAGATAGTGTATTGGTAGAGCAGTTTAACGAAAACAACGAGGTTATTAGCTCTAAGTACGAGAATCGTGCGTTTAGCGGCGAAAATGTGCTGAAATTTCGGATTAAGGAAGATTGGATCTTTGATAAACAGCGATCGGTCTTTGAACCCCGTATCGTAGGTATTGCGCCGCTTATTACACCGCAGGTTCCCGGTATGGAAAATGCCGTACAGCAGGGAGCTGTAAAAAATGCAGCAGATAGCTCTGACCCGTTTGATCCATTTGCCGTGAAGCCAGAAGGTGCGGTTAATAATACTGCTAACGAAAACTCGACTACTCCAGAAAATGTTCCGGCATTGCCGGCTACAGATCCATTTGGACCGGTAGTGGATGCTACACCGGCATTTTGGATCTATTTTCCAGAGGCACGACATGTATTCGTGAATAAGGAAGCAATGAATAGACATAATGCCGCTACAGGGTTGAGTTATGATGATATTTTTATCAAACGCCTGTTTTCCAGTTATATAGTAAAACAGGACAATCCGGAGGATATGCGTATTAAAGATTACATACAAGACGATATTGAGCGATTGTTTGAATCTGAGCGTATTAAAAAAGTAATCATGGATTGGGAGCAAGACCTGTGGTCTTATTAATAAAATAATCACTATTTCTACACCTTGATGCTTAGATTGTTTCTAAATAAAGACGGGAAAAATCAATGATGGCATTAAAAGTGTGGAAATATTTTTTTTAAAAATATCCGTTTTTGTTACTTTATAGTATAGAAGGAAATAAACTAGAAATCTTGTGAAACTACAACCTGTCGATAAAATATCGGGAATCGCTCCAAAGGATTTTGTGAGAGATTACCTCAATAAGGGACAACCTGTAATCATTAAGGACTTTATAAGCAAAGATAGTGCATGCTGGTCTAAATGGAGCTATGACTATTTCAAAGAAGTAGCTGGAAGCGAAAAGATAAATGTTTATGGTAAAGAGGAGGAAAGTCAAAACTATGCGGCAAGTCCTCCGGTGGGTAAAATGACGTTTGCGGAGTACCTAGATAAAATCAGTGCAGAACCGACGGAGCTTCGTCTTTTTTTATTCAACCTTTTGAAAATCAGGCCTGAATTAAAAAAGGATGTCGTTTATAACGATGTGACTGGGGGGAAGGTAATACAAGGTCTACCTTATATGTTTTTTGGAGGTGAAGGATCTGCAACGCGAAATCACTTTGATATCGATATGTCGCACGTGTTCATCTCTCAGTTTCAGGGATATAAGCGGATTTGGTTGTTCCCCAATGATCAATCGGATTTAATGTACAAATTGCCTTATAATTTTCATAGTATTGCCAATTTGAAGCACAGCAGTACCGACGATTATCCGGCTTTGAGATTGTTGGACGGTTACGAAGCGGTGATCGGTCCGGGCGAAACCTGTTATATGCCAGCAGGCTGGTGGCATTATATTCAGTATGAGACAGAAGGTTATTCTATATCCGTTCGTGCACTAGCGAATTCCTTAGGAGAGAAATTAAAGGGTGCGCGAAATCTATTTATAACACGCCACTTTGACGATACTATGCGTAAAATATTTAAGGATAAGTGGTTGGATTATAAAGTACAGATCGCTACACGTCGGGCTGAGCGAGCGATGAAGCGCCTCAAGATGAATTAATAGATGGAAAGCGAGTTCGTTGTTAGAGCTCGCTTTCTTCGTTTATACGGACTGCATTCCGATAGAAAAGTGTATAGGGATCTGAGGGGTATATATGTGCATCTGGATTGTGTCGGAACGGAACATTTGGATTAAAGATCTCTTCCAGTGTCATTCTTAAGAAATCTACAAAATTTGCCTTTTGTTCGGCCAAAAAATCCCCTTCCATTAATGTGCCATAACTGCCGTAAAACAAGGTGCCTTCGTCACGCATCTTACGTGCTACATATAAATGGGGTTCCAATCCTCGGTGACCAGTGACCTGCTCAAATACATGCGTATAGAAAAGTGTCTGCACTAAGGCTTTGTTTTCCGTATTAGCAGACAATACCTTTTCCATGCTGGAGAATTTGACAGCATCTGCTCCTGTTTTGTAATCGACGATACGTGTTTTGACCTCTCCTAAATCTGTAACTACCTGGTCGACACGGTCAATAATTCCAAACAATGCTACTGCCTCAGGCCGATCGTTAATGCTAATCTCGAAATCGATCGTATAGTCTTGATCATTTTCTAATTCAACAATACGGAAAGATTGATAATGGTCTATATCGTATTGCAGGTACATCTTGACGTATTCACACCCTATCTTGTGCATGATCGTTTGGAGGCTATTGAGTTCCTCCACAGATTTGAAGGTGCTGTGGTATTGATTTCCAATTTCCTTTAAGACCAAGGATTCAATAGTCCCTATTTTCTCTTTTAATTCGTTGGTAGACGTAAATGCCGCTATACCTTTGTAGGGAAAGAGGATTTTCTCCATCACTTCGTGAATCACAGTGCCAAGACGGTTCATTTCAAATTCCTGTGATATAGCAGGTGGTTCTTTTATTTCGGCTACATGTTTTAAGAAGAACTGCAGCGGTGAAGCCAGATAGGTGGTCAGAGCGGTAGCTGATATTCGACGTTTGTTTCGTACGAAAGTGTTGTACATCTTGTCCCATATAGCCTCCGTTTTTGGGATGATTAGTTCTGGTGAAGCGGAAGGAAACTGAATGTTCTGTTGCTGCTGGTGCTTCGCAAATTGAAACTGACTTTCAAACTCCAATTGGCGGATAAAACGGCTTTCCTCCCCGGAGCTGCTCTCATCGACTATGCTATTGTAAAAAATGCGGATATTTTCACTATACTGAAAATGCCTGTAGAAGAGGTATGCGGTCAAGGCGTCCTGATTTTCTAAAATAGGCAGTCCATAAGCCCGGCGTAAATTGTTTGGTAGAAATGTTACACCGGCTGATGTTTTTGGTAAAATACCCTCATTTGCACCAAGAATATAAACATGGTCGAAGTTAAGACAACGGCTTTCCAATAATCCCATGATCTGTAATCCATCTAATGGATCTCCTTCTATAGCAGAATTGATCGTAACGATGGCTTTTCGGATCAGACCTATCTGGAAGACAATGCTCAGCTGTGGTATTTTTGAAAATCCCAGATGTAATTGATGGAGCACTTTTTTTGTCTCTATTAAGAGGTTGGCATCGATTTGTTTAATCTGGCTATCTAGCGCTAAGGAAAGCAGTAGGTTGTCTAAGATATGGATGAGCGTAGGGATAACATCCTTTGGTTGGTTTAATGGCCTGAAAAAATGGGGGAGTGAGCTGCTGCTTATTTGTATGTCTTCTAATCCGATCTCAAATAGTTGTTTTTCCGTCACAAATTCCTGACAGGATTTTTTTTCCTGTGCTGAAATCCTAGTCATAGGGTTGTTGAGAAAGCTCTCTAGATATTGGTAGGGTATCTTGTTCTTTTTGAGATGCGAAATATCTTCATGGACGTCCATCCAAAGACTTAGTACACCGAATATTGGCGATTGTGTCAAGGGAAACCCAGTTGTAATATTTACTTTTATATCGGGAAGACTTTGCAGTAGAGGGACTAATAGTGTTTCGTCCGCTAATAGTATAGCAGCGCTCTTGCCTTCCAGATCTTGCTCTAAGAGGATCTGATGAAGCAGCTTTGTCTGGCTTACTTTTCCCGTCGAAGCATAAAGATGGACGGCGTCTTTTCGGTTTCCAATAGAATTGCCGCTATCTTTGATAGCGTTTATTAACCCCGTTTGAAAAATATTACGGCGAATAAATAATCCGGCTTCCTGTTGCGTGTCCTCTAGATAATAAGTGTCTGTATCAAAGTAGAATAATGCACGATCTTCTTCTTGCCAACGTTTGAATAGTTGCGCTTCTGCATTGTTCAAAGCATTGAATCCTACAAATAGAATCTTTTTATACGAAGCTAAGAAATCAGGATTGTCCGTAGTCCGCTCTACAAGATTGCGATAAATTGTAGGAAAATTGCTCTGTTTCAGAGACTGTAGCTTGGTTTTGAAATTCTTATAAAGTACAGGTAGTCGTTTCCAAAGTTTTAAGAAACGTTGCTGCACTCCGGTATGGCCTGCCATATTGAAAGATTGCCAAAACTGCCGGATAAAGTTTTGTTGTTCGGTTGTTAGGTGTTGAAATTCGATATCAATACGACTGGTGTCGTATAATTCCATGAAAATATGATCAATATTGACCAGATCGTAGTCCAATTGACTAAAGTCACTTAAGATGATTTCTGCAATGGGATAAAATTCTTCCAGTGATTCAGGTGTCAATCCTTCTTGCTCTAGAAGTTCGTTGTGCAACTCAAAGAGGTAGAAAAATTGTGTCAGTTGACTAACTTGTTCAGCGTTGGACGAAAGCGCAAAGAATTCCTGAATAGTAAAGAACTGAGGGGACCAGATCGCTTGCCTGTAAGTGTCTGCGAGATGTTTCTTCAGGTAGGTAATGGGACGCTTATTGTTAAAAACAATAGCTATTTCAGAAAGGTCATTACCGAAACGCTTCTGAATATCTTCGGCGACTATTTTTAAAAATGGAACCATGTTTATAGTATTGAGATATAAGATATGAGTATTGAGATATTACTTTACCTACTTGACTTCGAGGAGCTCATTTATTTTGGCATAATACAAATAGCCCTTGACTTGTTTGTAACCTAGATTTTGAAGTGCTTTCATATACTGGTCTACTTGTGTTTTATGCTCGATATAGTTGTCACTGGTGAATTTGAAGTCCAATACGATGGTTTCTTCGGTATTGGTAAAAACTTTATCGGGTCTTAAGGTTCTTCCATCGGAAGTAATTATAGCTGATTCATTCCAAATTTTATGGTTGCCGATGAGCCAAGGGTGGATTTGGGGATGATGCCAGATCTGGTGGATTTCCTTTTCTAAAATTTCCTTGTTTTCAAGAGCAAGCACACCTTCATCTATGTATCGTGCTATAATGCGGGCTATATCACTTTCTTTAGAGGCTTCCGCCATTATCTCGTGTGCTAGTATGCCATATTGCGAGGCTTTTTCCATCATGAGGATGGTATTGATGGTCCTTCGGCTTGATTTGCTTAATGCTGTTTCCAGTGCTTTGGAGATGGGGTAGCTTTTTAAAGCAATGGAAGAAGCTGTATCGCTAACAGGAATAGACTCGGTGGTTTTTGTAATAATCTGGTCTATTTTTATGCGACCTTCTTGCAGTTGAAATGGAGCACCGTTATATTCCAGCACTTGGTACAACACATCTGAGATCAGTTCATTTTTAATGTCTAACCCGGTAATCGCACCAGTCTTTTTATCTACCACTTCTTTAAAGCCTGGAGCTGTAATATAGAGATGTTCGACGGCGCGTGTGGTAGCTACGTAAAGGGTGTTGAGCGCATCCATGTAGTTAAATAACATTTCTTCATAGTACTGCTTGTAAAAAATTGAACGACCGATATTACTGTTGTATTTGATCGGTATTTTACCCAGTTGTGCAAAGGGAGAGTTTTCGGTATTGATCCAAAAGTCGCCATTGAGCATACCATCAATTCCCCAAGCACAGAAAGGGATCATGACGACATCATAAGCTAGTCCTTTGGACTTATGTATTGTGGTCACTTCAATAGCATTGATTTTGCCACTGGATGGGAGGACTACTCTGTTGCCATCCTCTTCCCAAAAATCAAGGAATTGCGTGATTCCTCTTTCTCCACTGGACGTAAAGTTGCCCACTACATCCTTAAAAGTAAGGATATACGGTAGGTGTATATTGTTCTCGGAAGTGAAACCATAGATCTCTATAAGCTTCTCTACCAGGTGGATGAGGGGGAGTTTTTGCCATGCCCCCCAGTTTGTGAGGAGTTGTTCTGGCAGTATTCCGTCCAACGATTGAATGTCATTAGCCTTGAACTGCAGCCATACTGTAGAATCAAAGGCTTGTCCGGTCTGGATTAACTGATATAGATAGGCTATACGGGCATGATGAATGATATGCAGATCTGAGTTATGGACAAATGCTTTTAGTGTTTCTGTCAGCAAGATTACGGCGTCATTTGATGCTAAAGCTAGCGCATCTCCTGAAATAACATCAAAAGACAGCTCGTGTACATTCTTGTATTCCATTAATTTCTGGATGACGAGCATGGCCTGTGCATTGCTTCGAACTAATATGCCAATTTGTTTGGCCTTATATCTTTTTGAGGTAATCCATTCGCCTATCTTTTGACAGAGATTATCCGTCGCTTGCTCTAATACCTGATTGGCCCTGAATCGGCCATCGTTGACGGGGAGATAATCAATCTCGATAGAGCCTTGTTCTGCGGGGGTGTTACTTTTTTGTTCAGGAATGAGCTGACTGCTGTTTTCATAGGCTCGAATGAGCATGCTGTCATTCTGTTCATTACGCCACCAACGTAGCCCTTCGTCAGAGAGTTCGTCGGAGATTTTGTCATTCAGTACCTGCTGTAGATGTCTTGGAATTTGTTCGTACACATAGTTGTTGAACCGAATGATATTAGGAAGACTTCTGTAATTGGTATCTAGTATACCATTCTCGATAAAAGTTTTCTTTGTTATTTCGGATAGATGAAATGAGTTGCTGACTTGATCTTCTACTTGCTGCAATAGGATCCGCCAATCGCCGTTACGCCAGCGGTAAATACTTTGTTTGACATCTCCGACAATAAGGTGTTCATGTTGCTTTCCTTCCGTATTACCAAGTGCATTCAATAATAGCGGACTATAGTTTTTCCATTGAATCCGGGAAGTGTCCTGAAACTCATCAAACAGGAAGTAATTGTAGCGATTACCTATTTTTTCCCAAATAAAGGTAGGATCGTTGTTGTTGTCAAGCCCCAGCTTGTTTAATAGAATCTGTGAATCTGAAATCAACTGCGCAGCATTTTCTTTGCGCCAGATGCTTAAAAGGTCAGACATTTCTTTTAGCAGTCGGAGGTAATATAAGTTGCCTTGAACGGCCTGATAAGCGATGTATATAGGTGTCAGGTTTTGGAGTTCTATAAACTGTTGTAATACAGGTTGAAATGCGTGTATGTAATCGTGCTGTACGTTTTTATTTACATCCGTAAATGCTTCTTCATTGTCAATAAGTGCTATAAATCGTTCCATGACTTTGTCGAGGTCTGATAAGGAGAGCTTATGGACACGAGGGGATACCTTGTACGCTGAGACCAATTTGTTGCGGGATTTGCCCTTCATGTTATCCGCTTGGATCTGCAATGTTCGATAGGTATCTTGAAAAGATGTTATCGTGTGGCTGACAGCATCTAGATAGGATTGGGTCTTGTCTATGACCTCTGTGTTAAGCAGATTGAATACCCGGTTGGTATCTGCCGATACCAGAGCACCATCGAACTCCTGAAAATTTTCGGAAAAAATTAAACCCGCTAACTGTGCAAGTTGATTTCTGTAATTCCAATTCTCGTTATTACTGATTTTTTTTTCTGCATAACCAATAATCCAATCCAATAGATCTGGTCGTTCATCTAATAACTGATTGAGCATGATGGTTAGATCGGCCTTCACCTTATTGGTGTTCATTTCGATCTTATAACCCGCATCAAGGTTCAATTCGTAAGTAAACGACCGGATTACCTTCTGAGAGAATCCATCAATCGTACTGATGGTAAAGTGGCTATAGTCGTGTAAGATTTTTCGATATACACGGTGTGCTTTTTGTTGAAGTGAGGCTGCGTTCCAGCTTGGATTCTGTTCAATTAACAAATCTCTGAAACTTTTTATTTTTCCGCTGTTATCACCGATTGCCAAACCTTGTAACACAGAGAGAATACGTTCTTTCATCTCTGCCGTAGCTTTATTGGTAAAGGTAACGGCTAAAATCTCACGATAGCTGTTTTCATTGACCAGTAATAGGGATAGGTAATGGAGGGTGAGACTGAAAGTCTTACCAGAACCGGCAGATGCTTTAAGAATTCGGAGAGGAGCGACATTGTTCATCCTACAAAGTAAAAATTAAAAATGGGAAATTCAAAAGAGACTTTAAGCGATAAGCAATAGGCTATAAGCTAATTATTTTGGAGGGTAGACTTTTTGCCTATAGCAGTATTAAGTGATTAAAAATCAGTTTGTCTTTTTAATTAACTTCGTTGAACTCGCAAGCTCGGTTTTTATTTTTTACTTTTTATTGTTATCTTTGCGTCCCCTCTTACATACAGTACGGGGGATATGTTGAATACATAAATAATAATTAAACATGGCAACTAAAATCAGATTGCAAAGACATGGTAAAAAAGGAAAACCTTTTTACCACGTAGTAGTAGCAGACTCACGTGCACCACGTGATGGTAAATTCATCGAGCGTTTAGGTTCTTACAACCCAAACACTAATCCAGCAACTATCGTTTTAGATTTCGAAAAAGCTTTAGATTGGATGAACAAAGGTGCTCAACCTACAGACACAGCACGTGCTATCCTTTCTTACAAAGGTGTGTTGTACAAAAAACACTTGCAAGGTGGTGTGAAAAAAGGAGCTTTTGATGAGGCTAAAGCTGAAGAGCTTTTTACGAACTGGGCTGAAGGTAACACTGCTAAGATTGAAGGTAAAAAATCTGGTCTTGCAAATGCTAAAGAAGAAGCTAAAAAAGCAGCTTTAGTAGCTGAGGCTAAGAAAAAAGAAGAAAAAGCTGCCGCTGTAGCTGCAAAAAATGCACCAGTAGAAGAAGTTGCTGAAGAAGTAACTGAAACTGCTGAAAACACAGAAGAAACTGAAGGTTAATCTTTCATAAAGTATTCAAAGAAAAATGGTCGGTTCATATTATGGGCCGACCATTTTTTTCTGAAGCTGTATATTTTATTGATCATTTCATGTTTTTTAAGGAGTCAATGAGCTCGCTTCGTTCGGACCATAGGCCATCAAGAACTTTCATCTCCGTTGATGATTCATTGGAATCATGAAAGTTTTTCTTTTTTAATTTTTATTTTTGACTTTTAATTTGATAGAATGACCATAGAAGAAAGCTTTTACATCGGATATGTAAGTAAAACCAGAGGACTCAAAGGGGAGGTGCAATTGTTTTTTGAATTTGAGGATTATAATGAACTGGACTTCGAGATTATCTTTTTAGAGGTGAATAAGAAGTTGGTTCCTTATTTTGTGGATCAGATCAAGCTTCATAACAACAGTACCGCATATGCTACATTTGAAGATGTAGATCATATTGATAAAGCGCAGGTGTTGGTCCGTAAAAAAATGTACCTGCCGAATGATAAGATGCCGGAACGGGATCCAGATGATTTCCGGTATACAGATTTAGTGGGGTACTTGGTCATTGACGAAGAGCATGGTGAACTCGGAGAAATTATTGAAGTGCAGGAGATGCCGCAGCAGTTTATAGCTACGGTAGATATCGATGGTAAAGAATTGATGTTTCCACTCTCCGATGATTTGATTCTAGGGATTGATCCCGATGAAGAAATCATTGAAGTAGAGCTTCCTGAGGGATTGGTCGATCTGTACAAAGAGTAATTTTTTACTTTTTCATTTTTACTTTCCACTTTTAACACCGATATTAGCAGAGCTTATAGAGAAAGGCCGAGGGAATAGACCCGAAGAAGCCTTAGCAACCTGACGCTGTTCAAGGTGCTACATTCTATCCACCAGTTGGCGGAAAAGATAAGCTGCAGAATCACAAGGTCTTTGTGTGCTTTCTCTTAGCCTAAAAACAATTGTATGAAGATTATCGACCATATTAAACAGGCTGATGGGAAGACTTTGTTCTCGTTTGAACTTCTTCCGCCTGCTAAGGGCAAAGGGATCCAAAGTATTTTTAATACAATGGATGAGTTAATGGAATTTAACCCTCCTTTTATTGATGTGACTTATCACCGGGAGGATTACCTGTATAAGGAACATGCTAATGGTTTGTTAGAGCGTGTTGCCTATCGTAAACGCCCTGGAACGGTAGCGATATGCGCCGCAATAATGAATAAATATAAGGTGGATGCTGTACCTCATCTTATCTGTGGTGGTTTTACCAAAGAGGAAACAGAGAATGCATTGATAGATCTAAATTTCTTGGGTATTGACAACGTTTTGGTGTTACGGGGAGATGCCCGTAGGGGAGACGCTGATTTCATTCCTACGCCAGGTGGACATGCTTATGCTACGGATCTATTACAGCAAGTAAAGGATATGAATGGGGGGCATTACCTGCATGAAGATGTAGAGAGCTCGGAACAGACGGACTTTTGTATTGGTGTAGCTGGCTATCCTGAAAAGCACTTTGAGTCGCCGAACTTTAATACGGACTTCAAATGGTTAAAGAAAAAAGTGGAGATGGGAGCAGAATTTATCGTGACCCAGATGTTCTATAATATTGATAAGTACAAAGAGTTTGTCCTTAAATGTAGGGACAATGGTATTCATGTGCCTATTATTCCAGGATTGAAGCCCTTGACTTCAAAGAAGCAGCTGATAGCTTTGCCTAAGATATTTCATTTGGATATTCCAGAAGAGTTGAGTGATGCTGTGGATGCTTGTAAGACTAATGTAGATGTGCATCAGGTCAGTCAGGAGTGGATGGTGAATATGTGTCGGGAATTGATAGATTTTGGTGCTCCAGTATTACATTTTTATACGATGAGCAGCCCTGGGCCCACAAAGCGGATTGTCGAACAGTTAGCGTAAATGTTAAGGATTATTGATCAATGGTTGATTGTTAATTTTATATGTTTGTATTTGAAGAGCGAAGCAATCTATCCTATCAGGGGGTAGATTGCTTCGCTTCGTTGTATTTGTGTTAAAATTTGTTAACAATTGGTTGTTATGAAGCGTGTTATGTAGATTTATTTACTGATAATCTAAATTAATGCACGGATGACTTATAACAAAGCAAATAACTTGATCGGCTGGCTATGTGGTCTCGTGGCCGCAGCGGTTTATATCGCTACGGCCGATCGGTTTAATAGCTGGTGGGATACGGGGGAGTTCATTGCCTCGGCCTATAAGCTACAGGTCGTTCATCAGCCAGGCGCCCCATTGTTTCTTCTTATTCAAAACCTATTTTCGAATCTGGCAATGGGTAATGTCTCGAAAGTTGCTTTTTGGATGAATGTGGGGTCTGCGGTATGTAGCGGACTTACTATTGTTTTTTTATTCTGGACGATCACCGCGCTATCAAAAAAGGTGCTTCTTTCCAGTGGAAAGGAGTCGACTGATATGGCTAGTTTTCAAATACTGGGTGCGGGAGCTGTAGGAGCTTTGGCATATAGTTTTACCGATAGTTTTTGGTATTCGGCCGTAGAATCAGAAGTGTATGCTATGTCGTCCCTATGTACGGCCATCGTATTTTGGTTAATCCTGAAATGGGAGTCGAGAGTAGATCAGGAAAATGCCAATAAATGGTTGTTGGTGATCGCTTTTGTGATCGGATTGTCTATTGGTGTACATCTATTGAATCTTTTGACAATTCCAGTGCTGGCTTTGATCGTGTACTTTAAAAAGGCAAAACAGGTTAATTGGCAGGGGACGCTTAAGACGATCGGTGTGGGAATAGCGTTACTTGCATTTGTTTTGTGGGGCGTTATCCAATATTCGGTTAAGATAGCTGCTTATACAGATCTATTCTTCGTAAATAGTCTTGGAATGGGATTTGGATCTGGGATTATATTTTTTATCCTGTGTCTGGTAGGAGGTTTAATTTCCGGGATTATTTATGCTAAGAAGAAAGCTAGGCCAATTCTCCAGCTTTCATTATTAGCGGTTTGTTTTGTGTTTTTTGGTTTTAGTTCATATGCAATGCTTTTGATTCGTTCGCAAACGAATATTTCGCTGAACAATGGGTCTCCAGATAATGTGTTTTCTTTTCTGGGGTACCTAAGTCGTGAACAGTACCAGTCTGAACCATTATTTAAAGGGCCTTCTTTTGACGCCAATGTGGTTGGACTGGAAAAATCACATTCCTATTGGGAAGGGAATGGCAAATATCGTCAGGTAGCGAGCAATAGCTCGTACAAATACGATAAGGAAATGCTTTTTCCTCGTTTATATAGTGATAAACATGCTGATATTTATAGTTATTACCTTGGATTAGATAAAGGTGTAGCACCTTCTTTTGGGGATAATCTGAAGTTTTTCTTTTCGTACCAGCTTAATCACATGTATCTACGTTACTTTATGTGGAATTTTGTAGGTAGACAGAATGATGAGCAGGGACACAGTGGTGATATTTCTGGTAATTGGCTGTCGGGCATCACACCGATAGACAATATGTTTTTGGCAGGGCAGTCTAAACTCTCTGATGCAATGAAGGCTGACCCCTCGCGTAATGTTTATTTCTTTGCGCCTTTTATTTTAGGGATAATGGGGCTGTTGTGGCATATCAAACGAAGTAAGCGGGATGCTCTTGTTGTGGCATTGTTATTTTTTTTTACGGGTATAGCAATAGTTCTTTACCTGAATCAGACGCCGATGCAACCGCGTGAACGGGATTATGCTTATGCGGGTTCTTTTTATATGTTCTCGGTTTGGATCGGCCTTGGTGTATTAGCCCTGACGGATCTACTGAAGCGCTACTTATCAATTAAGAGAGCAGCGATCACTGCTTTTTCGTTAGCTACGGTGGCGGTACCTGTTTTGTTAGTTTCTGAAAATTGGGATGATCATAATCGGTCCGATAGGGAATGGACCAGAGATATGGCCTACAACTACCTGCAATCTTGCGAAGAGAATGCGATCTTGTTTACGTATGCGGATAATGACACGTTTCCGCTGTGGTACCTACAAGAAGTAGAGGGAGTTCGGCCAGATGTGCGAATCGTGAATTTGAGTTATTTACAGTCGGACTGGTACGTGAAACAAACGATGAAAGGTATAAACCGTGCTGAGGCTGCACCGATCCAAATCGATGCTAAAAAGATTGATAAAGGTATTCGGGATGTGATGTATGTGCATGATATGGGGATAGAGGGGCATGTGGATGTAGATACATTGCTTGATATTATGCTGTCGGATAATCAGAATAACCAACTACCCTTACAAAACGGGGAATTTGTAAATTTTTTGCCGACAAAGAAAATACGGCTAAAAATAGATCGAGAGGCGGTAATTCGGAATAAGGTCGTGCCCAAGAGTTGGGAGAATGCTATTCCTGAAACAATGCAATGGACTTATAATAAAGAGTATGTGTCTCGTGCTGAACTTGCGATGATGGCTATATTAGTGAATAATAGGTGGGAAAGACCTATATATTTTGCAAATATGTTATCCTCGGATAATTTTATGGGATTGGATCGGTATTTAGTAAATGAAGGGTTAGTATATCGTCTAATGCCTATAGAAGCACAACAGCCGGATAGTCAGATCTCCTTGGTGAATACAGATACCTTGTACAAAAATATTACGGAGAATTTTCGGTGGGGTAATATAGCACAAATGAAACATTTTGATCAAGATTACCGTTCTTTTGCAAATCGGTATCTGTTTGGTGAAACTGTTCGGTTGGCCTTGGATACGTTGCTTCAGGAAGGGGATATGAAACAAGGCAAGGATGTCGCGCTGTTGGCTTACGAAAAAATGCCAAGGAAAATAGTAAATATGGAGCACGTATATGATAATGTGATAGTGGTGGACACACTTTTCAAAGTGGAAGAACAGGAGCGGGCATCTATTTTAGCAAACAATAGTTTGAAGTATATTGATGAGCAATTGCGATATTACGAAAGCGTGGGAGATAAGCTTAGTACATTTGATGTAAGGAATATGCGATTGGCTGTAGAATCGTTGGAAAGCTTCAAGCGAGTCGTGCACAATGCGAAGAATGCGGATTTGATTGCGCGGGTTCATGGGATAGAACAACGTTACAAGGAATTGTAACAATAAAAAAAGGAAGCTTGATCAAGCTTCCTTTTTTTATTATTATCCTTTTTTGACCTCTTTGGCCCAAGAGTCTTTTAGCGTTACCGTACGGTTGAATACTAAGTGATCTGGGGTCGATTTTGTGTCAAGGGTAAAATATCCCATACGTATAAATTGATATCCCTTTCCTGGAATTGCGTAGTTCAGATCGGGCTCAATATATGCATTTTCGATGATGTGCAAGCTTTCTTTATTGATAGATGCTTTGAAATCTTCTTCTGCTGCAGGGTTTTCGACTTGGAATAAGCGATCATACAATCTAACTTCTGCTTTTTTTGCATGTGCTACAGAAACCCAATGTATAGTTCCTTTTACTTTTAATCCGGAAGTGTCTTCACCGGATTTGGAGTTGGGAATATAGGTACAATGTATCTCTGTGACTTGTCCATTTTCATCTTTTTTGAAATCATGGCACTCCACAATATACCCATGCTTAAGTCGGACAGATAGTCCAGGTCCTAAACGGAAGAATTTTTTAGGTGGTTCTTCCATGAAATCTTCGCGCTCGATCCAAAGTTCCTTTGAAAACGGAATCATTCTACTTCCTTCTCCTCCTTCTACTTCGGGGTTGTTTTCACCATGTAGTTCTTCTACCTGTCCATCGGGATAGTTGGTGATCACCATTTTGATAGGGTCTAGAACGGCCATTCTACGCCATGCAGTTTTATTCAGATCCTCACGGATACAGAACTCCAAGAGACTTACATCAATCATGTTTTCCCGCTTTTGTACACCGATGCGTTCGCAGAAGTTGCGGATACTGGCAGGTGTATAACCTCTTCTGCGGAATCCTGAAATGGTAGGCATCCGTGGGTCGTCCCAACTTTCGACGTGTCCTTCAGTAACTAGCTGTAATAGTTTGCGCTTGCTCATCACGGTGTACGTCATGTTGAGGCGTGCAAATTCGTACTGATGCGAAGGGAAAATCTCTAGCTTTTCAATTAACCAATCATACAACGGACGGTGAGGAATAAACTCTAATGTACATACAGAATGGGTTATTTTTTCAATAGAGTCAGATTGTCCGTGAGCAAAATCGTACATCGGGTAAATACACCATTTGTCACCAGTACGGTGATGGTGCGCATGTTTGATACGGTACAATAAAGGATCACGCAAATGCATATTAGGATTTGCAAGATCTATTTTGGCTCTTAATACCTTTTCACCATCTTTATATTTGCCGTCACGCATCTCTTGGAAAAGCGTTATATTTTCCTCAATAGACCTGCTGCGGTACGGTGTAGGTACGCCAGGTTCTGTCGGTGTTCCTTTGGCTGCGGCAATTTCTTCAGCTGTACTATCATCAACATAAGCCAGATCATGTTTGATTAATGTTACAGCATATTGATATAGCGTTTCGAAGTAATCGGAAGTATAAAGCTCTTCGGCCCATTGAAATCCTAACCACTGTATGTCTTTTTTTATGCTTTCAACGTATTCGACGTCTTCGGTAACAGGGTTGGTGTCATCAAAACGTAGATTTGTCTTACCCTTGTATTTCTGTGCTAATCCAAAATTTAAACAAATGGACTTAGCATGACCAATGTGTAGGTAACCATTGGGTTCAGGAGGGAAACGTGTTAAAACACGACCATCATGGGTTCCATTGCGAAGATCCTCTTCGACAATTTCTTCAATAAAATTTAGTGATTTATCTTCCTCTATCATGTAGCAAAGTTACTTAATAAAGCGTTAAATTTTAGCATTGATGGAGATGCCTATTCAAAAAAAAAAACAAAAATACGCTTCGTTTCTTTTTTGCGTAAACAGCTTCAGTTTTTTAGATAAGTTTTATGTATTTTAGGGTATGACAAAGTTAAATGTTACGATTATTGGATTGCTATTATTGTTGCAGGGGCTGCTTCCTGCAATGGCCAAAGAGGTGAAACCTGCCTTATTGGTGTATGGGAGTAACATGGAGGCTTTTGCCGCTGCATTACAGGCGGCACGGTCAAATGTACCTACGCTGTGGGTGTGTGATCAGGATAGCTACCTAGAAGACTTGAGCAGCAGACCGCTATCCGTTACTTCGAACGAGGAACTGTTGGGTGGCGTGTGGAAGGACTTGTTAATAGAAACAGGGCAGCTTAAGGTAAAAGATGATTCTACCGTTGCAGCCTTTCAAAGAGATGTGAATCCAAGATTGTTACGGAATGCTTTAGAACGGATGGTCAGCAAGCAGAAGAATCTTACGCTCTTAACCGGGCTTAAAATCTTAAATTTATCAAAGGGAAAGAAGGACTTAACTGTGACGCTGTCGAACAAACGAAAGTATGCTGTGCGAGCCATGGTAGATGCTAGTTTGGAGGCAGAGTCTCGGAAGTTTCTTGTTTCTACAGATCTGTTTGCGAAGCCTTCGCGGATTTTGGCCGTATCTGAAATGACAGATGAACAGCGTCGAACTTTGGTCGCAATAGGTGAGCATGGAGGGGTTGTGTATGGTTATACTTGGGGTAATCTGTTTTCTAGAAGTGTTTCTAATGTGTTCTATGTTAATAGTCTTGTTCAGGTAGTGCTAGATGATAATAGTTTGCCTTTACGGGCTAATTTGGGGCAAGCGATCGGTGCCTCGGCGGCTTACTGTGCTTTCTTTAAAACGGATGCTGGTAAGGTGGATGTAAGGAAGCTGCAAACGGAATTATTTGCTTTTGATAGTCGTATCTTACCGTTTTTGGATATTACTTCTTCCGATAACAACTACAGGTGTTTACAGAAGATTTTTTTGGTGTCTCTGTTGCCGTTGAAAAACAACGGAAATGAGCTTGTATTTGGGGGAGAGGGATTTGTGGGACTCAAAGAGGTCAAAGATGTCTTTAATAGTTTGTATTCGCGTAGTCAATTATGGTTCGTTGATAATAGCTCAAAAGAATATTTTGAACTAAAGGATCTTTTAACCTTAATCAAGTATGTGTCTTTTAGAGGGGACGAGGTGGATCGCGAAGTAGAAAAGGAATGGTCTAGAAAGTTGAAGTTTGAAGGGGACTATGATCCGAGTCATATGGTGACCCGATACGAATTTGCAGTGCTGGTGGATAGGTATGCAGATCCTTATGTTAAAGCAGTTAATGCAGAGGGTAAGATATTGCGATAGGTTCGATTGATGCCTATCGCAATATCTTGCTGTCTACTCCGTAATTTCTAAAAGACGATCGCGCAATAATAAACACGCGCCAATTGCTGCAAATTTCTGGTCATTGCTGGACATGACTATTTTGGTGTCTTTATTGACGATAGATAAGGAGTATTTATTGATAGCATTTTTTAAGGGAAGACTTAGGTATTCATCCGAAGCGGCTAGGACACCTCCAATTATAATTAATTCGGGGTTGAATATGTTAATTAAAGCAGCTAGGCCTCGACCTAGCTTTTCGCCAATCTCATTAATGGCTTCGATGCATAAGGTGTCGTCCTTTTTTGCTGCTTGAATAATGTCATGTAGACGAATATCCTCTACCTCATGGAATTTTTTTGTTAGGGTACTGGTTGCGCCCTTTTTTAATTGGGCGATTATGCTGCGACGTAAAGCATGTCCGGATGCTTCAGTCTCTAAGCAGCCCTTTTTGCCACATTTACAGATAATATCGTTGTCAAAGATAGGGATATGTCCGAATTCTCCCGAAAAACCAGATTTTCCATAGTAGAGTTGGTTATTTATGAGAATGCCTAAGCCAATCCCATTGTCCACATTGATAAATAAGGCGTCTTTTTCGTTCGTTAGGATACCGCTGGAGAATTCACCATAAGCAAGTGCCTTGGTGTCGTTTTCTAAAAAGGTGTGAATGCCCAGCTCTTGTTCAAAGAAATTTGATAAAGGATCTTCGTAAAAATTAAAGTAACTGTATGAATAACCTGTTCTGTAGTTGATACGGCCTGATAGATTGACTCCAATTCCTAAAATTTTTTCTTTTTTAATGTTTAGTTTGGCAATAAAGTCTTTTATTTCTTTGCAGATATCCAGTAAAGACTGTTCGTTGTTCTCTAGTGTGTAGGGGATGTCGTGTTTGCTGGCAACGAGCCCTTTTTTCATATTTATCATGGCAATGCTCAGGAAATCATGACCTACCTGCACGCCTATAAAAAAGGCCGAGTTGGCTTCTAGACCGTAATTGTTGGGCTTTCTACCAACGTTTGAGGTTTGCTTACCGTAATCTTTAACAAGTTTTTCATCGATAAGTTCAGTGATACACTCGTTTATTTTTGGGATACTTATATTGAATTCTTTGCTGAGTTCAGCTATTGTAGCGAGGTCATGGGAGGCGAAGTAGGCTAGAATTTTTTTTTTAAGTTTTATATTCTTAAAAGCGACACCACTTATATTGGCATTATGTAAATCTGTTAAAAAGTTTGATCCCATCTTAAAAATGATTACCCAATTAATAGTTGGGATAAATATAATAAAAAAAGTTACGGAATTTAAATGTCAGTTCCAATATAGGGTGTGCTGAACGTATTATTATTAAAATATTTTAATAATAAATTGGTTGTTAGTTTTTTTTTTGATAAAATTGAACTTTCTTAATAATCATTTTAAAACCGCATATCACTATTAAATTGGAAAATAAAAAGGCTTTACATCCAATGTATTGGATACCTACTACTTGGTTTGCTATGGGGCTGCCCTTTGTTGCAGTGTCTGGTGCTAGTTCTATTATGTATAAAAATATGGGCGTATCTGATACACAGATTGCATTTTGGACTTCGCTTATTATGATACCCTGGACATTAAAACCACTTTGGGGGCCGTTTTTGGAACTATATAAGACGAAAAAATTCTTCGTTTATATTACACAGATATTTACTGGTATATTGTTCGGTTTGGTGGGGTTGACGTTGCAATTGGATCATTTTTTTAGTTTTTCGATTGCGATATTGACGATTATAGCTTTGAGTGGGGCTACCCATGATACGGCCGCAGATGGTGTTTATCTCAACGAGTTGTCTGCTAAGGAGCAAGCTAAGTATGTTGGTTGGCAGGGTGCATTTTATAACGTGGCTAAAGTTTTCTCGGGTGGTGCACTGGTTTATTTGGCTGGACAGTTGGAGCGTGAAGTCGGTATTCATAATGCATGGATGATCGTTATGTTTGCTTATGGAGGAATAATGTTGCTATTGGGATTCTATAATATGCGTATGTTGCCGTCCACCGAATCGGCTGTGAAATCGTCTACTTTTAAAGAAGGTATGACCACATTGAAAGATGTCATTATAACTTTTTTTCAGAAGAAGCACATCTGGTTTAGTTTAGCATTCATTGTTTTCTATCGCTTCGCTGAAGGGCAGGCCATTAAAATAATCCCTCTTTTCTTCAAGTCTTCGCGTGCGGATGGGGGATTGGAACTGAGTACATCGCAGATTGGTCTATTGTATGGTGTTTTTGGAGCGGTCGCCTTTGTTTTGGGATCTATTGTCGCAGGTAATTTTATTGCGAAGAGTGGGTTGAATAGAAAATCGCTTTTGATTCTCTGTACTGCATTTAATATTCCTTTTGCTGCTTATGCGTTTTTGGCTGTAGCTCAGCCAGAAAACCTCTATATTATAGGGAGCGCTGTTGTTGTAGAATATTTTGGGTATGGATTTGGTTTTGTTGGACTGATCTTGTTCATTATGCAGAATATTGCGCCAGGAAAATATAAAATGGCACATTATGCTTTTGGGAGCGGCCTGGTGAACCTGGGATTTATGATTCCATCGATGATCAGTGGCTGGTTGAGTGATATGATGGGGTATAGGGAGTTCTTTATTTGGGTAATGATTGCGACGATACCGGCTTTTATAGTGACTTGGCTGGTACCGTTGAAGAAGCCTGAGGAATTGGAAGAAGTGAAAGAGAGTTAAATAGTTTTTTGTGTCAGGAAGATCTCATTGTTATAAAAAGCAATGAGATTTTTTTTGTTTATATAGTATTTTATTTGCTTAAATACTGTTTTGTTTATGTTTATTATTTGAGTTACAAACTTATATATTAAAAAAAATTATAAATAAGTTGATTGTTTGATATTTTATTTCTTATTTTAGCTAAAGAATTATAGAACTAAATAGTATGATGTAAGAACGGTTAACCGAAAACTTGAATTTTTGAACCCTCTTATAAACTTTGGCAAACTCCTATCAATTGAAATGGGGATGATGCTAACGTTTTCCAGTGCTAACTCTTATATAAACTTAAAATAATGGATGTAAATTTACTGTCTAAGACAACACAAATGTGGGGTAGATATGTACTGTTCCTAGTACTGATATTCTCTACCCATTTAGCGTTTTCTCAAACAAGAATCAGTGGAAAGGTGGTGGATGAAAAAGGTAAGCCCATTCCAGGGGTGTCAATTACCTTTGGAAAGGGGGGCGTGAAATCTATCTCTGATGCGGAAGGCGGATTTTCTGTTACTTCTGATGTAATGCCTACTGAGCTAAGCGTTTCTTCTTTAGGTTATATCACGCACAAAACGTTGGTTGAACGAGCGCAAAGTAATATCATGATTACTTTAGAGTCTGAGGATAAGTACTTGGATGAAGTGGTTGTGGTAGCTTATGGGACGCAAAAACGTAAGGATCTAGTTGGTTCCGTTGCACAGATTAAAGGCGACGAATTGCGGAAGACTTCGACCATGAACTTGAATAACACCTTGGCTGGAAGGGTGCCCGGAGTGGTTGCATTGCAACAATCAGGACGTCCTGGAGCTGATGGTGCTGGTTTGAGAATTAGGGGATACCAAAGTTCAGGAGGTTCTTCTCCTGTGGTAATTGTGGATGGTATTCAACGTGAGTCGTTTGGGTATCTTGATGCGGACGAAATCGAAAGTATTTCTTTTCTTAAAGACGCTGTTTCAGCAGCTGCTTATGGTATTCAAGGACAAGCTGGTGTTATCATCGTGAAAACTCGTCAAGGCGTTAAGGGAAAGGCACAGGTAACTTATAATGGCTCGTATGAGGTTGGGCAGAATACGCGGTTTCCAAAGTTCTTGAATGGACCGGATTATATGGAGTGGTATAATACAGCCACAGAGGTGGATAATGATTATCTGAGCAATACTGGGGGAACACCTGTTCCCTTGTTGTATTCTAGAGAACTAATAGATGCTGTCAGAGATGGAAGTAATACAAATCCTCTTTTTGGCAACACAGATTGGTTGGGTATGTTGGTCGGAAGAAATAGTCGATCCCAACATCATTCTGTAACTGCTTCAGGAGGCGGGGAGAATACAAGATATTTTACGTCTTTATCACATTTTGATCAAGATGGTGTAATAAAAAAGACAGATTTTAAGCGTTATAATGTACGCTCCAATCTGGATTTTGAGGCGAATGAGTATCTTTCATTTGGGTTAAATCTTGGACTGAGACAGCAAATTACCAAATTGCCAGGATATGCTCCTGACAATATAGCGTATATGAATCCTTTTTATCAGGCGGTGCGGATGTTGCCAAATCTCCCTACCCATGCGCCAAACGGATTGCCTGTTAGTTATAATTCAAATGCTGGTTGGGTAAATCCTGTTTCCGCAGTTGAGGAGTCTGGTTACCAGAATTATTGGGCTAATATTTTTCAAGGTACTTCGCATGTATTATTTAAAGTTCCAGGGGTGAAAGGACTAGAAGCTAAGGTGGTCGTGGCCTATGATTACAATAATCAGGAAGCTAAGTCATTTACTGGGCCTTATTCTACCATGGGGAGAGCTCGTGAACAGGTAACGGGGGATTTTACTTTAATTGAGACAGCTCCGGGAATGAATAAGACAACATTGAGACAATCGTTTAGTAAAACGACAAGGTTGGCTTTTAATCCAAGTTTGTCCTATAATACGACTATAAATGATGACCACAGTGTAGGGGCGTTGTTACTTTATGAATGGTCTCAGAAGAAAGGTAATGTTTTTTCGGCGGGAGCGTCAAATTTTCCCATTGATTTGATTCATGAAATTAATTTCGGTAGCACGGATGTAAATGACATTATCAATCCAACAGGAAGTGCAAGCGTCGATGATTCTAGAGCAGGGTATGTGGCTCGGGTAAATTATGCCTATAAGGGCAAGTATTTGTTTGAAGGAACATCACGATGGGATGCATCCATTAATTTTGCGGAAAAGGACAGATGGCGGGCATTTCCAGGAGCTGGTGTGGCCTGGGTAGTTAGTGAGGAATCATTTTTTAAGGATAAGTTTACTTTTATTGACTTTTTTAAATTAAAATCCTCATATGGAAAATTAGGTAATGATAGGGAGCGATATGGAAGCTATGCCTATAAATACACCTTTTCTAATGTCAGAGCAGTAAACGTGATTGGTGGCGAGGTTGTTTCAGCAGTATATACCAATGGGTTTCCCAATCCAGATTTACAGTGGGAAGTTACGGAAAAGACAAATGTTGGGTTGGAATCTACCTTCTTGAATGGGAAGTTTGGATTTAATTTTGAATGGTTTTACGAGTATACAAGTGGAATTTTAGGATCGATAGGAAACCTATATCCTCCTACTATAGGGGGATATCACCCTTCCCTATACAATATCGGAGAGTTTGATAATCGCGGTTTTGATGCACAGCTACGCTATAACCAAAAATTTGGCGGTCTTGATGTTCGCTTGGTAGGTAATGTCACTTTTGCTAAAAATAGGTACTTGAAGTTGAACCAAGCTGCGAATACGCCGGAGTGGCAAAATTTGATTGGGAAACCAAGGGGAACCAAAATAGGTTTTGTAACTGATGGTTTTATTGACACATGGGAGGAAGCCGCTAATACTTCTTCGCCATCTGGGGGGATCGTTGCACCTGGTTTTTTCCGGTACAAAGATTTGAATGGTGATGGTAGAATAACCAGAACAGATGATATGACTTATATCGGACGTTCTAATATGCCTGAACTGTTATACGGTTTGAATATTGATTTGGCGTACAAAGGATTTGATTTCTCAGCATTATTGCAAGGAGCTGGGCGTTCAAGTGTCAGCTTAGCAGGTACATACGAAGGCTCGTCAGGTACATCAGGGATTGACGATAATACACCTTTTACCCGTACATTCTATGGCTACGGTAATTCCCCTTATTTTTTAGTTGAAAACGCTTGGCGTCCAGATAATACCGATGCTGAATTCCCGAGAATGACAGCCTATAAAGCACAACTGTCTTCACATAATGCCCATATCAATTCGGGCTGGATTCGGAAAGGGGATTATTTGCGAGTGAAATCATTACAGTTGGGCTATACTTTACCTCAGGATTGGACCAAGCAAGCTAAGATTCAAAAAGTACGTTTAGTCGCTACAGGTTCCAATCTGTTTACGTTCGACTACTTAAAGTATTTGGATCCGGAGATGCCCAACGTAAATAATGGATTTTACCCGCAACAGCGTGTTTTTTCTTTTGGTGTAAATGTGACCTTTTAAAAGACTATTTAGCATGAAAAATATATTTAATAAGAGAATAGTAAATCGTTTTGGACTAGGTGCTGCTTTTATAAGCTTACTTACAGTTCAAAGCTGTAAAATAGATGTCGAACTTCCAGATCTCTTTACGGAAGATGCGATATTATCTGAAGCAAAAACTACAGAAATGTATCTTAATGGGATGTACAATGAGATTAAGTCATTTCAATTTGGCGTATTCCCTAACTTGGGCTATGATAATGCGACTGATGGACTGACGGATATCATGAAGTATACCTCTACAACCGCCGGTAATGGTACAGTCAATGTTTTAGCTTATAACGCCCAAAACTTTTCACCTGCGAGTGTTGGGCTTAATTATTGGGAGAAAGGCTACGAACGTATCAGAAGGTTAAATGAGCTAATTCATCTTGTTAAGACAAAATCGGTGTTAGATGATGCCAAAAAGCTCCAGTTCGAGGCGGAGGCCCGGTTTTTAAGAGGATATGTTTATTTCTGGTTGGCTAAGATCCATGGTAGTATCGTGCTATTAGATGATATTAGTCAGTATACGGAGAGTAAAGATCATCCACGGTCTAGCGAGGAGGCTGTTTATCGGTTTATCTCAAATGACTTTGAGTTTGCTGCAAAGAATTTGGATAAGACTAATTTGTCTGGACGTGCTACGAAAGGGGCTGCTTATCTGATGATGGCAAGAACGAATCTGTATGCGGCATCGATTGCTAAATTCGATAAAAAACAGTTTAATCCAGATGAGTTGACTGGGATACCAGAAGCAAAAGCTAGCGAATTTTATGAAATAGCAGCGACTGCGGCAAATGAGATCTTGAAACTAGGCGATGAAGGGATTTATGCTCTTGAAGATGATTTTAAGGCGATATTTAATAAGAAGAATTATAAGGAGCTGACAAAAGAGGCTGTATTTCGCATTGATTTTGCCGCTCCTCAGGTAACCCATCAATATGATTTAGGCTTTGCGCCTCCAGGTGATTTACCAGGACAAACCTTGGTATATGGTGTGCCTACAGCAGAGTTGGTCAATGAGTTTGAAATGGCAGACGGTTCTAAGTTTTCTTGGGCAAACACCGTGCATGCAGCAAATCCTTATACCAATCGTGAACCACGCTTTTATGCCACTATTCTCTATAACGGCTCCGTCTGGAAAGGTCGTACGTTAACAACTGTTTCTACTAATTCGGTCGAAGGATTTACACCTTATGGGGCGGCAGGTGATCCCAAGAGAACAGTTACCGGTTATTATAGCAAGAAATTTTTGGATGAGACAAATAGGGACTTTTTGGTGAATAAAAGCACACAGAGTTGGATTGAATTGCGTTACGCTGAAGCTTTCTTGATTTATGCGGAGGCGAAAGGTATGTTGAATCAGGTGGGGGATGGTCTTGTTAAATTAAATGTGTTAAGGAACAAAAGAGGGCTTCCGAGCAGGAATGCCGCCAGTTCGCAGGTGTTGTTGGATTTGGTTGAGCATGAGCGGGTTGTGGAGCTGGCTTTCGAAGGACATCGTTTTTGGGATTTGAGAAGGTGGAGAAAAGCTCACTTAGCATTGAATAATGTGAAGTTTACCGGTCATAAGCCTGAGGCAATCACCGGAGGAGGTTATAGGTATACTGTTGAATCTGCCGATAATGCCTTGAGAACGTTTACAGGTTCACTTTATTATTTGCCTATACCCGAGGCAGAAGTTCAGCGGAATGATGAATTGACACAGATTAAAGGTTGGTAAATTACACGAGTTATGAAAAGGCAATTATTTAGATTAAATATATTTTTCTTCCTGATGATAGGACTATGGGCTTGTAAGCAAGAAGATCCATTGATAAGAAACTCAAAGAATAATGTAGCTGATTTTTATGCTACGCTTGATGGCATGGGCAGGAATCGTTTGTTTTCCTCTACAATCAGTAATGATACCATTTATTTAAATATAAACTATTACTACCCGGAAGATAGTGACAATGAGGTCTCCTTATCAAAGATTTTGTTGCGGGCATCAGTTCCTTCAGATTCAAAAATTTCACCATCTTTAGATGGGTTTTGGGATTTGACTCAGCCGAGGCAACTTACCGTAACTTCTGGAACTGGGGAAGTTAATAAATATGTCGTAGTCGCAAAAAAAGAAGGCAATACTACGGTAACTAATGCTGTTTTGACTTTTGAGGATGGCACAGGAACGCAGCAAAATGTGCAAGCTATTATTAATGGTGGTAAAATAAACTTTTCGGTGGTGCCTGGTACTGTTGTCAATAATGCAACAATTACCTATACAATAAATCGGCATTCAACTGGATCTATCTCCAATGGTGGGGGGGTAGATCTTACCACGCCAAAACCTTTTATTGTTTCCTCTGCAGGAAATGCAAAACGAAGTTATACACTTCAAATGGTTGAGGCTAAGCGTCTTCCTAAGGGGATTCGCGAGGGTAGTGCGAGGGTTATGTTTGCAAAGAGGATGAAAGCAGATCTGGGGATTGACGCCGATAATATGACTGGTGGAATGGCTGTTACGGATAAGTATATTGTTCTGAATACAAGAGGACAAAATAGTGTTTACCTGGATGCTATGACTGGACAAAAGTTAGGTGCAGTAGATCTGGGAGCTATTAAAGGGAACCTCAAGAACTTTTATTCTACATCAGATGACGCGGGAAATATCTTTGTATGTAATCTCGTTCCGAATGATGGTAATACGTTTACGGTATGGAAAATGTCATCCATTACAGCTACTCCACAGCCTTATATTCAATGGAACTCAGGTGCTATTCCTTTGGGAAGAAAATTATCAGTTATTGGAAATGTAAATACAAACGCTATCATTACGGTGCCTCTGAATGCAAATGCATCGAGTGGCTTCGCAAGATGGAAAGTTGTTAATGGTGTTCTATCTTCCACAGCTCCTGAGATTGTCAATATTGCTGGGTATTCATGGAGCAATAATAATGCGGATGTTATCCATACATCTCCTACTTCTGTCACAAGTGACTATTTTGCGATAGGATATTCGAATAATAAATTAGTGAAGGTAAGTGGAGCTACGAATTCAATCGTAAGTTCATTGGATGCCTTAGGGAGTAATTTTATAGCAAATGCAGTTGATTACATTGAGTTTAATAACAGTAGGTACGTGGCTTATAATCACGTTAATACTTTTACTTGGGGGGCGGCAGATCAGGTTTTTTTAATAGATACTGATGGCGGATTCTCTGGGGATCCGTCGCTGAGCTCAGGAGCAACTCCGGGATTAATCTGGGCTGCACCAAAAGGAGAATATGGAGCAAACGGAGCACAAGGTCCTGTAAATGCAAATGGTACAGGAGATGTCATTATGCGCCTGTCGGATAATGGGTACTATCTATATATGTATTTTATGTTTACAAATGGTTATGTAGTTGGCGTTCAGTTTGACTGCGTGGATTTGTAAGTGTTAAATGTCGGGTGCAATAAGAGTATTGCACCCCTCTAAATAAATTAATAGCAGATAAAAGTCAAACCGATTTGTCAACTGACAGATCAAGAAATAATTATTTACATATGAAATATCCATGTAGTACAGACTGCACAAACACGAATGAATATAGTTTGGATATTCCATATGACAGATAAAAATCAAATTACATACATATGAAAGTAAAAACGTTGATTTTCTTGTTATTTGGATTGCTCCTGATTGGATGCAAGAAAGGGAGTGATAATGCCCCTCCTAAAAAGGAACCTGAGGTGGAAGAACCAAAGCCTGGAGAGAAAAAAAGGGAAGTATTGGTTTGGGTGGACGCAAGATCGAATGTATTTGGTACTTATGGCAAGTTTAGTGATAAAGAACAGATCAAAGGTATATTGGATAAGCTAAAGGATGCAGGGACAACTGGGTTGGTTATTGATGTGAAACCTAGCTCAGGGTATTTGATGTACGTGAGTCAATATGCGCCTGAGTTTAAGGTATTAGACGGCAAGAAAAAACCTGCGGACTATGTGGAGTTTGTTCTTTCTGAAGCAAAGAAGAGAGGGTTTAAGGCTTATCTTTCTATTGTTACTTTTGTAGAGGCTGACGGGTTCAGGAAATTTGGGTACGGTTTTGATAACCCGAGGTTCCGCGAGAAGTATGAGTCGGTAGTTGTAAAAGATGTTAACGGAACTTTAGGAAAGATTACCGAGACGGGTAAAAATATGTTCGTAAACCCAGCTGCAACTGAAGTACAGGACCGGGTGCTAAATATTATTAAAGAGATTGTCGGGAAGTTTGAATTAGACGGATTGATCTTAGATTACGGCAGGTATACGGATGTTACCGCCGATTTTTCTGAATTAAGTAAAATTCAATTTGTCGATTTTATGAAAAGAAAATATAATCAGGATATACAATCCTCCCTCAAATTCCCATCTGATATTGTTACAAGTTGGAAAACGAGTGGTGAACAACTATTGCCGAATGTTCAGGGGAAATATTATAAGCAATGGTTGGTTTATCGGGCCTCTGTTATTCAGGATTTTGTTAAAAAGGCTAGGGACGCTGTTAAATCTATAAAGCCAAATGTTGATTTTGGTGTATATGTAGGTGCTTGGTACACTACTTATTATCAGGTTGGAGTCAATTGGGCTAGTAAAGATTACGATCCATTTCAGGATTTCGAGGTGCGCTTTGATTGGGCATACCCAGGATATGGTGAAACGGGCTATGCCGAAGAACTAGATCTCCTGATGACGGGTAACTATTTCACGCAGATCATGTTGAAGGACAATTCTGCAACGGCTAGCTTGAAGTATCATTGGTGGAGCATTGAAGGTTCTTTGAATGGGATAGAATACATCACTAAAAATAGGAAGCCGTTGTATGGAAGTATTGATGTGGGGAATGTTGCCTACGCTAATAAATCAGAGATTTCGAAGGCTATAAAGTATATTTTATCGCGGACCTCCGGTGGGGTGATGTTATTTGATGTGGTACATATGTACGCTCCTGAATATAATAAACTGAAAGTTGAACTTTTTGATGCGGTTAAGGAAGGAGTTAAGAATTGATGTATAAACTGATTTTAGTATTTATTTGTGCGATTTGTATTTCTTGTGGTTTCTCTAAAGAAGGCGTTCAGGAGGATAAAGACTTCTCTGCAAGGAATATTTTATGGTTTGATGCTACCGCCAATTTCGATCGTTTCTGTGTTAAAGATTCTATCGTTTATTACCTTAAAAAATCAAAGGATGCTGGGGTAACAGATATCGTTGTCGATGTAAAGCCGATTACCGGTGAGGTCTTGTACCCGAGTAAGATCGCTCCTGTAATGACTTCTTGGGGGGAGAGTAAGGTTCAGAAAGATCTGTCATGGGATATGTTAACGGTATTTATTGAGGAGGGACAGAAATTAGGCTTAAAGGTTCATGCTTCTACCAATGTATTTGTGGCAGGGAATAATTATTTTGATCGCGGGGTGGTGTACAGTGATACCGCAAAAGCTGCTTGGCAGACACTGTCCTATTTGCCGGAAGGATTTAAGTTGATAACGGAACAAAAGACCAAGTATTCAGCCATGATTAACCCGGCTTTACCGGAAGTACAAGCCTATGAACTTTCTATTTTGAAAGAGCTGGTCGGATTGTATCCGAAATTGGATGGTATTATCTTGGATCGTGTCCGATTTGATAACTTGAACGCAGATTTTTCACCGAAAAGCAAAACTTTGTTTGAGAAGTACTTAGGGAATAAAGTGGCAAATTTTCCTGTCGATATCTTTAGTTTTAAAGGTAAGGAACGGATTGATGGTCCTTTGTTTAAAGATTGGTTAGCTTGGCGAGCTACAATCATTCATGATTTTATTTTAGAAGCCCGTAATGAAATCAAGGGAATCAATCCAAACATCGTTTTCGGGGACTATACAGGATCTTGGTATCCGCTTTACTACGATGTTGGGGTTAATTTTGCAAGTAAGGATTATGACCCTAGTCTAGATTTTCCTTGGGCAAACAAAGCTTATAAAAATACTGGTTACGCGGAATATCTAGATTTGTTTACTACCGGTAACTATTATTTTGAAGTAGAGAAGTCTGAATTGTTGCAACAGTCCGATACGACAGAAAAAACCTTGGAGTCTGGTTTGGTTGTTGAGAAAGAGGATTGGTATACGGTAGAAGGATCTGCCGAATTGGTGAATAAGGTGACGATGGGAAAGATACCTGTGTATGCAGGGCTTTACGTGGAGCAATATAAGGAACATCCAGAGCAATTTATAAAGGCTCTTAAGATGTGCCGTTCAAAATCGCAAGGTGTAATGGTGTTTGATATTGTGCATATTATTAATTACGGTTGGTGGAATCAGCTCCAAGAAGGTCTTAAGTAATATGCGTTGTTTGTTTAATGAATGGCGGGACTTTTCCCGCCTTTTTTATGAATTAACAGATGAGTCGCTTGAAACACCAGATTTCTTAAGATTTATATTATGAATAAAAAGCGTAATGTTAACTCTATTTTTAAAATAAATTAAAAATAAATTGATGTTTCAATATTTTTTTTCTTATTTAGTGTCGTAGATACCTAATTATAGATGTTATGATACAAAAATTTTTATGGAGTAGTGTTTTTTTTGCGGTTTTGCTGTTTCAGTTTTCTTGTGATAAGAAAGAAGAACCTGGTTTGTATTCTATTTATCAGTTGGATAAGTACAATCCTAATAAACCTATTATCTCATTAGATAAAGAATGGGTTCGGCAAGAATTAGAAAGCTTTCCTCAGGGTATTGAATTGTATAAGACGGAAAAGAAAGTTGGCTCAAAGTCTACTCGAATGAGTCTCCTTGTGTTTAGACCCAATAAAGGTATAGAATTGAAGCCAGTAGTATCTACAACCGCCAAAACACCAAGTACTTTTTTTGAGGAAGAAACGGGCACAGTATATGCCGCGATGAATGCAGGTTTTTTCTCGGGTAATACTAGTTTGAGTCTCGTCATGCATAATAGTGTAGTTGGTTCTGTTAATGTTAAAAGCTTAACACGACCTTTTAATGAGGTTAATACAACGTATTATCCAACAAGGGCTGCCTTGGGTCTGACAGGTCAACTGGTTCCTTCCGTTTCATGGGTTTACAGTGTTGGAACGGGTAACGGGGTTCTTTACTCGTACCCTCAACCTAGTGGTAATGAAGTTGGAAAGCCTCCTTTGGTGGTACCTTCTGCTTTATTCCCTTTAGGCGGCGAAGTTTGGGATGTAGCTACGGCAATTGGTGGCTCTCCGATGTTGATTAAAGATTCAAAAATAAATATTACCGATGTAAATGAGCTGATAGCTGTGGACAACACCTCTTCAAGAGCGCGTTCTGCAATTGGTTATTTACAGAATGGTAATATCATATTACTTGCCGTAGAGGGAGGTAATCTAGAGACTTCGCCAGGATTAACCTTAGCAGAAGTAGCAGACGAAATGTTGGCTATTGGCTGTGTTGGAGCATTAAATCTAGATGGAGGAGGCTCATCATCGTTGGTGGTAAATGGCGAACAGACGATAAAGCCTTCTGATACAGCTGGTGAGAGAAAGGTAGTAAGCGCTTTAATAATAAAAAAGAAATAGTGTAATGCAGAGATGTTATTTAGTTATTTTATCGATTTTCCTCGTTAATGCGTTGTTCGCACAGACCAAAACGGATGTCATTATTATAGGTGGTGGTGCTAGCGGTACCATGGCGGCTATTCAAGTATCAAGACTTGGTGTCAATGTCGTCGTTGTAGAGGAAACAGTATGGTTAGGGGGAATGCTAACTTCGGCCGGCGTGTCTGCTATTGACGGAAACCACCGTTTACCATCGGGGCTTTGGGGTGAATTTCGCCAAAAGTTGTATGATTATTATGGAGGACCAGAAGCTGTTGAGACAGGGTGGGTGAGTAATACCCTGTTTGAACCATCTGTAGGTAATAGTATTCTCCAAGAAATGGTAAAAAGGGAAAAGAATATACAGGTTCTCTTTGAGACAACTTGGTCTAAAGCCAATAAGACTACTCAGGGATGGACGGTAACCGCAAAGGATAAAAAAGGCAAACAAGTAAGCGTTGAGGGAAAGGTATTGATTGATGCAACCGAATTGGGGGATGTAATGGCATCGCTGAAAGTCCCTTATTATCTCGGAATGGATAGTAAGTCGCTCACTAATGAGCCTTTTGCGCTAGCAGAGGCAAATGATATTGTACAGGATCTTACCTATGTCATTACTTTGAAAGACTTTGGAAAAGGGACGGATAAGACCATAAAAAAACCAAAAAATTATTCGAAGGAAGAGTTTGCAGGCTGTTGTGATGTTTCGGATCCGGCTACTCTCCTTAAAGATAATAACGATTGTTTTAAGATGTTGACTTATGGGCGGCTTCCTAATAATAAGTTTATGATCAATTGGCCTAAAAAAGGGAATGACATCTATTTAAATATTGTGGAAAAAACGCCTTCTGAAAGAGCAAGATTATTGGAAGAAGCTAAGCAAATGACTTTACGATTTGTCTATTATATCCAAGCAGAATTAGGTTTTAGACATTTAGGGATTGATTTTAGCGAATACCCGACCAAAGACGGTTTTCCTATGATTCCCTATCACAGAGAATCCCGGAGACTTCAAGCCAAGTCGTTGTTTTCGTTGCAACATGTCATGACTCCTTTTGAGACTCCTGAAGCGTATTATCGTACAGGAGTGGTGGTAGGAGACTATACCATTGACCACCATCACTACAAGTATGGTAATGCTCCTGAAATCGATTTTGTTAAGATTCGGGTCCCCTCTTACAATGTACCTATGGGATCACTAATTCCGAAAGATTACGAAGGCCTTATCGTGGCAGAAAAGAGTATAGGTGTTAGCAATATTGTCAATGGTGCTACGCGGCTACAGCCTGTAGTGTTGGGAATAGGTCAGGCCTCTGGTGTACTGGCCGCATTGGCCGCACAAAAAGATATTAGACCTTCTCAAGTAAGTATTAGAGAGGTTCAGTCTACGTTGTTGGCACAAGGGGCTTATATTATGCCTTATATAGATGTTCCGGTTAACGATCGTCACTTTGCAATTCTCCAAAAAATTGGTGCAACCGGCGTGTTGAGAGGGATGGGGATACCGTATAAATGGGCAAATCAAACTTGGTTTTATCCGGAAAGGGAGATTAGTGAGTATGAATTAATGCTTGGATTGAGAACGTACTACCCTCAGTTAAATAACGATTGGACAGCCGGAGGGGACGCGTTGACGGTGAAAGGTCTACAAGCAATGTTTAAGTCTTTGGGCAAGGAATTATCTACTGAGGAGTTGAAATTGATACTAAAAGAAGCTGGAAATACGTCGCAAGTAAACGAAACAACACTTTTAAATCGACGATGGACGGCTATAATTTTGGAGCGTCATTTAGGTCTGTTTGAAAGACCTATAGACTTTAAAGGTAATATACTTTAGATGATACACAAGTTAATGGATAGCGCAATACCTGTGGAAAATTTAAGTGTTCCCTGTTCAAGGGAAAGTAGAAATAAGAATGTGAATTTAATTTAACCATTTTATGATTGGATTTAGTATACATATGTTTATAAAAAGATCTCTTTGGGGATTGTTGATGTTTTTTGTCTGCATAGGGGGCACTTTTGCGCAGACAAGACAGTTGAAAGGGGTCGTGATGGATACAAAAGAAATTCCTTTAGAAAGCGTTTCTATCACCGTATCTGGCACGAAGACTGCAGCGAGTTCTAACGCAAAAGGAGAGTTTGCGATTGCTATAACAGGAGACAACAGGATCTTAACCTTTTCTAGAATAGGTTTTCAGTCAAAAGCGATTACTGTAGGTTCGCAATCAAATATTATGGTTGTTTTAGAAGACATTGCCAAAGAAGTTGAGGAAGTTGTTGTGATTGGATATGGTACTGTGGATCGCAAGGACTTGACAGGCTCAGTAGGTAGTGTCAATATAAAAGATCTGCAGAAGGCACCTGTAAAGACTTTTGACGAGGCACTTGCAGGACGGGTAGCAGGAGTTCAAGTTACATCGGCCGAAGGACAGCCCGGATCAAATATTAATATTGTCATCAGAGGTAATAATTCCATAACGCAGAGTAATTATCCGCTTTTCGTGGTAGATGGCTTTCCTTTAGAATCACCAGCTGATATGGCTATCAACCCGATAAATACACTGGATCCAAATGATATCGTTTCGATAGATGTGTTAAAAGATGCCTCCGCTACGGCTATATATGGAGCAAGGGGTGCGAATGGCGTTATTATAGTGACGACTAAGAGAGGACGGATTGGAAAGCCTACAATTACATATAATGGTTATCAGGGATGGCAACAAAACCCTAATCGATTGGCCTCGCTAAATCCCTATGAGTTCGTAAAACTCCAAAAAGAAATTGACCCTATAAGGACAAATTCTCTGTACCTAGATGGTGGGCTCATTGATATGGAGGATTATAAACTAATAAAAGGAATCAATTGGGAGGATCAGGTCACAAGAATTGCCCCTATGAGTAACCACTATCTTAATATGGCTGGTGGTACTGATAAGACCAAGTATTCGGCGACGATGTCGTACACGGGGCAGGATGGGGTATTGATCAATTCAGGCTTTAAGAGGATGTTGGGTAAGTTGGTCCTGGATCAGGATGTAAATGATAAATTGAAAGTCGGTATGAATGCTTCGTATTCGTTTGTTAAAAATTTTGGAAGTCCGACCTCAACAAGTGGTTACAGTAACGAAACCAATATGTTATTCAGTGTTTGGTCATTCCGTCCGTTGGTAACCAACCCCGACATAGACCTGATCAATGAACCCGTCGATCCGGAGGTTGAACAGGGGTCAAACAATACATTCAATCCGGTGCTGACCGCTCAGAATGAATTGAGGGAAAACTATGGTGGTAATATTAACGCAAATGGTTATTTGGAATATAGTATTTTAAAGAATCTCAAACTAAGAATCACGGGTGGTTATAATACAGGGACAAGGGAGTACGATGTGTTTAATGGTAAATTCTCGCGCGCTGGATTTATTTCAAATTATGCAGTAAGTGGAGGTAAAACATTTTATCAAAGCTCGGGTTGGCAGAATGCAAATACATTGACCTACAATAAGAGATTTAATAAAAATCACTATGTTGACGTAATGGTGGGGGTCTCCGCTGAGTCTGGTAAATCAAGGGCTTTTGGAGGTAGCTCTATTTTACTTCCTAATGAAGGTTTGGGACTGAATGGTTTGGATGAAGGTATCCCTAATATCATTACATCTTATTCGTCAGAATGGACATTAGCTTCTTTTTTAAGTCGTGTGAACTATAAATTATTTGATAGATTTTTATTTACAGCAACATTGCGTGCAGATGGTTCCTCAAGATTTCAAGGAAATAATCGTTGGGCTTATTTCCCTTCTGGTGCGGCTGCTTGGCAAATGGATAAAGAAGAATTTATTAAAAATATACCTTTTATTTCGAGCTCCAAGCTTCGCGTTTCTTATGGTGTAACAGGAAATAATGCAATTAGTAATTTCGCTTCCTACCGGGCTATGGCAACAGCGAATCCGGATGTGGCTAACTATTATAACAATTATCCAGGTTATACATTTGGCGATGGATATCAGGTTGGTTTAGCGAATGTTGCAATAGGAAATCCTAACTTGAGATGGGAGTCTACTCAGCAAATTGATTTGGGATATAACTTAGGGCTTTTTGAAGATAAGTTAAAATTTGAAGTTGATGTTTATGAAAAGAAAACTTCTGATTTGTTGTTGAATGCTGATATGTCTCCAAACACAGGGTATTTTAGGTCAATAAAGAATATTGGTAAGGTATCTAACCATGGTCTGGAGATTTCCGTTTCGTATACCCCAATTGAAACCAAGAATTTTTCATGGAATTCCTCTTTTAATATCGCCTTTAATAGAAATAAAGTCGTAGCGCTAGCAGATAATCAAAATTATATTTTGACAAGTCAGAGCTGGGGTGATGATTGGAAGAATATTCCTGGATATGCAGCTATAATTGATGGTCCTATTGCCCAATTTTATGGATTGATATACGATGGTGTATATCAATATGAAGATTTTAACAAAGTGGGCGAAGCTTGGATTTTGAAAAGTGATGTAACGGCGAATAATGCGTCAGGAACAAATGTACAGCCAGGAGACGTTAAGTATCGTGATTTAAATGGTGACTATATCATAGACGAAAATGACAAAACTATTATCGGTAGTCCAGTTCCAAAACATATTGGTGGCTTTGCTAATACTTTTAACTATAAAAATTTCGATTTCCATGTGTTTTTGCAATGGAGTTATGGTAATGACGTACTGAATGCCAATCGCATCATGTTTGAATCTGCATATAAATATGGGTATAACCAATGGGCTTCTTATGCAGATCGTTGGAGTCCTGAAAATCAAGGTTCAGATATACCAGGTGTTCAGGCTATAAAAGGAGGAGCGATGAAAGCATATTCGACGAGAGTGGTTGAGGATGGTTCTTTTTTAAGATTGAAAACGGTGTCATTAGGCTATACGCTACCTAAACCATGGTTGAAAAAAGCAAAGATTGAAGGGATAAGGATTTATGGAGCTGCTCAGAATCTATTCACCTTTACAAAATACAGCGGATATGATCCAGAAGTCTCCGTAAGGAATTCGGCTTTGACACCGGGCTTTGACTTTTCCGCATATCCGAGGACACGTACAATTACTTTCGGATTATCAGCAACATTCTAAATAATAGTAGTATGAAAAAGATATGTTTATTTATCATAGCCTTTGTTTTTACATTGAGCTCTTGCAATAAGTTTTTAGATATAACTCCTTCAGACACTTTGTCTCCTGAAGGATATTTTCGGAATGAAGCTGAAGTAGAGGTTGCCTTAGCTGGAGTATATGATATTTTAGGGAAATCAGGTACATATGGAAGGTCGTTGTTTTTCGAATTGGATATTGCCGATGACAGTTTTGTTGCTTTGTCTAGCTGGACTCAGGATATCTCATTGTTCAACTATAATACCTCTGATCTTAAGCTAACTGATCTATGGATTTATTTGCATAACGGGGTAAATCGTGCCAATACACTATTGGCCAATTTGGATAAAGCTGATATGGCTGAGGATAAAAGAAAAGCAGTAGAAGGGCAAGCGCTTTTCTTAAGAGCTTATTATTTTTTTTTATTGACGAACTATTGGGGGGATATTCCAATGCGTTTGCAGCCAACAACTTCTGTTTCAGATAATGATTTGAAATTTACTCCTGTAAAGGATGTTTACGCTCAGATTGTATCCGATATGGAAAGAGCGGCTGAGCTTGTTAATCCGGTCACATCTTATCCACATGCCGGACGTGTTACCAAATCGGTGGTATGGGGTGTGTTGGCTCGTGTTAATTTGAAGATGGCTGGTCATCCACTACAGGATAAATCGAGATATATTGAAGCTAAGAAATGGGCCGAGAAAGTGATTATGAGTGGTAGCCATAATCTTAATATCGATTATAGAGAGGTATTCATTAAAATGTGCAAAGGCGAATATGATACCAAAGAGTCGATTTGGGAAGTAGAGTTTAACCGATATAATGATGGTCAAATGGAAGAGGGATCTCTTGGTTCAATCAATGGTATCGCAGCCGCTGCGGAACCTTGGGGATTTAGTTATGGAGCAAAGCACCCGACTCAGTATTATTTTGAAATGTTTGAAAACTATACTAAAACGGTTAACGGAGTAGGACAGACATATTCTCCAGATATGAGGAGAGATTGGAGTATGAGTTCGTATTATTATCAAGGAGCTTTAAAGAATAATTACAATGCGACTCAGATCTATAATAGAATGGATGCCAAATGGAGAAGAGAATTTGAACCGACGCAACCTAAGTTTAACGGAACGACGACAATCAACTTTCCGTTGTTACGGTATTCGGATGTTCTGTTGATGTTTGCCGAAGCAGATAATGAGATAAATGGACCGACTGACCAGTCTATAGCATATGTGAATTTAGTTCGAAGGAGGGCTTACGGGAAGTCATTGGGGTCTGGTCTTCGCTTTATAAGTATCAGCAATGGAGGGGCAGGATATACGGAAGAACCACAAGTGAATATAGTAGGTGGAGGTGGATACGGCGCTGAAGCTAGGGCGCTCGTTTCTGGAGGTAAGATCACCAATATAGTGGTGATAAATCCCGGTGTGGGTTATACGTCCAGTCCAACGATAGTTTTTTCGGGAACAGGCTCCGGGGCTGTTGTAACGGTAGAAATGGAGCCTCGCGCTTCTGCTAATGCTGACCTGGCGAAGGATGACACAGATACGGATGTTTCGTTTCGGGATGCTATACGCAAAGAAAGAGCTTTGGAACTTGGGTTTGAAGGACTAAGAAGATTTGATTTGGTGCGCTGGGGTAATTATATCTCAACTATGCGTATCGTAGCAGGACACATAGAAGGTACCGCGGCCCAGGCCTATATATATGCTGCAAGGCATGGTAATAATATTTCTTCTAAAGATACATTGTTGGCTATCCCATCTCGTGAAATGCAATTAAATAGGGCTGCTATTCAGAATAAAGGATGGTAAAATTAATTTCTATGATTATGAAAAAAATACGAGGTATATACGCTTTGATTTGTTGTATAGCGTTGACCGCTTGTCAAAAAGACGAACCAAATGATATTAACTTTGATGTTAATGCAGATAAACTAGAGGTTGCTATGGGTGATTCGGTGTCTTTTAACTTTAATGGAAGTGCAGATATCATTTCTTTTTATTCTGGCGAGAAGGGACAGGAATATGTGAATCGCGCACGGACGGAAGCTGAAGGGCTGGGGATACAATTAACAATTGCGTCACGGGTATTGTATGCCGTTCAAAATAATTTAAAGCTTTTGGTCTCCACTAAGTTTTCAGGTATTTATAATGCTGAAAATATCCATGAAGAGGATTGGATTGATATAACGGATAAGTTTGAGTGGTCCACAGCTACCCCGGGTGGTATAGCGGCTGGAAATACCAATTCTGGACCTATCAACCTTACTGAATATATCGTTCCAGGCAAGCCTATTTATTTTGGATATCGCTATGAAAGTCAGGCGGCAGCAACGGCAGCAACGGCGGGACGGACATGGAGATTGCCTATTTTTAAACTAGAATCTGTTACAGAGCAAGGTGAGGCCAATGAAATCGCTAATGTATTAACTGCAGGTTGGAAGCCTGTGCCAATTATCAGTGCTGTTTTAAAGCCTGAAAACACAAGCTATTGGACGATTAGGACGTCGGATCCTTATCTGTTTTTTACACCTAATAGTACCCTTGAGCCTCATTTACATTGGATAATTACGGCACCTTTTAGTCCAACAGCCATTAAACCAGATAAACCGCAGACAATTAAAGCCGCAATTGACAAGATGGGGAGAAGATTCCGATATGCTTTTAAAGAGTCAGGTAGTTATACGGTGACTTTTGTAGCCAAGAATGTAAACAGCCACGGCGAGAAAGAAATCGTAAAAGAATTGGTAATAGTAGTAAAATAGACATTAAAATTATATATGATGAAGAGACTTTTGTTGACCGTATTGGGTGTATCATTTCTGTCGTGTACACTCTTGGGACAAACATTTGAAGCGACTGTTAAACAGCAGCGCGATATTAAAGCAGGAAAAGTTGGCAGTATTTTAAAGCTAGATGGTTTTCTAAGAACTGATTTTCCTAAGATTGAGTTTAACAAAACGGTTATGCCAGGTCCTCAGTTTATTATATCTGATGATCCTGAGTATATCCGAGTGCCAGAAGCTATTGCATTACAGGAAAATGTCGTGCCTGGAGCTGTACGTTTATATGTGTATAATGTTAATGGAGTAAAAGAACCTCAAAAAATTAAAAGAAAAATTACTGCTGTTATCAAGAATACGGGGACAGAAGTAATGTCTCTGCGTATGCTGAAATATTCCTCTCAAAAACCAAGTACAAATTATTTTCAGGTGGGTAAACAGGGCTTAGAAGACTATTTCGCCTCTAATGTCACTAAGAACGTGCGGCAGGTTAAACCTGGTGAGGTGATCGCTATAGATGAACAATTAGAGAAAAATATTGTAGCGTATGATGAGTTGGTACATGGCTTTTATGAATTTGTAGTGGATCAGCCAGCTCAGATTTCTGTGCTGCAGACTGCTCCAGAGATCAGCGGACCTAAGGCATTTGCTCGAATCAAAAATGTTATACCACATAGTCATGGTAATGCTGGGCGAGGACTTTTCGGTACATCTAACTATGCTGTCGCGAGTAAGGATACTTTGGACACGAAATCTGGTATTACTCAACTTATTATAGCGGATGGAAAAGATGACCCTTGGATAGAAGGAACAATAGGCGAAGCTAAAGCATATGCACGGAATGCGGGTAATTATGGCGTTTTGTACAACACGAAGATAAAGTGGAAAAGTACAGACGGCAAAGCATTAGCATTGGTCACTTGGAATTCACGTTCAGCAGATAATAAATGGTGTGGAGGAATGGGATTGGCGATGGAACTGTTTGATAATAATGGTAAAAAAGTTATTAGACAGCTACCTAGCGATGCTTTAATTACAAAAGCGGCACCTGAGCTTATCTTAGTGGAAATATATAAGGCAGACCCGTCAAAAGAGGTTCAGGAGATTAATTTTACCTATTCGCCTCCTGGGGCTTCCTGTTTACCAACGCCATTGATTTTGGTCCCAATAGATCTATAGTTCGGAATATGAAGAATCTCTTATTTGCCGTAACGATTGGTTTGTGTATCTCCTGTGCGCCTGCAAAGAAGATGGAAGTTGTAAAGCCTGAGTTGCCACAAGAATTGTCTAAGTATTTTCCAAATGAGGTTAAACCTGTAGCGAGCAAACCTTGTTTTCAGGGGGCTTATTACCGTAAGTTGGTCTCTAGTGTAGATCATTGGGTTGGGATTAGTGGGACGGTGGTATTGCCACAGATTACTTTTGACCAGACCCGAAAAAATCCAAAGAAAGAGCAACAGTTTCTTGATAATCCATCCATTTATCTGGGTGGACATGTGGATGGGCAGGAGACGGATATTGGTTTGAGTTGGGAGGTCATAAAGGATGAAAAAGGCAATATATCTGACGCACGGGTTGCATTTCGTCCTTTTTTAAGGAGAGCCTCTCACAAATCAGGTCAACAAGCCGTATTCTTAAACGGTCCGGCTACAAAAGATTATTATTGGTACCCAGGAGAAGAGGTTTTTATGTCAATCGAAACGGTTGGGAAAGGACTGGTGAAATTTGTCATTGAAGGTGCAGGAAAGAAGTATGAGACGACTTTTGAATGTGCCGGTTACACGTTAGACGGCCTTGGTGAGTTTAAACGGGTAAATGCGATTGATCAAATGGGAAATGAAGGTAAACCTGTCCAGCCTACTACAACTAAAGTAAGTATGGGAAAATGGCTCCATACCGATCTTTTGCGTTATGAAAAAGGTAAAGTTGTAAAAACTCCTTTTCACGATGGTAGGTATACAGAAATGAACTGTCCACAACAGCAGTTCTTCAAGGTTGACGCTTCTGTAGATGAAAAATCAAAAGGGGCGGAGGTTGTACATATTAGTGGATCGTAGTTTTAATATAATACGATGAAAAGGAACTATAGCATAGATTTATTGCGTGGTGTTGCCATAATCGGTATGGTATTGGCCGCAGTAATACCATGGACAAACGATTTTCCTGCTTGGATGTATCATGCGCAGGTCGGTCCTCCAGATTTTAAATTTAATCCCAATAATCCAGGTATAACTTGGGTAGATTTAGTGTTCCCATTTTTCTTGTTTGCTATGGGGGCTGCGTTTCCTTTGGCGCTGCGCGGAAAATTGGAGTCAAAACAGTACGCTGTAATTGTGGTAGGGTTACTTAGGAGGGGGCTGTTATTAGTATTCTTTGCGCTTATGTTGGCCTATCTTACACCTGATAACTTGAAGGCCGAGAAATGGGTGAATTATGTCAGTGCTTTGGTCGCTTTTGGTGCTTTCTTTCTTGTCTTTCTGCGCTTTGGAGGTTCAAGACTGAAAAAGAACGGAATACAGTTACTTGGGTTTCTAATTTTCGCGGGTTTGATTTATTATCACAGCGAAGTTCTTGGTAATGCCTTTGATAAGTCCAAAAACAATATTATCATTTTGGTCTTGGCAAATATGGCTGTATTTGGTTCCTTGTTTTGGTTGTTGACAGCTAACAGTTTTCTAATGCGTATCGCTATCCTTGTCGCATTTATGGGTATTTGGTTCACGAAGGATATTGCGGGGAGCTGGACTTCCTATGTGTGGAACTTTCATCCTGATTTAAAGTGGTTTTATAACTTTTCTTTTCTGAAGTACCTCTGTATTGTTCTTCCAGGATCTATACTGGGTGATTTGTTGATTAGCTATAAAGATATCACCAATCAGATATTTACCAATGATGAACGCTCTAAGGCCCGTTTATTGGCTGTACTTAGCTTTGCATTTGTGGTATTCCATGTGGTGACATTATACATGCGACTACTACATGTCAATTTATTAGGACATGTGGTATTTGCCGTATTGTTTTATCTATTCTTTAGAAAGAACAAAGAAAGTCAATTTGCTTTCTATAAAATATTAGTAGGTTGGGGCTTGGCTTTTTCCAGCATAGCCTTATTTTTTGAGCCTTTAGATGGTGGTATAAAAAAAGATCCTTCTTCTTTCAGTTATTGGTTTTTGACTAGTGGTCTGGCATTTTTATTCTATATAGTCTGTGACTACTTGACAAAATGCTACCCTAAAAACATGATAGTCTCATCTGTAGTCAAGAATGGACAGAATCCAATGATCGCTTATTGTGTATCTGCTTTTTTTATAACCCCGGTATTAGGGTTGTTTCAGGTTTTACCGCTGTTTGATTCACTGACAGAGATAAATCCTTATCTGGCCTTGGTAAGGACTTTCGTTTATATATTTTTAATGGTGGTAGTGACTAACTACGCTACGAATAAGAAATGGTTTTGGAGATCGTAAAGAAGAATCGGAGAGTAATCTAATGAGTATAAAAAGTGTATTAGTAATTGTGTTTTTGCTGATTAACATGCTGGCAAAAGCGCAGGTAGCGACAAGTATTGATAGTAATTATGTCTTTAGTGGGTATACCGAAAGATTAGAGCAATATCGGAAAATGCCAACATTAAGAGGGGCAATTATTTTCTTGGGAAACAGTTTAACTGATGCAGGGAAATGGAATGATATTGCGCCGGAGTTACCGATATTGAATCGAGGTATTAGCGGAGATATTTCCTATGGAGTATTAGCAAGATTGGATGAGGTATTAAGACATCAGCCGCGAAAGTTGTTTTTGATGATTGGTGTAAATGATTTAAAAAGAGGAATACCTACTAGTAATATCATTCAGAATTATGAGCGTATAGTTCGCCGTGTACAAAAGGAATCTCCCAAAACAAGAATTTATTTGAACAGTATTCTTCCGATTCATCCTGAAAAACTGATTGAATCTTTTAAGTCGGTTACTAATGCTGATGTTTCAAAATTGAATGATGGTTTGAAGCTTTTGGCGAAGTCTGACAAGAACATTCAGTTTGTTGATCTACATAAAGTGGTCGCCGATAAACAAGGGAATCTGAAACCAGAAATCACACCCGATGGTATTCATCTCGAGGTGGCAGCGTATGTTGATCTTGTAAATTATTTGAAAGATATAAAAGCGTTATAAATAGGTATGAAGAAGATTGTAATGGCCGTATTGGGAGTATTAGGTAGTTTGTCTGTTTTTGCTCAAGATAAATCGCAAGATAGTACGTATAATAACTGGTATTATGAAAGTCGTGAAAAGTTGTATCAAGAACTGAAAGCTGTAAAGTATGATGTGGTTTTCTTTGGTAACAGTATAACAGAAAGAGGGCCTTGGCAGGAATTGGTTGGTCGTAAATATAGCGTTGGAAACAGAGGGATCGGTGGCGATAATACCTTTGGGATGAAGGCCCGCATCAAAGGAGCGATTGCTTCAAAACCTAAGAAAATTTTTCTTATGATGGGGATCAATGATGTAGGCCGTGGGCTGCCGACAACCTGGAGCTTAGAGAACTATGAAGAGATTATTCGTATCATTCAGAAAGAAAGCCCTAAAACGAAAATATATGTTCAAAGTACATTACCACTGAACGAGACTGTACTTAAATACGATTATCTTTTGAACAAGGAGCAACTGGTAAGAGATCTCAATAGAGGGATTTTAGAACTTGTGAATAAGTATAGTTTGGTATATGTAGATGTCAAATCTGTACTAGCAAAAGACTATGTATTGATGAAGGAGTTTACAATGGATGGTATCCACATCAATACAGACGCTTATATTAAATGGGTGGATTATTTAAAAGCAAATAAATATTTATAGATGAAGATAACAGGAACTTTTTTGGATGAAATCAGCCATGATATCCCACATCAAAATTGGGGAAGGGAAGAATGGGATCGCGATTTTGGTTATATGAAGGCGGTAGGTATTGATACTGTTATTTTAATTCGCAGTGGTTACCGGAGGTTTATTACATACCCTTCACCGTTATTGATCGATAAAATGGGCTGTTATGAACCGCCTGTCGACCTGGTTGAAATGTTTCTTCAGTTAGCCGATAAACATGATATGAAATTTTTCTTCGGCCTATATGATAGTGGAAAATATTGGGATACGGGAGATATGCAGCATGAGATTGATGCCAATCGTTTTGTAATCGATGAAGTGTGGGCAAAGTACGGTAAGTACAAAAGCTTTGGAGGCTGGTATTTAAGTATGGAGATAAGTCGTCAAACCAAAGGAGCTGCAAGTGCTTTTCGTATTCTAGGAGAGCAGTGTAAAGCTGTTAGTCGAGGTCTGCCGACATTCATTTCACCGTGGATAGACGGTAAAAAAGCAGTGATGGCTGCATCTTCCTCATTAACAAAAACGGATGTAGTATCACTCCAGGAACATGAACGGGAATGGAACGAAATTTTTGATGAAATACATACATCGGTAGATGCGGTTGCATTTCAGGATGGGCATATAGATTATCATGAGCTGGAAGATTTTTTTAGTATCAATAAAAAGCTTGCCGATAAATACGGGATGGAATGTTGGACAAATGCTGAATCTTTTGATAGGGACATGCCCATTAAGTTTTTACCCATTAAGTTTGAAAAATTAAGACTTAAACTGGAAGCAGCTAGAAGGGCTGGGTATGATAAGGCTATTACATTTGAATTTTCTCATTTTATGAGCCCGCAATCTGCATACCTGCAAGCAGGACATTTGTACAATAGATATAAAGAATATATAGGAGCACTGAGCAAATAAAGGAATGGAAAGATTTGTTGAAAAATATAAACGTGAACTACTTGAGAACGTAATGCCTTTTTGGGTAAAATACTCTAATGATGAGCAGTATGGTGGATTTTTGACCTGTTTGGATAGAGAAGGTTCTGTATTTGACACAGATAAGTTTATGTGGTTACAGGGACGGCAGATTTGGACATTATCTACGCTCTATAATCAGGTGGAGCAAAAAGAGGTCTGGAAGGATATGGCTATTCAAGGTGCTAGATTCATTTTAGATAATGGTAGGGATGAAAAAGGTGATTGGTATTTTTCTTTAGATAGAGTCGGGCGACCTCTTGTACAACCCTATAATATTTTTTCGGACTGTTTTGCGACGATGGGATTAGCATCATTATACAAAACAACAGGTGTAGATGAATACGGTCAGGTAGCTCACGATACCTTCAAGAGAATTCTCGAACGCCAGGATAATCCTAAAGGTAAATATGATAAAGGATATCCAGGTACGAGATCACTTAAGGGATTCGCGCTACCTATGATATTAAGTAATTTATCCTTAGAGCTTGAGCATATAGTCGGGAACAAAATTGTAGATGAGTTGATTGATAAGGTTATTCATGAAGTTATGGATGTGTTTTATCAAGAGGAATCAGGCCTTATCATGGAAAGTGTTCATTTGGACGGGAGCTTTTCCGATAGTTTCGAAGGCCGGTTAGTTAATCCGGGGCACATCATCGAAGCGATGTGGTTTATGATGGATCTGGCCTCCCGTAAAGATGATGCGTTGCTGATGCAAAAATGTGTTGATATTGGTTTACGTGCTCTAGAATATGGTTGGGATGAGAAGCATGATGGAATATTGTACTTTAAAGATATTTTAAATAGACCATTACAGCAATTGGAGTGGGATCAGAAATTGTGGTGGGTGCATCTTGAGGCATTAGTGTGTATGGCTAAAGGATATGCATATACAGGAAATCTTAAATGTAAAGAATGGTTCGAGCGTCTGGATCAATATTCATTTGACAAATTTTCAGATCCACAATACGGCGAGTGGTACGGATACCTTAATCGTCAAGGAGAGCCATTACTTTCGCTTAAAGGAGGGAAATGGAAAGGCTGTTTTCATGTGCCTAGGGCTTTGTTTAAGGTGTACACTACGCTGCAAAAGACTGGGGTTGAGGTTAAGCAGGAAATCGTTTGATAAAAAATCAGTTCAAAATAAAAGGCGATGAATATTTTTCCATCGCCTTTTTTAAGACGGCTTCTTATTTATAAGAGAAAATATCACCTAGTTCATCGTTACTTGTAAAGGTACAGCCTAAATCTGTTAATTCACCGGTACCTATATTAATAACCATGCCGTGTATGGCAAGATCATCTCGTTCTTTCCACGCATTCTGTATGATAGAAGTGGTGCATAGATTGAATACCTGTTCTTTTACATTTAATTCAATCAAGCGATCTACTTTCTTGTCATGATCTGTGATCGCATCGATTTCTGTTGCATGGATACGGTAAACATCTTTGATGTGGCATAACCAGTTGTCTATGATACCAAATTGTTTACGGCTTAAAGATGCAGCAACCCCCCCACAACCGTAATGTCCCGCAATAATAACTTGCTTTACTTTTAATACATTTACCGCATAATCGAGTACAGATAACATGCTCATATCCGAATGAATTACCATATTTGCGATGTTACGGTGTACGAAAACCTCTCCAGGTTTTGTTCCTGTAATTTCGTTGGCAGGAACCCGGCTATCTGCACAGCCAATCCATAAAATTTCGGGATTTTGTCCTTTTGCAAGTTGTTGAAAACGACCTGTTTGGTCTTTGCTGACAAAGTTTACCCAGTCTTTGTTACCCTCTAATATTTTTTGAAATCCTAATTCTAATTCTTTATTTTCCATTTTATTATTATTGTTTATGGACCGCTTAAACGGAACCAAGGTACAGCATTTATCCTTAAATTGTGTTAATCTTAAACCACTTTCTGCAGTTTTTGTTTTTTTGAATATATCTTCTTTTTGTAAGTAATATCCTTAAGATTAATTTTTAATCCTTTACTTAGTGCATTTTGCTCAAAATCTTTGATCACCTCTATTACATCCTTATCAATAAATTTACTTTTTGTTCCATCAATGACGATAGATTGGACCGTCTTAGGAAGACCATAAAGCTGCTTTTGAATAGCGGCTTTATTGAGAAAAGTAACTTCCTCTGCTAAGGTTATAACAGCTTTCTCATTATTCATTTCATCCGAACCAGAATCTTTTGAAATATTAGAAATGAATGCGTTTTGAATATTTGCTCTGAATATGTAAAATGTAGATACCAAAATTCCAATACCTACTCCTTTTAGTAAATCCGTTGCTACGATAGCTATTACAGTAACTATAAATGGGATGAATTGATCCAAACCTTTGTTGTACATTTGTTTAAATAACGTCGGTTTAGCAAGTTTATATCCTGTATGTAAGAGAATCGCCGCCAGACAGGCTAAAGGAATAAGATTAATAATCATAGGGATGGCCAATAAAGCGAGTAATAGCCATATTCCATGAAGTATCGCCGATTGACGAGTGCGTCCTCCAGAATTAGCATTTGCAGATGAACGTACAATTACAGATGTCATAGGGATACCTCCCAACAAACCAGAAGTCATATTACCAACACCTTGTGCCACAAGTTCTCGGTTGGTGGGTGAATTTCTTTTGAATGGATCTAGTTTGTCTACTGCCTCAAGACTCAGCAGAGTTTCTAAACTAGCGACTATGGCGATTGTTACAGCTACCATCCAAACGTCTCCATTCAATATCTGTGTGAAGTCAGGAAATACGAACAAGCCTGTAAACTCTTGAAAGGAAGATACTGTGGGAATGGATACGAAATGTGTAGATCCAGTAAGAAGCGATAGGGATGTACCTTGGAAAGCAAAACCGAGACCAACTCCTAGAATAACGACAACAAGTGGAGCAGGTAATTTATTGAGCCCCTTGAAAGTAGGCCAGTAAATTAATATAGCAAGCGATAACAAACAGATAATAGTAGCGCCCCAATTAATAGCGGCAAATACGGTGTCTGTAAACACAGCTATCCCACCTCCATTTTCCATTTCAAAAGCATGTGCTTCAGTCATACCAAAAGCGAGTGGTAGTTGTTTTAATATGATTGTAATACCGATTGCTGTCAACATCCCTAAAATAACGGAGGAAGGGAAGAAATTTCCAATCATTCCGGCCTTGATGATTCCTAACATCAACTGTACAATACCAGCTATAACGACGGCCAATAAGAAGGTCTCATAAGCCCCTAATTGTTGAATAGCACCATAGACAATTGTAGTCAAGCCCGCTGCTGGGCCACTTACACTGAGTTGAGATCCAGAAATAGAAGCTACTACAATACCACCAATCACCCCTGTTAATACCCCAGCAAAGAGAGGTGCTCCTGACGCCATTGCAATACCGAGACATAACGGTAAGGCCACCAAGAATACCACAATACTTGCAGGGAAATCATATTTTAAGTCCCTTTTCGATAATTTGAGAAAAGCGGACATACGTGTTCCTAACATAATTTTTTAAACTAAATTTTAAATTATTTTCGATAAATTCTAAACGTAGAACACATGAAATTTTTACCCTATATCAAAGAGATACAGAATAACAGTGTTGCTAAACGTTACTTGGTATTGAATTTAACAGTTAGGAGGCGGCGTTGGAACAGAAGGGTGGTAGCTGCAGATATCTTTTTCATTGCGCAGATAATTGCGCTGTTTCCCATTGTTTTCAATAGAAGGATTGAATGATAGATAATCTATCGCATCAGGTTTGAAGACCTTAACACTATGTTCGTGTAAATCTTCATTATTGCTATTAGATCCTTTTGCAGTGAGTTCGACTTCAAGTTGCATGACAACTTGTAAAATTGTACCCTTGTCTAAAATATCGATAAACATAGGGCTAGCAGAGATCAGCATCTTCGTAAAGAAGACAAAAAAACAAATCTTGGCAGATATTATTCTTTTTGCTTTACTAAACATGTCTATGTTCTCTTTCAATTTCACTTTGACAAAAGTAGAATAAAAATTTGCAAACACATTGTTCCTTGTAATTTTTTTATAAAAAAATTACAAAACTTGTTAATAGTAGCCGTTTTGTTAACATTGTGATAATTACGAAGGTTTTGAAATGTATTTTTATTCAATTTATTGATCGATTATTTATAAATTCGATCGTACAAATTCAAATTTGTTGACAACATGAAACAACAGTTTATAGATAAAGTCGTATCCTCTTATAATCCTAAAGGGGCTTTTATCCAATTAGGATCTGGCATATTAGATGGAGAGATAGTAACCGATGCTAAAGTGAATCTGGCGTTGAAGATGATGAATCGTCATGGCCTGATAGCGGGGGCGACAGGTACAGGTAAGACGCGGACACTGCAATTGATGGCAGAGCAACTTTCTGATGCAGGAGTTCCTGTTTTTATGTTGGATGTAAAAGGGGATCTTTCAGGCTTAGCAGAAGCAGGGAAGACTAACGACGCGTTGGTGGAGCGGGGTGCAGTTGTAGGTATACCTTTTGAGCCGGCAGAGTTTCCTGTAGAATTATTTTCGTTGAGTGGCAAGCTGGGGGCACCAATGCGCGTCACTGTCGAGGATTTTGGTCCAGTACTTTTGTCTCGAATTTTGGATTTAAATGATACACAATCGGGGGTGTTGAGTGCTATTTTTAAATATGCAGAAGATACGCAACTGCCAGTGGTAGACTTTACGGACTTAAAGCGCCTGCTGAGCTATCTCTCTGATGGACCAGGCGCAGATGAAATTAAGGCGGATTATGGGCGTATCAGTACAGCCAGTTCAGGTGCAATATTGCGAAAAATAGTAGCCATAGAGCAACAGGGGGTATCGCATATTTTTGGAGAAAAGGAGTTTGATATTAATGATCTATTTGGTAAAGTCGATGGAAAAGGTGTTATTTCACTTTTGAATATTTCTGATATTCAAGACCAACCCCAACTTTTCTCTACATTTTTATTAAGCTTATTGGCGCAATTGTTTAAGAAATTGCCCGAAGTTGGGGATTTGGATAAACCCAAGTTAGTTTTCTTTTTTGATGAAGCCCATTTGTTGTTTAATGGCGCATCAAAGGCATTCTTAACGCAAATCGAACAAATTGTTCGTTTGATACGCTCAAAGGGCGTTGGGGTGTTCTTTTGTACTCAGGCAGCAACGGATATTCCGGAGAGTGTTTTAGGCCAATTGGGTAATCGCATACAACATGCACTAAGAGCATTTACACCGAATGATGCTGAGAATTTGCGTAAGACGGTAAAGACTTATCCAACTTCGACGTTCTATCAAATAGACAAAGTGTTGACATCCTTAGGTACTGGACAAGCGTTGGTCACGGTACTCAATGATAAAGGAATTCCTACTGAAGTTGTGGCAACTCACTTGGTGCCCGCAAGGGCCGTTATGGGGCCATGTGCAGCAACGCATTACGAGGAGCTCGTCAAGGCGTCGTCCTTTTTTGCAAAATATCAGGAACGGATAGAAAGACGTACGGCTTCTGAGGTATTAGAGGAGAGGTTATTGACCGCCAATCGGGCCAAGGAGGAGGAGCAGGCCCGTCAACAAGCACAGAAGGAGGCTAGTAGGTCCGCCACGACAAGTTCTAGAAGACAAACACCTCTTGAAGCAGCACAGACTCAAGCGAGTCGTACATTGGCGAGAGAGGGAGTTAAGTTGATCGGAAAGTTGGCATCTGGTTTGCTAAATGCCTTCTTTAAAAGGAAGTAATACAATTTCCTTTTAGAGAAAGTTCCAAATGGTTTGGGAGCTACATAAATTCATTTATATGAGACAATTATATTGCACATAAAAGTGAATTTATGTAGGTTTGTGGCAATTTTAAAAAAGCAATTACTATATTACATATTATGGGAAAACCTACTTTGTTAGTTTTAGCAGCTGGTATGGCTAGTCGTTATGGATCGTTGAAACAGGTGGATAGTTTTGGCCCTCATGGTGAGACTATTATCGATTATTCTATATATGACGCTATACACGCTGGATTTGGGAAAGTAATCTTTATTATTCGTAAGGAGTTTGAAGATATCATGCGGGAGAAATTTGATGCTAAGTTTAAAGGGCTGATTGATGTCGATTATGCTTTCCAGGATTTTGATCTGACAAAATTTGGTGTTGATCGAGTTATCGAGCGCACAAAGCCATGGGGTACGGCACACGCCGTGCTTAGTGCAAAAGACCTTATCAATGAGCCTTTTTGTGTAATTAATGCAGACGATTTTTATGGTACGGATGCCTTTGTAAAGATGGCATACTTCCTGAATAAGGAAGTGTCTGATACTCATATGTCGTTGATGGGATTTGAAGTTGGGAATACGATGTCTGATTATGGTTATGTTTCTAGAGGTGTTTGTGAAGTGTCTGCCGACGGAAATATGGACAGCGTCACCGAACGTACAAATATATATTATAAGGCGGATGCTGAAGGAAATAAGAAAATAGTATACGAAGAGGGTGGGGTCGAAACAGAACTTGCTCCTGATACGCGAGTATCTATGAATTTTTGGGGATTTACGCCTAAAGTGTTTGAAGTAGCGTTATCTATGTTTCCTAAATTTGTAGACGAGAATGCCGAGAATCTAAAAGCTGAATTTTTCATTCCATCAGTACCGGATTATATGGTTAGACATGGTATCGCAGACTTTAAGGTAATTCCAACATCGTCCAAATGGTTTGGGGTTACTTATTCAGAAGACAAACCTATTGTGCAGGAGAGTATTTCTAAACTTATAGCTGCGGGGGCTTACCCAGAAAAACTTTTTTAGTAAATAGTAATTTGATTCTTCCCAAAGGGGCTGTCTTTTTGAGGTAGCTCCTTTTTTTATTTGTCTATTGTTGGTATACGGTGTAGTGTTAAATTGTATATCATTTTTTTCTTTTAAATTTCTTATATTTAGGGTAGTATCAGGATTTAAAAATAGGAACATGATGTCATTAAAAGAAACTATTAAGAATCGAATTTTAGAGAATGAGCTAGTGGATTTGGAAGCTTTGAAAGGGATGCATGCAATTTACATGGGGGCGACAGATTTGGATGAAGAATCTTCGTTGGGGTATGAGGACTTCGCTAAGCAGGATGAAAGTAGAGAGTCCGCAAGAAGCTTGGAAGCGCGTATCGCCCGAGCAGAGGATCTTTTGAATGCTTTTTTAAAAGTTGACTTTGGCACTAAATCTAAAGTTGAGCCAGGCGCTTTGGTCGTCACAGATTCGTTGAGCTTTTTGATCGGAATTGCATCAGCAGCATTTGAACATGACGAAAAAAGTTATATAGGTCTGAATACAGATGCTCCTATATACACTGCTTTGGAAGGTGCTAAATCGGGAGACGAGGTTGTTTTTAATCAAAAGAAATATAAAATATTAGATGTTCTCTAGTTATAATTTCAAAAATTTGTTTTTCTCGTTTAACCGTTACTTATCTGGCTTTTTTTGTTGAACTGACTGGTGTGTAGCTTGTTGTGTAACAAACGTTTTAAGATAGCATTGTTTTAAATTATTTACATTTGTGATACAATTATAATCTAGTCAATCATGGATAGATTTAAGTACCTCAATCGGATAGTTTATTACGTCTTAGCTGTATTGACCTTACTTTACATATCGGTCTCACTTGACTAGTTTTTCTTTGATTGACGGGGTATGGAGCTTATTTCCATAGTCGAATCTACTATTGAAATTCAGTATGAAGATTCTATATTGCATTTAGAGACTTCTATCAGTTGTTTGAGGACTGATTCTACACAATTTTCTATGCATTTGAAATGGAAATTTAGCTTGTTTAATAGAAAAGCCCGAAGTGATCACTTCGGGCTTTTCTATTAAACAAGATGTTGAATTATTTTACTTCTTCAAAATCTACATCTTGCACATCGTCTGCACCGCCTTGGTTTGATCCAGCTTGATTCGCTTGATCACCTTGTGGCTGTCCACTTTGTTGAGATGCTGCATACATCTCTTCAGATGCCGCATTCCATGCATTTTGAAGTTCAGCAGAAGCTGTATCGATATCTGCAAAATTACGTGCTTCGTAAGCTGCTTTTAATTTTCCTAAACCAGCTTCGATAGGGGCTTTTTTCTCTGCTGATATTTTGTCACCATATTCTTTTAGTTGTTTTTCAGTAGAGAAGACTAAAGCGTCCGCAGCGTTGATTTTGTCAGCTTCTTCTTTCAATTTTTTATCCGCTTCTGCATTAGCTTCTGCTTCTTGTTTCATCTTTTGGATTTCTTCGTCCGAAAGACCTGAAGATGCTTCTATACGAATATTTTGCTCTTTTCCTGTAGCTTTATCCTTAGCGGATACTTTGATGATACCATTTGCATCGATGTCAAATATAACTTCGATTTGAGGGATACCACGAGGAGCAGCAGGGATGTCAGCTAGTTGGAAACGTCCTAATGTACGGTTTTGCGATGCCATAGGGCGTTCACCTTGTAATACGTGGATTTCTACAGAAGGCTGGTTATCAGATGCTGTAGAGAATACTTCAGATTTCTTCGTAGGAATAGTTGTATTCGCTTCGATCAATTTCGTCATTACCCCACCCATTGTCTCGATACCTAGAGATAGTGGTGTTACGTCCAATAATAAAACGTCTTTTACTTCACCTGTCAATACACCACCTTGAATTGCAGCACCTAAAGCTACTACTTCGTCAGGGTTTACACCTTTAGAAGGTTCTTTTCCAAAGAAGTCTTTAACAGCATCAACAATTGCAGGGATACGAGTAGAACCACCTACTAGGATTATTTCGTCAATGTCGGATGTGTTGAACCCAGCATTTTTTAATGCAGTACGACAAGGCTCTATAGTACGTTTTACTAAGTCTGCTACTAAACTTTCAAATTTAGCACGTGATAACGTACGTACTAAGTGTTTAGGGCCAGTTGCATCAGCAGTAATGTATGGTAAGTTGATTTCTGTAGAAGTAGTGCTCGAAAGCTCAATCTTAGCTTTTTCTGCTGCTTCTTTCAAACGTTGTAAAGCCATAGCATCTTTTTTCAAGTCGAAGCCATTGTTTTCCGCTTTAAACTCGTCGTTCAACCAGTTGATGATTGCATTATCAAAGTCATCTCCACCTAAGTGAGTGTCACCATCTGTAGATTTTACTTCGAATACACCATCTCCTAGCTCAAGGACAGAAACGTCGTGTGTACCACCACCACAGTCGAATACGATAATTTTCATATCTTTATTCGCTTTGTCTAGACCGTAAGCTAAAGCTGCAGCCGTAGGTTCGTTAATGATACGTTCTACTTTTAAGCCTGCGATTTCACCGGCCTCTTTTGTAGCTTGACGCTGTGCATCATTAAAATAAGCAGGAACAGTAATAACTGCGCGGCTTACTTCTTGACCTAAATAATCCTCGGCTGTTTTCTTCATCTTTTGAAGAATCATAGCGGAGATTTCTTGAGGCGTGTATTTACGGTCATCTATCTCTACACGTGGCGTGTTGTTATCTCCCTTTACAACTTTGTAAGGTACGTGAGCTAGCTCTTTAGAAGCTTCATCAAAAGAAGTTCCCATAAAGCGTTTGATAGAATAAATAGTTTTATGTGGGTTTGTGATAGCTTGACGTTTCGCAGGATCTCCTACTTTGCGTTCTCCTCCATCTACAAATGCTACAATAGAAGGCGTAGTGCGTTTACCTTCATTATTTGCAATGATTACGGGCTCATTACCTTCCATTACGGCAACACATGAGTTCGTAGTTCCTAAGTCGATTCCTATAATTTTAGACATATCTTATGTAATTGTTTTACGAATTATTGTTTTTTCTATGTTATACAACAACCCTTATGCCAACAAAATGTTTGCCTAAAAAAAAGAAAAAACTGCATCAAATTGTCTGTAATATGACACAGTACTGTGACAAAATGTCTTTTTTAATAGATTAATTGTTCTAAAATATTCTTTTTTGCCGAACCACTGTCACGTCCTCGTTGAAAGAATCTGCCAACAGCATTGGAGAATTCATCTAACGTCATAGACTTAGATTTTTTATCCTTCCAGTCTGTGGGGATAAGTTCATTGTGATAAGAAACATCTGTCGCCCAGTACTGGATGTGCATTTCAGGTATAGCGAGTCCAAGGATCATACCTGGAAGACCATGACTTAAGGCGGGACCTCCGGATACAGGAATCTGGTCGGTATAGAAGGCAACGAGGTATAACGAGTCTGGTGTAGCACCATTCACTCTGCGACATTCAAAACCCGCAATATTTCGATATTCATCTGTGAAGCGCCAGGTTACTTCGGAAAGCGAATCTTTTAGGATATACTTGTCATCTAGTTCAATCTGTACCTCTGCAGTGTTTGACTTTAAGTTTTGATATAGGACTTTGGCGCTATTTCGCCGGGATGCGCCTGCTCCACGCATTACGACGGCTCCGCCACCACCCTGAGCGCTGATTGTCCCCATAGCACCGCCTCTGTTTCCTCTACCTCCTCCAACATTGGCACGTTGCCCCCGGCCGCTATTTTTAGCCTCTTCTTCTTCGATAGGGGCTAAAAGACTACCGTTTTCATCAAATTGCATAGTCATTTTCTCGGTTCTAGAATCAGGCATGTTGTTTATATCTCCGCCCCAAAAGTGCATCCCACCCATACGCCCAGGAGCAGCCTGTTCAAATTTTTTCATCATCTCACGTGTTTGGGCACGTGTATAAGTTACTTTATCGAAGGATATCGTTCCTCTCGTTCCAAAATAGGCATATTGTGCATGAGCTACGGTGCTAATTAGTAGTATGCTTGTCAGTATTAATAACTGACTTATATTTGATTCGTTTTTCTTCATGTTCGTTGGTGTTTTACAATTAACCTTCACTTTTTTTGCCCAAATTTTTATTAAAATCCCATTTTAAGCCCAATAGTATGTAACGAGTCAACATCTGTTGGCTTGATTGACTAAAGCTAGACTCCGAAGAAGATCTATTGACGTTGTTGAAAGTGTTGAAAATATCGTATCCTTTGATACTTGCAACCAGACTTTCATTTTTTAGTAATTTTTTACTGATTTCGGCATTGACATAAAACTGGTGTAGACTCTTGTTGTAAAACTTCGTTGGTCCGTCTAATGAATAGTTAATGTTGCTGCTAATATTAAACTTTTTGGGAAGGAAATACTTGAAAAAACCAGAGGCACTGGTGTTGAAGCTGGTATAATTAAATTCCTTTTGTAGACTGTTTCGTTGGTTGTCTGCACTGATTCTCCAATTGAAGTCGTAGTCTAGACCCTTGGAATCTTGTTCATTGATGCCGATTCCAGTAAATAAGCTGGTCATTTGTTCATTGTTCAGTTCATATTGTTGGTTCTTTATGTCGTCGCCATATTTTATAAAGCTGAAACCATTGTTGTAGTTCAGTCCACCAAAGATGTTAAGCTGTGCTTTCCTATCAAATATAGGCTTATTGAAATTACTGTTCATTCCTGCGCGCCAGCTCGATTTTCCGATCACATTAATATAAGAGCTAGTCGTTACTCCCGTAGCTGTGTCTATTATTCGTTGGTTTACAATTGGATCTGTAGTAAATGATACGTCGGCATTCATGTTCCAACTCGTTCCTTTTAACAAGCTCATCGTATGGTAGTTTAACCTGAAGGAATTGTTATTTGATCGCTTCAAGTCCGGATTACCCTTTTGGATAAATAGTGGATTTGTTTGTGGTTGTAGCTCTTGTAACTGTCCGAATGAAGGGATATTGAAATTGTTTTGATAAGATACCCCTACGTTTTTTCTGTTTGAAACCCTGTAATTTAGGTTCATGTTAATATCATTGTCCCAAAAGGTGCGATCCAGGTCAATATTTCTATAAACGTCTGTCAAGGACTGATCTCTAAAACTTGTACGGTTAGAAAGATTCACTGAGATTTTTTCTGTGAAATAATTGATGTTAACCACCATTCCATGGCTGGTATTCCCTGTTTTTTGATCCTGAGAATATTCAGGGTTCAGAACAGGAGTATCGTTATTTCTCTGATTAAAAGCTTTCAGCAAGGTGTTATTTGTGGAATTGCTGATATTGTAACCCAAGGAGTAATTTATTAAATTGGAGATACGATCTGAATATTGAATCTGTCCCGAAATATTGTTGCCATAGCTATTGTTAATCCTATTTTGGTTGATATAAGTAGTATCATCCTTCAGGTAATATATAGCGGTTTGGTCGACGATGCTTTCCGAATAGTTTTTGTTATAGCTGTTGTTAAAATGTAAGTTTATTGAACTTCCTCTTTTGTTCAGACGTTTCCTATAATTGATCCGCAAATCGTTTGACCGAGTTTGTCCATTTGTATTGGTTGTGTCCCCGATCCTGCTAAATGGATTTCCGTTTTGGGTGGTGTAGTTTTGGGATTCACTACTGCTGTAGTTGTTAGCGAAGTTAGCGCCTAGATTAATTTCCATATTAGACGTAGAGTCAATTTTATATCGAATCTCAGATCGTACTCCATGAGCATCGGAAGAATTTGCGGTCTTAGATCTACTTTCCGATACCTGAATTACATCGCCGGACAATAGCTGTTTGTTGAAAGATTCTCTTTCATTGTTGTTGCTATTTGTGTTAAAATTATAACTGCCATTGAAGTTGACTTTCTTTTGAAAGAACTGATTTTCATAATTAGCCCCAACTGAAGTACTGAGGGGATTACCCGTGATTTGGCTATTCATCCGAAGTCCGCCCTCACGCCCCATACCGCCGCCCATGTTGTTGGTGTTTGCGGTGATACCGATTCGTTCGGTTCGATTGAATTTGGCGGCGAACAAACTTCCTGTATAAAGATCTTTGCTGCCAGCTAGAACCTCCATGTTACCAAATATTCCTTTGCGGGCTTCTTCTTTAAGTACGGCATTCACTGTGACCTCACGCACACCATCGTCAATTCCTGTAAGTTCGGCCTCTTTTGATTTTTTTTCGTATACCTGTACCTTATCTACGGCATCTGCACGGATGTTTCGAATAGCAATCTTTGGATCATAGCCAAAAAACTCTTCGCCATCGATAAGTACTTTTGATACCGATTTACCATTTGCGGTTATTTTACCATCCCCAGATACCGAAAGTCCGGGTAGGCGACGCAGTAAATCTTCTAGTTTCGCATTTTTTTCAGTCTCGAAGCTTCCTGCATCATACTCTAAGGTATCTCCCTTAATTCGTATGGGCAGACGTTGTTGGATGACTACCTCTTCAATAAGATTTTCCTGTGAGCTTAAAGCTATAGGAGGTAGATTGGAGATTTGATTGTCTAATTTGATTTTTCTGGAAACCAACTCAAATTTAGGGTAGGACACGATAAATATGTATGTGGAGTCTGCTAATGTCTTAAACAAGAATTTACCATCTTCATCTGCTCGAGTGAAGTGTCTCATAATGGAATCTTGGTCGAGGAGGACGATGGAAGCATTTGTTAGCGGTTTGTTGTCTGATTTATCGATAATTTTACCTGATAAGGTATGTTGACCATAAACTATGTTTGTGGTGGTTAGGATAAATAGACTTAATAGAATTCTTTTCATTTAATTGGCTTGAATACTGCTCAAAGATAGATCGAACAATTATTAAATAATGTTAAATGTAATGCAACATTTTGATGACTGTTTTGTTGGTGGATTATGCGTATTTTTGTCATTCATAAAAAATGTTTTATGAAAATATTTATGTAATACGACTACTAGGTCGAAATAATACTACTGAAAGCAAGTAAGGTAATTAATTATAAAAAATGTATTTATGAAATTTGAAACGTATTTGATTTATTTTGAGCAAGTTTTAGCCAATCCGTCTGCCTATCCAACTTATACCGATCCAGAATACTTTAATTATACAAAACTTAATTGGTCTCGGACGAATCGTTGGCTAAAACGGTTTAAGGCCGAAGAAGAGACGAAGGCCTTTTTTGGGGGGGTGAGTGAGAAGCAAACTTGGGTTTTAATTACTGAGCCTTGGTGCGGGGATGCGGCACATTCCGTACCTCAGATTTATGAATTAGTTAAAGATAATCCAAATATCGTTTTAGATATACAATTAAGAGACGCTGAGCCGTTTTTGATTGATCAATATCTTACAGACGGAGGAAAATCTATTCCAAAATTAATTATTCGCAATGAATCCGGTGTAGACATCGCGACTTGGGGACCTCGTCCTGCTGTATTGCAGGAGCTTTTTGTTAAAATGAAAGAAGAGGAAAGGCCGTTTGAGGAAATAAAGGAGTATTTCCAAAAGTGGTATAATGAAGACAAAGGAATTGAACTCCAAAAAGAGTTGATTGAATTGTTGACGGTTCAGGCGTAAGTTCTAACGTTTCTATTATGAATATCGAAGAATTACGCGAGTATTGTATAAGCCAAAAATCTGTTTCAGAAGAATTACCTTTTGGCCCAGATACGTTGGTATTCAAGGTTGCGGGTAAAGTGTTTTTATTGGTAGGACTGGATCAGGTCGACCAGTTGTGTTTTAATGTAAAATGTGATCCCCAATATGCGGTCGAACTTCGTGAAAAATATGAACAAACCGTCCTGCCTGGATATCATATGAATAAGAAGCACTGGAATACGGTTTTTGCAAATAGGGAGTTGTCTGATGACACCCTATTTGAATTGATAGATCACAGTTATCAGCTCGTATTCCAGAGTTTGCCAAAAAAAATAAAAGAGGAGATTGATCCCGCTGCAATTTAGCCGGGTTTCCTATCTAGAGAATGTAAAGTTTTTACACCATAAAGACTGTGTTTGTACTTGCGGGTATAAAATTATTATAACTTTGCGCCACTTCAACCTCTGAGGAATGGAGTGTTTAGATTTTAAAAGTATAATTTTTATGCAATACCGTAATTTATTTTTGTTGTTTTCGGGGATAACTCTCTTTTTTTTATCTTGTATAAAGGATGAGGCCTTAAATATGGAAGCTGATATAGTTTCAGTTCATACTAATGAAGATGTCTTTTTGCTAGATCCAATTATTTCAAATACTAGTGTTACATTATATCTGAAGCCTGATCATGAGAATATAAATAATCTGAAGATAGATTTTAAACTGACGCCAGGCGCCAGTATCGCATTGTCTAAGGAGGATTTTGAAATGCCTGATGGTCAAACAGATACAAACAGGGTGATTGTAGATAATATGCAAACAGATGGGGTTTTTTACAAAGTGACGGCTCAAGATGGACAACATATCAAGAAGTATCTAGTTAAAATTGTAAATACTAATGGAGGATTTGTACCTACTGACTATGGGTTTGAAGAATTTGAGATAGAGAAAATAAATAAATATACTGTTTTTTATAATCTTATTGATGGACATAAGTTTTATAATTGGGCCTCCGGAAACCCGAGCTTTTCATTAACATTGATGATTAGCGGTGGCGATTACGAGCCTAATAAATACCCTACTAAGACGACCGATGAATCCTCTTCTGGGAAAAAGGGGCTCTTGCTAGAGACAATGAGTACAGGGAGTTTTGGGCTGATGTTTAAGAAGCCGATTGCAGCAGGTAATTTATTTATTGGCAGTTTTGATTCCGGTCCTGTCCTTACAGATCCTTTGTCGGCAACACAATTTGGTTTACCTTTTAGTCAGGTCCCAATTGCTTTAGAAGGAAGTTATAAATATAAAGCAGGCTCAACAGTAACAGATAAAGATATGAAGGTCCTAGATCAGAATGACGAATGTGACATTTATGCGGTATTCTATAACAGAAAGAAATTGATGGACGCTGAGAAAGATCCCTTAAAGAAAAAGTCTTACTTGACTGGACATAATGTTTTTACAGATCCTAGTGTTGTTGCTATAGCACGTCTCGAAAACGGAAATACTACCCAAGGTGAAGAGTTTGTGAAATTTAATTTGCCATTTATATACAAACAACCGGTGTTAGACACAGAAGTGGCAGGATTGGACTATAATATTGTTATTGTTATGACTTCCAGTAAATATGGCGACAAATTTGTCGGAGCTGTAGGAAGTCTGTTAACTGTTGACGACTTAAAAATTATAACGAAATAATAAGATGCGAGTATATAAATGTGTGATAGTTGCGATAACTATGTTTTTTTTAGTCACGACGGTAAAGGGGCAAAAAGGTAATTTTGATAGCGATAAATTAGATTTGACATTTTCTGTTGGGGGTAAAATTGGAGGAGCAACTCCTTTATCTTTACCTCGAGAAATTAGAAAAATTAATAGTTATGCGCCCAATGTTCCTTTTTTTATTGGGGCTAAAGGAACTTATCAGGTGAATTCTAAATGGGGTGTTGTTTTAGGTTTGACATTTGAAGGTAAAGGAATGGATGCTGAAGCTACCGTAAAAGCATATAAAACGACCTTTAGTGCTACCAATAATTCGAACGAGGAATTGAGAGGGTATTATACAGGAGAAATTACAACCAAAGTTCACAACTTATATCTATCAATTCCAATCCAAGCAACATATCAATTGTCTGAAAAATGGAATATACAAGCAGGCCCTTATGTCGCGTTTGCCATCCGAAAGAAGTTCTATGGGGAGGCGTTTGATGGATATTTAAGACGTGAAATACCCACCGGAGATAAGATAATTATTGATAAGGCTGATTATGACTTTTCCAAAAGTGTTCGTGCTGTCGATGTAGGGATGAGCTTAGGTGGGCAATATGCTTTTACCCCAAAATGTTTTGCTTTGGTCCAATTGGATTATGGTATTAACACTATCATGAAAACCGGATTTGAGAGTATCAGTTTTGGTATGCACAATATTTTTATGAATGTAGGAGTCGGTTATAGATTGAAATAGGTTTTATATTAACTATCAAAAGCGGTCTGTTAATTTTCTTAACAGACCGCTTTTGATATAAAACAATAAATTACATTTTTAAACCGATCTCTCTAAGGCGTTCGTCCAGGTACTGTCCAGCCGTGTAATCTTCATATACTTTCGGATGTTCTTTATCAATGCATGAGTCTAGGCTAGCTAAGCTCATTTGAGATTTCGGATGGAGAAAGAAAGGAACCGAATAGCGCGAAGTCTTCATCAATTCTATAGGAGGGTTGACCACGCGATGGGTTGTAGATTTAAGTTTATTATTTGTCAATCTTTGCAACATATCACCTACATTGACAACGATATCTTCTCCTTTAGCTTTAATAGGGAACCAGTTGCCATCTTTTGTTAAAACTTCCAATCCATCAGCAGAAGCGCCTATAAGTAACGTGATTAAGTTAATGTCTTCGTGTGCGCCAGCCCGCACAGCATCAGGTGATAAGCTCTCCGGATTGTTGATCGGAAAATAATGAATAGCTCTTAATATTGAGTTTCCATTAATAACGTGTTGTTCAAAGTAATTTTCATCCAGTTCCAAATAGGTTGCTATTGCTTTCAGTAGATTACGACCAGTATTCTCCAATTTTTGATAAATTTCTCCAGTAACAGTGTCGAAACGAGGAAGTTCCTGCACTGTTGGATTATCTGGAAAATCTATTTTAGAGTAATCCTCTCCAATGATAGTCTGTCCACGCTGCCAAAACTCCTTCAGATCGGGGGTTTTGGAGTCTTTTGCTTTTTCCTTTCCTTTTGTGGTATACCCACGTTGCCCTGCAAGTTCGGGAAATTCATATTTGTCTTTGGTCTCTTGCGGCAATTCAAAAAAGGCCTTTACCGTTTCATACAACTCGGATATTAATTCATCGCTCAATCCATGATTTGCGATAGTAACAAATCCAGTCTCATTGAATGCCTTACCAATATCCTTTACAAACTGTTTACGTTGTTCGGTGCTGCCATCTGTGTAGTGGAGTAGATTCAGTCGAGGTATGTTTACTAATGCCATATTGATGTGTTATTAAAACTGATACAAACCTAAATAAAACTTTCAGGATTCCATTCAACCACCCACAAAAATGAAAGCTCTTTATGAGCTTTTAGAATGGTAGTTTTTGAGAAAATAGATTGTGATTGCGGAGGCATAATGGGGACAAGGTGGCTTTGCGTACCGAATAGCAGATTGTTTGTTGTTGATTGTCCGTATTTTAGTTTTTGAAGAGGTGGCGAAGAGAAAATTTGTATAAGTATTTGGATTATACAACTTAATCTGTTAAATTTGATATGCTTGCATAATAAACTATAGTAGTAAGCATGATCAACAATGAGCCAAAATAATACAATTGACTATTTTTTAAAAGCAGCTTGGCAGACTGTTGCGAACAAATATAATAATATTGCTTCGCAACACGGGTTTACGCAGGCTGCTGGATATATTTTAATTAATATCCATAAGGACGGCACGGCTGTCTCGCAGATTGCAAATTCGACAGGAGTAAAAACTACTTCGTTGTCTCGGGTGTTAAATAACTTAGAGGCTCTTGGTTTTATCTATAGAGAGGCTAGTACAACAGATAAGCGGTCTGTCAAAGTTTATTTGACAGCGTTGGGGGTACAGAAGCGTAGGGTTGCAAAGAATGTGGTGCGTGGTTTTAATGAGTATTTAGAATCACAGCTTTCTGAAAAGGAACGTCTACAGTTGATTAAAATGTTGGCTAAGGTAAATGATCTGGCAAACGATTACGAGCCGGAGTCTATCGCGCTGATGGAGACAGAATAGGATATACGCTCTTGTGTTTCAGGGGGGTATACTTTAATTATATGATTACAGAAGGAAAAAAGTATTTACAGATGAAATATCCATGTAGTAAAGGCTGAACAAATATCGATGAAAATAATTACTTCGTTAGCTCGTTACACTCGGTTTGGATATTTCACATGGCGATTAAAAGATAAATTATTCACATATGAAATATTCATCCAGCAGAAAGACACAAACACGGATGACTGCGAAGCAGAATGCTATCCAATTACAACAATCCGTGCATAATATACTCTGGATATTCCATATGACAGATAAAAAACAGATTATACACATATGAATAGAAATATTAAAAAGGTAGCCGTATTAGGCTCAGGCGTGATGGGTTCTCGTATCGCTTGTCACTTTGCCAATATTGGTGTGGAGGTACTGCTGTTGGACATTGTACCCAAAGAACTACTTCGTGGGGAGGAGTTAAAAGGGTTGACGCTTGATCATCATGCCGTACGCAATCGTATTGTAAACACTTCGCTCGAAACGGCGATTAAGTCTAATCCTGCTCCTCTGTTTAGTAAATCTTTTGCTAAACGAATAAGTACGGGGAATTTTGATGACGATATGGGCAAGGTTGCTCAGGCCGACTGGATTATAGAAGTTGTGGTAGAACGGTTGGATATAAAGAAATCTGTTTTCGAAAAGATAGAACAGTTTCGCAAGCCAGGAACGTTAATCACCTCAAATACGTCTGGAATTCCTATTCATCTAATGACCGAAGGTCGTTCGGAAGATTTTATTGCCCACTTTTGTGGTACACACTTTTTCAATCCTCCTCGGTACCTGCAACTATTAGAGATCATTCCTACGGCACGGACAAACGAAGAAGTTGTCGATTTCTTGGTAGGATATGGTGATAAGATGTTGGGCAAGACAGTGGTGTTGTGTAAAGATACTCCGGCTTTCATTGGTAATCGAATAGGTGTATATTCCATGTTGGCACTGACTCACCTTGTCGACCAGATGGGATTAACAGTTGAAGAGGTGGATAAATATACGGGTCCGGCCATGGGTCACCCTAAATCAGCAACATTCCGTACCGCCGATGTTGTCGGGTTAGATACCTTGGTCAATGTTGCCAACGGATTGGATCAAAATGCTCCTGATGATGAGGCTAAGGGAGTTTTTGCTCTACCTGGGTTCATCACGCAGATGGTTGCTAATAAGTGGTTGGGAGAGAAGACAAAAAAAGGCTTCTATGAAAAAGTCAAAGGTGCTGACGGAAATTCTGAGATATTATCGTTAAACCTTAAGACATTAGAATATGGTCCCCAATCAAAGGTGAAGTCGGCGACGTTGGAAGCAACTAAGCAGGTGGAAGATATTCGTAAGCGGATGAAAGTATATGAGCAGGGGACTGATAAGGCTGGAGAATTGTTCCGTGCGATGCATTATCCTTTATTCGAGTATGTCTCGAATAGAGTGCCAGAAATCACGGATGATTTTTTCCGTATAGATGATGCGATGCGAGCAGGGTTTGGTTGGGAAATCGGTCCGTTTGAAGTTTGGGATGCCTTAGGAGTGCGAGAGACATTAGAAAAGATTAAAATGGAAGAGAGGCGGCTCCCCGGACAGCGTGGTGAGGTAGCGCGGTGGGTACATGATATGTTGGCTGCAGGATGTGAATCATTTTATAAAGTAGAAAATGGTGTTCGGCAGTATTATGACATACGTTCGAAATCTTACAAAGCAATACCGGGTACTGAAGAATTAATTGTATTAGATCACATTCGTAGCACAAACACACTCTGGAAAAATTCAGGGGTGTCAATTATAGATCTTGGTGATGGTATTATCAATTGTGAATTTCATACGAAGATGAATACGATCGGTGGCGATGTCATCCAGGGCATCAATAAAGCTATTGACATCGCTGAAAAGGACTATCGCGGTTTAGTTATTTCCAATGATGGGAAAAATTTCTCTGCTGGAGCGAATATCGGTATGATTTTCATGATGGCTGTAGAGCAGGATTACGATGAGTTAAATATGGCGGTGCGTATGTTTCAGAATACATCTATGCGTATCCGCTATTCTACAATCCCCGTAGTACTAGCTCCTTTCCAGTTAACGTTGGGTGGTGGCTGTGAGTTTTCCATGCATGCTGATTTTGTTCAATTGCATGCGGAGACTTATATGGGGTTGGTGGAGTTTGGCGTAGGAGTTATCCCTGGAGGTGGAGGTTCCAAAGAATTTGCCTTACGCGCTTCAGATGAGTTTAGAGATGATCAAATTACACAAAACATACTGAAAGATAAATTCCTTACCATAGGTCAAGCTAAAGTTTCTACATCAGCCGTAGAAGCCTTTGAATTAGGTTACCTACAGAAAGGTAAGTATGCTATCACCATGAATCGAGCACGTTTATTGGCAGATGCGAAAGCCAAAGCAATAGAACTGGCAGAAGGAGGCTATACACAACCAGCGCCACGAAACGACATCAAGGTGCTAGGCAATCAAGGGTTAGGAATCGTCTATGTAGGAGCTTCGTCTATGCGAGCAGGAAATTATATTTCTGACCATGATAAGAAAATCTCTGAAAAATTAGGCTGGGTCATGTGTGGAGGTAATCTTTCTGCCCCTACTGAAGTATCCGAACAATACCTTTTGGACTTAGAGCGAAAGGCTTTCTTAGAGCTATGTGCCGAGCGTAAGACGCTTGAACGGATTCAGTATATGCTGACAAAAGGGAAGGCGTTACGAAATTAGACGACAAGTATTTAGTGCTTAGTATTTAGATGTATGCTTTTTTACCAATATAAGGAATTGAAACTATGGCAAAAGGCAATTGAGCTGGTCTCTGATATTTATCGGATTACAGGTTTTTTGTCTGATAAAGAGCGATTCGGTTTAATAAGCCAAATTAATCGTGCAGCTATTTCAATTTCTTCAAATATAGCGGAAGGATCAGGAAGGAACTCTAATAAGGAGTTTGTTCACTTTCTTGCCATAGCGTATGCATCTACATACGAAGTCGAAACACAATTAATCATATCAAGGAACTTGGGTTATTTATTAGATGGTGATTTGAAAGAAGTTATAGAAAAAATTATCGAATTACAGAAGATGAATTACGTTTTTTAGCAAAAATTGAAATCTAAATACTAATATCTAACTACTTAATACTAATAACATGGAAGCTTACATTGTAGCAGGATATCGTACCGCCGTAGGGAAGGCACCAAGAGGTGGCTTTCGTTTTATGCGTGCTGATGATTTGGCAGCTGAGGTTATCAAACATTTGGTGTCTTCGATCCCGAATTTAAATAAAGAAGAAATTGATGATGTCATCGTAGGCAATGCGATGCCAGAAGCAGAGCAAGGTATGAATATGGGCCGTTTTATTTCCCTTATGGGATTGGATACGGATAAAGTTCCCGGCGTCACTGTGAATCGCTATTGTGCATCTGGCTTGGAGACCATTGCGACAGCTACGGCCAAGATTAAGGCAGGCATGGCAGATGTCATCATTGCCGGAGGAGCAGAAGTTATGTCGGGAATGCCGTTTGGGGGATGGAAGATAGTACCTAATCCAAAAGTATCCAGAGAACATTCGGATTGGTATTGGGGAATGGGGCTTACAGCCGAAGCGGTGGCACAGGATTATAAGGTTTCGCGTGCAGACCAGGATGCATTCGCACTCAAATCACATCAAAAGGCAATTGAAGCCATCCAGAACGGTCATCTCAAAGATGGCGTGGTACCTATTACCGTAACGGAAAATTACCTTAAAGATGGTAAGATGGCCACGCGAGAATATATTGTCGACACCGATGAAGGCCCCCGAGCGGATACCAACTTAGAGGCACTGTCCAAATTGAGACCGGTCTTTGCTGCAGATGGAGTTGTGACGGCAGGAAACTCTTCTCAGACCTCCGACGGAGCGGCCTTTGTAATGGTGATGTCCGAGCGTAAGATGAACGAATTGGGGGTAAAGCCTATTGCTAAGTTAATTTCTTATGCCGTAGCAGGTGTCCCGCCACGTATTATGGGGATTGGTCCTATTTTCGCTATTCCAAAGGCGTTGGAACAGGCGGGACTGAAGAAAGAAGATATTGACTTAATCGAATTGAACGAAGCCTTTGCCTCTCAGTCTTTGGCTGTGATCCGCGAGTTAGGGTTGGATGAAGAGCGTGTGAATGTCAATGGAGGGGCTATAGCATTGGGACATCCACTGGGTTGTACAGGGGCAAAGCTCACCGTTCAGATTCTGAATGAGTTGAAACGAAGGGATAAGAAATATGGAATGGTGACAATGTGTGTTGGAACAGGACAGGGAGCTGCCGGTATATTTGAAATGTTAGATTAGAAATCAGATGTGAGGTTAAAGATATGAGATAATAGGATTACAGGTCTCAAATTTCTTGTCTCACACCTTAAATCTAAGTGTTAAATAGTTGAAAATTAATATGTGAGAAAAATGGTGGAGACTATTGGTCTCAAATCTCTTTTCTCATAGCTCAAATCTAAAAAATATGAAAGAAGCAATTAAAGGTGGTGAGTTTGTAATTAAAGAAACACCATATAGCGAAGTTTTTATTCCAGAAGAGTTTGATGAAGAAGCGAAAATGATTCGGCAGACATGTTTGGATTTTTTGGATACCGAGGTCTTAAATAAATTAGATCGTATTGATGCACAGGAAGAAGGGTTGATGCAACAGTTGATGGATAAGGCGGGTGAGTTGGGCATGTTGGGTGTATCCATTCCTGAAGAATACGGTGGATTTGGAAAGAATTTCAACACTTCTATGTTAGTCGCCGACGCGGTAGGGGGAGGTTTTTCCTTTGCTGTAGCGCTCTCGGCACATACAGGGATCGGTACATTACCTATTTTATACTATGGTAATGCCGAGCAAAAAGTGAAATATATACCAAAGTTGGCAACAGGAGAGTGGAAAGCTGCCTACTGTCTTACCGAGCCAAACTCTGGTTCGGACGCCAATTCGGGGCGTACGTCGGCCAAATTGAATGCAGAAGGAACCCATTATTTGATTAATGGACAAAAGATGTGGATAACTAATGGTGGATTTGCAGATGTTTTTATTGTATTTGCAAAGATTGATGACGATAAAAATTTAACAGCCTTTATTGTAGAGAAGGATTTTGGCGGTATCACAATGAATCCTGAAGAACATAAGCTCGGTATCAAGGGGTCTTCTACAAGACAGATCTTCTTTAATGATTGTGCTGTACCAGTGGCGAATATGTTGTCAGAAAGGGAAAACGGATTTAAGATTGCGGTCAATATATTGAATATCGGACGTATTAAATTGGGGGCAGCAACTATTGGTTCAGCGAGAGCTGTAATCTCTACAGCAGTTAACTATGCTAATGAAAGAGTTCAGTTTAATTTGCCGATATCCAAGTTCGGGGCTGTTCGTTATAAAATAGCGGAGTCAGCGATTCGTCTCTTCGCTAATGAATCGGCAGCCTATCGTGCTGGACAGAATATTGATGATGCTTATGAAGCTTTGATCGCAGGAGGAATGGATGAGGCAAAAGCCAAGTTAAAGTCAGTCGAACAGTTTGCAATAGAATGTGCTATTATCAAAGTGTGGTGCTCGGAGATGCTGGATTATGTAGTCGATGAAGGTGTTCAAATCTATGGTGGTATGGGATATTCGGCAGAAGCTCCCATGGAACGTGCGTATCGAGACTCGAGAATCAATCGGATATTCGAAGGGACAAACGAGGTGAACCGTCTATTGGTGGTCGACATGTTATTGAAGCGCGCGATGAAAGGAGAGTTGGACTTGATGGGGCCTGCGCAAGCTGTGGTCGGAGAGTTGATGGATATTCCTGATTTTGCTGATGAAGACACAGCACCATTTGCCGCAGAAAAAAAAATTATTAATAATCTTAAGAAGGCAGGATTACTTATAGCTGGAGCGGCTGTTCAAAAATTAATGATGTCGCTTTCTAAAGAACAAGAAATTTTAATGAACATTGCTGATATCATAGGGTATGTATATGTCGCTGAGTCGGTATTATTGAGAGCCGAAAAGCTATACCATAGTCAAGGGGAAGAGGCTACTAGCTTGCAAGCTGATATGGCTAAAGTATATTTGTACTCAGCAATCGAAAAGGTTGGTACAGCGGGTAAAGAAGCTTTGTACTCTTTCGGCGAAGGGGATGAATTGAACATGATGTTGGTAGGATTACGCCGTTTCACGAAAGCGCAACCTTTCAATGTAAAAGACGCTCGTCAACGTATTGCACGTAAGTTGATCGAGGAGAATAAGTATTGTTTTTAAAAAATTTCACTTTGGTTGGTGATAGAAGCCTGTACGATCCGTGCAGGCTTTTTTGATTAAACAGCTTCCTATTAAAAATAAAATTTCTCTCCCTATATATTTAAATAAGTCGGGGAAGCATTGATTCCCCTTATCTACTAATGAAACAAGTTTTCAATTGGCGTTGGCACTTGTGTCACTTCACTACCAAACAATTTAGACATATGAAAAAAATAGGGTTTCCCCCAATTTACTTTATGCTTTTGACAATTGCTCTATTTTGTACAAGCGTATATGCTCAGATAGAAACCAAACCTATTATAACACTTCGCTTATCAGGACCGTTATAGACGCGTCGACCAAAGAGCCTGTTTCAGGTGTTACAGTTCAGTTAGAGGCTGTAACACATCAGGTCAAGACCGATAGAGACGGTAATTTTCAGTTTGTAACAGGGCAGCGATTACCTTTTACGATTATTCTATCTTATATTGGTTATCAACCCCAAAAAATAGTTGTTACGCATTCTCCAACTGTAATTGAATTGCCCCCTAGTCAAAATGAACTGGAACAAGTTTTAGTAACGTCACGTAGACGTACCGAACGGATGCAGGATATTCCACTGCCTATTTCTATCGTCCGCTCGGGTATAGTGGAAGACGTAGGCAGATTTAATGTTAATAGAATCAAAGAAATTATTTCTACCGTACAATTATATTCCTTATAATGAAGTCTCCGATAGGAAGATCAATGATCAAAATAATTTAGATCTTCGGGGACAATTGCTGTTCCTTCCAAATAAGGATTTAAAGATAAAACTCGCGGGAGATATAACCAGACAGCGTCCAGATGGATATGGTTGGGAAGTGGCTGGAATTGTTGAAAATAAGCTTTCGAAATACCGACAATTCAATGAGATTATAAAAGACCTAGGTTATGAAATTCCCTATAAAAGCGCGTTTGAGCGAAAAGTTGATTTAGACACTAGATCCCGTGCCGACAACGAGTTAGGAGGGATTTCTTTAAATCTGGGTTATAAAATCGGCAAAGGTACCCTTACATCGACATCGGCTTGGAGGTATTGGGGATTGGGTCCCGTTGAATGATAGGGATTATTTGGGGATTCCGGTTTACACCATTTCGTTTGATAATTCAAAACATGACCAATGGTCTCAGGAATTTAGGTATACTGGGCAGATTAATGAACGTGTAAGTGGTGTTATTGGGGTGTTTGGTTTATGGTAGGAATTACGCAATGACCCTGTACATACTGAAGAAGCAGGAGACGCATTGTGGCGGTTTCAAAAAGTAATGAAACACAGACACAGTGGAGATCTGGTTTAATTGATAGAGTTGGGATACGTACCAAGTATGGAATTAAAAGTACTAGTTTGGCCATTTTTTCTCAGGTAGATTGGGCGTTAACCTCAAAACTACATCTATTGCCGGGACTTCGATATAACTATGACAGGAAGCTTGCGGTTTATGATCGGAAAAAATATGTTGAAAATGCGATTGCGTACACTGCCCAGCAATTAGCTGCCATAAATAGTATCTATTCAGATCAGCAGTTTGGGATAAACGCTGATGCAGGCAACCTTTTTGGTCAATTGTCTTTGCAGTACAAGTTTAACCGTGATTATAATGCTTACGCTATCTATTCCAAAAGTTATAAACCTATTGGTATCAATGTCTGTGGTTTGCCTGTTGTCGATGGAAAAGTAGCTGTGGAGTTGGCTGAAGTAAAACCCGAGTCGGTAAATCATATGGAGGTTGGTGTAAAAATAGGTCCTTTCAGAAATTCATTCTTTAATATCACATTTTATCAGACTCATAAAAGGGATTATCAAACTTTAGTTCAAACGCCAGATCCTGGCGTGAATAGAGGTTATTTGGCTAATGCTGAAAAGGTTCTTGTGTAAGGAATCGAGTTAGATGGCAGCATTAAGCCTTGGGATTTCCTACGGTTGAATGGAGCTTTGGCCTATACGGATGCAAAATATCTTTCCTTCACAAATGCACCTGTACCGCTTGAAGAATTGGGTGGGGCTGAGGCTTTTAAAGATATCTCTGGAGGAGTGTTGCCAGGAGTGTCAAAATGGGCAGGGGCTTTGGCGCTGGAGTTAATAGGGAAAGGCGATCTCTTAGACTTGCAGGGACACTATTTCTTCGGGACAGAGCTTTTCTATCGTTCTCGATTTTCATCTAGCCCCTCACCTTCTGCTTATTTGAATATTGATGCGTATACATTGTCTAATGCACGTGTTGGATTTAAGGCCATCAATGGTTTATCCGTAATTGTTTGGAGCCGAAACATAATGAATTAAGATTACTATGAGCAATTACTAGCTGCACCGGGCAATTTTGGACATTACGGAGGGCTTGTGGTCGATCCGTTGACTTATGGTGTTACCTTGCATTATAATTTAAAGTAACTGACCACCTTAATATAGAGTCGCTCGGGAGAGCTAATTATCTCTCGAGAGCTCGTTTTTTTGGGAGAAGTGTACATCCGGAAGAAAATGAAGATCGAATCCTATATGAAGGATTTATTGGAATTGTCTTTAAGTTGATTTAAAGTGAGTAACTTAGTTATACTTTATGTTTTCGGATGGATAGATATGATGCGATAATTATAGGCTCGGGACCGAATGGTTTTGCTGCTGCCATTACACTTCAAAAGCAAGGTTTGAACACACTTATCGTTGAGGGGGGAGGGACTATTGGTGGTGGTATGCGCACGAAAGAGCTGACTTTGCCAGGATTTAAACACGATGTCTGTTCAGCCATCCATCCAATGGCTCTGGCTTCTCCTTTTTTTAAAACTTTGCCGCTCGAACAATTCGGGTTAGATTTTATTCATGCTAAATATGCAACCGCGCACCCACTGGATAATGGGGAGGTGGGGATACTTTATAAGAATATTGAACAGACAGCTAATGGATTAGGCCGTGATGGCAAAGCTTACTTAAATTTGCTCAAACCTGTCGTTGATAAATTGGATCATATTTTACAAGATACAATGGGGCCTTTACGGTTGCCTAAGTACCCACTAGATTTAGTCGAATTCGGTTTAAGTGCATTAATTCCAGCGACTTGGAGTGCCCATCGTTTTAAAACCGAGAAGGCGAAAGCACTATGGGCTGGCATGGTGGCTCATGGTATACAGCCACTGTCCAATTGTGCAACATCAGCAATCGGCCTTCTGTTGATGGCTGTGGGTAATAAATACGGGTGGCCTATTCCTAAGGGAGGATCTCAGTCTATCGCTAATGCGCTCGAACAGTATTACCTGTCTCTCGGAGGAAAGATCCAAACGGGACAGTGGATTAGTGATATCGGGGAATTACCGCCTCACAAAATCTTAGTTTTGGATTTAACACCTAGACAACTTTTGGATTTGAAAGGGGTAGCCTGGGCTGATGGTTATAAGAAGCAGTTGCAAAAATATAGATATGGCATGGGAGTTTTTAAAATTGACTGGGCGCTTTCTGATCCGACCCCTTTTAAAGATGGGTATAGCCAATATGCTTCTACGGTACATTTGGGGAATTCAATTCATGAAATATCACAAGCGGAATGGCGCTCTCATCGAGGCGAAAATGTGGATAAACCTTTTGTTTTATTTGCACAGCCCAGCCAGTTTGACAAAAGCAGGGCGCCATACGAAAAGCATACAGGATGGGCATATTGTCATGTACCCCATGGATCTATAGCAGATCGCACGGAGGCAATCGAAATGCAGATTGAGCGATTTGCGCCAGGATTTAAGGATACTATTATCGCGCGTTCTACCATGAATGGGAGAGAAATGGAAGCATATAATCCAAATTATTTTGGGGGAGACATCAATGGCGGATTAATGGATATCCGTCAACTGTATACACGGCCTATTCGCTCGTTAACACCATACAGAACTTCAAATCCATCCATTTACATCTGCTCATCTTCAACTCCGCCAGGAGGAGGGGTACACGGTATGTGTGGGGCTGCTGCAGCAAAGGTGGTTTTGGAGGATCATTATGGGCTAGAGCGTGCTTGATAATAGGTTGAAAGTTGGTAATATTAAAGAGAGAACAATTTTATGGAGATGAAAATAGTATTAGCAGGAGGTAGTGGACATCTTGGAAGGTTGTTGACTAGTGCATTTTTGACATGTGGAATGGACGTGTTTATTTTGACCAGAGATAAGGAATCTGTTGGAAGCATTGATGGGGTGACAACCGTCTACTGGGACGGCGAGACAATAGGTGAATGGGTGGAGCAATTAGAAGGTGTAGATACGGTAATTAATCTGACAGGAAAAAGTATTCAATGTCGTTTTACGGCACGAAATCGAAAGTTATTGCGTGACTCTCGTGTTGGTCCGACCAAGCTTCTTGCTCAAGCGATACAGGGGTTGAAATCGCCGCCTCGATTATGGATTAATTTTTCCGGAATTTCTATTTTTGGAGGACAAGCGGGGCTTCACTCCGAAGAGAGTATGACTTATGGAACGGATTTTTTGGCGCTATTGGCTCATGAATGGGAGAAAACATTTAACGAAGTAGATTTGGTAGAGACCAAGAAGGTCATTTTGCGGATCAGTCCCGTTTTGACAAAGGATTCAGGTATGTTTTCAGAATTATTTCCCTTAGTAAAGATAGGACTGGGAGGCGCAGTAGGAGATGGAGGACAAATGGTCAGTTGGATTCATGAAGCAGACCTGGTAGAAATGGTTTTATGGATAATAGGATTAGCTGAGCCGGCATCTATTTATCATGCTTGCAGTCCACACCCTGTACGTAATGCCGAGTTTATGAAGATTTTTAGAGAGGAGGCTAAAGTCTCTTTCGGTGTTGCTTTGCCCACTCCTGTAGCTCGCATAGGAGCTTTTTTTAAAGGGATTGATGCAAGTATATTGTTGCAAACGGTTGCAGTGACCACAAAAACGACAATAGAAGATGGTTTTAAATTCAAATATAGCTATCTTCACAGCGCTTTAGCGCAATTGATAAAATCAACATAAACTATGCCTTCAAAATCATTTTCAATTACAGAAGATTGGGTAGTCGTTATACTGGGACTAGCTCTTGTTTTTTTAGCCTTATCTGGTGTTATTATTCCAAAGCCTACCTACACGTGGAATGATCTTCATGATTTGGGAGGTACTGTTTTTTCAGCAAAAAATATACTGGCTATTTTGGGACAATTTGTTACGGTATATATGGTTGCTATAATTGGAGCATGGCTGTTAAATAAGGATATCAAATCGCTATTGATTGTTTTTCCCACGCTTTACCTGTTGACTGTATTGGCATTGGTTCTTGCAGGTAATAAGTTTGTCAAGGAATATAATTTAGAGGCTGTTATTTTTAGTTTGGGGATAGGTCTTTTGATCAGTAATTTTTATACACTACCTGAGTGGTTTAAGCAGGTCCTAAGTACGGAACTTTACGTTAAGATAGGACTTATACTTTTGGGGACGACAGTAATCTTTGGAGATATATTAGAGGCGGGATCGCGCGGTCTTATCCAAGCCCTTGTAGTGGTTGTTTCTGTTTGGTACTTTGCCTTTTGGTTGTGCAAGAAGTTGAAGATTGATAAGGAAATGTCTCTGATGCTCTCAAGCGCAGTATCTATTTGCGGTGTATCAGCTGCAATAGCTACCTCGGGAGCTATAAAGGGGGATAGTAAAAAGCTTTCTTATATAATTTCTCTAGTCTTGATTACGGCGATCCCAATGATGATATTTATGCCTTATCTGGCCGATAAAATGGGGTTATCACAGGAGGTCACAGGAGCGTGGTTGGGTGGTTCCATAGATACCTCAGGAGCGGTAGCGGCTTCTGGAACTCTGGTAGGTGATGAGGCGTTGAAGATAAGTACGATTGTTAAATTCTCTCAGAATGTGTTGCTCGGAATCGCCGCCTTTTTTATTAGTATCTATTGGACGTATTCCAAAACTGTTGACGATGAAACCAAACGTGAAAAGCCTACTTTAAAAGTAATTTGGGAGCGTTTTCCAAAGTTTGTTGTTGGATTTGTCTTCGCGTCTCTTCTGTTTTCTTTTTTCGTTTCAAAAGAAACTACGGAACAGGTTAAAGATAGTTTGAAAAATTTGCAAACGCTATGGTTTGCGTTGGCGTTTACATCGATAGGTTTAGAGACAAATTTTAAAGATCTTTTTAAACAGGATAACAAAAAGCCGCTATATGCATTTCTCATTGCGCAGACCTTTAATGTCATTGTAACCCTAATAATTGCGTTTTTACTATTTAGATAAATTGAACTATAATTGAATCGTTTTCGACTATAGTCATTTTGCTTTTTAACCAAGGTCATTTTCTATTTGACCATGGTTGATTTGGGTTTAGCGGCTTACTAAAATATTTTTTTTTATGGAAATATGTATATTAGGTCATCATTAATATAGAAAAGAATGGTTGATGAATGAAAAGGAGCTACTTCTGGAGTACAAAGTTACTGGAAACTTAGATGTTCTGGGAAAGTTGTATGCGCCTTATATGTCACTTCTTTATGGTGTTTGCTACAAATATTTGCAGGATGCCGACCGTAGTCAAGATGCTGTTATGCATATTTTTGAAGAATTGATCGGAAAGCTAAAGTTGCATGAGGTCGATAACTTCAAAAGTTGGTTGCATGTGTATACAAAGAACTATTGTCTTATGCAGTTGCGCAAGGATAAGCGGACGGTGCATTTGGATATCGAAGACAATCTCTTTGAAAGCGAACAGAAATTGGTTGAGGGGGATGAATTTAAGTGGGCGGAAGAAGACTTTGATAAGCTGGATCACTGTGTTCAAAAGCTAAATATCGAACAGAAAGATTGCGTACTTTTATTCTATCTGGAACAAATGTGCTATAGGGATATTGCCGAGCAAACTGGATATGAGCTAAATAAAGTGAAGAGTGCAATTCAAAATGGGAAGCGCAATCTAAAAATTTGTATGGAGAGTAAAGGTGATGGAAAATAATTATCAATTATCGCGAATTCATAACTACGTCAATGGTTTGATGAGCCGGGAGGAGATGTATACGTTGGAACGAGAGGCTTTAGAGGATCCTTTTCTGCAAGATGCTATTGATGGTTATAAATTACAAAAGGGAGTCGATGTTAAACAATTAAGTTTATTGCAACAACGGTTAGCGAGCCGAGTTAATGAAAACGTAGCTCTGAAAAATAAGCAATTCTACAGTTGGCAACGATTGGCCATCGGAATGACTGCGGGTGTCCTTTTTATAACGGTGTGTACTTTATTGTTGATACGTTACCTGCCCCAGCGAAATTCTGGTTTGACCGAAGTAGAAATTATGCAGGATCAGGTCTATTCGATCGGATTGGCAAATACGGGTAAATATGATGGCGAGCCGGTGAATGGATGGGAGCAGTTTGAAGATTATTTGACCCATAGTTATTTAGGGAAGAATCATAAGGAAACCGAAATATTAGTGTATTTTAAAATTGATCAGGGAGGGAGACCTTATCAAATATCTATTAATCAAGGTGATTTAGCTTTAGATTCTTTTCCTGAGCTTGTAGAGCTTTTGAAAAATGGACCAAAATGGAGAGGGGCCGAAGTAGAAATGTTGATAGATGTACACCTGTTGAATCTGTAATAAAAAGCGCAAAGACTCTTCGTCTTTGCGCTTTTATTATTCTTCCCAGCGAATTTTGTCCTCGATAGGAGAACGTGCTGGTTCGCGAGCTTCTGCATTGTGATGGCCTAAGTAAAATAAGCCGATACATTTTTGATTTTCCGCTAGATTGAGAAATGGTCCAAGATGGTTAATTAGTCCTGGTGTGGCCCAATACCCTCCGATATTTAATGAGTGAGCGGCCAACCAGAGGTTTTCAACTGCACATGCAGTTGCAGCCAATTCTTCCCATTCTGGAAGATCGCCTGTATAATTTACAACGATAGCGATAGCAACATTAGACATCGTAGCTTTTTTTGCCATATTTTGTTCTGTGACTTCTGTATACTTGTCAGCAGGAGTTATGGATTTGTAGATCCTGGCTAGCTCAGTTCCTAGGCGTTGTAGTCCATCTTTTCTGAAAATTACAAAGCGCCATGGTTGGGTACGTTTGTGTGTTGGGGCTGCATTTGCAGCACCCAGTATAGTTAAAATGTCTTCTTTACTGATCTCTGCATTGGTAAAACTATTTTGATTTACGGTTCTTCTAAAGTGAATCGCATCTAAGACATTGTTTCTTTTCTCCATGATATATATATGTATTTATGATTTTTCTTCCCAAAGTGCTGCGATATGAAGAATCGTTTTTACTGCCTTTTCCATATCTTGTCTGCTTACCCATTCCATCTTACCGTGAAAAGCATGTCCCCCAGCAAATACGTTTGGACAAGGTAACCCCATAAATGAAAGTCTTGAGCCATCTGTCCCTCCCCGGATACTTCGTTTTTCAGCTTTCATGCCAACACGTTCGATCGCTTCTAAACCGATTTCCATAATTTGAGGAAATTGATCCAGAATTTCTTTCATGTTTCGATATTGTTCCTTACTTTCTACTGTATAGGTACAGCCCGGGTAATTTGCAATGATCTCTTTAACAAGATTATCGAGCTCCGATTGATGTTGCTGAAGATTCGCTGTCACATGATCTCTGACGATAAAGTCTATTGTGGCTTTTTCTACAGTGCCACTCACATTTGTAGGGTGAATAAAACCTTGCTTGTCCGAAGTACTTTCAGGAGACAAACGATCTTGTGGCAAGGAGTCAATAATTTTTGCCGCAATCTTGATCGCACTCTGCATTTTGTTTTTGGCAAAGCCTGGATGTACCGATACCCCATGTATCGTGATCTTAGCAGTATTAGCAGAAAAGGTCTCATCCTCGATAGTACCCGCCTTTTCACCATCCATCGTATACGCGAATTGAGCGCCTAGATGTTCAAGGTTGACAAAGTCTACGCCACGACCTATTTCTTCGTCAGGTGTAAAAAGAATCTTGATATCACCGTGCTTGATCTCAGGGGTGTTTATCAGTAGCCGTGCAGCTTCCATGATTTCAGCGACCCCTGCTTTGTCGTCAGCACCCAAGAGTGTGGTTCCTGAGGCTGTAATTACATCGTTACCAATTTGTTCGGCTAGGTCTCTATGCTCCAAAAACCGGATAACCACACTGTTGTCATCCGGAAGAACAAGATCCTGTCCCTGATAATTGGAGTGGATGATCGGTTTTACATCCTTTCCCGAGCAATCTGGAGAGGTATCTACATGTGAACAAAAGCAGATAACAGGTACTTTTTTCTCCGTGTTGGATGGAATCGTCCCGTATACATACCCATTTTTGTCAAGCTGAGCGTCTTTTATACCCATAGCCAAAAGTTCTTCAACAAGTAGTCGACTAAGGTTTAGCTGTTTTGTCGTTGAAGGGAATGTCGCAGAGCCGCTGTCCGATTGTGTATCTATCTGTACATATCGAATAAAGTGTTCAGCAACTTGAAAGTCTTTTATGGTATTGATCTTTTGGTAATCCATATTTTAAATGTTTAAATATAATATTGTCGTCTATTTTTGTTTATCTACCCATCCAAAAACATCATTAAGAATGTTAGAATTTCTAGATCCACTAATATTTTGTCTTATTTTAATCTCTTCATCGGCGACTTGTACAAAAAGACCATCAATGGCTTTTTGTGTAACGTATGCGTTTAAGTCTGTGTTAATTTTAGTGTTGGCTAGGGGTAGATTGTTATAGGCAGAAGTCAACTGGGTCCAATAAGTACTTACGTTGTTTTTTCCTAATGCAGATTCTACTATAGGTTTGAATTTGCTGGTTAACGTAGCAGAAGTAGTCCGTTTGAAAAAGGATGTTGCGGCATCTTGTTGTGTTCCTAGCAGGATATTAAAAGCATCGTTTACGGTCATTTGTGCTAACGAGTTTACAAATACAGGAGCGGCTTCTTTGACCGCAGATTCCGCTGCTCTGTTCAAGCTGGTCACAAACTGATCACAAAGGCTCCCCATACCGATAGAACGAAGTGTTTTTTCTATTTGCTGCGCTTCCTTAGGCATCAATATCTTGACTGCAGCATTTCCTAGGAAACCATCTTTGACAGACAAAGTATTAATACTGTTGTTGAGCCCATTGCCTAAGGCCTGCTTAATACCAGTAATGGCTTGGGTTTGTGTTATTGTATTTGCGTTAGTCTGCGACGGAGTGGTGACTGTTGAAGCAGCTTTGCCTCCAATTGAAGATTTTTTTGAACGCTTTGTTTGTGCAGTAGCTTCTATCCCAAAAAAAAATGAAATAGAAGCTAAGCTTATGGCTAGAATATTTATCGTGTTCATGTACCTTTTATTAACGTGCAAAAATACGAAAGTATAAGCTAGAAACCTACCACTTGAGTACGCTAAGTATAGGGAAATGATCAGAAGGGAATTTTCCCATGTATGTGTCTGTTAATATGCCGAATTTTAAAACTTTAAAGGGGTTGGTAATAAATATGTGGTCAATTCTCCCTTTTGGTTTCAAGCTTTTACCCCAGCCATTGAATGTCGAGTTGGGCGAATACTTTATTGGAGCGAGCTCGTAGGCATCCTGAACGATACCACTATTTGCTAACGTAAAGTAAGCTTCATTTTTTTCATCAATATTAAAGTCTCCAGTCAAAATGAGTGGTAGATCTTTGGCTAATTCTTTTGCTTTAGACAAAATCTGTTTGGCACTTTCTCGTCTCGCCTCTACACCTATATGATCGAAGTGTGTATTCATAAAAATAAGTTTTTTATCATTTTTCTTGTCTTGAAAAATTCCCCACGTGCATATTCGAGGCAAGGCAGCATCCCAACCTTTATTCGGTTTCTCAGTATCGTTGTCTGATAGCCAAAAGGTGCCATTCTTTAACATTTTAAAACGCGCATTGTTGTAAAATATTGCAGAATGCTCTCCTTTACTTGCTCCATCATCACGGCCTACCCCAACATAAGAATAATCGGCTAACCGCTCCTGCATATCTTGGATTTGGTCAATAAAAGCCTCTTGAACCCCAAAGATATCAAATTCATGAAAGCGAATAAGAGCACATACCGGGTCCTTACGATCATCCCACATATTACCCATATCGTTGTTCGTTTTTAGCCGTATGTTAAAACTCGCTACACGTAGTTCTTGTGCGATCCCATGTATCAAGTATCCAAATAAGGATATAATTATTAGCGCTTTTTTCATCTGTATATAATTACTTCGTGATCTACCAGTTGCTAGATCATGATGGTTTCATTTTATTTTTTGCTTAGTATACGTTCTAATAGTTCGGGTTCGTCCGTGGTAATATAGTCTAATCCCAGTTTGATGAAATAATTCATGTCATCGCTCGTATTTACGGTCCATACATTGGTTTTCAGACCAAGTTTGCGTGCATCTGATACCCAGGATGGGTTCTTTTTTAGAACAGCTGTATTATAGTCAAAACCAGATAAATTAGCTGATTTAAGGCTTTTAGCATCTTTATCTCCATTGAGATAGTGGATTTTTAGTTTTTTGTTCAGAGCTCTGAACTTTAGACAAGCGTCCCAGCTGAAAGCTATCACTTCTACCATTTTGTTTGCCTTCAGTTTTTGGATAAGTACGAACGATAGCTCGGCAGATCTGATCGTCTTATCGACCCCTAGGCGGTTGGATTTAAGCTCATAGATTAATTTTGTTTCTTTTTGTTTTAGACCTTCTTTAAGATATTCCTCAGCTGTTGGAATACTTTCTCCATTGGGATGCTTTTTTGTTAAGAGTTCGGCATAGGTAGAGGACGCTATGTCCATCCCATAAAAATCGTTGTCATGGTTTACGACCAATATCTCGTCCTTGGTCATATGTACATCAAACTCACTGCCCCAGACTTTTTGTTTGATAGCTTGCTGTAAAGCGGCAATACTATTCTGTGGGGCGTTTGTGTGTTTCCATGCACCACGGTGGGCAATGATTTTTGAAGATTGGGCACATACACTATTTAATGTAAAAGCCAAGAGCAAGAAAGTTGATAACAGTTTCATAGTTAATTTTAGGTCAGATTTAATTTGTTAAATAGATAATGTTTGATACGGCGCGTTCGCCCTTATGGTCAAATAGTTTGTTGTCACTGGGATAGTTGACAATACCGTGGTCTGGTTGTCCTTTAATGTACATGGTTGTGCTGCCTCCACCGTCTAAATTCATTGCCGATTGACAACCGTACCAACGCAATATTTTTTCCAGTTCACCCAAAGTAAGTCCTTGTGATTTAGCATTTCTGCCATCTACTGTTAGAAGAATTAGTGTATTCTCTTTTAGGGCAATCGCGGTTCGAGGATGCCTATTGTCATTGAATGGGTTTTTTGAAAGAGGATAGGATGATCCATCTTTTAGTAGGAGAGGTCCTGCTAATAGGACGTTCGGGAAATCATTGGTTTGAGTGGAATCATCCGTGATTATTAGTTTTTTAGCATCAAATGCTAGATAAGCATTGGCACGGGCAGATTTGGCTACGGTTGTATTAATAATTTGGTGGTTTACCTTTGTAAAATCTACGGCGCCACCATTTTTCATATCAAAAAAGCCTCCATTGAGTGCCAATATAGCATTGTGTCGTCGCGCTAATGTAGATGTCTTCTCCCTACTTTTAGGCAAGGCAGCAAGATGTATCTTTTTGCTGTGCTTTTTTAAGTTAATTTCTATAATATTGATCTCTTGCTGACTCTTGAAAATTCCCTGGATATTTGCTTGCTTCCAGACAACTCCTTTCTTTATGGGGTGAATTTGCCATTCAACTTTTGAGAATTCGACAGAATCTGGATTTTGAGCGTGAACTTTTGCCCCCCAAAAAAGAAAAAATATAAGTAAAGAAAAGGCAGTATGTTTATTTTTCATACTGCCTAAGTTAGGTATCTTTTGTTAAGAAATAGTTAACTTATTTTAGACCATTCCACTCGGCATAGAATTGTTGCAGAAAATCTTCCATATAGCGATGTCTTTGTTCGGCGATTTCTTTTGCGGTTACCGTATTCATTTTATCCTTTAACAAAAGCAGCTTTTCATAAAAATGGTTTATGGTTGGCGCTTTTGTGTTTTTGTAGGCCTCTTTATCCATCGAGGATTGGATTGGGATGTGTGGATTGTGGAGTTCCCTATTCTTGAAGCCACCATAGTTGAATGCACGTGCTATGCCGATGGCACCAATGGCGTCAAGACGATCTGCATCTTGCACGATTTCCAATTCTTTGGAGTTAAATTCTATTTTACCCAAAGAGGATTTAAAAGACATATTGAGAATGATATTTTGCACATGCTCAATAATCATCTTGTCTACACCTATAGAAGCTAGAAATTCGCCAGCTATACGCGGTCCTAAATTTTCATCGCCATCGTGAAATTTACTGTCTGCTATGTCGTGCAATAGGGCAGTCAACTCACATACTAGTCGATCGGCTTGTTCAGTTTCCAGAATTAGTTTTGTGTTATTCCACACGCGTTGAATATGCCACCAATCATGACCTGCTTCCGCTCCTTCCAGTGTGTCTTGCACAAAAATGGCTGTACGATCTATAATATCTTGCATTTTAGTTCTCTTTAGAGCCGTCGTACAATTCATACTGCAGGAGCCTACAATCAAGTTTCCCGTTAAAAAACTCAAAACGTCTAGATGCTTTCAGCCCAATTTTTTTGGCAAGATCTGGATTTCCTGTGAATACATAGCCGCGGTATCCCTTACATTCTTGCTTCATAAAATCCCCGATCCGTTTGTACGTAATTTCCAGTTTTGTATGGGTACCTAGTCGTTCTCCATATTCAGGGTTAAACATAATGACTCCCGGTTCACTTGGTACTGTTGTTTCTGCAAAATCACAAACTTGAAAATCAATAAGATGTTCTACGCCTGCTGTTTTTGCATTGATTTTCGCAATTTCTATGGCTTGTTCGGCTATATCTGAAGCTATGATCGTAGGGACTTGTGATTTGTCAGCCTTTTCTTTGAGTAGCTTTCGTTCAGCAAAGAAAATATTTTCATCATACCCTATAAAATGCATAAAGGAATAATTCATACGTTGCAGTCCCGGCATTCTATGCTGCGCGATTAACGCGGCTTCAATTGCTAATGTGCCAGATCCACACATAGGGTTGACAAAAGGGGATTTGCCATCCCATTTAGTAGCCAGTATGGTCGAAGTTGCTAATGCTTCCAGCATGGGGGCCTTGCCAGGATGTTTTCTATACCCATGTTTGGCCAGTGTTTCACCAGAAGTATCCAAGAATATCTCAGCCCGGTCTTCCATCCAATGCAGATGGATGACAGATTTGAAAAAATCGGGCCCGGAATTCGGCCGTACCCCTTTTTTATCTTTGATACGATCAACTATGGCATCTTTTACTTTCACGTTAGCAAAGAGCGGAGTTGTTATCGTTTCGTTATGAACATTTGAGGTTACTGAAAAATACCCATCAAAAGGGATGATATTTTCCCATTCAATTTTAATCAAACCATCGTAAAGTTCCTTCGGGTCGTTGGCTCGGAAAGAGGCCAATTCATACAAGACCTGACTTGCTGTTCGTAGGTTTAAATTAAGCTTAATACATTCGTTCACCGATGCATATAGTTCGACTCCCGTATTGAATGCGCGTTTGATCTCAAAGCCTAGGGAGACTACTTCTTCTTGTAGGTACGGCGATAGTCTTTTATTGCATGTGACGATCACCTTTTTCGGGGTGTTGAAAACTTCCTTCATATTTCTACAAAGTTAGTTAATCTAGAACGCAAAAAATGTGTAATTTTATCGTTTAATAATTTTGAATATGGAAATCAGAGGAAAAGTACATGAAGTTGGTGCTTTACAGCAGGTTACAGAGTCTTTCAAGAAAAGAGATCTTATTGTTGCATACGCCGAGAACCCACAGTTTGTAGAGTATATTCGCTTTGAAGCGACACAAGATAGAGTTAACATCTTTGATAATTTGGCCGTAGGTGAGGAGATTGAAGTTTCATTCAACCTTCGCGGACGTCCTTGGACAAATAAAGAGGGAGTTACAACTTATTTTAATTCTTTAGTAGCTTGGCGCGTAACTAAGCTTGCAAATACGGGATCATCTGCATCAACTCCAGGTTATGCAGATATGCCTGCTCCGGTAGATATCAGTTCTTCTGGTGCGGATGATGATGATTTGCCGTTCTAAGGCCGCTCGATATCAGATTTTACAAAGCTATTCCATTGGAATAGCTTTTTTAGTTTGTCTATTTTTTAAAATTTCATCATGCACTTTATGCTAATAATTTAATAAACTTCTATTTTTAAGGTTATATTTATTATTATTTGTTTTAAATTGTATATTAGAAGCCGTTGATGATGGATAAATTGTCAATTTAGTTAAGAAACCTATTTATGAGTGTATTAGAAAGCCTTTTGTTGAATTTATCAGATCCGAAGCAAATTCGTGCCATGCAGAAAAAGAATAGGCTACTCCGTGCAGTATACGTTAAAGATGCCATATCTGTTAATGAACTTATGAAGGTATTGGGAATAAGTTTCCCTACATTGAATACGCTGATTTTGGAATTGATCGATCAAAAGTTACTCATTCAAAATGAAAGAGGAGAGTCTATCGGGGGGCGAAAACCTAACTTATATCAATTGAATGATGGGATTTTTAAAGTACTCTGTGTTGAGGTCAATAGGTTTTCGGTAAAGGTTTCTTTTGTCGATAATAATAGTAAGATTTTGGCACCATCTCAAATATATGAAAATCATCTGACTAGAGATTTAGAGGGCTTAAAGGAATTTGAAGGAGTGATTAAAGCGTACGCTATGCAGAATGGAGTGAGTTGGTCGGATGTATCTGGGGTTGCTATTTCTATGCCAGGATTGATTGATAAGACAAATGGTAAAAATTATTCCTTCTTTTTCGAGTCAGATTTTGATTTGAAAGATCATCTGGAAGAAGCCTTTGCTAAGAAGGTATATATTGTGAATGATGTGAAATTGACAACTTATGCGGAGCAAAATTTTGGAGCTTTAAAGCAGGTAGAAAACGGTTTAACTATTTTGATGGATTGGGGGATGGCTTTAGGTATAGTCGCTCAGGGAGAGATTTATATGGGTAAAAATGGTTTCTCCGGAGAAATGGGACATATGAGTTTTATTGAAGATGGTGAGCTGTGCTATTGTGGTAAGCGAGGGTGTTTAGAAACGGTGGCTTCGGGGATATCGTTGGTAAAAAAAGCTAGTCAAGATATCACGAATAATGTGCCTACATTGTTGTCTAAAAAATTCAACAGTGATAATATACAACCTCAACATATTATAAATGCTGCCCTCGAAGGAGATCAGTACGCCATTGAATTGATTACAGAGTTGGGGAAAAATTTAGGTAAGGCGATTGCACTCTTTGTTCAGATTTTTAATCCGGAGCGTGTAGTGCTAGGAGGAAATTTTGCAAAAGCTGCTACTTTGATTACGAATCCCATTCAACAGCAAATCCAAACATATGCTATGGGAAGGATTTTAAATAATTGCGAAGTCGTACTCTCTACATTGAGTGAAGATGAAATTACGTTTGGTTTGGCGCGGTATTTTATTATCAGTTGTTTTGATAATGACTTGTTACCTCCAAATTAGAACTTAGCCACTAACATGTCTTCCCAGAGGGATCTTTCGGAGTAAATACGTTATTCCAGTCGAAGCGATTATCGTGGTAATCGTCGCTAAGGGAATGACCCAAACCGTGCTCATGTATTGGGATAATAGCGGGTGTAGAAAATTCAAGGGGATAATGTGGCTTAAATAAATGCCGAAGCTATATCTGTCAATTATCGTGATCCATTTCGGAGTATTGTTGTTTTCTTTTTGCCACTCCTTGATCCATAAAAAGAGAAAGCTAGTAGCCAATGCGGTAGTAGGAAATAGATAGTTGTATAAAAAAGCATTTAATTTTTTTGCATCCTTATTGAGCAGATATGTACCCCATCCAATGATTATAATCATAAGAAAATAGCCAACAACGTATACGATTCTTTTTTTATTAAACGATTTGACACTAAGATAGTATCCTAACACTAAGTAGCCAACATAGCCAGAAAAGAAGGTGAGATCGAATTTAGGCATTACAGCATAAAGGCCCTTATTTGAAATTAGCATAGCTAAAAGCCAGAAAAACAAGAACAATTCAATCTCTTTAATGGAGGATTGAATTATGATTTTTCGGAGAAAAGGAATGGCAAGATATAAGCCTATTATCATGTATAAGTACCACAGATGAGCATTAGCACCATGAAGTATCTTATCTAGGGTAATGCTCAATATTCTTTCAAGCGATAAGGATTCGAAATTAGTATAACGATAAAAATAGTATAGGAGATAAACGAACGTCCAGAATAGAAAGGGATAGATTAATTTTGGAGTACGTTTTTTATAAAATTTCAACGTATTTTCATCTTTTTGCAGTAACAAAGCTCCTGAGATGACGACAAATATAGGTACAGAACATCGTGTTGCTGCATTTATCCAATTGGCATAATTCCAGTCGAATGCATTCGTGTCAATATGGTTGAGAAAACCTGTGGAGGCGTGTATTAGGACAACAAAGACTGTCGCAATGACACGTAGGTATATAATGTAACTGTTTTTGTCTGCCATACCGCAAAAATAGGATAATTGGAACAAGAATTGGATAACGACTTGAGAATAGATTCTTTGAAGAAATGAATAGTTGGTTATTTACCAAAAAAAATAATTAAATTGCATTATGGGTTGGGCGACAAAAAAGAGTAAACGTTGGGAATTTGGACGGTTAAAATGGACTTTCCTGTCTATTTTGATGTTCTTTCCTCCAATTCATCCCTTGGTGATGATGGCACAGGCGTCTAAAAGTAAAGTAAGATCGTGGTATGCATTATCTTGGCTTCTCCTTTTTCTACAGGTCGGTCTTCTCTATTCCTTTTACTTATTTGCTGGAGCTATGTCACAGGGAATGCTGTTCACTATTTGTGGGTATATCTCTTCATATATAGTTGGAAATGGATTGTTGCTCAATCAATCCAAATCCTATTTGCAACGATTGGAGTTGGCTGAGGTACGTCCCTTGACTTGGATTAATACGTTGGCAGACCAGCGTCGTCTTGAATTAGCACAGGCCCAAATAGAAACACCTCAGTCTTTTGTGACGAAATTAATGTATTATCAGAAAGAAATAGATCATAGGGGGATACAAGAATATGTCGGTAAAATAGTACGTCTGTTCCATTTATTGGAACAGAGGGATATTCAGGAGGCCGAGAAGTTTTTGGTAAGACATGGTACTGTTGTAAATGTACTTCGTGAATACGATGATTTAGAAAACACAAGATTACATAATCAGATTACGTTAGATTCTAAGAACAAATTAGAAGCCGTTTTAGCGCAAGCTGCCTCAGCAATTGAGTTGGATGTGACCAATTTAATAAAATCAAGATTACTGGATGTTTCCGCTGAATCGGATGTTTATCTGCAAACCTTAAAAAATAAGAACCTTTTAAAAGATTAAATAATAAACTATGGCTACTATTGATCTGACAACCTACGAAGATAATAACCAAGACAAAAGTAAAGATATGCAAGTGAACTTTTCTGACGAAGAGAAGGCGCTGATCCAACAATACAGAGAGAAGATAAATTTGAATTCGACAACTGATATTATACAGTTTGGTGTAGCTAGCCAGACGAAAGTCAGTAATTTTTCGAATGAAATATTGAAGCAAGTTCGTACAAAAGATATGGGTGGGGCGGAAGAGATCCTATTAAATCTCCGTTCAGATATCAAATCATTTGACGAGAATCTGAATAAAAAACCCTTGATCCCCTTTTTTGATAGCTTGAAGAAGAAGATACAGCGTATGCGGACAGAGTATGCTTCGGTGGAAAAGAATATCCATCAGATCGAGCTCAAGTTGGAAGGACATTACAAAACTTTATTGAAAGACGTTAATATCTTTGACAAGCTTTTTATCGAAAACCAAAATTATTTCAAAGAGTTATCTTTACATATTGCTGCTGGAGAGGAGAAGCTTCAGGAAGTACGCAATGTTACTTTACCTGCGCTTCGGCAGGAAGCGGAATCTACGGGTGATCAACACAAAATACAGGCTTACAAAGATATGGAGCAGCATGTTGTACGCTTTGAACGCAAGATACATGATCTAAAGCTTACGAGAATGGTCGTGTTGCAGACAGCTCCACAAATTCGGATGATCCAGAGTAATAGCAGCTCTTTAATGGAAAAAATTCAATCCAGTATTGTCAATACCTTGCCGTTATGGAAAAACCAAATGGTACTCACTTTAGGTATTGCTCATGCCCAACGTGCACTGGATGCGCAGAAGGCTGTCACGGATGCAACCAATGAACTGTTACGTAAAAATTCAGAAATGCTTAAAGAGTCTACGATCAATGTGGCGCGGGAGACAGAACGTGGGATTGTCGATATAGAGACGATAAAAAAAGCAAATGTGGATATTATTAGTACGATTGAGCAGGTGCTACAGATACAACGAGACGGAAGAGAAAAACGCAAAATAGTAGAGCAGGAGTTATTACAGTCTGAAAATGAACTAAAAGCAAACTTGTTGAAATCTTCGGACGAATCGAAGCTGATCAATTAACTAAATGAGCCGCAATTCTGTTGCGGCTCATTTAGTTTTCTTACATCTCCCAGCGTTTTTTAGGCACACAAGTGATATCTTTAATTTTTCGTAGAATGATTGGACGGGAATCAAATTTATTTTCCAATACTAAAGAGTCTTTATCATGGTATACTAATTTAAATCTCGGGAGGTATTGACCACTTTTGTAACAGCCGGATATCTTTTGCTTTCCGTTTTCTTTTGTATAGATACCTTCTACTATAATACTGTCTCCACGTAATACATAGACACCTTTGGCGTACTCGCTCCAAAACCCATCGCCGAAGCAGCTGTCGGGGATCGTTTTAGTTTTAGATCTTACGTGCATTTTGGTGTATATAGAATCACAGGTGAAGGTGAATTCATGTAATGCAAAAGTCAACATTTGATCCTGTTGAGGAATACTGTCTTGTGTCCATACCCCTTGAAGAAAGGAGACTCCTTTGGTTTGCATTTCAGAATGACGTTGACAGGCAGTAAACAAAGAGAACATGCCTAATAAAAAAATTAAGCATGCCTGTTTGTTATTTTTTGATTTTAAGCGTTTTTCCACCCGGTTATTATAAACTACCCACCATTTCTTCTGGTTTTACCCATTCATCAAACTGCTCAGCTGTAACATAACCTAGAGCTATTGCTGTTTCTTTTAAGGTTGAGTTGTTTTTATGCGCGGTTTGCGCAATTTCTGCAGCTTTATAGTAGCCTATTTTTGTGTTTAAGGCAGTAACTAACATTAACGAGTTATCTACAAGTTCCTTGATACGTGCGTAGTTAGGTTCGATCCCTATAGCACAGTGCTCTTCAAAGGAAATACATGCATCTCCAATCAGGCGAGCTGATTGTAAGAAGTTAGCAGCCATTACTGGTTTGAAAACATTCAATTCATAATGACCTTGTGTACCGCCAATGGTGATTGCTACATCATTGCCCATAACCTGAGCTGCGACCATAGTAAGAGCCTCACATTGCGTAGGGTTTACCTTTCCTGGCATAATAGAAGAGCCCGGTTCATTCTCTGGGATTAATATCTCTCCGATACCAGAGCGAGGTCCGGAAGCTAACATACGGATATCATTTGCAATCTTATTGAGTGATACAGCAAGTTGTTTTAAAGCACCATGTGTTTCCACAATAGCATCGTGTGCAGCCAGTGCTTCGAATTTATTTTCTGCAGTAACGAACGGATGGCCTGTAAACTCTGCAATATATTTAGCAACAGTGACATCATATCCCTTAGGTGTATTCAGACCAGTTCCTACTGCTGTTCCACCTAAAGCCACCTCAGACAGGTGTTCTAATGTGTTTTTTACAGCTTTAATCCCATAATTTAACTGCGCCACGTACCCAGATAACTCCTGGCCTAATGTCAATGGTGTAGCATCCATAAGGTGCGTACGACCTATTTTGACCACGTTCATATATTCTTCTGATTTACGTTTTAGCGTGTCACGAAGCTTCTCAACACCTGGTATTGTTATCTCTACCACAGCTTTGTAAGCAGCGATATGCATGCCTGTAGGAAAAGTGTCGTTGGATGATTGTGATTTGTTAACATCATCATTTGCTTTTAGGACAGGTTCGCCTTCTCCTATATTTCTGCCTGCCAAGACTTGGGCACGATTGGCGATAACTTCATTAACGTTCATATTGGATTGTGTTCCAGATCCAGTCTGCCAAACCACCAATGGAAATTGATCGTCTAATTTCCCGGCTAATATTTCATCACAAACAGTTGCGATAGCATCGCGTTTTTCGATAGGAAGTACACCTAATTCATGGTTGGCGTAAGCAGCTGCTTTTTTCAAGTAAGCGAAGCCCTCGATAATCTCATGGGGCATTGAAGCTGATGGGCCTATTTTGAAATTATTGCGTGAACGTTCTGTTTGTGCGCCCCAGTACTTGTCTGCAGGTACTTGAACTTCACCCATGGTATCTTTTTCTATTCTGAAAGCCATAATGTTAAAGTAAAAAATTAAAATTCAAAAATACGATTTCGCAACCTTCTTCTTGCCGTCCGAAATCCCTGGAGACAAAGTTAGTTAATAATACAGAGAATAGGCAAGTTATAAAATGGAAAAACAGCAGTAGATTGGTTAATTTTAGCTAATTTGTTGCAATTGGAGCTTACAGTTATTTATAGCTCTAGTCTTTTTTGTAGATGTTCACGTATATGATGGTACAGTTGCCTTGGCTTTAAGCTTCGCCATGGTATTTCGTTTAAAAGGCCCCCAAAGTTGATGTAGTAATCTATATTTGCACACTGAAACTCCTGTATGACATGTTCACGGAAATGCAATCCAGCTATCCAACCCTCTTCGATATCTTGAAACCATTCTTCATAATAAGAGTCATCTGAAGCGTGGAAATTGAGTACATTCTCACCAATAAGTATATATTTTGTAATACCTTCTTGTCCCAATACATCAATAATCTCTCGCTTAAGGAGCATAACGTCATTGTAGATAGCATCATTCCATTCGCCGATGAGCTCTATGATAGCATAGCCATGTTCGTAATCGACGAATAATATTTTTAGATAGAGGGTCTGAGAGCCAAAATCATCCCATTGCGGATGAAGGAGGAAATTGTAGATCTGTTTATCAAATTCAAATTCACTATAGATCGTTCCAAAAAATGGCGATTTTTCGTCTTCTGAAGCAATATAATCATCTCGCCATTGATAATAAGGTTCGATCTCGTGCATAGCTGTTAAAAATTTCCCAAACCTAAATAATTTCGTTTTTATCTGCAATGTAATTCTCACTCTTCATCCTATTTTCTAAGAATTATGAAAATGTTGGGAATTATTTGTTGACTTTTAATAGTTTGGGAGTTATTTTGGTATCTTTGTATGTTGTGTTTTTTTGAGGGAACCCCCCAATTTACAACAGTTTAAATCCTAGTTTAATTGCAACGGGTTAAATAAATGCAAAAAGGTACTGGACGGAATATTTTTGTAGCTGCAACTTATGCGGCAACTTTGTTTTTAGGATTAATTCTCGGACAAAATTATGTAGACCAACAGAGTAATAATCCAGGTAGTTCGCTGGTACCTATAGGATTGTCTGATAATTCATATAAGATTCAACAAGTTCTTGATCTACTATCTAACAGCTATGTGGATAGTTTAAATGTTGACTCTTTACAGAACGGTGCGATAAATCATATAGTCGCCCACTTGGATCCGTATTCATCTTATTTATTGCCCAATGAATCCCAAGCTCAGTCCGAAGCATTAGAAGGGACGTTTGAAGGGATCGGTTTAGAGTTTTTTAACCTTAATGATACATTATTAGTCGTAGGGGTTATCGCTGATGGACCGGCAGAAAAAGCAGGATTGAAAGTAGGGGATCGCATTCTTAGAATTGACTCTATTCATGTGGCGGGGCGCAAAGTCGGACAAAATACAGTTGACAAAATGATTCGGGGAAAGAAAGGGTCTTCTGTTGCTATATATGTGGCGAGAGATAATTATGAGAGGAGAGCGCCCTTTCATGTAGTGCGTGATCAAATCAAAGTTAGTTCGGTTGATGTTTCATACATGGTGAGGCCTACTATTGGGTATGTAAGGATACGGCGATTTGGCTTGAAGACCGCTGAAGATTTTAAGGCAAGTATTAAAGAACTGAAGAAGCAGGGCGCTCAAAATCTGATCTTAGATCTTCGTGATAATGGTGGTGGTTATTTTCATGTTGCGCTACGTCTTGCGAGTGAGTTTTTTAATGATCGTAAAATGTTAGTATACACCGAGGGGGCCCATGAGAATAAACGAGAATACTACTCGGAGGGCGCAGGCGAGTATACAGAGGGTAAGCTAATCGTATTAATTAACGAGGGGACGGCTTCGGCATCGGAAATAGTGGCCGGTGCGGTACAGGATTGGGATAGGGCTACCGTTGTCGGAAGAAGGTCATATGGTAAAGGTATCGTTCAGGAACAGTTTGACTTTTTGGATGGTTCGAGAATAAATCTGAGTATTTCCAGATACTATACCCCATTAGGACGGAGCATACAAAAGAAATACACGGCCAACTGGTCAAATATGATTGACTATGCGAGCATGTATAAAGGATTATGGGTCTTAGATACCACATTTGCAAATGCCCAAATGTACAAAACGCTGGCCGGTAGAGAGTTGTTTAGTGGAGGGGGAATAAAGCCTGATGTTAATATCTCTGTAGATTCTAACGAAGTCAGTCTTTTGTATCAAGATATTGTAAAGTCAAGTTATCTGGAGCAGTTTGTCTATGAACGATTTACCAAGCAGTTACCAGCTTATTCTATTGAGAACTTTATTCAGGGATATCATCTACCCCAGTTAGAATACGATAAATTCATTCTGTATCTGAAGGATCGAAATATAATTGTGAATGAGCAAAGAAGTAAGGGACTTTTAAAACTTATTCAATCCGATATTGAAGCTATCGTTGGCCGTTATTACTTTGGTAGAGAGGCTTATTTTAAAGTGAAGAATCGAAAAGATGAGTATGTAAGGAAGGCTGTTGAGCTATTGGTCCCTGCTTCGTCAGTTTCATCAACCAATAGTTAGTGAATAAGGTCTGCCCATATGGGATAGTGATCAGATAGTCGTTCGTTAACAATTCCGTAATTGTCCACGGTAATGGATTTTTCGCAAAAGATATAGTCAATCTGAAATAATGGCAGTAATCCGAAATGGGTAACTCCCCAGCCAAACCCCTTCTCTTCGAACGCATTGTACATACCCTGTCCGACGGTATTGACACTGTACGACATGGGGGTGTCGTTAAAGTCTCCCATCACTATGTAAGGGTAGGGACACGATTCAATGTGTTTGCGTAATGATTTAGCTTGTTCACTGCGGTTGGTAAATGCTGTTTTGAGCTTACGCCCTACACGTTTTGTTTTCTGCTCATCTTTAAGTTGTGCTGTAGCCGACTTTTGTATAAACTCTTTATCTTCTTCTTGAAAGGCAAACGAGCGCAAGTGTACGTTATATACGCGCAGCGTATCTGCTTCTCGTTTGATATCTGCAAATATAATCCGGTTGATACCATAGCCGTTTTTAAAGATAGTTCCATGATCTATGATGGGGAATTTTGAAAATATAGCTTGGCCATAGCCCTCATAGTCATTTTTTGAGACGGGTTCGAAGTAATAATCTTCAAATTTACATTCTTCTTTTAATATTTTGGTGAATTGACGAGATCCTCTGATGCGACTGTAAAACTCTTGAAAGCAAACAATATCCGGGTTGACAGTATTAACTAGTTCTGCTGTTTCTTCCTTAAAATTATCCTTTGGACTGTCATATCTTTCAAAAAGATGTACGTTAAAGCTCATCACTCTTAGCGTCGTGTCCGCTTTAACAACAATTTTGTCGTTGCTATTTCTGAAATTAATATGTTTGCCCAATAGGGTCCAACCTGATATAATGGCTAGTAAACTAAGCAGGATATATCTTTTTTTTCTTAATAACCAATAAATAATGAAGCCCATATTGATAATTAAAATAGGAAGGAAAGCTAGGCCGAAAAAAGCAATGGGCCAAAATTGTTGAGGGTCAATGAAAGAGGCTGAATAGCTCAATAATAAAGCGATTATAGCAAGAATATTTGTAATAAATATCGTTCTGCTAAAATACCCAAGTCGTTTGCGGAAAAATGAGCGATTTGTCATTACTGATCCTGCTTACTGGCTTTAAAAAGCACCTCTTTCTCCTGCGAATTTAGACTTTCATAACCACTTATAGAAATTTTGTCCAGTATTTGATCAATAAGTTCTTGATTGGGTAAATCTGAATGGTGTCTTCTTTTTTCGATAATATGTTGTTGTTTTTGACCCTGTACGACTTTGAGATGCTGGCGTGGTTTACCTCTTTTGAAAAATTTGCTCCAATCATTTCCTTTTTGGAGTTGCCACATAAAACATATACCAAAACCGGCCATGAATAGATAAGCAACCGCTGTAACTGGATTACTTACCATCAGAAATCCAAACTCGAGCGCAAGATATATTAACGCTATTGTTTTCAACTTGACATTCCCAAAGATGAATAGACGTACCTCTAAATTGGGAACTAATATCGTCACACTGCTGATCAAGGCGGCTAATCCAAGTGCTGTAGTGTTCCAGTAAGCTGTTTGATTGGAGTAATAAGGCAATGAGCCTATCCCTAGAAAAACTAATCCACCCAGCAATATACCGCCTATAAATACAGTGAGAAACTGCCTGTTGTTTAGAAAGTTTAGAAAAATATTGCCAATCCAGTATAACCAAAGACAATCGAACAGAAGGTTAAAAATCCCTTGGTATAAAAACGCATGTGTTGCTATTGTCCATGGTTGTTGAATGAATGCCTTGAATGACATAGGGAGACTTAGGTGCTCATATGTCCATTTGAAAAGATCCAAAGATACGATTTCGTCAAATGTTAGTAGTTCGAAAATATGAAGTAAAACAAACATGAAAACCTGTCCCGTGATGATATAAGGGATAGGTGACGTGTTTTTATACGTGTCTCTAATAAATGATTTTAAGACATTTTCCTTCATGTCATTTTATTTATGTTATATGCCCTTTATCCTTGAAGCATCACCATTCGCTAATAATAACCCTTTTTTATCTTCCATGCTTTGATCAATATATAGCCAAATAATGCTCCACCAACATGGGCTAGATGGGCTATCGAAGAACCTGAATTGTTGAAGCCAAGATAAACTTCTATAAGAATATAAGCGCCGACAAAATATTTTGCCTTTATGGGTACCGGTATAAACATGAAATACAAAGGCATATTCGGGAATAAGTAGGCAAACGCAAGTAATAATCCGAATATTGCGCCGGAAGCACCTACCATGGGTGTTCCATAGATAGAGATTAAGGTGTCAAATTTGTCTTTGGTAAGAGGTAAAGAAGTAGATACACGGTCTTGTGCAAAGTCAAAATTAAGAAAGGTGCTCGCTCTCATATTTCCTGTTATCTGTTGTACCTCTACAGCCTGTACTCCGTACTGAAGAACTAATGCACCTAAAGCACAGATAAGATAATAATTTAAGAAACGTTTTGATCCAAACATGCGTTCGATAATTGGGCCAAACATAACCAATGCAAACATGTTAAAGAAAATATGGCTAAACCCACCATGCATAAACATATAGGTGATAGGTTGCCATACGTGGAAGAATGGAGAGTCGGGATAGTACACACCAAACCATCTGGTTGCGGGTTCAAAAATTAATGAACCTATGAAGCATATGATATTTATAATTAGTAGGTTTTTGACTACTGGCGTAAGGTTATCAAGTAAGTTATTCATCTATGCTTTCTTTAAATTTTGTTGAATTTTTCCATCAATTCCTGCAACGTGATAGTCACAATTGTAGGTTTTCCATGTATAGAAATATTAGGACTTTCACATGCAAATAGTGCATCGATCAAATCGGATATAGATTCGTTATCTAGTGGTGTGCCCGGTTTGATCGCGGCATTTTTAGCTAAGCTCCTCGCTAGGTTCTCTCTTTTTGTAAGGGTAAGTTGTGAGGCATTGTTTTTGTAATCCTCCAACAATTGATCGACAATTTTAGCTTCATTAACGTTAGTTCCAAGGTCAGCTGGAATTCCATCGATGATGTATGTTGTCTTTCCGAATGGTCGTAACTGAAAGCCTAATGTCTGAAGCTCAGGTAGAAGTTCGCCCATTAACGCGAAATCAGAAGCCGAAAGCTCAAGGGTACTCGGAAAAAGACTTTGTTGGCTTGAACCTTTGTTGTTTTCCAAATGTTCCTTGTACTGTTCAAATAAGATCCGTTCGTGGGCTGCTTGTTGATCGATAAGCATAAAACCCGAGTGAATTTGAGAAAGAATATACCTGTTGTGTAATTGAAAAAAGACCTTCTTGTTGTCACTGTTGGATTGAAATACCTCATCGGTATCGGGTTCTGCTGGAAGGAGCGGTAGTTGAATAGGATCTTCTTGTTCAGCAATTTGGTACAAGGTATCCCAATTTTGAGGTATCCCGATTTTTTTCTCTAGACCCTTGGAATAACTTTCTGCCCGGGAAGTTTTAGACAACGTAGAAGGTTCACTTCCTCCTTCAAATGGATTGAAGTTAGGATTGAATGATATCGTTGGCGCTTGGATTTCGTCGAGAGGCTTGGCTGAAATCAGGTTACTAAAGCTGGTCTCTTGGTTAAAATCAAGTGAAGGCGCTATATTATATCTGCCCAAAGAACGTTTGACTGCAGAACGTAGGATGGCATATATAGCTTTTTCATCCTCATATTTGATCTCCGTTTTTGTGGGGTGTACGTTGATATCAATCTTTGCTGGATCTATTTCAATAAACAAGACATAAAGCGGGAAACTATCAGCTGTCAACACCTCCTCATAGGCATTCATTATAGCATGATTCAAATAATGATCCTTGATGAATCTTTTGTTGACAAAGAAAAATTGTTCGCCCCTTGTTTTTTTTGCGTATTCTGGTTTTCCAATAAATCCTTGAATATTGATAATACTTGTTTCCTCTTCTACTGGGACTAGTTTTTGATTGTAGTTATTGCCAAATAGGTGAACAATTCGCTGTTTTAAGCTTCCTGGTGACAGATGAAAGATCTCATTATTATCGCTGTGGAGACTAAAAAATAGGCTTGGATTAGCTAGTGATATGCGCTGAAATTCATCTATTATATGACGCATTTCAACAGAATTACTTTTCAGAAAGTTTCGGCGGGCCGGGATGTTATAAAATAAATTTTTTATTGCGATGCTAGTTCCAGAGGGAAGAGCTTCAGGATGTTGATCAATAACTTTTGATCCTTCAATATTCACGATGGTACCTAGTTCGTCCTCTACACGTTTGGTCTTTAATTCTACTTGTGCTATCGCGGCAATTGAGGCCATAGCTTCGCCCCGAAAGCCCATTGTGCGAATTGCAAAAAGATCTTCCGCTTTTCGGATCTTACTGGTAGCGTGGCGTTCAAAACACAGACGGGCATCAGTTATACTCATTCCACAGCCATTGTCTATGACCTGAATTAATGTTTTTCCCGCATCTTTAACAATAAGCTTAATTCTATCTGCTCCAGCATCAATAGCATTTTCTATAAGTTCTTTCACTGCCGAAGCGGGTCTCTGAACCACTTCACCAGCTGCGATCTGATTGGCAACGGAATCTGGAAGTAATTGAATAATATCAGACATACGATGCGAAGTTACGAAAAAACCTTCATGTGTGATATCAATTATGGCTTTTAGCTGGCTAGTGCAAGCATTTTAACTTATGGCAGATGGTTGGTTGCGATCTGCCATAAGCTATTGTTATTATAAGGTGATTTGTCTCTTAATACTTTCTTCTAAAGAGATAATGGTTTCTGTCCGCTGGATCCCCTTAAGTCCCTGTATATCTTCATTAAGTACCTTACGAAGATGTGCGGTATCTTTACAGATTATTTTAGCAAACATACTGTATTGACCGGTACAGTAGTGTAATTCTACAACCTCTTTTACTTGTTTAAGTTGTTCTACTGCATCGACATACTGAGAGCCTTTTTCGAGATAAATGCCTAAAAAAGCTGTTATATCAAAACCGACTTTTTGAGGGTTAATGATTAAGTTAGAGCCGTGTATAATACCCAATTCCTCCATTTTTTTCATTCGGACATGAATAGTTCCACCGGAGACAATGAGTTTTTTTGCTATTTCTGTGTAAGGAATGGATGCATCTTCCATTAAAATGGATAAAATCTGAACGTCAAGATTATCTAAATCGTAATTTGAATAGTTTTTTTCCATAAAGTGTAAATTTATGCTTTTGTTTTATTGTTATCGTGTGTTTAAATGTATTATGAAGACTTTCTATAGCTTTTCCCATACCCATAAGATAGTTGAAAAAAATAGATTTATAAAAAGCTGTTTTTTTTAACTTCAATTTTTTTCAAAATTAATAACAAAAAATCATATTGTATTTTTATTTTTTAAAAAAAATGAATTGTATTTTGTAATATTTTAATAATATATCCATTTCTATAGGCTCACTCTTTTATTTATCTTTATAAAAATTAAAGATTTAAGTAGCTGTTTATGGAGATTGACGACGTAAAGATTTCGAGAAAGAAACCGCTGTTTTCTGTTGGACAGGGGCTATTAAAATACTTGAAAATGTATCAACGGGAAGCCAGGCTACCTATCTCGTACTATGATTTGCTGCATTTTCAAGAGACAGTTCCCGTGATGGATAAGTATGGGAATGATACCTTTTGGGAGACGCCTTTATATCCCCCCCATCTTCAGGATCAGCTATATGAAGGTCTTAAAGTTGTGTATGCTGTACTTAAGGCTTCGGGAAATACCCGTATTGTAGAACATAAAATCATTGATCGAATTGAGTACTGCGCTTTCGGAAATACAAAACCATTCCGGATACGTATCGTTAATAGACTGAATGACGTGTATGATTACTTTTATATAAAACAAGCTGATGCTTCTCGAATTTACGGTCTTGAATTGGAAGAAATCTTATCTCCAAATCAAGTCAACTATGTATACGATCGCGACACACTTGTCGAAGAGCATATCGTAGGTATTCCTGGGGATGTCTTTAGCAAAGATCGGATTCTGACACCTGATTATAATCAAACCCGCATAGCAAAGGAGTTTGTCAAGTTTAATGAGCGTTGTATCATCTCTTTGTTAGGCGATATGAGGGCTTACAATTTTGTCATGCAGATAACACCCGATTTTGATGATTTCCAGTTTCGCATAAGAGCGATCGACTTCGATCAGCAATTTTACGAAGGCAATCCAAAAGTATATATGCCTCAGTTTTTTAAAGAAAACTTTCCGTATGTCAAGTTATGTATAGAATATCTAAATGATAGAACGGTGCTGCAATATCAGCAAGAAGAGCGTTCTTCCATCGTACACCGCGTTCGTAGCGAAAGGCACCGCATAAAGGATTTAAGAGACGCTTCACAATCTCAACAACTCTCCAGTACGGAGAATATTCATCAATTAAGAGAAGGGTACGCTAAGTATTATGCAAATGAAAGTTACTTTAAGTGTGAGAGTATGACAGATATTGTAGAACTGAATGTTAAGAATGTAATCCGGCAGGTACAGCTCTAGCGTATTCGATCTTTATTATCTTTTATAAATGCCGACCAATCGGAATAACTTTTATTGCCTGTACTGCTATTTTGTTGAAAAGAATGACAGACAGCTACCGCAAGACCGTCGGTAGCATCTAGAAACTCAGGCGTTTCTTTGAAGCCTAATAAGTTTTGCAACATAGCAGCGACTTGTTCTTTGCTGGCACTTCCGTTTCCTGTTACAGATTGTTTTATTTTTCGTGGAGCATATTCAAAAATGGGTATATCCTGGCTCAGTGCAGCAGCCATTGCTACACCTTGTGCCCTGCCGAGCTTGAGCATTACTTGGATATTCTTTCCGTAAAATGGGGCTTCCAATGCTACACAGTCAGGTTTGTATTCTTGAATCAGAGCTAATGTTTTTTTAAATATACGTTGTAATTTAAGTCCGTGGTCATCGAGATGTCCCATTTTTATAACCCCAAGGGACTCCAATGTTATTTTTTTACCTACTTCTTTTATTATCCCATAGCCTAACACGATTGTTCCGGGATCTATCCCTAAGATAACTCGTTCTTTGGCTTTTTCTTTTTGCATACCTCAAAATTACGTAATTGCTCACTATCTTTTACCGAGTATTGACGTGTTTACGTAAAATATGCTTAAAATTGTGCTTTCTAATTTTTTGAATTGACAAAAGGACAACGAAAATATATTAATTACGGCATCAAGTTTGGTATTGTCGGTCTAGCAATATGGTTTATCATTAGCAAGGTCAGCAACCAACAAAACCTGTTTGAATTTACATCATTACTGAAGAGTATCCCTGCCACAACCATGTACATAACCCTTTGTGTGGTTGTTTTTTTTATGTTGTGCAACTGGTTTTTAGAGGTTGTGAAATGGCGATATTTGAGTCGAGGTCTGGAACAGTTAAGCTATTGGAAGGCCATTCAATCGGTGTTCTGTGGTTTGACCTGGGCTATATTTACACCCAATAGAATAGGTGAGTACGGGGGGCGTGTATTACTGTTAGAACCAAAGAATCGCGCTCAGGGAGCAGTGCTAATGGGAGTAGGGCTATTTGCGCAATTGGTTTTGACCAGTTTTTTTGGAGCGCTAAGTATCGCATGGTTTATTAGCGTTTTTATAGATGCGCCGACTTCTGTAATCTTTGCGGTATGGATGATTGCCATAATTTATGCTTTTGTATTTCTTTTGTTGTATTTCAATGTACATTGGGTCGATCAGCTCGTCGCTCGGGTAAAATGGCTACGTAAGGTAAGTCCATTTTTTTCTGTACTTAAAGATGTTCGTTTCAGGGATCTTCTTTATGTTCTGCTTCTCTCTTTGGCGAGGTTTATTATTTTTACTTCACAATATGTGATTCTCATGATGGTGATTTTGCCGGAAATACCATTGGTGTCTATGATTTTAATGATTTTTATTCTTTTCTTTGTGCAGGCAGCTGTACCGTCATTGGATATATTTGACTTCAGTGTCCGTAGTTTTGTCGCTAGCAATTTGTATGGTTATGTGACCACGCAAGAAATCGCGGTGATGGCCATCGTTTCTTGCATCTGGTTTGTTAATTTGATTTTGCCCGCAATTATTGGTTCTTTTTTTGTACTGAATGTTAATTATTTAAGTGATAATAATTCTTAATTCCGCTCTCGTTTTTTGTGCTATCATCTATGTCTCTCTCGTTCTTTACATGCGTAAAGGCTGGTCGCGTATCTCTTTTTTTGAGTCAAATAAATTAGTTCAGGAAAAAATTTCTGTACTGATTGCTGCACGAAACGAGGAGGAAAATATTGCGCGGACTATAGATTGTGTATTAAATCAGAATTTTCCAAGGGGAAATTTAGAACTTATTATTGTTGATGATCATTCTGTTGATCGTACAGCGGACATCGTAAGGTCATATTCGGATAGGGGCGTCAAGCTCTTGCAGCTTTCTGTTGGAGACAAGCTGAATTCCTACAAAAAATATGCTATTACTAAGGCTATAGAAATGTCTACGGGTGATATCATTGTGACGACAGATGCGGATTGTAGGATGGGAAAAAACTGGTTAAAAACAGTAGCGCAGTATTTCGAGACGAACAAAAGTTACTTGGTGTCATCCCCGGTGATGTATTCCGAAGAAAAGACCCATTTCGAGGAATTACAAACGTTGGAATTTATGTACCTCATTGGTTTGGGAGCAGCGGGCATCGGTAACAGCTCTCCAACCACTTGTAACGGAGCAAATCTTGCCTATAGAAAATCTGTTTTCTATGAAATGGACGGATTTAAAGGTATAGAGAATCTAGCTTCTGGGGATGACGAGCTTTTCTTACATAAAGTGGCTGCAAAATATGCAGACCGTATAGGCTTTTGTAAATCTAAAGAAGCAATTGTATATACCGATGCTAAACCTGATTTGAAGTCTTTTATTAGTCAACGGAAACGTTGGGCTTCAAAGAGTACGAAATATAAGGACAAGAAGGTTGTAGCACTAGGGGTTAGTATCTGGGCTTTCAATTTAGCCCTTTTGGTGTCATTGCTTCTTTTTTTCTTGCGTCTACCCGAATTTAATTGGATTCTTCTGACAGCTTTTGGGCTAAAGATTATTGTGGAATTTATTTTTATGGTGCCAATCACCTCTTTCATGGGGAGAAGGGACCTGTTAAAGTTTGTTCCGATGTTATCGATTGTTCATAGTTTCTATATCGTATACATTGGTATCGCAGGTAATTCTGGTAAATACGATTGGAAAGGGAGACAGGTGAATTAGTTTTCTACCTTTTCCCTGATTATATCTTCTGCTTTTTTAACGATCTCTTCTGCTGTCAGCCCTTCTGTTTGGACGGGAGGTAATACTTCCCAAGAGATGTTAATGAATGGTTGCAAAGGGAACATGCCGTATTGAACCATCTTATAAGAACCCCTAATCGCTATCGGCACGACTAGTGCATGTGGGTTTTTCTTTAACAAAGTCGCAATCCCTCCTATAGAAAAACTTTTCATTTTGCCGTTCTTGGTACGAGTACCTTCTGGAAATATCACTGCTGACCAATTTTTCTGTTTCATATTGTTCGCTAACTTCAATATTTCAGAAATAGACTGTTTGGAGTCTTTTCGGTCGATATTGGCTGCTCCTCCGTGGAGCAAGTTGAAGGAAATACTCGGAATTCCAGCTTGTGCAAGCTCAATCTTTGAAATAAACTTTGCATGGTGTTTCCTCAAATGATAAATCATGGCTGGTATATCGAACATACTCTGATGATTGGCAACAAAGATAATCGGTATATCTGTGGGCAGTTTCTCCTGACCGGTGAATCGTACGTTATTGAATAAAGTATAATTGCAAGCTGTAAGGAAAAAATTCAAAATATCAACACTCTTTTTATGCGCTGAATAACCACCTAGTTTAAGGCATAGCCATTGAATAGGATGGAAGATTAAAAGGAGCACCGAAAAACAGAGATAAAAAATAGGTGTGAGGAAATATCCAATAATTTTTTTCATACAAAAAGTAAAGCAGCAAACTTAGATAAATTAGTGCTTATATGCAATATTATACTGTAGCTTGGGAACTGTACTGCGCCTCTTTAAATTTTTATTTAACGGATGTTTTGATTGTTTTTTTAATTTATTTAAATTTATTTTTAATAATGTTTATTTTTGATTTGATTATATTTATTTTTGAATTGTTTGTTTTGTCCCGATGAAGTTACCTATACGTTGTCCCAGTTGTGAAGAAAGGCTGAAAGTCGCCAAATTAACTTGTTCTACCTGTAATACGGAAGTTTCCGGCGTTTATGAACTACCTGTATTAATGCAGCTTGATAAAGAAGAACAAGATTTTGTCATGGAGTTTTTGTTGAGTTCGGGTAGTATAAAAGAGATGGCGGGTAAGTTGGGAAAAAGCTATCCTACCGTCCGTAATCGGTTAGATGATTTGATTATGAAAATCAATGATTTAAATGTTTAAATATAGCGCTATTATAAAAAAGATGATGGATATTTTGAATCCTTTTGTGAACAATTCAGAGAAGAAGTTACTTCTGATTGGACTTTTCTGTTTCATGTTGAGCGTTTGTATAACTAATTACAACGATATATTGATGCTGGGAGCCTTAAAGATTGTAAACGCAAAACCGAAGCTTTGGTATATCTCTCTTTATAATTTAAGTGTGACTGTACTTAGCAATGCGCTGTTACTGTACCTTTTTGCTATCTTGAAATTTTCCAAAACACGATTTGTAGATGTATTAAATACCGTATTAATTGCGCACATTGCCATGTTTCTGTTGCTTCTGGTTTCCGTGACCCCTATTGTCGCGGATTTCTTGAAATCAATGGAGTTTTTAGTTTTGGAACATATAGACAATCCTACTGCACTTCCCAAGGATAAAGTACTTTTGATGGTGGTTTTTGGCGCGTTCTCTATCGGATGTCTGGTTCTTTTTTTTACGTTATTGGTAAAAGGAATGAAAATTGCAATAAATAGTAAAAAGCAGTCGGATACTATTGTGATAGTTCTGTTAGTTCTTATTTGGAATACCGCATTACAGTTTTTAAATATATATCAATAAATTAATGAAGAGAATTGTTGTTTTATGCATTCTATTTTTTCAGTCTTGCATAGGTTTTTCGCAGACTTATGAGGGTAGTTGGCAAGGAGAACTTCGTTTTGGAAGTGCCACGTTACCTTTTATTTTGAATTTACAGCAGTCCGATGGTCAGTGGAAAGTAACTGCAGATAGTCCCAAACAGGGGGTTCGTGGAATTCCCGGCGACGTGGACGTCAAGGGGGATTCTATTTTTGTCCAGCTGCAAGGCGGGATAAAGGTTATGGGGAGATTGTGTGGCCCTGATAGTATTAAAACTACCTTTGCACAAAATGGGGCTGAATTGCCACTTATCCTTGTTCGCAAAAATGGAAATGATAAAGCAATAAAAGCATTTAAGCGTCCACAGGAGCCCAAACCTCCTTATGGCTACGATACATTGGATGTGGAAATTAAAAATGACTATGATAAAATAGCACTAGCGGGTACGCTGACTTTTCCCAAGAAAAATGGGCGTTATCCAGCTGTTGTGTTGTTGACAGGATCTGGGCCGCAAAATAGAAATGAGGCGCTTTTTGGACATGAACCATTCAAGGTGTTAGCCGATTATTTGACGAAGCAAGGGATTGTAGTATTACGTTATGATGATCGTGGGGTAGGAAAGAGTACAGGAGTGTTTGAGACAAGTACGATTGAAAATTTTAGTAAAGATGCTATTGCGGCACTGGCATTTTTGAAAAGGCAAAAGCAAGTTGATATTCAAAAGATAGGCATTATAGGTCACAGTGAAGGCGGGCTGATCGCACAATTACTTGCGGGGCAGCGATTGCCTGATTTGTCTTTTATAGTTTCTCTAGCGGGACCCGCAATTGCTATTGACGATCTTATGGTTGCACAATTGTATGCGATAGGAAAGGCGAATGGGATGTCCGATTTGAATCTTGAAGTAGCCAAACAGATCAATATAAAGAACTTTGAAGTGGTGAAGGGAGATTTAGATACAAGAACTGCCTATGAGACATTAATGAAGAATTTGGGTATTACATCTGAAAATCAGCAAAATGCCCAAATGCGAACAGAATTAATGACTATGCTGGCGCCTGCTTACCGTTATTTCCTTCGTATAGAACCTGAAAAATATATAAGCAAGATCAATGTACCTGTTTTTGCAGCATTTGGGTCCTTGGATGTGCAAGTACCTGCGGACGTAAACCTGAAGAGTTTATTCGACCTGTTGCCGCCAAATAAGAAAAATGTATTAAAAGAATACGACGGGCTGAATCATCTTTTTCAAAAAGCTAAAACCGGTCGTGTGGATGAATATGTTGAGATAGAAGAAACGATGAATATACAGGTATTGCAGGATATAGCAACCTGGATAAAGGGATTGTAAAATAAAAAGGAGCTTTTAAAGCTCCTTTTTTATGGTGTTGTATTTGCTACCGGGAGTATTTTTCCATTATAGTATTTTGCGCCATTTTGGGCAAATTCAGCTACATAACGTCCCATTTCAAAAGCTAAGGTTCCAGCTTCAGCATCAGGGAAGGCTGCTTCAAACATCTCCGTTTGTGAAGAACCCAATGCAAGACAATTAACCTTAATCCCTTTTTCTTTAAACTCTTCTGCAAGACACTCTGTCAATACAGCGAGTGCTGCTTTGCTGGTAGAATAAGCGCTCAAGCCTGGGAATTTTGCAGATCCTTGAAAACCACCCATGCTACTGATATTTACAATATGCCCCCCATCGGTCATCAAAGGGACAACATGTTTGATCATATTTATATGTCCCAATAAATTGCTCTGCAGCATTTGCGCAAAGTCTTCGGCAGAACTCTCTAAAAATGGTTTGTTAATTAATGCTCCAGCATTATTGATTAGTATGTCGACTTTTTCAAACTTCGATTTTATAAATGGAACCAAAGACTCGGGGTAATTATCATACACAATGTCAAATTGTGCAGGGTATAGTTTCCCACCGTCGTGATTTAAAGACGAAGCAATTTCATGCAGCTTACGCAATTTATCTGCAGATCGAGCCAGTGCGATTACATTATTTTCTTTTTTTGCAGTGAGGTCTAGTACCGCTTCAAAGCCGATACCACTACTGGCACCTGTAATTATAATATTTGCCATTATGCGTTTTCTTCTAAAGTTTCTTTGTCAATTTCTTTTTCCACTTCCGCTGCGGAAGGTAGCCTGTCAGCACCTAATCGTTGTGGCCTGATGATATAGTATATTCCTGAGCAGGCAACAACTAGTGAAATAATATAAAAAAACAAGCTTAATAATACGCCTGTATGTTGTTCTATTTGAAAATATCCAGTTCCGTAAATAAATACGAGTTCGCGCAATCCAACTCCGCCTCCAATAGAAGGGATAATGGCAACCAAGGAAGAAACCAGAAATATAAGTAGGTAAGGTGAGAATTTGCCGTCAAAATTAAGCGAGTATAATATAAGAATCGCTGTAATGACTTGAAATCCCTGAGCAGCTAAAGCCTTAACGTGTGTTTGGAGGAATCTCCTAGCAAAATCTTTAAAAAAGGAATGTAAAAAGAAATAATAACTTCCGGTGCCTACAAATGCAGCTGTAATCGTAACGTAATTGGGGATTGCTAATCTGGGCATGAAAACTATCAACGCACAGATAATGACAGCGAGTGCCCAAAGGCCGCTAAGACGATCGAAAAAGATTGCACTTAGTAACTTTCTCCCCTTTATTTGATGTGCTTTCTTTAAGAAATAGATCTTGTACCCATCTCCACCGATTCCGCCTGGTAAGAAAAAATTATATAAAAGCCCTAGCTGGTATAATCTAAGATTGTATCGCTCACTTAGATTTAATTTTATGGTTTTAAAAAAGGAATTTAATCTAGATGAGGCTATCAAAATAGAGATTGAATAACTGCATATTGCCAGGAAAAGATACCACCAGTCACAGTCTATCAAAGCCTTTTTAAGTTCATGGAAATCAATTTTCCTTGAAACCCAATATAGCGCGCCGGACGTTACTATAATTTTAAATATATTCTTTGCAACATTTTGTGCGTTCTTATTCTTCATGTAAAATCACTTTTTGATTTTTATAATTAGTATTGGTTCTCTTTATAATAGCGGATAAATTCTAAAATATAGTAAAATAAGATAGACTATTAAAAAGATACAGGAAAGTGAAAATAGCCAATTGACATCACCATGTATAAATTTGTGTTTCAAGACAAGGAATAGAAGCACAAATACGATTATAAACAATACAATCGGGAATGCTATAGACCACATGTTCTCAAAATGTACAGTAGAAGCCATTTGTTCTCCCTTTGCAAAATAGAGATAAATGGAAAATGCTAGGATAATAATAAGTAAGCGAACTAAAGTTTTAGCTACTATTCTACTTATGGTATGATTTTTGGATGCCATCGCTGATTAAGATATCAAGTTTTATATCTTTGCAAATATACATCATAGATTACTTAATAATTATATTATGCGTAAACGTATTCTTTCCCTGTTGTCACTTTTTACAGTGATTATGTTGGTCACTTCATGTGGAGCTCAGAAAAAAGGAGCATCAAACGTCAATAATGGTTCTTCTGCGACTGCATCAACCGGACCATCTGCTTCGCAATGGCGCTCGGGAGTTAAGGGGACCTGGGTTTTAAATTCGGTGACTCGTCAAGATATACCAGATTCATATACGATCAAAAATATTTTCGACGAAGCTCCTGTTGAATGTTTTATCGGCAGTGTGTGGCATTTGCCGGGAGGTAATTATAGAGGAAGTATATCATTTAATTCATCAGGTACACTGTGTGCAGATGGTGCTGTCCGTACTATTATCTGGTCTATCTATGATCCAGGGAAAATGGGGGGTGAACCAGAATTTCAATTCAAAAAGTTATACGCAGGTGATAAGGCTGCAAACGTGACGAGTGGATATAGATTAGGTTTATCTTTTGCAGACCAAGAATCGATGGTGTTGAAAATGCCAATCCCTTTGGATAACGGTTCAAAAGGACATCTTGTTTTTAATTTTTCAAAAAGAGCAGATTAACCAATATAAAATAAAAGGCATGATGATCCACCAATTGGTGGATCATCATGCCTTTTATTTTATCAGCGATTTACTTATCGCCTGTAGAATATCTTCGATAATGTCTTCTTTGTCTTCGAGTCCAACAGAGAGACGGATAGTGCCAGGCTTAATTCCTAAATTCTCGCGTTCTGCTTCTGTTAGTTTAGAATGTGTTGTTGAGCCAGGGTGCGTCGCAATGGTCCTTGAGTCGCCTAAGTTCGACGTGTACAAGATCATTTCCAAAGCGTCAATAAATTCAAAGGCACGTTCTTTGCCTCCCTTCACTTCAAAAGTGACGATACCGCCACCTGCTTTCATCTGTTTTTGTGCCAATGTGTATTGCGGGTGAGATGGCAGAAATGGATACTTTACCGTTTCTATTTCAGGGTGCTTTTCCAGAACCTCCGCTACAGCCAATGCATTAGAACAATGTCTATCCATACGGAGACCTAAGGTTTCTAGACTTTTGGACAATACCCATGCATTGAAAGGCGACATTGCTGGTCCTGTGTGACGGATAAAGAACATGAGTTTATTCATTAACGTCGTGTTTCCAACAATTACCCCACCTAATACGCGTCCTTGTCCATCCATGTATTTGGTCGCTGAATGTATGGAGAGATCAAAACCATATTTTAAGGGTTTTTGAAGATACGGCGTGGCAAAGCAATTATCTATCGAGAAAATGATATTTGGATACTTTGCTTTTAGTGTACCTAGTTGCTCTAAATCATATAACTCGAGCCCTGGGTTAGAAGGTGATTCCAGAAAAAGTATTTTTGTGTTGGGTTGTATTGCATTTTCCCATACGCTAATGTCTGCACTATCTACATAAGTTGTTGTGACTCCCCATCTTGGTAATAGCTGGGTCAATAACTGATGTGTGGAACCAAAAATCGCCCGGCTGGATACAATATGATCGCCATTTTCAACGAATGCTGCAAAGGAAGCAAAAACGGCAGCCATTCCAGAAGAAAAAGCTAATCCGGATTCGGCAGACTCCAGTGCGCATACCCTGTTTATAAATTCCGAAGTATTTGGATTAGCATAACGAGAATAAACCATCCCTTCCTCTTCTTCTGCAAAAATAGCTCGACCTTGCTCTGCGTTGTCAAATATAAAGCTTGAGGTCAAATAAAGTGGGACAGAGTGTTCTCTTGTAGCGGAACGAGGTGCCTGTTCTCTGATTATTCGGGATTGATCTTTTTTCATCCGTATACAATTATTTCATGATCCGACAGCTGGCGGATCGGTTTGTTTTTTAGGTGATGAAGCTACTATGATCCTCCAATAGGAGAACCATGGTAGCTTCATCAATTTTTTTATAAAAATAAAACCTATTTGCTGCTTATACAAAAAAAAGCTACCTTTTTAGTAGCTTTTTTTTGTGTTTTTTATTTGGGCATGTATTCACTTAGTTTGTCCATGGAAAAACCTAATCCCTTGGCGACTCCCATACCTAGATTCATATCTGCTCGAAACCAATGGCATAATTGACGCATCACAATTTCATCACGTTTAGGGCCTTCAATTCCAGACATAGCACCTACAATGTTTCCAATTAAATGACTTTTTTGTTCTTGATCTAACAAACGGTAAAGATCTCCTGGTTGGGTATAATGATCATCGTCATTTGCATTTCTGTCATAATGATCAGCAATAGGGCTGTCTAGGTGTAGAGCTGGTTCAGCATATTCCCGAGCTTCACGACTCTCGTCAAATGAATTAGGGAAGTAATTTGGTGAAGAGGCACCGTTTCCGTCTACGCGCATGTATCCGTCACGTTGATAGTTGTTTACCATGAATGGGCATCTATTAACAGGAATCTGTTCAAAATTGGCTCCCAAACGATAGCGGTGCGCATCTGGATAAGATAAAATTCTCCCTTGCAACATTTTGTCAGGAGAGAAAGAAATTCCGTCTACGACATGAGCTGGTGCAAATGCTGCTTGTTCTACGTGTGCGAAATAGTTGTCAGGATTTTCATTAAGTTCGAGTACACCAACTTCGATCAGTGGATAATCTTTTTGAGACCATACCTTTGTCAGATCAAATGGATTCCAACGGAAAGTTTTTGTTTGTTCGTCCGTCATCACCTGGATATACAGTTTCCATTTTGGAAAGTCTCCCTTCTCAATGGCAGTGTGAAGATCCCGTTGTGCATAGTCCATATCCTCTGCTCTCATTTGATCAGCCTCGGCACCCGTAAGGTTTTTGATCCCCTGTTGTGTGCGGAAGTGAAATTTTACAAATACTTTTTCGTTATTCGAATTGATCATGGAAAAAGTATGTGAGCCGTACCCATGCATATGTCGGTATCCAAAAGGAGTTCCACGATCAGACATCAGGATAGTCACTTGATGAAGAGATTCAGGATTTAATGACCAAAAATCCCACATCATTGTAGCCGATTTACAGTTCGTGTATGGATCTCTTTTTTGCGTATGAATAAAGTCCGGAAATTTACGTGGGTCTTTGATAAAGAAAACAGGGGTATTGTTGCCCACTAAATCATAGTTCCCGTCTTCAGTATAAAATTTCATTGCAAAACCACGTGGGTCACGCTCGGAGTCAGCAGATCCTCTTTCGCCGCCCACGGTGGAAAATCGTAAAAAGACACGTGTTTCTTTACCGATCTGGTTTAGGAATTTGGCTTTTGTGTATCTTGAAATATCATGAGTTACCGTAAAAGTTCCATAGGCCCCCGAACCTTTTGCATGAACGATACGTTCCGGGATTCGTTCTCTGTTGAAGTGAGCTAATTTCTCGTGAAGAAAAAAGTCCTGTAACAAAATTGGACCTCTTGGGCCAGCAGTCATAGAATCCTGATAAAATGGCACCGGATTGCCTGACGCGGTAGTAATTTTTTTCTTGTTCTCTTCCATAGCTGTTTATATTATATATAATAAATATCTTAACGTTGATTTTGTTTCCAAAATTATACGAAAATATTGGTAAGTTCCCATCGTTAAAAATGATGTCGTATAGTTAAACTTTATAGTTGGGTTGTTTTTTTATTAATTTTCAGTATAGGTTGCTGACGGTAAATTCACCGATATATAGTATCTTTATGTACGAAACCTAAATCGTTTAATTTGAAATATCCAGTAGCAGAACTGTACATCCACGAATGAACATACTTAGTTCGTGAGCTCGTTATACTCGGTTTGGATATTCCATCTCGACTAGTCGGGACAAGTTAATGACAGATAAAAAACAGATCATACACCTATGAACACTAAGAACCTACTTCGATTACTATTATTAAGCCCACTGTTTTCTTTCGCGCAAAAGGCGCCCGAACCTTATGGGGCTTTACCTTCGGCTAGACAGTTGACTTGGCACGAGATGGAGATGTACTGTCTTATCCATTACACGCCTACGACTTTTCAGGATAAAGAGTGGGGTTACGGAGATGCAGATCCCAAGATTTTTAACCCCAGTCATTTTGATGCCAGTCAAATTGCGAAAGCAGCTGCATCAGCCGGTTTTAAAGGGCTGATCTCGGTAGCCAAACATCACGATGGATTCTGTCTTTGGCCTACAAAAACGAATAGTTATAATATAGCATATTCGCCCTGGAAGGATGGAAAGGGAGATATGGTGAAAGAATTTATGGAGGCGAGTCATGCCCAGGGTATGGCATTTGGTGTTTATTTATCGGCTTGGGATAGAAATGATACAAGATATGGCACACCAGCATATGCCGATGCATATCGGGCACAGTTGAAAGAACTCATGACAGGATATGGTAAGCTATTTACGTCTTGGCACGACGGTGCTAATGGGGGCGATGGTTATTATGGAGGAAAGAGTGAGAAGCGAACGATAGATAGGACGACCTATTATGCTTGGGAAGAAAAGACCTGGCCTATTGTGCGCCGTTATCAACCTATGGCTATGATTTTCTCTGATATCGGTCCTGATATGCGTTGGGTCGGCAATGAGCATGGCTTTGCCGCAGAGACTTCCTGGGCGACCATTACACCAAAAACAAAAGATGGGAGTAAACCCGTGCCGGGACAACTGGACGATTCTAATCTTCCTACGGGAGATCGTGATGGTAAATATTGGATTCCTGCGGAATGTGACGTACCACAACGACCAGGATGGTTTTACCATAAGAACCAAGATCTGAAGGTCAAAACTCCTGCACAATTATTCGAAATATATCTTAAATCGGTAGGGAGAGGGGCCAATATGAATTTAGGACTGGCGCCTATGCCCGAAGGTATTTTGCATGCTAATGATGTTCTTTCATTAGCGGCATTTGGCAAGAAGATTGAAATGACATTTTCAAGTAATCTAGCTAAAAATGCAAGGGCAACGACGTCTAGTAATAGAGGTAAATCCTCCGAATTTGCATTAAGCAATCTCTTTGATGATGATCGCTATAGCTATTATGCTCCCGATGAAGGGGTGTTAAATCCCGTTATTGAAGTTACCTTGCCGAATGCTGTAATATTCGATATCATTCGTTTGCGGGAGAATATTAAGCTTGGCCAGCGTTTGGATAGTGTGGTCGTTTCGGTACCCAACGGTGATACTTGGCAACGATTAGCCTCGGCTACCAGTATTGGAGCCAATAGACTTATCAAATTAGATCAACCCGTTGTGGCGTCTAAACTAAGGGTACAGCTCTACGCTCCAGTGGTACCTACACTGAGTGATATAGGACTTTTTAAAGAATATGAAGAGCCATTTAGTTTCGGCGACTCCAATGTTGGCTTGAACAAATTAGGGAACGCTGCTCATACACTTTTATCTCACAGTTTTCAAAAAGCCTTCGATGGGGATATATATAGTTCCGTATCGCTAAAGAATGCCAAGAGCGAAGTAATATTGCGGTTGAAGGAGCCGATTCGTGCATTGGGCTATATGCCTAGACAAGACGGTGTAAAAGAAGGAATGGTGACCAAATATAAGGTGTACCACAGTCAAGATGGTAAAAAATGGCAGTTGTTAAAAACTGGAGAATTTTCGAACATAAAGGCCAATCCAACAGAGCAGATCATTACATTTGATACTTTGCTAAGTAGTCCATACCTGAAATTTGTACCGAATGAAACAATCGCTGAGTCATTTGCTGTAGCAGAATTTAACTTATATCAATAATGAAGAATATCTGTGTAGTCGTTGCAGTTTTCTGCACCTTGTCTATTGTCCATGGACAAGATCTTAGGATGTGGTACGACAAACCCGCTGTCAAGTGGGAGGAAGCCCTGCCTTTAGGCAATGGCCGTATAGGAATGATGCCTTATGGCGGGGTTAAGGATGAGCAAATCGTTCTCAACGAAATCTCCATGTGGTCGGGTTCGGAACAGGATCCGAATAACTACGATGCTTACAAAAGCGTTGGACAGATCCAACAACTGCTTTTTCAAGGAAAGAATGACGAGGCCGAGAAACTTGTCAATCAAAACTTCGTCTGTAGCGGTAAAGGTTCGGGCTTCGGAAATGGAGCGACGGTTCCGTATGGTTGCTTTCAGAGCTTCGGCTTTTTGAATTTTATTCATTTCATAGAAGGCGATTTTTCCAATTATAGACGAAGTTTAGACTTACAGACTGCAAAAGCAGAAACGAGCTTTGAGGCAAATGGAATTCGTTATCTACGGGAGTATTTCACGTCACAGGATAAGAATGTCGGTGTCGTGAGATTATCGGCAAGCAAGAAAAAGTCTATAGGTTTTGCGCTTCACTTTTACCGCGACAAGGATGTGAAAGACTATCAATTACAACAGGATGAAATCACCGTAACAGGCCGATTGCCAAATGGATTAGGAGGAGACGGGCTCGAGTTTGTCGGTAAGATTAAGGTGGTAGCCAAAGGAGGGAAGCAGCAGTTGTATGACAATCAAGTGATTATTAAAGAAGCTGACGAGGTGTTGATCTATTTTACAGCGTCCACAAGTTATTACGATAGTTCCCCGAAGACAGATGTATCGAATAATTTGAGAGATGCCGATAAGTGGAGCTACAATAAACTATTTGCTGCGCATCTGCGCGAATACCAACGTACCTTTGGACGAGTCGGATTAACGCTGAAAGATCAGATTTCCAAAGCGAATCTACCTACCGATCAACGTATCAAAGACTTTTTCGAACATCCAGAAGAAGACAACGGTATGGCCGCATTGTATTATCAATTTGGACGGTATCTAATGATTTCTAGTGCTGCGCCGAAATATGAAAAGGCGCTTCCTCCCAATTTACAGGGGCTTTGGGCACATCAGATTCAGACACCCTGGAATGGTGATTATCACTTAAACATCAATGCGCAAATGAACCATTGGGGGGTAGAGGTCGGTAATCTTCCAGAATATCACAAGCCTTTTATAGCGTTGATTAAAAGAATAGCTAAGGAAGGCAAAAAAACAGCCAAGGCTTATTACAATGCTCCGGGCTGGGTAGTGTATATGATGACCAACATCTGGGGATATTCTGCTCCCGGAGAGAATGCTTCTTGGGGTGCCAGTACGGCCTCGGGCTGGCTATGTAATCACTTGTGGGAACACTATCTTTTTAGTGGCGATGAAGGTTATCTAAGGGAAGTATATCCATTATTGGCTGGTGCAGCACAATTCTACCAAGCGACCTTAGTTAAGGACCCTAAAACAGGATGGTTGGTTACCTCACCTTCAGTGTCCCCCGAAAATGGGTTTAAGTTAGCTAATGGCAAGACGGCTTCTGTTGTCATGGGACCTACCATCGACAATCAGATTGTAAGAGAACTTTACGGTGCTGTTATTACAGCAGACTCCATACTAGGACTTAAAGATAGTTTTGCCCAGACATTGCGTACAGATCTTAAGCATATTCCGCCTGCTGTACGCGTCAGTTCATCTGGCCGTGTTATGGAATGGCTGGAGGATTATCGGGAGATAGAGCCTAGGCATAGACACGTGTCGCATTTGTACGGGCTATACCCTGCGGCTTTTATCTCGCCGGTGACGACACTTGATTGGGCGACAGCGGCCAAGAAAACATTAGAGGTACGCGGCGATGAAGGTACTGGATGGTCTAGAGCATGGAAGATATTGTTTTGGGCGAGACTTCATGATGGTGACCATGCTTTAGAGATCTTGCGGCAGTTGTTGAAGCCGGCTTTTTTGCGGAATGACAAAGTAGGAGCGGGTACATATCCGAATCTATTTTGTGCACATCCGCCGTTTCAGATCGATGGAAACTTTGGTGGCTCGGCAGGTATTTCCGAGATGTTGTTGCAAAGTCAGGATGGTTACATCCATTTACTTCCGGCCTTACCTACTGCCTGGAAGGAGGGGACAGTCAAGGGGCTTCGTGCTCGGGGTAATAGGCTTGTCGATATCACCTGGAAAGACGGGAAAGTGCAGTCCTATAAGATTAAAGGTAAAAAAGGGGACAAGGTTCGCGTTGTTATTGAAGGCAAGGAGGTAATCTATAGGGTGAAAGGTTAATTTGTTGGTTTAAAATGTTTTATGTAAATTGCTGCGGTTGGCGGTTCGCTAATCGCAGTTTTTTTATAACTAATTATAATATATAATGAATTGTCTATTTTCTAAAATAGGTAGACTTTCATTTTTTTTCATCATTTTATTAACTATTTATTCCTGTAAAAAAGAAGGATCCATAGATGAACAAAATGAGAGTTTACAATCAGTTACCTTTAAAATTTCAGGTTTTAGTAGCTCTGATGCTTCGTTGAAAGCCTCGGGTGTAAAAAATCAAGCACAATCAAATACGAAACCTTCAAACGCACAGAATTACATCGAAGGATATTTGTATTTCTGGTCATTTAATGCAGAGAATTTAGACCCTGACATAGCTTATCAGAAGGACTTAAGCCCTATTATAACTTCAGACGGGACTAATTCTTATGTTGGGGGATATTCATTTGAGAATTATGAAGCTATTAGCTCTCTTTCTATAAAAGGAGCTACCGAGGTTGTTGTAAAACTACCAATAGGAGGTGTAGAGAAGATAACGCAATTTGGTTTTGATACTGGGAGCTCAGATACAGGGCCTAAAGATTTTGAGATATATTATTCAATAGATGAAGGGGTAAAATACGAAGTGTTAGAGGCAACTAATCAGTTTTTAAAGAATGGAGAAGGTGCGCCTAAGAATAGTTACACGTATCAGCTATCGGATAAAAATATTGTTGGAGCCGAGCTTTGGTTTAAATTTATCCCTAAAGCAGGCACTCGACGGGATGGCGGAGCCGAATATAAGGTATCAACAGGTACTTGGCGTTTCGACAATATTCGCTTGGTGGGTATGTCGCCCTCACAGGTAGGGAGCCCCATTAATAAGCTTCATTATTTCTTGTTTCATAAAGATAATCCCGACATTGTTGTTACAGGGAGTGTTGCTTATGAAGAAGCGTCAAGTCTCGTGTTAAACCTCGCCAAGGGAAGTTACTCGACTTTTTTTGTCTCGAATGAATCTGCTCATGATCTGCTATTGCCCGAGTCTCCCACCTTATCAAACTTTTATGTCGGAAATACTTTTGCTAATTCTAATGCCGATATTTTCGGCTATGTTGGTGATCTCGAGGTGAGTGAAGATTCCGAGATTGAGATCAGATTGCAGCGCCTATTCAGTCAGGTAAAGTTCGAGTTTACCGATGCGGCAGATTTATCTGTCGTTGAAAAAATTGGAATCAGTCAACAACATGATCCATTTTTCTATGCGCCGTTTAGTCCGCAATTAGCAAACCCTATTCTAGATCAGAGTGATGTGGAAATTGCAGCCGATTTTAACACGAACAAGCAATTGATCTTTAATCAGTTTATGGGTATCCATACTACAGCTGTGCCATTGAAATACGAGGTTGTCTTATATGGTGCTACAGGAGTGTTACGCACATTTCAAGTGGAGAGTACCTTAAGAAACAATATGCAACTTGTTTTTCGGGGAAATCTATTACAACAGTTAAACGTTGATGGTAAATTTCAGATTTTTAAGCAAATGGATTGGAAAGGAAATAAGGAAGAAGGTTTCTGACCTCAAAAACATTTTTTAAATCAAGGTTTGTTACTTATTTTTAGAATACAAACTTTGATTTAAATGCGTCTACAACTATCCCTGCTTACCCTTTTAATCGTTGTTGTGTGCAGGATGTCAGCGCAGGCACAGTATACAGTTCAGAACCTACCTAACCCCAAGACCGAGGGACAAAGACATTTTGTGAGTAATCCCGATGGTATTTTGGAATCTTATACCGTATCCCAACTGAATGATATTTCGCAAAGCATCGATAGCGTGACCAAAGCAGAATATGCTATTGTGGTGGTCAATGACTATGTAGGGGATAGCGATTTTGAATTCGCACTTGAGCTTTTTAACATTTGGGGGATAGGCAAGAAAGGTGCTGATAATGGCCTGCTGTTGTTTATTGCGAAAGACAGACATGAATACCGCTTTATATCAGGTTATGGCATGGAAGGTATTTTTCCAGATGCTTATTTAAAGCGTGTGGGTGAAAAGTACCTGGTTCCGAATTTTCGGAACGGAGATTATGATCAAGGTATAATAGAAGCTTCGCAATTTATTGAACAGGTACTGAAGTCATCCGATTCTATAGCAGAACTGGAACGACTGATGCCGGAGCCTGTATCTTTTTGGAGTTTTCGAAATGCGATCTTACTCAATACGTTATTGATGCTCGCTTTTTTTGCCGCGTTGTATCTTTATGTACACTTTATTTCAGTCCGTATATTAAAAGATACCAAAAGTAAACCCCAGCTAATAGCTCCTGTATTCTGGGGTATGGGATGTATGCTGCTATTGATGTTTATAACTCTTTTTATTTTTGTATTTATCTTTAACAATCTAGAAGAAATCTATCAAATCAAGAACCTTCCTTACTTCATGTTTATACTTCTTGCATTGATACTTGCCACGAAGATTTCAAATGGAAAAAGCAAGATCGTGGAAAGTTTTAAAGATGAAGAAGATCTACAGCGAAGCTTAAAGAGTTATGTGAAATATTTAGTCTTACCTATGTTATTGACTCCATTAGCTTGGTTTGATTTATGGGGAATCTTGAACCGGTTTCGGCGCAATGTAGGACGATTCACACCTCCTGATAATACGAACAATTGGATAAGGGTCAATCGTAGCGATAGTAAGGCCAAGCCCAATCAATACCTGGATCCTGGCCAAAAGAAAGAAGAATCAATAAAGAGCTTACGGTATGAGATATGGAAGAATACATCCAGTAATGAAGTCCGTTTATTACCTTGGGAGAAGAGTTCGCACTTTCGAGATTGCCCGCAATGTCATTATTTTACATTAGAGGTGAATAAGACGAAGACAATTCGTTCTGCTACTTATTCCTTGTCTGGAGAAGGAGAGAAGTTTGACTCTTGCCAGAACTGTAATTATTTTAGACATGTTGGTTTCTTCACCATACCCGTGAAAAGCAGATCGTCAAGTGGTAGTGGTTCATCTGGAGGAGGCTCGTCTTCCAGTGGCGGAGGTGGGAGCTTCGGTGGTGGCTCTTCAGGCGGTGGTGGTGCAGGAGGAAGGTGGTAATTCCTCCTGCTGAGGTATTAATTTGGATCGTTGAGTAATTTATGTTCAAGATTCTGGAGCGCTTCTTTATCATTTGCCAGCATCTCCTCTATGTTTTTGAAAATTATTTTTTTTCTAACGATATTATTTTCAATGCCTTCAACTAGAACACTGCCGCCAGATTGAACTGTTGGGCGGATACCAAAAGATATTTTGCCGTTTTCATCAAAATCTACGAATGCCAGTAGCTGTTCTGTTTGAAAGGGAAAGTTATTACCGATACTCGAGTACATGGCCTCTTCTATATTTTCTAATTGAAATTTGTCTAATAATTGAATTAGGAGTGTCGACATGTCTGACACACCTTGCATCGGAAACATTGGATATAATGTCGATATTACAGTATTCGGTTCCATATCTGCATCTAAAAAGGGCAGAATCGAAAGTACGTAGGTCTTTATCTGTCCATCCCGTACATAATAAAAGGTTCTAGAGTTTGGACTTCCTGCCTCGACTTGTTTTAACTCATCACCCTTCCTTAGTAATTTACCTTCTTTATAGAGATCGGCTACAATATTTTCATTTTTGCTGCGGTATACTTTGATCGCTATGGGGGAATCTATTGCTGAAATCGTTAATATATCTTGCTCCAGTTGGAATGATATACGGGAAAAGAAATGCATTGCAAATAAATTGACATCAAATCCTGTCAGTTTCGAATTGGCATAGTCAATTCGGATCAGCCTTTCTCTTCCAACCATTTTATACAATGGACCACTTATTACTTTATCGTCGAGGTAACTTGTTTTTTGCGTATAGGTATAATGGTTGTAACTTTCCAGTTGATCTATAAACTCAAACGAGTACTTATATTTCAGAACGCCATTTTCGTAGTAATCTACAAGCGGGATTTCATCTATTAAAGTGTCCAGTTTGAAATACCCATCAAAAGGTTTTTCGTCTCTAAAATAACCTGTGTAGGAAGCCTTAGGGTTTTCTTTTATGCTGAAATCAAAATAGCTGATAGATTTCAATGCATTACCTTCGAATTCCTCTTTACTTGAAGGCCTGTTATCAATACCCTGTTTGAAGAGATTACGGGTTTTGAGTTTTCCGTCCACATAGGTTAATTTGGCATCACCTTCTTGGATAGTTCCTGACACGATTTGATTATTTTTATAAACACTTTCCTCGATGAGGTTATCCGCTTCATAAATTTTCCGATATCCTTCGCGAATACCATTTTTCATTTCATATTCCTCTTTAATGTCTTCAAAATAGAGGTTGCTGTATACACGTTGAACCCCATTCTGCAGCCCATTTTCGTAACTAAGAATTTCATATAGATCAGCTTCATGATAGAAACTCCCGCTCCAAGGTAGCCCATTTTTGTATGTGCCTTTAGCAATAGTTTTTGAACTCTCTGTCTCTATTAATACCTCTTCATCTATTTTTACGCCCTTCTGTAATTTAAAAGTTCTAGAGACTCCCCCCATCTCTTCCGTGAATACACCATCATAGGGTTTGTTCTCTCGATAGGTATTCCTTTGAGTCGTCTTATTATTTTGATATATGTTGACCTCCTCTAGGGAGCCATGTGAAAACACAGAACGGTATAATGTATCCCCATTTGTATCATAGATGATAGAAATACCATGTTTTTCACCGTCTTTGTAGGGGATGTTCTCCGCAAGACTGCTCGCAAAATAGTTTTTAGTGTAATAATCTTGTTTTATATAAGATGAGGGCTGGTCGTCGTTATCATATTTTCTTTCCGAGAGGAATTTCCCGGCCTTATCCCAGTGTTTTTTATAAACCTCAGTGGTACTTCCATAGGGTGTATATACGACCTTTGTTTCACTCGCTTTGTTTCCATTATTCCAAAATACGGTAATGAAATAAAAGTCAGGTTCAGTTTTCTTTTGCTTCGTTTCATTCATCAATGTCACTGGCGTAGTTGTCTCTATAAAAGGATCTTCATCCGATAAATTACTTTCATAGTGAACTATCGGTTGTGCATAACTGAATGTGCCAGAAAACTTGTCGGCAGTTGATATATGCCCTACAGCGATTATTTTGTCATTGAAATAGGTTGTTATTTTTTCTTTCTCACCTTTACTCGAATACGTTATCTTCTGCCATAAGCTACCATCAGTGTGATAGTAATCTAATTCTCTCACCGTACTTTTATTTCTGTGCTGACGTATATCCGAATCAAATCCGTTTTCGTCATACCAGTATGCATCTCCTACATAGCTTTCCGGATTGTCAGCACGTACATAGCCCTGCATTTGGAGCAGACCATTTCGGTAATAATCCTGTAAAAAGAGCAGCTCTCCAACCTTTCTCATCGGTAAGGGACGATAATAAGTGTGCCCGCCTTTTGTTGTTTCTTTCCAATCTTTATCAAAATAGAGCGTGTCCTGAGCTTGTATCGGGGATATTATGGTAATAACAAGTAGTAGTGAAAAAATAACTTTGAGCATGGGGGTTCTTTTGTTTACCCAAACTTAAATAAAAAACAGTTGAATTTTTCTATATTGTCTTCGAGTTTGCGATGACATAGGCCCTTACCAATTTTCCTTCTTCGTCACTTAGTTTCGCTTTTGGGATCATCCGTTTTACAATTTTATTCCACTGTTCAGCCGTCCTTGTTTCCGGTTGCTTTAGCTTATGGCAGTTGCCGCAGCTATTTGCAAATAGTGTTTGTCCTTGCGTGATTTGGTCTTGGTTGTACTGTGTTAGGATCTGTTCTTTAGATTCTACAGGAAGCGATCGGATGGCTTGGCTCGCTTTGGGAAAGCAGCTTGCTATCAGTAGTGTTGCCATTAGGCAAGCGATACACATGCTTAATTTATACATATTACTGTTTTTAAGATAATAACAACAATTGGCTGCTTTTTGTTTTTCTATACAAATTAAAAAACGACTAAGTGTTGTGTACTTAGTCGTTTATAGTCAGCTCCCCACGGATATCTTTTTCTACCCAATAAGCTACACGTTCTTGGTCTTCAAATTCGCCCTGTAGATACATTAATTTGGTGATAGCGGCTTCGAAAGTCATATCGTAACCATTGAGGACACCAATCGCTTTCAATCCCTGACTTGTTTCATAGCGACCAAGTTCGACAGAACCTACTTTACACTGCGAGATATTTAAAATGTTTTTACCATTTTGTATAGCGTCTTGTAATAAATCTAGAAACCACTGGTCTGTAGTTGTATTGCCCGAGCCGAATGTTTCCATTACAATCGAGCGTACATTTGCGTTTAGTATAGCCTTGATCGTCTCGGGACGGATACCAGGAAAGAGTTTGAGTACACCGACATGGTCATCCAGCTTGTGATGACGTACCAGTTGTTTATCTGTATTATTGAGGAGAGCCTCAAAATTATATTTAAGATGTATCCCTGCTTCTACAAGAACGGGGTAGTTTGGAGAACGGAAAGCCTCAAACTTTGCGGAATTGTATTTGAAGGCCCTGTTGCCCCTAAACAGCTTATTATCAAATAAGATACATACTTCTTGGATTACAGAGACACCGTTGTGTTTGGTCGAAGCGATTTCAAGTGCTGTCATCATGTTTTCGCGCGCATCTGTCCGGATTTCACCGATCGGTAGCTGTGATCCGGAAAGTATAACAGGCTTCTGCAGGCCTTCCAACAGAAAACTGAGGATAGAGGCACTGAAAGCCATTGTATCCGAGCCATGCAGGATTACAAAACCATCGTAGTGGTCGTAATTATCTTGGATCAGTTGCGCCATCTTCAACCATATTTCTGGATTCATATTCGATGAATCAATAATAGGGTCGAAGGAGTGTACTGTCAGCTTATAGTCTACACGACTTAGATCTGGTAGGTTACTTTTGATGAGATCAAAATCAAAAGGGATAAACGTCCCAGATTCATCCTGAACCATACCTATTGTGCCGCCTGTATATATAATGAATATGTTCATGATTATTTTAGATGCCAAAAATTGATTTAGAGTTTAGTGTAGTTATCCGCGCTACTTCTTCGATACTGGTTTCGTGGAGATCAGCGACTTTCTCTGCGATATAGTGCAGATACGAGCTTTCATTTTCTTTTCCACGATAGGGTACAGGGGCGAGATAAGGTGCGTCTGTCTCTAGGACTAGATGATCCAGTGGAATCTCTTTTACCACAACATCGAGTCCTGCTTTTTTGAAAGTGACCACACCACCAATCCCTAGCTTAAAGCCCAGCTCGATTGCCCGATGTGCTTGTTCCAGGTTGCCCGTGAAACAGTGGAATATGCCGAATAACTTATCGTCCTGCAACTCGTCCAACAGTTCAAATGTCTCATCAAAAGCCTCCCGACAGTGGATATCAATCGGTAGTCCCAAGTCCTTCGCCCAAGCTACCTGTGTTCGGAATGCATCTTGTTGCCAGGCTAAAGTACTTTTGTCCCAGTAAAGGTCTATTCCGATTTCTCCGATAGCGTAGATTTTATGTTTCGCTATTGCCTTTTCGATTGTGGCCAATTCCTCTTTGTAGTTCTCCTTTACACTACAAGGATGTAGGCCTAGCATGGGGAAGCAGTGCTCCGGGTAGGCGGCTACCGTATCCATCACCGCTGCTATAGATTCGCTATCGACATTGGGTAGGAAGAGTCGCTCGATGTTGTGATCTAGACATCGTCGGATCTGTTCCACTATCTTTTCCGTGTGTATATTATAGTAAAAATGCGTATGCGTATCGGTTAGGGTATAGGGTGATTGCATGATCAGCTTAATTTTTAATTGCTCAAAAATAGCAAATTGTCAATAATAAGACTAATCTAAGCCCAAGAAAAGTGATTCCCTTAAAAGAATTGAGTTTTATTTTTGAAAATGTTAAAGATTTGCGTTTTATTCTCACTAAAGCTTAATAGGTTTGGCTAAGATCGGCCGCATTCTTTTGAAGACAGATCTTCATAAAATAAAGAAGAGCGTCTGATTTTTTCGGACGCTCTTCTTTACTTTATGAGAATTCTACGGAACTTAGTTCGTAGGCTCTGTTACAGTTGGAGCTCCCATGCCTGGCATAGCTGGTGCTTGCGTTAGAGGTACGCCTTTGATCACATCAACCAATTCAATATCAAATATTAATGGAGCATATGGAGGGATTTTTTGCCCTTGAGGACGCTCTCCATAAGCCAATGACGAAGGAATGATAAGGGTGGCTTTTGTACCTTTGCCAAATAAATATAATCCCTCAGTCCAGCCTTGAATAACAGGTTGTACACCGATTGGGAACCGGATTGGCTCAAATGTGCGCATTGGATCTATCTGAAGTTTGCCTTTAATCACATTTTCTTTAATAGAAGAATCGAAAACAGTACCATTAGTCAACATACCTGTATAGTTAACAACTACAGTATCCCCTAGTACTGGTTTAGCTCCTTTACCTTCTTCCGTGACAACATATTGTAAACCTGACGCTGTTTTCTTAGGCTCTAATTTTTTGTCAGCGATGTATTTAGAAATTTTTCCTTCTTCGGCTTTTTTCAAACCTTCTAACTCACCTTTAAAGTAACCATCGATCTGCGCGTATAGTGCTGAATCTGTCAATTGACCTTTTTTGAAGTGTTTTCTTACCTTAACAGTAAACGTAACGAACTTGTCTGCAAATTCTGGTTTTGGTTGGCCAGTTTTTGCGGCCATGGTATCCATGTTCAATTTGAATACGGCAGAGTCACCCTCGCCCAACATTCTGAACATCGAGTTGTAGTCACCTTTGTATGCTCCAGGAATAGTGTCAGACATAATATTTACAATCTGAGGTAGGTTTAGATCATAGGTGCTGTTTAGTAAAGAATCTTTGCCGTCTGCATCTTTTCTGTCTGATCTAATTGTTAAATCAACAGATAAAAAGTCTCCTGCAGTAGCCTTTTCTTTGGCCACGTCGTCCACTAAATTGTACTCTAGACCACCATCACCTTTTTTGAAGCTTTGGCATGAAGCAGCTAATAACATAACAGCTGCCGATAAAAATAATACTGATTTTTTCATCTATTTGAACTTGTTTTTTTAATTGTGATAAAGCTATCCGAATTATTCTTCTTGATGATAGAAGGAATAAATCGTGATGGTTTCATTTTATTGTTTAATACTTATTTACTATGTTAATATATCTTTATATTCCGGTAATATGGATGTGAATTTGTTGACAACATCAGCTAGGCTTTCGGATGAGCTCCCTCCCGAAGCATTCAGATGGCCCCCGCCGTTAAAATATTTTCTACAGATCTCATTACAAGGTATTTCACCAATCGAGCGTAAAGATAATTTAATTAATTCGGTTCTGTCGATAATTAAAGCAGCCAACCGGATGCCTTTTATGGATAAAGCGTAATTAACCAATCCCTCTGTGTCTCCTGTGGTGATATCAAATTGAGCAAGATCTTCTTTGCTTATCGCAAAAAGTGCCGTATTGTATTCTGGTATTACCTCGAGACAGTTTAATAAAGCATAGCCCAGGAACTTCAGCCTTCGCTCTGTTGAACTGTTGTAAATGTGCTCATGAATCTCCCAGTTCCTTGCCCCTGCTTCTATAAGGTTGGCGATAATATGGTGTACTGCTGCAGTGGTCGAGCGAAACCGGAACGAACCTGTATCAGTCATGATACCTGCGTACATACATGTCGCCATATCGGCATCGATTTCTTTGCTAGCTCCTATAACATCGGCTATGAAGGTATAGATGAGCTGTGCCGTGGCTGCAGCAGACGAATCCCAGTAAACTAAAGAAGCAAAGTCTTCTGGATCTAAATGATGATCTATCATCCATTTCTGAGCAGGGGAACTAGCAATGAGTGGCTCCAAGATATTGGTGCGGGATAAAGCGCTGTAATCTAGACAGAATACAATCTCAGCCTCGGACAATAGTTTGCTAGACCTGTCGGACTGTGTAGGATAAATGATTACATCGTCCCGTCCAGGCATCCAATCCAAAAAACTTGGAAAATCAGAAGATAAGACCACTGAAACATCGTGATTTCGCTTTTTAAGCCAATGGTAAAGTGCTAATGAAGAGCCTAATGCATCTCCATCTGGTTTATGATGTGTTGTAATTACAATACGTCTAGGCTCGGTCAGTAACGCTAAATTATCTTCTCCTCGTAACATAAAAAATATAAGATTACAAACGTACAAATTATTCGGGTGGCAAGAAAATTATTTTTGATGTCTAAAAGCATACAACTTGTGATCCCGACGCATACATAACAGATAGGTATCGCCATTGTAATTTATCCGCCCATAATGAAATAACGGTTGTCCCTCAACAGGAAATCCATCCTGTAAAGCACCATCTTCTTTGAATAGATAAAGTAAATTTGTCGCTTTTGAGGCTATACCTATTTGTAAGTTACTGCTATTGGGAGTTTGGAAATATTGTGGACGATCATTGATTTCCTTGGTAAAGTTATATTCAAATAGTACGCGGGTAGTATCGGCAATTTCGTACACGCGGAGCAGCGAATTGTTGATAGAAACCAATAATGCTACATGGGGTGATGAGTTTATATGCACAAAGTCGCCAAAATTTACGCCTCCTGCATTGCCCAAAGCGAATGATGTAGACGCACCTTCGAAGGGAATACGGTACAGGTATCCCGCAGTATCTGTTGCAAGAAATTCACCGGGCTGTACATTTCCTTTTAAGACACCGATAGGGTTCTTAAGCTGTATATTGGGTTTTATAGTTAAGTCACGTACTTTTTGTCCGTTTTGACCTAATCCATATATTTTGCCAGAACTAGTACCTATAGCAAGTTGATTGCCGGTAACGAGGATCGGGCCTAGGAGGTTTCCTTCGGCTTCGAAAGTTTGCCAGTTACTTACCGGTGTTCCATCCAAGTTAAACGCATAGACTTTTTTTCGTGTCGGGATTGCAATTACTTTTTGGCCTTGAAGTGTAACCACAGTAGGCTGCGAGATGGGTTCGTCTGGTATGCCGATTGAAAATCCTTTTAAGGTCTGCCCGTTGGTGTCAAAACGATAAAGTCTATTGCGGTCCGTGACCAGTAATAGGCTGCGGTCTTCCAGTTGCTGAATATCCCCAACGACTCTACCGGCAAATACCGTAGACCATAGTTGTTGACCCTTCGGACTGATGGCGTGCATGGTGTGATCAAGCTCTTGGATGAGTATAAACTGACTCGTATCAGACTGTTCAAAGACGTACGGCTTTGTTATTGCTTTGTTTTCGAAAGCATAAGTCCATTCAGGGGTTGAACCTAAGGCTGTTTTACTTTTAAATATAGCGTAGAGCTGCGAGATGAATTTTCCAGAGTTGCCAGACAGCTGGACCGACCAGGAATAGAAATCCTGAAAGCCAAAGTTTTCCTTGTCCTTAAAATTATTCTGGAAAGGTGGATTAAGCGAATTTAAGATCTTGGTATTGGCATTTTTTGTGTGGACAAAGAGCGTGACGTTCGCTTCATTGCCCTGTAGCTTTTCAAAATTTTTAAAGCCTAATGTTCCTGTTAAAAAATCACGCTGTTCAAAAGCGTTGCGATAGTCTTTCAATGTCCTGCTGCTATTTGCTAGGATAAGGACATCATTTACTTTTGTTAAATATGGACGCGGAAATTCTTGGAACAGATCGCCATATTGACGATATAGTAGCCCCGAAGATTTGAATCGATAAATTGAGTCTTCCAGATTTTCTAAAAACTTGCCTTCCAATGTAGACCAGGTATTTTTATCCTTGAGCGTAATAAACCCTAGTAAATTACTCCCTGTTGTTTCTGCCAAGGCAATATCATTGCCCAATAGGGTGGTAAGTTGCTCCTGTACACCTGTTGTATCTATTTCTTTAGCAATTTTTTCCTTCCTTCTTTTAAAAAGATCTTTTAGGTCTCGCTGGAACCTAGAACGATCGCTGATGCTGAACTCCATATATACAGCGGTATTGGAGGGGAAATAAGTATAGAGGTGCTGTGAAGTTTTTTCTTGATTTTTAAACAGGGAAACATAATTTTCCGAATATTGATCCAGTTCACTTTCTCCGGTAAGCATGAGTGCGTCTTGCTTGAAATTTATATTCCACACCGACTGGCCTTGCATGTTTTTGAAGAAGTCCAAAAAGGTGCCAGTGTTTTTGCGTTGGTACAAATTCACGATGCTGTCGTATTGTTGGTGTGGGAAGTAAACGCTCAAGGCCGTATTTCTAGAATCTCCCTTTAAGAAGAAATCGATTTGGTCATCGGGTAGGTGTTTGCTGTGCTTGTCCAGGATTTTGGTCAAGAGGTGCATAGATTTTGATGCAAAGAAAACATTGTTGTAATAAATTGAATAAAGAGAAGAGTCCTTACTGCCGTATTGCAACTGGTATATTTTGTGATCTAAGGTATCTGTCGTGCTAATTTTGTACTGTTTGTTCAATTCATTGAGTATTGCCGGAAATTCTGTTTGCGTGATTGCCGTAGAGGTCGGTATAGTCAATATTGTTTCGATCTGTTTGTCCTGCGGATGGAATGATATATAGACTTCGGAATCGTCAACAAATTTTTTAAGAGCTTCGCTGCGGAGTAGCTTGGTCTTGAATTGGCTCATCACCTCGAACTCTTGATGGCCGAGCATGGCCTCAAAAACTTCAAAATCTTTAAAGATATTATCGGACACTTCATTGTTGCTAATAGCAGTGATAAGAAGCGTGTTGTCTGGAAGATAGCGTAACGGTTTTGCGGCGCGATTATGTTCGCCATCGAGGTTGCGGAAATAATATAAAGTGGCAGCTACGACAGCTACAAACAGAACAACCGAAAGGATAATCGTATTTCGCATAATGCAAACCTACTTATTTCACTTCTATTTCGTTAATAACGTAACAAAAACTTTTCATGATCTTTTGTTTCTAGGGGATATTTTATACATTTATAAACAATAATTCAACATAAGTGGTTTCTGAATAAAAATACATGAATAAGCAAATAATTTTGACTGCTTCTTTTTTTGGTTTGATAGCCGTGGTTTTAGGAGCATTCGGCGCACATGGTCTTGAAGGAAAAATTAGTGATTATCACTTAGATACATGGAAGACCGCAAATCAATATCATTTCTATCATGTCTTTGCATTATTATTCCTCTCCACTTTTTCGAGGGCTAAGAGCCAGTCTATACGTGTCTCCTATATCGCGTTTACGATAGGTATCCTTTTGTTCTCAGGATCACTATATTTACTGAGTGTTCGCTCTTTATTGGGTATCGAGGGAGCCTCTTTATTAGGTCCAGTTACCCCATTGGGTGGACTTTGCTTTATGGTCGGTTGGGTGGGGCTATTTGTGGCCGCTGTAAAAAACAGAGCTTAACTGTAATTTATATATCCGCTATCACGTTGTTTTCTAGGATAGAGGCGAGATCGATAAATTGTTATGCTATGAGACGCAATTATCATTGCTTATAAAAGGCAATTTATCTAAGTTTGTTAGATGCATAATCCTGATTTATTTGCCGAACGTAAAACACTTTTTATCGAAGTGGTATTGCCGCTATCGATTGCCAAGACCTATACCTATAGAGTCCCTTTCGAATGGAATGAAAAGATAAGGGTGGGGGTGCGTGTCATCGTTCAGTTTGGTAAGAATAAAGTGTATTCTGCAATTGTAAAAACAGTATCCACAGAAGCGCCTCAAAAGTACGAAGCCAAGTACATTATGGATGTGGTTGATGATACTGCAATCGTGGATAAGGGGCAGTTGTCCTTGTGGGAATGGATGTCCGATTACTATATGTGTCAGCTCGGTGAGGTGCTGCAGGCGGCTTTGCCTGCAGCGCTTAAAATGGCCTCCGAAACAAAAATTATAGCTTCTGAAAATCCCGAACTGGATCGTACAACCCTTTCTGATAAAGCTTACCTGGTTCTTGAGGCTCTAGATGTCGCAGGTGAACTGCGGGTGGCAGATGTAACCAAGATATTGGGACAAAAATCTGTCTTTCCGCTATTGAGATCTCTTTTTGAGAAGGGATTTATTCAAATTTCAGAGGAGATTAAAGAACGATATAAACCGAAGACAAAGTCTTTCTTACACCTGGCTTCCATCTATAATGATAATGAAGGAAAGCGATTGTTGTTGGATAGCCTCAATAGGGCACCAAAGCAACAAGATGCTGTGCTCGGGTACCTACAATTGACAAAGACCAAAGAAGATATCAGTCGGCAAGATGTCATAGAGGTGTCCGCCTGTGGTGCGGGGGCAATAACGGCGTTGATTGATAAGGGGGTGTTTGAGGCTCATGAAAAAGTGATTAGTCGGTTTGAAGGAACCGATTTCTTGATGACCAAGGAGTTTGCTTTTAGCAAACTGCAGCAGGGAGCTTTTGATGAAATTAATACGAACTTTCAGGAAAAAGATGTGGTGCTGCTACATGGCGTCACCGCCTCTGGTAAGACACAGATTTATATTCGGCTAATTGAGCAGGTGCTCGCTACGGGTAGGAATGCATTATACCTCTTGCCTGAAATTGCGCTTACCGCGCAGATTACTGAGCGTCTTCGTCTTCACTTTGGTAATCAATTGGGTGTTTATCACTCCAAATTTAACGATAATGAACGGGCCGAAGTATGGCATAAGGTCTTGAAAAACGAATTTAGAGTTATCATTGGAGCTCGGTCTTCTGTTTTTCTTCCTTTTCAAGAGCTTGGCCTTATAATCGTCGATGAGGAACATGAAAATTCCTACAAGCAGTTTGATCCGGCGCCTCGCTATCACGCACGTGACACGGCTATATATCTAGCACACTTGCACCAAGCAAAGGTACTATTGGGATCGGCAACCCCATCTGTGGAAAGTTACTATAATGCAAAGGCCGGTAAATATGGGTTGGTGCAGTTATTAAAGCGTTTCGGTGAGGCACAATTGCCAGAAATAGAAATTGTCGATATTCCGGAAGAAAGTCGGAAGAATAAGATGCATTCTTATTTTAGTGAAACGTTACTAAATGGGATTAAGGAGGCTGTGGCACGTAAAGAACAGGTTATTCTTTTCCAAAATCGCCGTGGACATACCCCTTTCGTGCAATGTAATACCTGTGGATATGTGGCCAAATGTGTTAATTGTGATGTGAGTCTTACCTATCATAAGACATCCCACCTGCTCCACTGTCACTATTGTGGACATTCTGAAGCCCCTATAAATGTCTGTCCGGCCTGTGGGATGCCGCATATGGAAAGCAAAGGATTTGGGACGGAAAGGGTAGAGGAAGAGCTGGAAATCTTAATGCCGGATTTACGTATCGGGCGCTTAGATTTGGATTCGACGCGAGGGAAGCATGGTTTTGATAAGATTATCACCGCATTTGACGAACATGAATATGATGTGTTGATCGGTACGCAGATGGTCGCAAAAGGATTGGATTTTGGTCGGGTGAGCCTTATTGGTATTATCAATGCAGATACGATTATTAACTTTCCGGATTTTAGAGCATATGAACGATCTTTTTCGTTGTTTTCGCAGGTAGCAGGCCGAGCAGGACGGAGAGATGCAATAGGTAAAGTGGTGATTCAGACCTATACGCCAAATCATCGTGTCATCGAACAAGTGGTGCAACATGATTATGAGGGGATGTTTATGAAGGAGGTGACCGAGCGTAAGAATTTTTATTATCCCCCTTTTTATAGACTTATCCGATTGGATGTAAAACATCCGGACCAACAGCAAACGCTTGACTCAGCACAGAAGTTAGCGAGCTTGTTGCGATTCTCACTCGGAAATAGAGTGTTAGGGCCGGAGCCTCCCCTGGTAGCTAGAGTCCGTAATAACTATATACAGACGATCACTTTAAAAATCGAACGAGGTAATGTCAGTATCGCGAAGGTGAAGGAGTTGGTACGCACAGCAATCCTTTCTTTTGAATTGGACAAGCTGAATGCAGGCGTACGTATACAGATTGATGTAGATCCGTATTAGCGAATTCTTAAGAGGTCAAAGGCTTCTTAATAACGTCACCTCGCCCTTGTGGAGAGCTCTATGAACTGTATAGGATTAAATAATTACAATTTTATTTTAGACACTTTAAATGGTTTTCTCACTGCTTTGTGGGCGGCCTCTTTTGCAATTTTACTTTGATCAGCGGTTACTTTTTCCGGTTTATAACTCGTGTCACGCACGTCTTTTCCAAACAACATTTCATACCAAGTACAAGCAGCAGTAAACCTTCCATAATCTAACTGTAGATGGTAGCCATCGCGTGTATATTTGTCGCCTATAGTTGATGTGCGTGCATTTTGTATAGCAGTGCCTGAAGGTACAATAAAGGTAAATGTTTTCGATTTCTTGATACGTTTAGTCGCACTAGTTATAGCTTCGTACATGGCCTGTTGGCTTCTGTTGTAGTTGGCAAAGCCCTTGTGGTCCGAATCGTGTTGATAGGCCCAGGTTTGGTGGTAGATCAACTTCGTTTTTTCTGCTTTCAATCCGTTCACGTAAGAAACCAAGGCAGGTAGACTGTTCATAATGATGTCGTATTTGCCCGAGGTAGGACTAGCTTGCTGTAGACTGATGTAATCCCAGTCCTCGTCTTTTATAGCCTGCGATATACTTGTGTTTTTGGTGGAAGATTTGGTTCCATCGAGATTGGTCTTTCTATAACTGTAACTGGCTTTGTCGGCAGTCGCATTATTGACATGTAATTCTAAAGAAGCTCCACCTATATAGAGATTACCAATTACCATTTTTTTGTTGCTGGATTTTGCGAGGTCATAAAGGTAGTTTTCTATTGCATCTTCAGAAAAACTATTGCCAATGGCCAATATTTTCAGCGTATCTAAATGCTGTCCAAATGAAATTTGAGTAAATAACAGTAAAGAGACTAGGGTTAGGGTGATTTTATGCATAATATTATTATAGTAGTTTCATAAGTTTAAATGTATCATAAATAGCCTGCTTTCGCCCCTCAGTAAACTTTTCCATATTGTTCGGGTCTTTGGGGATTGCATTTAGTGCAAAGTAATATATTTTGTTGTCTTTTTCGAGGAATCCCACAAACCAGCCGTTATTGTCTTTCTCGTTGTAAGACCAGCCCGTTTTGCCCGATAGTTTGTAGATATTATTTTCTTCAATGGTAAAGATCTTTAGCATCGACTCTCTCGTGGAGTTGAGAATGGGGAGTTTTTTTAAGATAAATCGTTCTAGAAAATTGATCTGGTCAAAACTGGATATGCGGGAGTTACCTTTGAGCCAGAAAGAATCGATATTTTCTGCTGTAACGTCCATATTGTTATAATGGAGTTTATTGAGGTATGTCTTCATTTGCGTGGTGCCGATCTTTCTTGCTATTTCTTGAAAACAAGGAACGCAGGATGCCTGAAAAGCTTCACGTAAAGTCAGATCTCTTTCCCAACTGTCAAAATCTCGCTGTTTGCCATCCCACCTAAGTATTGAAGTATCGCTTTTTATTATGGAAGTCTCTAAAGCAATGATAGCATTTGGAATCTTAAAAGTAGAAGCTGGTAGAAACCCTCGGTTGGCCCATTCAAAATCGTTCGAATAGTAATCTTTTTGTTGAGGATTGTAGATGAGTATACTCCCGGTCAGATCATAACTGTTTAAGATAGAGTCAAAGGAGGCTTTATAGTCATTGTTATAATTGGCGTCACCCGATTGAGAGTTGCATGAGATACCTAAGATTAAGAGCGAAAGAAGAAAGAGTCTGTACATTCTTTTGTGTTTTTGAAAGCAGGAAGATACGCAACTTAAATAAAATAATCCTACGGTAGCCTGTTTTTTTACAAAGATGCTGACCTCAAACATTTTGTATTTATTCCTTAAAATATCCGTTAATTAGGGTATTTTTGAAGAATAATGGCATATAAGTTCGTAGATAATTACAGGGAAAAGGGGGCGAGAAATAAACTCGTAAAGCATCTTGAAAGTAGAGGGATTCAAGATAAAAAGGTGCTGGAGGCCATTGGAAAGGTGCCTAGACATTTTTTCTTTGACGAGACTTTCTGGAACCAAGCCTACAAAGATATCGCTTTTCCGATAGGGGATGGGCAGACAATCTCCCAACCTTATACTGTGGCTTATCAATCCGAGCTACTCCACGTCAAAAAGGGGGATAAAATATTAGAAATAGGCACAGGGTCGGGGTATCAGACTTGTATCCTGTTGGAGCTTGGCGCAGTTGTGTTTACGATAGAACGTCAGGAAAGTTTGTACAACAGAACGATTCAGGTTCTTCCTTATATGGGATATAAGCCTAGTTTTTTCCTCGGTGACGGTTCCAAAGGCATCCCGCAACATGCGCCGTATGATAAAATCATTGTTACGGCAGGAGCTCCATTTGTGCCGGAAGTGATGTTGCAGCAACTTAAGTTAGGCGGCCTTTTGGTGATACCGGTTGGAGACGAGAAAACTCAGAAAATGGTAACCATACTTCGGGTCGGTGAAAACGACTTCGAACGCATTGAATTAGATACTTTTAGATTTGTTCCTCTGGTGGGGGACAAAGCCTGGTAAAAGCAATTAAATATGAAATATCCATATAGCACATGCTGCACAAACAAGAATGAAAATACTTTGGATATTCCATATGACCATTGAAAATCAAATTGTATACATATGAAAGATCTTTATCATGAAAATATAAAACGAGCTGAGGTAGAGCTCTCTTCTTTAGAGAAGAAGATAAATACGAATAGCTTATTGCGATTAGCAATCATCCTGATTGGAGGTGGAGTTCTTTTTAAAATATTTCAACTGAACAACATTTGGTTTCTACTGATTGCGGTTCTCGTTATCATATTGTCTTTTGCTTACCTTGTACTCCGACAAAGTCGATTGGAAAAATCTAAGGCAGAAGCTGCAGCTTTCTTACGTGTCAATCAGAATGAAGTGAGCCTGAATGAAAGCGGGGTTAATATGTATAATGATGGCGAGATATACGACAATGGGAAACACCCCTATGTTTCAGATTTAGATGTATTTGGTCCCAAGTCTCTTTTCGCAAAAATCAACCGAGCTGCAACGGCAGATGGTGTTGAACGTCTGGCTTCTTGGTTTATCGCTGCAGGTAGTAAGCAACAGATCTTGGATCGTCAGAAAGCGAGTTCAGAATTGCATAATAAGGGAGAGTGGATACAGGAATTGCAAACAAAGCTGCTTTTCAATTTAGGCCAAAAGACGAATATCCGTACTTTTTTGTCGAGGTATTTACAAGATGGAGCGCTTAATTTTGGATCAGCTGTACTTCGGTTTTATGTACCGATAGCACCGTACTTATTATTGATTGGCGTACTTGTATCATTATTTATTATTCCTATTTGGAATATTCTACTGTTAGTTGGGATCGCTCACCTAGGCTGGACGCTCGCTTTAGCGGGTAAAGTGAGCTACTTCTCTTCGCGAATAGATAAGATCGGTGCTACCTTGATAGCTTATTCCGATGCGGTTCGGATGATTGAGGAAGAAGAGTTTGCATCTGAAATGAATAAGTCCTTGCAAGCCAGTCTGCAAACAGATAATCACGAAAACCTATCTGTAGCTTTTAGACGTCTAGGAGCTTTGGTTGACAAGCTCGATGCACGAAATAATATTTTGATCGGCTCCATTTTGAATATCATATTTCTATGGGATTTTAGGCAGGTCTTGGCTATTGTTAAATGGAAAAAGAGTTACGAGGATAATATTCTGAATACGTTTGATATCGTAGCTGATTTCGAGGCACTGGTCAGTTTAGCTGTTTTAAAGCGTAATCATCCAGAATGGACCACGCCGATCTTACTAGATGATATTCACAAAGATGCTTTGGTAGCAGTCAAAATAAATCATCCATTGATTCCTGTAGATAAAGCTGTAGCAAATGATTACACTTCGCAAGATCATCGGATCGCCCTGGTAACAGGATCTAATATGGCTGGTAAGAGTACATTTCTGCGAACGGTAGGAATTAATGCTGTACTGGCCTATACCGGAGCGGTGGTATGTGCAGATAGATTGGAGCTACCTATTTATAGAATAGTGTCCTATATGCGTATTAAGGATGATCTCAACGAGAGTACTTCCACATTTAAAGCCGAGCTGGATCGCATGAAATTTATTCTAGAGCTGGTCGCAGAACGCGACGATACCTTTGTGCTGATCGATGAAATGTTGAGAGGTACAAACTCTGTTGATAAGTACTTAGGGTCTAGAGCTATCATTAAGAAATTGATCGCTATGGACGGTAAAGGAATGGTCGCCACACATGATCTGCAATTGGCATCGCTACAGGATGAATATACCGGGGTACTCAAGAACTACCATTTTGACATTCAAGTAGAACATGGAGAGATGTTATTTGATTATAAATTGAAAGAAGGAAAGTGTACGATATTCAATGCTTCTTTGTTATTAAAGGGAATAGGAGTTGAAGTCGGTAGTTGATAAAATGCTACCTTTGTAAAAATTTATTCGAAAATGACACTTGAAGAAAAGATAAATGCGTCCGAAACCCGCGTGTGTACAACGGTTTTTCCTTTTTTGACCAATCATCACGATACCTTATTCGGTGGTAAAGCAATGGCTATAATGGACGAAGTATCTTTTATGGCAGCAACGCGGTTTTGTCGCAAACGGTTGGTTACAGTATCAACAGATCGTATAGATTTTAAAAAATCCATACCTTCAGGCAGCATTATCGAAGCTATAGCACGCGTAGATAGTATTGGACGAACCAGTCTAAAGATAAAAGTGGAGATCTACCTGGAGCATATGTATGAAGAGGGCCGGGAACTGGCAATCCAAGGACTATTCACTTTTGTCGCTTTGGGCGAAAATAAAAAGCCAATTCCGGTACTCGAAGGTTTGGATATTGCCGAAGGATAGTTGCTTTTGGCAATACATCCCAATACAAGGATCAACTATTACGTATTATAGGTGATAAATCTTTAAGCTCTTGTTCTGTAAAGAGCCTATAATGTACTTTGAAGGTTTTTCCCAGAGGGCTTTCTAATGAAAATCCGCCTGGGCCAAAACCTTCAAGTACATCCAACGTGAAGTGAGCATGTTGCCAATATTCAAATAAATTGCGATCTACCCAGAATTCGTAATCTTTAATATGACCGATTAATACATCGTTCATACGAGGGTAAAAGCTTCCCTTTTCAAAACACTGGGGTTGTGTTCCCTCGCAGCAACCGCCAGCTTGATAAAACATGAGTGGGCCATGTTTTTGTTCAAGCCTCTCTACCAATTGCAGCGCCTTTTTAGTAATAGCTAATCGTGAAATCATGATGTAATAGTTTTAGGTATATATCGTCCCTCGCGATACAACGAGGGACAATATATAGTATATTAAAAGAACCCCAATTTTTCCTTATTGTAGGATATCAGCATGTTTTTTGTTTGCCTGTAGTGGGCAAGCATCATTTTATGGTTTTCACGGCCTATTCCTGATTGCTTATAACCTCCGAAAGGTGCTCCTGCAGGATATGAATGGTATTGGTTGACCCATACACGTCCAGCCTGAATAGCACGAGGTACCTGATATAACTGATGGGCATCTCGTGTCCATACGCCTGCACCTAAACCATAGATCGTGTCATTGGCTAGTGCAATAGCTTCTTCTTCGTCTTTAAATGTAGTGACGGCAAGAACAGGACCGAAGATTTCTTCCTGAAATATGCGCATTTTATTGTGGCCTTTAAATAGGGTCGGCTTGATGTAATAGCCTTCTTCAAAGCCTGGGCCTACGTTATTCTGATCCCCACCAGTCAACACCTCGGCCCCTTCCTCTTTGCCTAACTGGATGTAAGACATGATTTTGTCTTTTTGGATTTTCGAAGCCTGTGCTCCCATCATCGTAGTAGGGTCTAGAGGGTCTCCAACTTTGATTTGATTGACCCGGTCAATTACTTTAGCGATAAAGCGGTCGTAGATATCCTCTTGGATAAGAAGGCGGGACGGGCAAGTACAGATCTCTCCTTGATTGAGCGCGAATAGTACGGCGCCCTCAATGGCTTTGTCTAAGAAAGCATCTTCTTCATCCATGACAGAGCTAAAGAATATATTGGGCGATTTTCCCCCTAGCTCCAGTGTCACTGGGATAATATTTTCCGTAGCGTATTGCATAACCATACGTCCTGTTGCGGTAGAACCTGTAAACGCAGCTTTGGATACTTTAGGATTTGTAACGAGTGCTCTCCCTAATTCGGAGCCAAATCCATTGACTATATTAATAACCCCTGCAGGTATTAAATCTCCAATCAACTCCATTAACACCATTATCGAGGTGGGAGTGCTTTCTGCTGGCTTCAATACAACGGTATTTCCAGCTGCAAGAGCAGGGGCTAATTTCCATACCGCCATCAGGATAGGGAAGTTCCACGGGATAATCTGAGCGACGACACCGATAGGTTCGTGTACGATAAGAGAAACTGTGTTTGCATCGAGTTCTGTTAGTGACCCTTCTTCTGCACGGATTACACCGGCAAAATATCTGAAATGGTCAATCGCTAACGGAATATCTGCATTCAGGGTTTCGCGAACGGCTTTTCCGTTGTCAATAGTTTCAACAGCCGCTATATACTCTAGGTTTGCTTCTATGCGATCCGCTATTTTATTGAGGATAATACTACGTTCTGTAGCAGAAGTTTTGCCCCATGATTCGAAAGCATGAACCGCAGCATCTACAGCGAGCTCTATGTCTTCTTTGGTGGAATGTGCCACTTGAGTAAACACTTTACCATCTACCGGAGATACATTGTCAAAATATTTTCCTTGTGTCGGGGCTACGAATTTACCACCGATGTAATTGTCATAACGTTCTTTAAACGCTGGTCTCTTAATAGTATTCATATTATTAACCTTTTAGTGTTACAAATCTGTTTTATCAAATTTAGCCAACCATTTTTCTATAATGTAGTACTATTGGGTCATACTGTAGCATTATCCAGTCAGCGGTGTAGGTAACGTTTTTTTTTTTTTTTTACTATATTTGGTTGATTACCAGTTGTAAATTTTTTGATATGGCAAATAATACGATGGTGCAACTTCTGCCGTTTTCCAAAGAGAGCGAAATATCTACACTTGTTGAAAATAGACGGGCATTTACAATTGATAGTTTAGAACTCCATGTCTACGAGACCTATAAGCCGTCGGAACGGGTTCCACTGCGTTTTGATGATGTTGTCATGATCAATATGATACAAGGGAAGAAGGTAATGCATATTAATGATATGCATTCTTTTGACTATTTACCAGGACAGATGATTGTGTTGCCGGCCTCTGTGGGAATGAATATCGATTTTCCAGAAGCTACATATGGAACACCTACGCAGTGTACGGCCTTGACGATAAGTAGAGATCGGATCCAGAATGTCATGGATTATCTCAATGAGTTTTATCCAAAGGTCAGCATCGCAGGGAGCTGGCAATTGGACAATGAGCAATATCATCTTTATAATACGCCAGAACTAGCGCAGCTATTGAACAAGTTATTCCACATCATGACCAGTGTGGACCCATTAAAAAATGCACTCGCTGACTTAACATTTAAGGAGCTGGTTATAAAATTACTGCAGACGCAGTCTTTGCTGGCCGTAGAGTTGGGTAAGGCTACGACTACAGAGCTTGGTTATCTAAAAGAATTTATCCGGAAACATGTCTCGGAAAAGCTGTCGCTCGATACGCTCGAAAAAGTTTCTAATATGAGTAAATCCAGTCTCACCAGAATGTTTAAACAAGAACTAGGAGTCAGTCCAATGGAGTATATTATCCGACAGCGTATAAACAAAGCTAAAGAGTTGTTGCTAATAACAAAAAGTGTGAAGGAAGCCTGTTTTGGAGCAGGCTTTAATGATGTAAATTACTTTGTCAGACTTTTTAAGAATAGGGAAGGGCTCACGCCAGGAGCGTTTATCCTAAGCTAATCAGCTCTAATATTTCATTACCCGGTCGAGTTCACGTTTGCTTTCCCGCTCTTTTATGGTTTCACGCTTGTCGAAATCTTTCTTTCCTTGTGCTAAGGCAATCTCCACCTTGGCAAAGCCTCTTTCACTTATAAAAATACGCAAAGGAACGATGGTGAATCCTTTTTCTTCTCCTTTATCTTTAAGCTTTTTTAGTTCTTTTTTGCTGAGTAGAAGTTTTCTGTCACGTTTTGACTCATGATTGTAAAAAGACCCAAACGAGTATTCTGCAATATGCATGTTACGGATATAAAGACCGTCGTCGAAAAAAGCACAGAAACTATCGTTGATATTTGCTTTGCCTTCCCGGATGGATTTTATTTCCGTTCCTAGGAGCTGAATTCCGGCTATATACCTGTCAATGAGGTGATATTCAAATGATGCCTTTTTGTTTTTTATGTTGATTTGAGAGGATAATGCCATAACTATACTTAACTAAAGTACAAATGTAGTAAATTTGAAGGTTGATAGGGCCAATAATGCCAAAACCTATTGTTTGTTTATTAACAATAATTTAACTTTATGATATTTATCTGCTTTTTGGTAGTGGTTTATACTGCAAAGTTTTGTAAGTTTGCACGTTTTGCAACTAGATTAGAAATAAAGTATATTAGGAGAAAAACATACTAGGGCAATGTTAGATTAACGTCATTTGTTGATAAAAATTGTTTGCCTTAATGTAGAATTCTTACTTTTGACGATTATTTAGGTTTGGTCAAAAAGTTAAATAGTAATCGCGTTAAATAGAAATACCTATAGCATGAGCAAGGGAAAGTTAAGTGAAAGAACATCAAGTTTTCTAAAAAAGGAATTAGAGCCAATAAAAGCGAACGATTTGTATGCTTACTTTAGGCCTATTCAATCAAAGCAAGACACGGAAGTCATTATCGATGGAAAACGTGTATTGATGTTTGGATCAAACTCTTATTTAGGATTAACTACTGATTCTCGTATTATCGAAGCTTCGCAAGATGCTTTAGAAAAATACGGAACAGGTTGTGCTGGATCCAGATTTTTAAACGGCACGTTGGATATTCACGTGGAACTGGAAGAGAAGCTAGCTGAATATGTCGGTAAAGAGGCTTCTATCTTGTTTAGTACTGGCTTTCAATCTAATTTAGGCCCCTTATCGTGTCTTACGGGACGCAACGACTATATTCTTCTTGATGAAAGAGATCATGCTTCTATTATAGATGGAAGTAGACTTTCTTTTTCTAAGGTGATCAAATATGCCCATAATGATATGGACGACCTCCGTGCAAAAATTTCAAGACTACCGGAAGATAGTTTTAAATTAATTGCAACCGATGGTATTTTCAGTATGGAGGGTGATATTGTAAAACTGCCTGAACTCGTAAAAGTAGCCGAAGAGTTTGATGCGGCTATATTATGTGATGATGCGCATAGTCTAGGTGTGATCGGAGAAAAAGGTGCCGGTACAGGTAGTCATTTTGGACTGACTGATCAAGTGGATTTAATCATGGGTACATTCAGTAAGTCATTAGCATCTTTAGGAGGCTTTGTGGCTGCAGATAAAGAGACCATTGAATATCTGAAGCATAGAGCAAGATCGTTAATGTTCAGTGCAAGTATGACTCCTGCTTCAGTAGCTTCCACGCTAAAGGCTTTAGAGATTATACAGACTGAACCAGAGCATATTGAAAAGCTATGGGCTAATACACATTATGCAAAGAGATTGTTGATTGAAAACGGATTTGATTTGGGAGATACGGAAAGTCCAATCTTACCTATTTTTGTCCGCAACAACGATAAGACTTATATTGTAACCAAGATGTTACAGGATAATGGTGTGTTTGTAAACCCTGTCGTAGCACCGGCAGTACCTGCAGAAGAATCGTTGATTCGTTTTTCATTAATGGCAACACACACCTTTGATCAGATTGACGAAGCTATCGACAAGATGGCAAAAGTGTTCAAAGCTTTGGAAGTAGAACGATATAAAAAAGTTATATAGATAAGATCTCATCCATTTTAAGACGGCCATGATAACAATCATACCTGTTGAAACAAAAAAACAACGTGCGGAATTTATAGATTTTCCGCATGATTTGTATTTAGGGGAACCGAATTACGTGCCAGAGTTGTTTATCGCGCAAAGTGATCTGTTGAATCCTAAGAAGCACCCTTTTTACAAACACTCTACAGCACAGCTCTTTTTAGCCTATAGGAATGATAAAATTGTAGGTAGGATAGCGGCGATCTGGAATAATCACCACAATTCTTTTAATAATGTTGCTGAAGGGCAGTTTGGATATTTTGATTGTATTAATGATCAACAGGTAGCCAATAAATTGTTTGACGCTGCTTTCGCATGGGTTAAAGAAAGAGGAGGAAACAATCTTGTTGGCCCGATAAATTTGTCAACAAACGAAACTTGTGGCCTATTGGTTGAGGGCTTTGATATGCCGCCAATGGCAATGATGCCCTATAATTATTCCTATTACTTAGATCTAATCAGTAATTATGGTTTTGAGAAGAAAGTTGATCTTCTGGCTTACGATGTGAAGACTGAAACCGCAAGTACCCGTGCGGTACAATTGATGGATAGATTGGAGGAGCGCTTGGGGAGATCTGGTATTAAATTAAGAACAATCAATCTTAAAGATTTTAAAAACGAAGCAGCTAAAATCAAATCGGTCTATAATAAAGCTTGGGATAAGAATCTAGGCTTTGTGCCAATGACGGATGAAGAGTTTGACTATGTCGCAAAAGATCTAAAAATGATTGTAGATCCTCGTTTTTGTATTATAGCTGAAAAAGAAGGAGAAATAATCGGCTTTGCTGTAGGGATACCTAATGTCAACGAAATCCAAATAAATATAAAGCGAGGTCGACTATTGCCAACAGGTATTTTTAAGTTATTGTTTGGTAAAAAGAAGATAAAGTCGCTAAGGGTTTTGATGCTTGGAGTTCTAGAGGGCTACCGAAAATTAGGAATTGAAGCCTGTTTGTATGGAAGAATTATCAAAAACGCTAAGCCAGCAGGGGTACGCGGAGCAGAATGTTCTTGGATGTTAGAAACAAATTATTTAATGAATCACGCTATTGAACAAATCAATGGTGAACTATACAAACGCTATCGTTTATACGAGAAGGCGATATGAGGAAAAAAATATTCATAACAGGTGCAAGTGGATTTGTGGGGTCACATCTTGTTGAAGAGGCGAGACGTCAGGGATTTGAAATCCATGCAGCTGTAAGAAAAACCAGTAAGATCGACGACATAAAGCAATTTGTTGACGTGTTTGTATTCCCCGACATGAATAATGTTGACGAACTCGAATCATTATTCCAAAAAGAGAAGTATAACTATATTATACATGCAGCAGCCATGACCAAGGCAAAACGTGAAAGCGATATGCTTAAGGTTAATGTTGGTTATACAGAAAATATTTTAAAAGCTGCCAATACTGCAAGCGATACTTTAGAGCGTATTGTATATGTCAGTAGTCTCGCAGCGATAGGACCTATCGAGTTCAACAGTGCTACTCTAATAGCCGAGAACTCCCCTTATAATCCCGTGACGGTGTACGGTCGTAGTAAAAAAGCCTCTGAAGAAATGATTAAAGCCAAATTTGCTGCTAGTCCAATTTCTGTGTTAAGGCCGACTGCCGTGTATGGACCACGTGAGCGAGATCTGTTTATCTTATTTGATACCTTAAACAAAGGACTTGATCCTTATATTGGTGCAAAGCCGCAGAAGCTAAGTTTCGTGTATGTAAAGGATCTTGTAGAAAGTATTTTCAAGGCTTGTACTAAGCCGCAAGAAGGTCTTCAGTTTTATAATATTACGGATGGTCATGTATATTCTAGATATGCTATGGCCGATGTATTTAAAAATACATTCAATCGAAAGTCTTTTCGTCTACATATTCCTTACTCGATCGTGGCATTTATCGCTAAGGTCTCTCAGTCACTATATACAGGGTCTGAAAAAACACCTGTGTTGTATCCAGAAAGGTTGGGTGAACTGACTGCAGAGAATTGGGGTTGCGACATAAGCAAGGCACAAAAAGAATTGGCTTTTGAACCTAAATATGATCTTTCCTCTGGATTGAGGGAAACGTTGTTGTGGTATAAATCTAATAATTGGCTGTAATAAGATAGATATGAGCAAACAGGAAATAAACAAAAAATTGTTTCAGGATAGAAAGCGTACAAATATACTGAGCGATCCAGAGCAGAGATTAATTAGCTATTTGGTACCACGTATACCAGAGCGTATTACCTCAGACGGATTGACAGCGATTGGTTTTTTTGGATCTTTAATGATTCTAGTGAGCTTTTTGTTAGCAGAATATGTCAATAGGGATCTGTTACTATTGGCTATACCAGGTTTCTTTATCCAATGGTTTGGCGACTCTCTAGATGGTAGAATTGCTTACTATCGTAATAAATCGCGTAAATGGTATGGCTTTGCATTGGATATTGTGATGGATTGGGTTAGTACGGTATTTATCGGACTCGGATATATTCTATATACTGTAGGCGATTTTAAATATCTAGGATTTGCGCTGGTAGCTCTTTACGGATGGGCCATGATTATATCTCAATTACGGTATCGAATTACAGATAAATATACTATCGATGCTGGATTATTAGGACCAACTGAAATAAGAGTTGTTGTTTGTCTCGTATTACTTGTTGAAGTTGTTTTTAAGGGGACTATCGACTATAGCGTTTTGGGAATTTGTGTCATATTGTTTTTTATCAATATTGGTGATACAATAAAGCTTCTAGCTGTGGGAGATGCTAAGGATAAAGAAGAGAAGTTGGCTAAGCAACAAGCCGAACAGGCTCCAGAAGATGGCATTTAGAGTTAAAGAGTTTTTTAAAGCACAGCTCTCCGCTTTTGTAGGAGGGCTTTTTGATTTTGGAATTTATTCATTCTGCTATAAGGTCTTATTAATTTCTGCTCCTTTTTCGAACGTCGTCAGCGGAAGTTTAGGAGCTATTATCAATTTTACGATTAATAGATATTGGTCGTTCAACAGTACTGCAGTTCCTTTAGCAAACCAACTGTGGAAATTTATTGTTGTGGTCGCCGGTAGTATCTTTCTAAAATCTACGGGTATTCATTTTCTTGTAGATGTTTGGCACTGCCATTTTCTATTGTCAAAAGGTGTTGTGGAGATAATTGTTTCCTTAGGTTTTAATTTTACGTTACAGAAGTTCTGGGTGTTTAAAAAGTAGTAAGTCAATATCTGCAAAGAGACATATTTGTCAAAGAAAAGTCTGAACTGTCTATATGCACCGCTTGGATAACAGCTTTTTTACATAGGACTACGCCATTCTGTAGTTTGCTTCTTTATATTTGCGGCATATGTTGCGAATACTACACTTTCTAGCACTTTTCGGCTATCTCAATGTACTCTGTTATGAGGTGAAGTATTGTAATGTTTTGGATTTTACTCCAGTCGCTTCTAGCGAGACATTGTTGGAAGTTGTATTGGAAGAAATCTTAGAGATGACACATCCCGAGCAACACGATAATCTTCCAAATATCTTTTTTGATGACTACCGTATTCTTATGCTGACATTGGGGGTACTACCTGTTATTTTATTTTTTTGCTGGTTGGATAGAAAGTTATTTCTCTTCTCCAAAGAGATTGATCATCCTACCTACGTTTCTAAAACGTTATGTTTGCCAGGATACTATACGTTTCTGTATAGATTCCGGCCATTCTAATTTTTACAATCCCATTTTATTTATTTAAACGTAATACATGTCAGGTCTAGTTTTAGGCTGGGCATACGCTTGTTACGTCTTTTATTTGATTTTTTACTAAATAATCTATTCATAATTAGCTATGAAGAAAAGAAAGTTGATGTATCCAGTATTTGGATGCCTTTTATTTGCCGCGTCATGTACAGCTAGCAGTAATGAAAACAAATCGGAAGAACAAGCTAGAATTGTTCCCGTTACCGGGCTCCTGCAAATGGATACCACTATTTATAAAGAGTATATCGCCGATATACAATCACAAAGAAACGTAGAGCTTAGGTCAAGACTAGCAGGTTTTTTAAATCGGATCTATGTGGATGAAGGGGCCTTTGTCCGTAAGGGGCAAGTATTGTTTGGACTTAACGATGAAGAATATAAAGCTGATTTTGCGCAAGCAGAAGCTGGCTTGAACACCTCGAAAGCTGAAGTAAAAAAAGTTGAATTAGAGCTGGAAAGAACAGCAAAATTGGTGCAGAAGGGTATCATCAGTAAAACAGAACAGGATTTACTCAAAGTACAACTTAGAGCGGCGATCTCCAAAGTCCAAGAAGCCGAAGCAATCCTGAATCAAGCACGAACCAAGTTAAGCCATACGCAGATTCGCGCACCTTTTGATGGGCGTATTGATCGGATTTTACTTAAAGAAGGATCTTTATTAAGTGAAGGGGCCTTGATAACCTCAATCTCTGATTTAGAAAAAGTAAATGTTTACTATAATATTTCCGAGTCAGAATATCTTGCTATTGCCTCAGATTCATCATTTAACAGAAATAAGTTTAAGCAAGAAGTACGCTTAATATTAGCCAATGGTGATCTATACCCTTATACTGGTATTGCTGAAATCGTAGAAAGTGAGTTTGAAGCCAGTACGGGGTCTATTTCCTTGCGAGCGAAGTTCGATAATCCAACAGGTCTATTAAAGCATGGGGCCTCAGGACGTATAGGTGTGCCGACACAAACAGGCAAGCTCACCTTTGTGCATCAAAAATCGGTTTTCGAAATTCAAGACAAAGCCTATGTCTACGCAGTCAAAGATAATAAGGTTAAGATGATTCCATTTAGGAATGGGCAACGCGTTGGACACTATTATATTGTAGAAGATGGGCTACCAGCAGATGTGCAAGTTGTTTTCGAAGGAGTTCAGTCTTTGCGGGATGGTATGAGCATACAACCAAAACCAATTAACAACTAGAAACGGAGGCGATTTAGATGTTTGAAACGTATATCAGAAAACCAGTGCTATCACTGGTGATCTCAATTTTTATTACGCTGTTAGGACTTTTGGCATTATTTACATTGCCGATTACCCAGTTCCCGGATATTGTTCCGCCTTCTGTCGTGGTGACTGCCAATTATACAGGGGCTAATGCAGAGGTAAGTACAAATGCGGTAGCTATTCCGTTGGAGCGTGCCATCAATGGAGTAGCAGGGATGACCTATATGAATACGGTGTCTACCAATAATGGAACAACTTTGATTCAAGTCTTTTTTAAAGTTGGCGTGGATCCAGATATTGCGGCAGTCAATGTGCAAAATAGAGTAACTACTGTTTTGGATGAATTGCCTGAGGAGGTAATCAAGGCCGGTGTTACTACAGAAAAGGAGGTAAACAGTATGTTGATGTACCTGAACCTCTATACGGATGATGCTACGGCTGATGAGCGATTTATTTACAATTTTACCGATATTAATGTACTCAAAGAGCTGAAGCGTATCGAAGGGGTAGGCTTTGCTCAGATTATGGGAATGAAGGATTATGCCATGCGAATCTGGGTCAAACCAGATCGGCTATCGGCGTATGCAATTTCTACAGAGGAGCTCGTTACGGCATTAAGGAGACAAAATATAGAAGCAGCCCCAGGTCAGACTGGAATTAGTTCGGATAAAGCGGTGAATATGCAGCAGTATGTACTCCGTTATCCAGGTAAGTTTACCGAGGTAAGTGAGTATGAAAACGTACCTATTCGAGCGAATGCTGATGGTTCAATTATTCGAATTAAGGATATTGCAGATGTCGAGTTTGGATCTTTGGACTATGAGATGGTATCCAAGACTGATGGAAGACCTTCTGCTTCTATTATGTTGAAGCAGCTCCCAGGGTCGAATGCCCAAGATGTAATCCAAAGTGTGAAGGATAGGATGGCCGAACTTAAGGAGTCGACCTTCCCTCCCGGCATGACCTATACGATGGGGTACGATGTGTCAAGATTCTTGAATGCATCTATATCGAGTGTGTTGATCACCTTGTTGGAAGCGTTTATTTTGGTGTTCCTAGTTGTGTTTATCTTTCTTCAAGATTTTAGAGCTACCGTAATTCCTATTTTGGCCGTCCCCGTTAGTTTGATTGGCGCGTTGTTCTTTATGCAGATGATGGGATTCTCTATTAATCTATTGACCTTATTTGCATTGGTACTAGCTATTGGAATTGTGGTTGACAATGGGATTGTCGTCGTCGAAGCAGTATATGCGAAGATGGAAGATGAACATCTTCCGCCATTGGAAGCAACAATTGCAGCGATGAAAGAAGTAGGAAGTGCAGTAATTGCGATTACTTTGGTGATGTCTGCGGTATTTATTCCTGTCGCATTCCTGTCTGGACCAGTAGGGATTTTCTACCGACAGTTCTCACTCACTTTGGCGGCCTCTATCGTTATCTCAGGGATTAATGCGCTTACCCTTACACCAGCCTTGTGTGCTTTAATTCTGAAATCACCACACGATAAGAAAGAAAGTAATGGTTTTTTGTCCCGTTTTTTCAAAGGATTTAATGCCGTATACGATAAAATAGGGGGCGGATATAAAAATCTATTGTCACGTATTGCTGGACGTAGAGTAGTTACTTTGGGTGCTCTCGCAGTGATGTTTGTTCTTACCTGGGGATCGGCCGCTATTCTACCTACAGGCTTTATTCCAACCGAAGATCAGGGAATGATTTATGTAGCAGTGACTACTCCTCCGGGTGCAACAGTAGACCGTACCGAAAAAGTTCTTGATGAAGTGGACCGTATAGCGAGAGAACTAGATATTGTAGAGACTGTATCGACCTTAGCTGGATACAGCATCGTGACCGAGGTTTCGGGCTCATCCTATGGGATGGGTATGATTAATCTGAAAGCATGGGATCAACGTGATGAAACCGTGGATGATGTCATGAAGGTTCTTCGAGAGAAAACCAGTCATATAGCAGATGCTACTATTGAGTTTTTTCCACCTCCCACTGTACCCGGTTTTGGTAACTCTTCGGGCTTCGAGTTACGGTTATTAGATAAAAGTGGCAATGAAGATTTATCAAAAACCAGTCTTGTCCTGAATGATTTTATTAAAGAATTGAATAACGATGATGTAATCGAAAGTACCAGTACAACATTTGATGTTAACTTTCCACAGTATATGCTTGAAATCGATTATGACCTAGCTGCCAAGAAGGGGATATCCGTTGAGAATTCCATGAATACCCTTCAGACTCTTTTGGGGAGTCAGTATGCGACAAACTTTATCCGTTACGGACAGATGTATAAAGTAATGGTTCAGTCGGATGCTTTTTCACGTCAAAAGCCAGAAGATGTATTAGCATTGTATGTTAAAACGGCCGATGGAGATATGGTACCTTATTCCTCTTTTATGACCATGAAGCGGGTTTATGGACCGGAACAAATTACACGCTATAATATGTTCAGTTCTGCTATGATTACAGGTCAAGCGGCGGCAGGGTTTAGCTCAGGGCAAGCTATTGAAGCCGTAGAACGTATTGCTGAAAGTCTACCGCAAGGATATGAAATCGAATGGTCAGGTATGACACGAGAGCAAAAGATATCCGGCAATCAAGCAGGCTACATCTTTTTATTGTGTTTAGTATTCGTTTATTTGCTTTTAGCAGCGCAGTATGAGAGCTTTTTGCTGCCCCTACCTGTCATTCTTTGTCTGCCAGCTGGAATCTTTGGAGCTTTTATATTCTTGAAGGTTTTTGGACTCGAGAACAATATCTATGCACAGGTAGCTCTGGTCATGCTTATCGGACTATTAGGTAAAAATGCGATTCTAATCGTAGAATATGCTAATTTAAAGTACAAGCAGGGTATGGACATCTTTACTGCGTCTGTAGAGGGGGCGGTAGCACGGTTAAGACCTATTTTAATGACTTCGTTTGCATTTGCTGCAGGGCTCATTCCGTTAATGCTGGCTAGCGGTGCCGGTGCTGTAGGGAATAAAACCATCGGAACGGCCTCGGTAGGAGGGATGGTGATTGGTACTATTTTAGGTGTTATCGTAATTCCTGGATTAGTTGTATTATTTTCAAAGAAAAGCAAATCTCAAAAGATAGGGCAGGTTGTTGCTACCTTAGCAGCTTTCTTTCTAATATCGTCTTGTACAGTCCCTAAGAAGGTTGTCAAATCAGATATAAGTACTGAATTGAAATCGGATGCGAGTAGTGTATTGTTGGATACAGTTTCTCTTGGAAACATCCCTTGGCAGAATGTGTTTTCGGATTCATATTTAAAAAGTCTTATTGATACGGTCTTAATAAATAATAAGGATCTTAAACAAGCTATTCATAGGATAGAGGTAGCACAAGCTAATTTTAGGCAACGTAAGGCCGCATCGTTGCCTACATTGGACGCGGCGGTAGAAGCGGGTTTAAAAAAGTACGGTCATTATACAGAATCGGGTATAGGTAACTACGATTCTAATTTCTCGGAAAACCTAAAGACTAACGAGAAGCTTCCCGAACCATTTATCCCCGATTATTTTGTAGGAGTACGCTCGTCTTGGGAGATTGATATATGGGGGAAATTAAGGAATGGAAGAGAAGCTGCATTTTTAGGTCTTTTAGCTGAAAGTGAGACAAAACGATTGTTGGAAACAGAATTGATCAGTAGTGTTGCATCAGCGTATTTTGAGTTGGTAGGACTTGATCAAAAGGTCAAGGTTTATGAGCAAAATATACTTTTGCATGAGCGCGCATTGAGTATCATTGAAGCACAAAAGGAGGCAGGGCGTGCTGATGAATTAGGTGTACAACAGTTTAAGTCAATTCTGGCGGAATCCAAAGGACGTAGAGCTTTGGCATTACAGGAAATCGTAGGATATGAACATCAGATAAACCAACTTTTAGGACGTGTTTATCAACCTATAAACCGAAGTAGCGAAAATGTGTCAAATCATAAAATATTTGATGAATTGCGGGTCGGTAACTTAGATTTGTTGTTTAACAATCGTGTAGATATCAGGAGAGCTGCATTAGAATTACAACGTAATTTTAGTGAATTAGAGGTGGCTCGTCTATCTTTTCTTCCTTCTGTAGCTATCAGCCCCTATTTTGGACTGCAGACCTTTAGTATTGATCAACTGTTTAATTTGGAGAAATCTGTTGCTTACGGTGTATTAGGTAGTGTGACGGTACCCATTTTCAGGCAACGGGAGTTAAAGTCTCAATATGAGGTAATGAAAGCAAACTACGGAATAGCTTTTTTAGCGTATGAAAAAATGATATTAAACGCTGTCAACGAGATCTCATTGGCATTACATACGCAGCGTGCTATTGTTGACCGCGAAGTGTTAGTGCACGATCAAGTTGAGGCCTTGGAATCAGCAATTGTTGCGGCAGAAGAACTATTTATTGCCGGACGAGTAAATTACTTGGATATTGTAACGGCACAAAAAGATGTCATTGGCGCACAGGAAGCGCAGGTTGATGTTTTGAAGGAAAAATTGTTAAATCAAATTGTCTTATATAAGGCGTTAGGAGGAGGCTGGAAGTAGTGGTATAAGTTTTTGAAAAGGAAAAGACTCCCCATTTTGGTGGAGTCTTTTTTATGAACAACAGGATTCGTTGTTGCTCGGTATGGGTGACTTAGCTCAAGATCAGGAGTGTCAGGTTGTTTTGGATATGCTACTTATTTAGAGGTAATACAGGATGTAGTTGCACGTAAAGGAACGAATTGGATTTGTTTGGATGAAACGGAGATAGTTAATACATGTGTTTCTTTTATATAAGTTCTTAGGGGGTATTTATACCCGAGTTTTATAGTTAATAGATCCGATGCATATTCTAGTTTTATAGAGATTTTCTAGGGTTATAATAGAAGGTTTGTAGAGGTAAATCCCTATTTTCTCTCTAGGATCCCTCTGTTAAAATTAGGAGTGTTGTATAGAAAGCCTTGAATTACCCGGCCTTCTTTGTTATAATAGGGGCTAAGGGATAAGGGGAGGGTGCCTGTTTTTCGGAGCGCTTCCTTATATAGATATATAAGATACTACGGGTGCTGGTTCTTATTCCGGCCTTTGCGTGGGAAAGGAGCCGTGTTTCGATGATTTTATCCTTCAAATTTACAGCAAGTTAAGTCCGGTATAAATAAATAAGTCATGAAATATTAGGAATTGATAGGATTATTATCCTATCTTTGCACCACTCCGCAAGGGAGGAACGGTCGGATCTTAGGACGGGACCATGAAAAAAGAAGGGTTTAATGTTATTTAAACGCGGGAATTAAAGAAGGGACGCCGAAATAAATTTTCACATTTATTTTGGAACTCTGAAAAAGATTCCTACCTTTGCAGTCCCAACGGAAACGAAGGGCAACAGAAAAAGTAAAAAAGTCGAGCCTTCGGGTGTAGAGATAAAGCAGAAGCGCGAAGCGGATGCGATAAAGTTCTTTAAAAAATGATCATGTAACGTAACGAGTAGTGTTGAGAAACGACGAAAGTTAAAAAAATCAGCCATTTGGTCCTAGAATCAGAAATTATAATAAAGACAATTCTATTTTCATAAATAG